>NZ_CP104307.1:3189568-3827482 GCF_025252405.1 Flavobacterium sp. TR2 | reverse complement strand
TATGTTGATTACTCAAACACAGGACTTAGATTGCGAAAAGAAACAAATCCTGGAGTGATTTTCGATTATACAGAAACGTGTTTTTTATTGGCTGATGCGGCAAGCAGAGGTTTTAATGTTGGAGCCGATGCAGCGACATATTATACGAAAGGAATAGAGGCAAGCATGAAATTTTGGGGAGTTTCTGATGCGAATATTCAAACTTATCTAGCGCGCCCTGATGTTGCTTTCGCAACTGCGACAGGTACAGATAAACAAAAAATTGCGTATCAGCTTTGGATTGCTTACTACAATCGCGGTTTTGAAGCATGGACAGAATACCGTAGACTAGATTATCCGATATTGGTAGCGCCTCCTACAGCAGTGCAGGAAGCCAACGGAAAAGTTCCTGTTAGAAATATTTATTCGACATCTGACAAAACGCTGAACGCAGCTAATTATGAAGCGGCTGCAGCGGCAATAGGAGGAGATTTAATGACAACGAAGATTTTTTGGGACAAATTTTAATTTTGAGTTAGTTTAATTTGTTTTTTGAGCCAGCACCTTTTTAGGTGCTGGTTTTTTTTATAGCATTTACAAGGAAAGACGGTGCTTTTGCATATTGTAAGTTGATTTTGTTTTTAGTGTTTAATTGTGAATATTTTTTTATTATGTGTTTTTTTAAGGTTAAAAATATGATAATTATGTATTAATTCCGAGTAAAATACTATCAGAAAAATAGGAATGCCTCCAGTAACTTTGATCAATTACTAATTAAAAACCTAAACAAATGAAATCAAAATTACTAATCTGCTTTCTGATTTTCAGTATAATGAAAGTTAGTGCACAAGGTCTGCCATGTCGGACAAGCGAAGAAAATGAAAAAGTGTACCGGAACAACCCGCATGCACTTCAAGAGAAAAAGAACTTTGATGTTTTTAGTAAAAATTTTGCCGCCCAACGCAAATCTGCAACTTCAAAAATGGCTGCAGTTACTTATACCATCCCGGTTGTATTTCACATTTACGGCGACGTGCAAGGCGGGAAAACTGTTACATACGAAAAGATTGTCAATCATTTGGCGCAACTAAATGATGACTTTAATGGCCGTAACGCTGACTACCAGACAGTAGAACCCTTTTTTCAGGCTCGACGCGGAACGCTGAATATAGAGTTTAAACTGGCTAAGAAAGACCCTAACGGAGGATGTACGACAGGAGTTGTATTTCACCCGACAAAAAATGGCTACGGAAATGGAGGCGGCTATGATGATCAAATCGCTGCCGATGCTTGGGACAACACCAAATATATGAATGTTTACATACAAAATGATTTGTACAATGACGGAGCTACAAATAATTCGGGAGTTGCATGGTATCCTAACTCAGCTATGACAGCAAACAATACGGCTCGTGTCGTTTTTAACGGAGCTTATTTGTATGATAACTCCTATAGTAAAGAATTTTCTGCAACACTTACGCATGAATTTGGCCATTTCCTAAATCTGATTCATACTTTTGAAGGAGGATGTACTGGCACTGACGAAGTTGCCGATACTCCTGCCGAAGATGGTAAACATACTTTAGGTTGTACTCCAGGAACAAATTGCAGTGGAGATAAAGTAAATTTTGAAAACTATATGGGGTACAATGGAGCGCAAGGCTGTTACAAAATGTACACCCAAGGTCAGATTGACAGAATGCTGGCAGCTTTGGAACACCCTGCGAGAAAATCTTTGTGGCAGGCACAAAATTTAATTGATACCGGTGTTAATGCAACTGGAAGCACGCTTACTGCATCAGCTACAGCTTTTAAAGAAGCGGTTATAAATGACGGTTCTTTTGATACTTCATCAATAATTAAACTAAACGGAACCAAAACTTTTGCTGTTTCTTCAGGAACACTGACAGCTGGAACTCATTTTACGCACACTTTCCCAGCAGGAATAACTCCTGTTCTTACTGTAAATTCAAACAATCAAATTACGGTTACGCTAACAGGTAAAGCAACTAATCATGCTTTAGTTAATAATGCTTCAGGCGGCATCAGCTTTTTACCAGCTGCATTCACAGGAGGTACAATAGATTTATCTTGCACTTCTTTATTCTTTAATTTTAAATTCTCAGACCCATACGGAATCTTTTTTGTAGATATGCCAGATGTTACTGTTTCATCAGCATTGACATGGAAATATTTTGAGATTGCAAAAGGAGATGATCGTGCATTTGGCGGTTGGCGTTATGCTGCTAATGCCTTAAAAATAGAAACTTATGCAAAAAAACTTGTATGCGAGCCAGGCACTAGAAACATTTCATTGCTGAATTCAAATACTGCTGTTGGACCGACAAGCAATATGACTGCTCCGGGAGCATATCCGAACCAGTTAGATTTAAGAACCGCTAGTTATACAACATGGGATGGAAAAACAGGTTATGTAGGATTTGATTATTTAATGGATGGACTTACGTGTTACGGATGGTTTAAAATTAAAGTAAACGCTGACGGAGATGGCTATACCATTTTGGAATATGCTTATAATACTAAACCAAACACTCCAATTTATACAGGAATGACTGATAAAACAGCTACAACTTTATCGGCAGATACCTTGTATGAAGCTGAAGTTAATGACGGAAGCATAACCTCGACAGCGACAATTGCTTTGACTACCAATAATGGTACATTCACAAAAAGTACTGGTACTTTTACAGCAGGGACAGACTATACAATTACAGGCGTTCCAGCTGGATTAACAGCAGTTTTAACGATGGAAAGCAATACGAAAACCGTGCTTTCTTTTACAGGAAAAGCAACGGCACACAATACGACAAATGACGCTGTTGTTACAATTACGTTTAAAGATGCTGCCATAACTGGAGGAATTGCTACTTTGGACACCGCTTCTAAAACAATCAATTTGAAATTTGACGCGCCTTACGGAGTATTTTATGTAAACAATCCAGATTATACAGCCAACGCGGCATCAACTTGGCAATATTTTGATTTGGGTATTGGAGACAATACTGAGTATGGAGCATGGCAATATGCGGCCGCAGCTTTAAAAATTGAAACTTATGGAAAAAGACTGGTTTCTGAAGCTGGAACAAGAAACATATCATTCTTGAGCCAAGGAACTTCTATTGGAGCTTCGAGCAATTTTGCAGCGCCAGGAAATTATCCAAATCAATTGGATTTGAGAACGGCTTCTTATACAGCTTGGGATAACAAAACAGGATATGTTGGTTTTGAATATACAAGCAGAGGACGTACTTGTTACGGATGGCTTCACGTAAAAGTAGAAGCAGGCGGTGTAGGTTATACTGTTTTAGATTTTGCTTATAACACAAAACCAAACGAACCAATTTTAGCAGGAGTACAAACGACTAATACAGTACTGGCTCCAACAAACTTGACTGCGACAGCAAATGCAGCAAATTTAGAAACGGTGCTTAATTGGACAAATAATGCGACAAACGCTTCAAATGTAATTATAGAAAGAGCAGGATCAGATGATGTTTATGCAGAAATTGCTACACTAGCAGGCACTGCTTCAACTTATACAAATACTGGTTTAACTGTTGGAAGCACGTATAAATATAGAGCAAGAGCAAAATCAGGAACAGATTATTCAGCCTATTCTAATGTAGCTACTGTAACAATTCCGGCAGCTCCATTGTGTACTGCGCAAGGCACAAACGGTTACGAATATATAAGTTCTGTAGCAGTAGGAAGTTTTGTAAATGCATCAGGAAAAGAGGCTAATGGTTATGCCGATTATACTTCAAAAGTAATTACACTAAATCCTAATGCAAACACGAGCGTTACCCTAACACCTGGTTTTACAGGTTCTGCATACACTGAATATTGGGGAGTTTGGATTGACTACAATAAAAACAACCAATTTGAAGCATCAGAAAAAGTAATTAATAATATTTCTTCAAATGGTGCGGTAACAGCAAGTTTTACACCGATAGCATTTACAGGAAGCACTAGAATGAGAGTTGTAATGAAGTACAATGCAAACCCGTCTTCTACGTGCGGAAATCTTGGAGATGGCGAAATCGAAGATTATACAGTAACTGCAGGAACTTCTGTACCTCCAAATCCGGCAACTTTGACAATTCCTTCTAATCTTGGAAATGCAGGTGTGTACTCATCAGGATTTTATGCATCTTGGGCAACATCAACAGATGCAGCATCTTATGAAGTGCAGTTAAATACTTCATCAGGATGGACATCGGCTGGAACTTCTACGACATATTATTTATGGATTCCAAAACAAGGAACTCAAACAGTATATGAATTTAGAGTAAGAGCAATAAATGGACAAGCTTTTAGCGAATGGAGCGCTTCTCGCACCATTGATTTACAATCTGGAAGCGCTGGTTTAGCAGGTATAAATACAAATACGACAAAAGCATTCGCAATGTATCCAAACCCAGCGTCAGATGTTGTTAACTTTACTTTTGAAAACATAGATATAAGCAAAGTGAAAGTGTCAATTTACAATAGTACAGGACATCTAGTAGAGACAGTGCACAATACAACAGTTTATTCTCTTAAATATTTGAATAAAGGAATTTACATTGTTGTGGCAACTGATGGAAAATTTGTCGAAAAGAAAAAATTATTGGTTGAGTAATAGTTAATTTAGTTAAAATGAAAGGGAGCTGTCTATGAAAATAGGCAGCTCTATTTTTTTTAATTGTATTTGATGGAAATATTTCGCTCCTACGGAGCTTTCTCTAAGCGTGTAAAATTTATTTCTATAAATATTTTGCCCCGCTGGGGCTTTTGAAAGCCTACGCAAAATTTGATAAAGTTGTGTAAAAAAGCTTCGGAGAAGCCAAATATTTATAGAATAATCAAATTTCAAATTATGACAAAGTTTGAACAAAGGACAAAAGCTTCGGAGAAGCTAAATATTTATAGAAAAATTCAGTTTGCCAAAGACCAGAAGCTCCAGCGGAGCGACATATAAAACGAAATGCAAAAAAATATAGCCAATGGTTTTAACCATTGGTACGCAATGTGAATATTTTGTGTCTCTAAGATTGAAATCTTGGACTATGTTTATAATGATGCGTAAAAATACAAAGCTTCGGAGAAGCCAAATATTTATAGAATAATCAAATTTCAAATTATGACAAAGTTTGAATAAAAGACAAAAGCTTCGGAGAAGCTAAATATTTATAGAAAAATTCAGTTTGCCAAAGACCAGAAGCTCCAGCGGAGCGACATATATAACGAAATGTAAAAAAAATATAGCCAATGGTTTTAACCATTGGTACGCAATGTGAATATTTTGTGTCTCCAAGATTGAAATCTTGGACTATGTTTATAATGATGCGCAAAAATACAAAGCTTCGGAGAAGCCAAATATTTATAGAAAAATTCAGTTCCCAAAGATCAAAAGCTCCAGCGGAGCGGCACATAAAAAAAAGAGCCGTCTTTTATGACAGCTCTCTTATATAATCGCGGAATTATTTTAAACGTCTAATCCAAAAGGATTATCAATGCTCAGCATCGGTTCCGTAAACCATTTTGGTCCATCTGCAGTCATATAGAAATGATCTTCGTGACGAATACCAAATTGTCCTGGCATACAGATCATAGGCTCATTGCTAACGACCATTCCTTCTTTTAAAGTGGTTTGATTGCCTCGTACTAAATATGGATATTCATGGATGTCTAACCCTGTGCCATGTCCCACGCGATGTGGTAAGCCCGGAATTTCATAATCGCCGCTTAAACCAGCTTGTGCCAGAACTTTTCTAGCAGCATCATCGACAGAACCGCAAGTGGCTCCAATTTGTGCTGCATCAAAAGCTGCTTTTTGAGTTGCTTTTTCAAGATTCCAGATTTTTCGGTGTTCTTCATTTGGAGTTCCGTATACGTAAGTTCTGGTGATATCAGATAAATACCCTTCTAAGCGGCAGCCAGTATCGATCAGAACCACATCATTTTCTACTAAATTTTGAGGAGCAGTAACCCCATGCGGATACTGAGAATCTTCTCCAAAAAGGACAATGCAGAAATAAGAACCCGATGCAATACCCGCTTTGATATGTGCTTTGTGTATAAAATCTACTACTGTGCTTACTGAAATTCCCGGATGCAAAATGCGCGCCGCCGCTTTTTGCACAGTCATGGTTATGTCTTTGGCTCTTTGGATGATAGCAATTTCATTGGCTGATTTATGCATTCTGCATTCCGCAGTTATAGGTTGAGCATTTACAAAACTAAAGTTTGGATTTGCTTTTGAGATTCCATCAATAAGAAAAAAAGCAGCCGACTCATCTAACGCAATACCGCCATCAGTAATATTTTTATTTTTCAGAATATGTCCAAACAATTCAGAAGGACTTTCATGTTCTTCCCAGAAATTTAAGTTTCCTTCAATCTGCATAAAAGTCTTAAAAGTTCCTTCTTCAAATTTAGGAACAATATATTCAACTGTTTCATCTTCAAAAAGTATAGCGCCAACCATACGCTCAGACGGATTCCATTTTGTGCCTGTAAAATAATACAGATTGGTTCCTGCATTTACATAAAGCGCTTTACAGTTAAGTTCCTTCATTAAAGAAACCGCTTTTTTGATACGCTGTTTGTATTCTGATAACGCTATGGGCACCACGCCAAGCGTCATGTTTTGTATTTTTTCTAATTCGATAGCTATAGTTGATCCGCCAACTCCTATTGTCATTTTTTATTTTTTTTAGTTATTATTTAATGTGCTGTAATTTGCCAAACTGATGTAAAGTTTCAATTTTTCAATAAAATTAAAGGATTATTTCGATTTTGTTCTATGTTGATGTAAACTAGATAAAATATTACATTTTAAGGGTAATATAGTATCGGTTTTTGCTTTGTATAGCACTTACTTTTAAAAACTCAAAAATAACTTGATTAAAATGAATCGAAAATCCTTTATTATTGCGCTGTTCTTTCTTTGCTTAAACTACATTGCAGTTACGGCACAAGAATCTTCAACAGACTTGCAGCAAAAGCTGACCGAATTATTCCCAAAAGCCAGTATTACTCGAATTGAAAATTTAGAAAATTATACCGAATCTTACCAGCTCATTTTAGATGAGCCTTTAGATCATAAACACCCAGAAAAAGGAACTTTTCAGCATTACATTTACCTTTCTCACTTGGGTTACGATAGACCCACAGTAATTGAAACTCATGGTTATAATACCGAAAACATTAAAAGTGAAGTGAGCAGTCTGCTGCAAGCCAATCAGGTTGCTGTAGAATATCGCTTTTACGGAAAATCAAGACCAAATCCGATTCAGTGGGAATATTTAACCAATGATCAAGCTATTGCAGATTATCATGGAATTGTGACTAAATTGAAAGAAATATATTCAGGCAAATGGATTTCAACAGGAATTAGCAAAGGAGGAGAGACAGCCTTAATTTATAAATCTATATATCCAAATGATATTGATGTGGCAATGCCTTATGTTGCTCCGCTTATAAATACTTGTGAGGATCCTAGAACAATACAGCATACCAGAACAATTGGAACACCAGAATGCAGAGAAAAGATAACAGCGTTTCAAAGAGCTGTTTTGCAAAATAAAGAAGCAGTATTGGAGGCTTTTAAAGACTATTCGACAGCAAAAAAGATGTCATTTACTGAAGTTCCTTTCGCTGAAGCATTGGAATATGCCGTTTTAGAATTTCCCTTTTCGTTTTGGCAATGGGGAGGCAAATGCGATGAAATTCCGCCAACAAACGCCCCTGCAAAAGAGCTTTTCGATTATTTAAACAAAATAGTGGGTGTAGCCACTTATAACGATAAAATGTCTTTCGTCTATCTGCCGTCATATTATCAGCATTTAAGCGAGTTAGGCTATTATGGGTTTGATTTGGAGCCTGTTGCCGATTTGCTGACTATTGTAAAAAGCAGTTCTAACGCCCGATTTGCTCCAAAAGATGTTGTTATAAAATACAATCCAAAATACATTAAGAAAGTGCGTAAGTATGTAGAAAATAAAGGAGATAAAATTTTGTACATCTACGGAGGTTATGACACATGGTTCTCTTGCTCTCCAATGCCAAAGCCTAGTGTTGATGCATTAAAAATGGTGCTTCCAGGAGGAAGCCATTCCACAAGAGTAAAAGATTTTCCTGAGAAAGATCAAGCGCTCATAATGGACACGCTAAAAAAGTGGCTGGATTAGAAAGCCACAAGTAAAATAAAAATTACTAATGTGCTTATGTTTCTAATAATTTCTGTAAAGTGATATTTCACTTAGCAGAAATTATTTTTTTTTAGGCTCATTCGCAATAAATTAGAAGAAAAAAAGTTAGGTTGAGATAATGTTAACACGTTTTGTCATGAAATGTGGTAGGTTAATCGAATTTTAACATACAATGTTGTTATTTTCAGATAATTATAATAACTTTAACTTATGATATGGGAATTGTATAAACTTTGTGTATATTTTTGCAACATTAATTTATCAATCCCCCAAATTATGATTATTAACTTAACTGTCTGCCTGGTATGAGAGTATTTTTAGTGGCACTCCTTTTTTCCTTAAGTTCTTTCACGTCTTTAAATATGTGGGACGAGGATGATATTTTAAGCGAAGTTGAATTTGCTAGACTTACTGAGCACGTAAATGAGATTAAAGCTTTTACGGCATCAAATCATAAGTATAGCAACAAAATTGCTTTTCTTGTGGATATGAAAATTAAATCGGGAAGAAACCGTTTTTTTGTTTACGATCTAGAGAACAATCAAATTCTTGATCAGGGTTTGGTAGCACACGGAAAAGGTTCTGAAACTGGAATAAAAGGAGACATCTTGCAATTTAGCAATGCTCCAGAATCTAACTGCACTTCGCTAGGAAGATATTCGGTAGAAAAACCATATAAAGGAATATTCGGAAAAGCTTTCAGACTTGCCGGATTAGACGAATCGAATAATAATGCCATGAAACGTGCCATTGTATTGCATTCTTACAAAGAAGTTCCTTCTGATGAAAAAGAATACTATATCATCAATAGTCATGGCTGCCCAATGGTTAATCAAGAATTTTTAGGCAGACTTTCAAAATATATAGAGAGTTCAAACTCTAAAATCTTATTGTCAGTTTACTATTAAAATCAATAGTTAAAACATTGATTTAGATAAAAAAATTAAAGAGAGCTTAGGTTCTCTTTTTTTATATCCATAAACTAGATTTTTACTATCCCTTTCTCCAAATGATAGCCGTTTTTGGCTAAGAATTACCTGCTGTGAGCAATAAATTAGGATAAACTTAACTGGTCTGATAAACCTGATAAAAAATACAAGTTGTAAATTAGTAGAATAGTAATCTAAAAGTTTATTTTATGAAAGCAGTACGTTTTTTTGGGCATAAAGATGTCCGTGTGGTTAATGATATCGAAAAACCTGTTCCTAAAGGTGATGAAGTGTTATTAAAGATTGGCGGTGCTGGTGTCTGCCACTCAGACCTGCATATTATAGATGAAGGAACAGTGGTTGGAACCGTTTTTACGCTAGGACATGAAAATGCTGGATGGATTGAGGAAATTGGTGAAAATGTTGAAGGATATAAAAAAGGAGATGCCGTTTTGGTATACGGTCCTTGGGGATGCGGACACTGCAAGCCTTGCCAGCAATCCAAAGAAAATTATTGCGATCATCAATCTGAGCAGGCTTACGGTGGCGGTTTAGGTTTAGACGGCGGTATGGCCGACTATATGCTGGTGCCATCTTCTAGACTTTTGGTGCCAATATTTGATTTAGACCCAGTTATTGCCGCTCCACTGACAGATGCGGCACTTACGCCATATTCTGCCATAAAGCGTTCTCTTCCTAAATTAATGCCCGACGAATATGTTGTCGTAATTGGTGTTGGAGGATTGGGTCATGTGGCATTGCAAATATTAAGAGAAATAAGCGGCGCAGCCATTATTGCCTGCGATGTTACCGAAGATAAATTGGCTTTTGCCAAAGAACTGGGAGCAGCTTTTGCAATTAATTCTAAAGATGCTGATGCAGCAGAACAGATTTTGAAAATCACAGGAATCAAAAAAGCAAAAGTGGTTCTTGATTTTGTAGGAGCAACTTCAACAATAGATTTAGGCACAAAGGTAGTAAGTCTTGATGGAGATCTTACAATTGTCGGCCTTGGCGGAGGGCACTATCAGTACAGCATGAACGGCTTGCCTTTTGGCGTAAGCATGACCAATCCGTATTGGGGATCTCGAACAGAACTGATGGAAGTTGTGGGTTTGGCAAGACAAAAGAAAATTCATATAGAAATTGAAAAACATAAACTTGATGATGCCAACGAAGTTTATGAAAGAATGAGACAGGGAAAAATAAAAGGCAGAGCTGTTTTAATACCTTAAAATTCAAAAGCAAAAAAAGTCCGTTTCAGAGAACGGATTTTTTGTTTGCCATAATTAATGTTTGGAGATTAAAAAATATCAATATATTTGTGCTTCCAAATAAGCAAATGAAAAATATAATTAACATCGCTTCAATTATTATCACAATTATCATTCGATAGTAGTGAAGGGATGTTATATAAATAAGTAAAATTTACAATTTAGAAAAACCTCCCCTCAGCGGGAGGTTTTTTTGTTTATGGCAAGTATGAAAATTTCAGTTCAGAATAGCATTATTATTTCAATTATCATTATTCGTATCACATGACGAGTCAGGATGCTATTGTCTATTCAAAAAAAGCCTTTCTCAGTCAAATGTGAAAGGCTTTTTTTATTTCTCCTTCAAATCCCTTCAAAAACACAAATAAAAATCAGCAATGAAAAAAGAATTTACCCTTACCATTTATTCAGAAGATCAGATAAGATTAATCGCTAAGTTAAGCTCAATGTTTATAAGAAAACAAATAGAGATTTTGAGCCTTAATATTTCTATTTGTGAAATTGATAAAATGTACAGACACACTATTGTGGTAAATGAAACATTGGATACGATTACAAATTTAGCGGCGCAGATAGAGAAAATTATAGAAGTTTTTAAATGCTATTACTCGTTAAACGAAGAAATAGCTGCAGTGCAGATCGTATTATTTAAGATTCCAACAGCACTATTTATGACAGATGCAAAAATGGAAGGCCTGCTTCGTGAAAATGATCTTAAAGTTTCAGAGATTCAAAAAGACTTCACCATACTGCAGGCAGCAGGTGCAGATGAGGAAATAGAATATTTAACTGAAACATTTAATCGGTTAGGGGTAATTGAATTTGTAAAGAGCGCCAAAATTGCCTTGATAAAGTCTCCAGAAGGTTTTTGCGTAGATATTTAGAAAAATGTTCGGTAAGAAAGCTGTTTTCTTGCCGAAACGTTTTATTTTTCTGCTATATTTCTTATTTTTAAAAGACCAAGTTTCTAAAGCAAAAAAATATGATGGTAGATGCTAAACGTTTATTATCTTTTTTACTGTTCTTGTCAGTATTAATGATAACCCCTTGTAAACTAGAAGCACAGCTTTTAGGCGGAGCAAAAACTACGACCGAAGAACCTGTAAAAGTTCCGGATGATTCATTAGGAAGAAGAACGCCTCAGGGAACTGTAAACGGATTTATAAAAGCAATTGGAGATCAGAATTACCTGCGAGCCAGCCAGTATTTTATGCTCAGCAAACGTTCGTATCGCAAAACGGCTGAAAGAATACAAATTGCAAAGACTTTTCAGCAGCTGTTGGATCAGGGCGGTAATTTTTCGCCATCATCAATTTTAAGCAGTAAAGAATTAGGGCGAGTAGACGATAATTTGGCAACAGGCATAGATTTGGTTGGAAATATATCTACAGACAAAGTCGATATACAGCTATATTTAGAAAATCAGTCAGATGACAGCCAGCCTGCTTTGTGGCTTTTTTCTGCTGAAACAATAGAAGCGATTCTGGCGGCAGATGTTAGCGGAGAAAAGACGTTTCTAGACCGGGTATTGCCAAAAGTTTTAATAGAAAAGAAGTTCGGAAATGTTCCTATTGGACATTGGGGAGTAGTGGTTATCATGACTGTTGTTACTTATCTGCTGTCAAGACTGCTTATATTTGTCTTTATATTTTTGCTTCAAAAAGTATGGAAAAAAGCCGATAGCGAGAAAGGAAACGCAATTATTGAAGCTTTCACGCTGCCCGTTCAAATGTATCTTACGGTAATTTTGTTTGTGGCATTTACGCAGCGCATGGGAATCTCGATAATTGTTCGCCAGCGATTTAGCATTATCATAATGACGATTGGCATTGTAGCGTTTTTAATTCTGCTTTGGAGAATGACCGATTTTGTGAGTATGTTTACGCGAAGCAGAATGACTAGTCGCGGACGTGCTTCTGCAGTATCGGCAGTATTGTTTTTAAGCCGTACGATGAAAGCGGCAATTGTTGTAATCGGGATCATTGCAATCTTAGGAATTATAGGAGTAGATGTTACAGCCGGACTTGCCGCACTTGGAATTGGGGGGATTGCATTGGCTCTGGGAGCTCAAAAAACTATAGAAAACTTTGTCGGAAGCGTGAGCCTTATTGCAGACCAGCCGCTGCGTGTTGGAGATTACTGCCGAGTTGATGATATCAAGGGAACTGTAGAATCTATCGGTATGCGTTCTACTACGTTACGTACGGCAGCGCGAAGCATTGTAACCATTCCAAATGGCCAATTATCGGCTAGCAAAATAGAGAATTATGCCCACCGAGATCGTTTTATATTCAATCCGATATTAGGGTTTAGAATGGAAACGACTCCAGACCAGATGCGTTATCTGCTTGTAGAAATAAAATCGCTGCTGTATGCGCATCCAGCTGTTTTAAATTCAACGCCAATAGTCCGTTTTACGGGAATTACTGCAGATTCTTTAAAAGTGGAAATTACAGCTTATATTGAAGCTATAAATTTTGAAACCTCACAAGAAGCTCAGGAAGATCTTTTATTGAGAATGATGGACATTATAGAAAAAAGCGGTACCTCATTGGCTTATCCGTCACAAACATTATACATGGCGCGCGATACACCTGTTTCAAGCGAAAAAAGCAGTGAAATTACCAAAACAGTAAAAAAATGGAAAGAAAATAATGAATTGCAGCTGCCTAAATTTGATCCAAAAAAAGTAGAAGAATTAAAAGATAGCATACAATATCCTGCAAAGGGCAGTTTTAATCCTGATAATCAGGAGACGTTATTGTAAAAGAACAGTCTGTTTTAAAAAGTCGAGATAACCTCTTAAGACAGACTGCTTTCGTTTTATAAGAGCTGTTAGTTAGCTTTTGGAGATTTTTGCAATTTCCATATTTCCATCATTTTGCTTTACAATTTCCCAATCTGCATTCAGCTCTATTTCGTAAAACTCGCTTATAATTTTTTTGCCTTCAATTTTTGAGGGAATCGGAAAAACAAAATAGGTTTGTCCGTTTTTTTCATAACTTAAAATACCGGCTTTTCCCAATTGATTTTTGCCTTCAATAGTAGTAAAATTTCCAAAGTTTTTGCCTGATTTGTCTCGTCCCTTAATGCTGGAATAAACAATTTCTTTATCATTTAAAGTCAATGTGCCATTCATGTTAAATGTGCGGCCGTAATGGTCAATATCCGTAAGCGCGACTTTTAGAGTTGGCTTGTTAATTAATAAATCAGCGTAGTAGGCAATTAGCTTTTTTTGTTCTTCTTCACGGGTAATTTCTTGTTTGCGTATTGCAGCAAAATTATTTCTGGATTTGGCTGATTCTAATTCTGTTTCGGTAATAGTTAATTTTGATTTTAAAACCATAACTTCATAAATATCAGTAAAATTATATGTTTTATCTAAACCATTTCTCCAACTTATATTTAGATAATCAAAAACCAATCCGTAGGCTGGACCAGTGGCATAAGGAAAAGGTCTGGTATATGTTTTAGCTTCTTCTCGCTGGTTAATTTCTTCAATTGTTTTTTCGTATTTATTGTCATTAGATGATAAAACAAAACCGGTATAATTGGCCAAACCTTCTAATGTTTCTATTTCCAGTTCATCATTCAGATATTTGGAATATAGCTGTTGCCTTTCTTTTCTAAAAATGACAGCATCTTTTAAATGGTTTTTAACCTCATCGGTTTTTCTTTTTTCAATAATGGCTTTCAAAGCGTTTTTTAATGACTGATATTCCAATCGCAGTAAAATACGGGCATTGGTTTCGTCGAGATATTCAATCGGATTTCCGTTAAATTTTCGAGATTTCATTTGCAGCAGATGGAATAATTCATGGATAATAGTAGCGCTTTTGTCGTCCAAGTAATTATTGAGAACCGTTGCATATTCTTTCCCTTCATATTTTTGAGTTGTATTGACAAAAACCAGCGAATTGGGTTCCATAATTTTAGAATACAAAATGCCGTTGTCAGTTTTGCTATTTTGCAGTTTTATTAAACTATAGATGGAATTGTCAAAATCGATTACGATGATGCTGTCGTTCCAGATTGGTTTTCCCCAAAGTTTTCCGTTATCCTTTTCCAAAAGCGCTTTTGCTTCTAAAAGACTCGTTTGAATATTTTGTCTGTTTTTTAATGCTTTTTCTGTGTTCTGTGCAGTGGCAAATTGCAGAATTGTGCCGAAGATTATCAATAAAAGATTCTTTTTCATTTCCGATTAATTTTAAGATTTCGGAGACAAAATTAGGGTTGGGGATTTTGAAAATCAGTTAAGCAAAGGCTGAAATTGGGACTAATCCCAAGGATGATTTTTCAGTTTTTCTGCCAATTCGTGGCGGTTTGCTACATCCAATTTAGCATATAGATTTCGAATATGCGTTTTTACCGTACTTAGGGAAATGAAAAGCGCATCGGCAATTTCTTTGTTTGATTTGTCTTCCAGAATCAGTTTGGTAATTTTCTCTTCCTGATTGGTCAATGTCAGATTTGAAATTTCTTGTATTGCTTTTTTGGGTTTTAAAGCTTTTAATTTTTTGAATTGAAAAATGGAAGTAAGCACCAAAATGAAAACCAATATACCCAGCGTATAATTCAGCTTTTTTTGAAATGCATATTGCTGCTGCAAAATAGCATGGGAAATTTTTGAAATTTCATCTTGATACTGAAGGTAATAAGAGGTTTCTCCGTAGTAGTTTTTCAGAGAATTTGAAATGGCCTCATAAAACGCCCCATTCTTTTCAAAATCTTTTTTGATATTAAAATCATTTCGTTTCAAGTCTGAAAAAGCCAAAAGCTGCAGCAACGGATGCTTAATGCTCTTTTCGCTATACGATTTTACTTTTTCGGCAAAATCATTTACAGCTTGGAGTTGTGCTTCTTTGTTTTTGATTTGAATATTATCTTTTTTTAGTTGATCCTCAAAAGATTGAAGTTTTCTCCATTCCTTATCGGCCAAATTGCTGTTTTTGGATTGGCTAAACCAAGTGTCTCCAGATTTAGGAAAATAGATCGAATTTCTGTTTGAAAAAATAAAATTATAATAATTGTTTTTCTCATGATCACGCACTAATTGCAGTCCATTGATTGTATTGATATTAGAATGAATTCGGTAAAGTTTGTCTTTTTCAGACAAGAGCTGTCCTTTAAATTCAAAATACCCCGAGCTATTGGTTTGAGTCGAAAAAAGAATCTGATTTTCAGTAATCATATTTTCTTCATCATATTTCAGCAGACTTAGGTAAACGGTTTTGTTTGGCTGTTCGGCATCAATATAACCCGAAATCTTGTATTGTCCGTAGCAAGTCGGAATAGAGAAAGTTATAAAGATTGTCAAGAAGAAAATCTGGAATGTTTTTTCTTTTAGCATTTTAATCAAGTAATAGAAGCAGCTTGTAAAGGATTAAAAATACAAAAAAAAGATTCATATATTACGAATGCCGTTTTTTGAAATATGGTTTTAGATCAGTCCATTAAAATGAAAAATCTCCCAGTTTCATGAATCAGAAACCAGGAGATAATCAAAAAATAAAAAAAAACACATTTTTAGAACGAATACCTTAAGCCAAGCTGACCTTGGAATCTTGAAGCTAATTGATCTACAGTATAAGGTGCAGAGGTTGGTTTTTGGAAAGTGTAAGTAGGGTCGCCTGTTGCAACTCCTCCTAAGTTTCCAGATTTTGTTAAACCAAGGCTTGCTGTTGAATTGTAAGTATTAGGAACAAAATAACTTCTTCCCCAATCTTTATTGATAAGGTTTCCGATGTTGGCCATGCTGAATGAGATTTGGAATGTTCCAACTTTTGTTACCTGAATTTCATCCATAAATTTTAAATCGGCTTGAATGTTCCAAGGTGTAGTGTCTCCATTTCTTTGTGTGAATGTTCCTCTACGGCTTTTCAAATAATCGTTTCCGTTTATGAATGCTTCATAATCTGCAACTTGCTGTGCAGCTGTAGCAGAAGGAACTCCTGCAGCGTTTACTCCAATATATTTTGCTGCTTCTGCTGCGTCTTTAAAGATGTACGCTAAACCGGCAGCTTGTCCTGTTCCTGCAATGGTTGAGTTAACAAATCCCCAAGAAAACGGATTTCCTGATTGTGCATTAAAATAGACATTAGCAGAAAAAGTGTTGTTTGGAGCCAATTTTACACCATAACCTACATTTGAAACAATTCGATGTTTGATATTAAAGTTAGAAGTGGCCAACTGAGGGTTGTTTGGTGCCAACGACTGGTTCATCTGAAAATTGCTTTCCATAGAGTTGCGAATTCCGTTTGTGATGTCTCTAGAATCTCCATAAGTGTAAGCCACCATAAAGTTGAAACCAAAATCGTAAGTTTTAGAAATCATTTCGGTAATGCTGTAACGATATCCTTTATTCGTGTTTGATAACAAATAAGCATTTGAAAAAGCTGGATTTATGTTAGCGGCATAAATTGGCATTTGGTGGTTTGTATCATAAGAGAAATAATATGGATTGTCGGTTTTATTTACTTGTTGGAATTCTAAATCGCGAATTACTTTAGTATAAATACCTTCAACAGTAAATTTATATCCGTCAATTGTTTTGTCAAAAGCCAATGAGTTTCTTAAAACAGCAGGCATTTTAAACTTATTGTCAACTAAATCGGCCTGTACTTTTGGAGTAGCATCATGGTAACCGTTTAAACCTCCAGTTGCCAGAGGATCTCCTGCCGCAGCAACCTGAGCTGGAGTTAGATTGTTTTTGTCATAACTTCCGTATCCAACACCGTCATTGTAATAAGCATATCCTAACCATGCAAACGGAATTCTTCCTGTAAATACTCCCGATCCACCTCTTATGACAAATGTTTTATCTTCGTCAACATTATAGGTAAATCCAATTCTTGGAGAAACCAATGCTGTGCTAAAGAAATTGTTTTTAATCTGATTTAATGGAGTATACGTATACGTTGTTCCGTAGTTTGGATCTTCAGGCGAGTTTTGCACCTGTTGGCTTAATTTTGGTTTGTTTGGCAAATCAGTATAATCTACACGAACACCTGGAACTACTTTTAATTTGCTTCCAACTCTTATTTCGTCTTGAACGTAAGCGCTGTAAAGGTTTATTTTGAATTTAGCATAAGGATCATTAAAGATTTCATCTCTAGTTGAACCATCAAAAGGATAAGTTCCGCGAACACGAGTAGGCAATTTGTTGAAGAAATCTGCTAGAGATTTATAAGAAACTCTTCCGTTAAGCGCATTTACAAAACCATAGTTAATGTCGTAAAACTCATTGTGCGTACCAAACAACAAAGTATGATTTCCTGTTTTATAAGTAAGGTTGTCTGTAATCTCAGTTGTATTTTGCTTCATATTGAAAACAGTTGCCTCACGGTCATTTCCTAAGAAAATAGTTCCTCCGTTATACCCAATTTCGGTTTGGGGAAACATGATGTTGCTTGATTTTGGGTCACGATAATCTTTTATTGCCGAATAACTTGCAATAAATGAATTTGACCACTGGCTGTTGAAGTGTGTTTTTAATTCTAAAACAGTGCTGATTGCTTGATTTTTCTGAGTAAAATCCATGCTTGCAAATCTAAAGTTTGCGGCATCGCGTTCTAAGTTTGTCGCTTGAGAAATTACAGTATTGTTTCGTATAGAAAGTGAGTTTTTCTCGTTGATTTTCCAGTCGATCTTATTGAAGAACTTTTGGCTTTTAGAGAAATTGTTATAAGCACCGTAAGTTCCGGGATCAAATCCATAGTTTGATTTTACAAATTGTGTAATCTGTTCTGCAGTTGCATTGTCAACCAAAGAAGTCAATTTTCCGTTAGAATCGGTCTGACCAGCGTTGTAGAAAACAGGATCTGTTCTTTCTGCATATTCCATATTGGTAAAGAAGAACAATTTGTCTTTAATGATTGGCAATCCTAATCTAAAGCCAACTTGATAATCTCCAAAAGAATTTGGCATTTTTGAACCATCTCCTGCGTTGTTTGGACCTGTAAGCGCAGCATTTCTTCCGTAGCTGTAGATAGATCCACTAACAGTATTTGTTCCGCTTCTTGTCACGGCATTTACGCTTCCTCCTAAAAAGTTTCCTAGTTTAATATCGTAAGGAGCAATATAAACCTGAATATCTTGTATCGCATCTAAGCTGATAGAATTAGAACGTGTGCTGCTTCCCGGCATTCCAGAAGTCCCTGATTGTCCTCCTAAAGATGGGCTAAATCCAATGGCATCGTTATTTATAGAACCGTCAATTGTAACGTTATTGTATCTGAAATTGGTACCTGCAAAAGAATTGTTAGAACTTTGAGGAACAAGTTTTGTAACATCTTGAATTCCTCGGTTAATGATCGGTAGCGAATTAACTTGTTTTTCATTAATGCTTGTGCCATTATTTTTAGAAGAAGGTTTAGAGCTTGTAATAACAACTTCTTCCAATACATTATTATCTGATTTTCCTACTGTGATAGCTGGCAGATCATTATCTCCAAGGGCTAAGTGTATTTGTGCGTTTGAATAATCTTTGGTGTCTGCACTTTTTATCTCTAATTCGTACGGTCCGCCGGCATTTAAGTTTTCAAAGCTAAAACGGCCTTGCTTGTCTGTCGTCGTTTTATAAACCGCATTTGTAGGCAGGTGTGTTAAGGTAACATCTGCATTAATAACTGCACTTGTTCCATCATTGACTTTTGCAGACAAAGATGAAGTTGTAATTTGGGCAAAAATGCTTCCAGCGGTAAGGAGCATTAAAGCCGAAAAAAAGAGTTTTAGTTTTGTCATGTTATTTATTAGTTTTTATTCACGACAAATAAAATCCCTTTCCTTTGATTGGATTTAAGGCTTATGTTAACGTAAAATCAAAAAACAATTCTTTGTTAACTTAAAATGACGAAGATGTTATTTATTGAAAAATTGACTATCTCTTTAAAATCAAGCAGTTTGTGTCAGATGCCATAAAACAAGGCATTAGAGGTAAATTTGAACAAGATTAGAGATAGATTAGAATATTATGCCAATGTTACCAATTGCAAAAAATGGCTTTCTGAAATTGAGAAAACGGCTTAATATTTTAATCAAAAATCAAGGGAAAAGAAGTGAAAAAACAGTTCCTTTTTCAAGTTCAGAATCCACAGTCAAAATGATATTATGACGCTTGAGTATTTGAGTCGTAATGAAGAGACCTAATCCTTGACCTTGAATATGTCTGGTGCGGTCACTTCTAAAAAATAAATCAAAAATAGATTCAATATCTTTTTCTGCAATTCCAGCACCTTGATCTATTATTTTTAAAAGAAGTTTTCCATTTTTTTCAGAAGCGAGAACATTAACCTGCAACGGAAAAGAAAATTTAATTGCATTGTCTATAATATTATAAAGTGCAATAAAAAGCAGATGTCTATTAGCCTGCACAGACAATAAATCTTCGTTGTTGGCAATAGCATCCAAATTTAGAGCGACTTTGACTTCAGGATATTCGATTGCTTTTTTTTCGAAAATATTCCACAAAATTTCATCAATTCGAATCGTTTCCATCTGGTCAGGTTCTGAAAGTTCCAATCCAGACAGAATAAGCAATCCGTCTAGAGTCGATTTTAAATGGAAAGTATCTTTTCTGAGCGATTTTAGAACCTCTTCGTATTCTGCATTGGTTCTCGGGTGCTGTAAAGAGACATCGATGTCGCCAATAATAAAAGTCAGCGGAGTCTTGAGCTCGTGAGAAGCATTTTTCAGAAAATTTTTCTGTATCGTAACACCGCTTTCAAGCCTTTCTAAAAGATAATTAAAGGTTGCAATAAGTTCTTTTATTTCATCTTTTCCGCTTGCAGCAGGCATTTCAAGTCTCGAATGGAGATTTTCTGTTGTAATCGTGTTTACTTTCGAAATGACGTCTTCAAAAGGTCTGAAAGTCTGTCTGGCCAAAAACCGCCCTAAAAGATAATTGAGAGCGATCCCAGCGAGATAAAAACAGAAAAAGACTAAGGCAAGAACTTCTAACTGCCGATTTCCAACATCGTCAATTCCAGAAACAACTATAATAAAATCACCTTGATTGTCTTTGTAATACAAACCGCAAAATTGCCTTTTGTCTATAATAAAATGCAGTATTTTGTTTTTTGAAATCGCTTTTAATTTTCGATCGGTTAGTTCAACAGGAACATCATCTTGCAAATACAGCTTTTTTGTTTTTGCATTATAAATTCTGATGGACTGGTTTGCAATTTTATTGTATTTCGATTCTATTTCTTGATAGCTTACACTATCAATTTTTTTAATTTCATCTTTTTCAAAATAGAAAAAAGCGGTTATTAAGGCATTGTCTTCAAGCTTTTCATAATACAAATCTTCTCTATGGCTTTTAAAAAGCAAAAAAGACCCAATAAGGACAAATCCTAAGATAAACGCAAATAGAAGAGTCGAATTTATGGCAAGTTTATTCTTGAGATTCATGAACCTTATTTTTAAGCATATATCCGGTGCCTTTTATGGTATGTATAAGCGGAAAAGGAAAGTTCTTGTCGACTTTATTTCTTAAATAATTAATATAAACATCAACCGTATTGATGCTCATATCAAGATCCATATCCCAAACAGCTTCTGCAATGGCAATTCTAGACAAAGCTGTTTCTCGGTTTTTCATAAAAAAGATCAGAAGTTTTAGTTCTCTGGAAGAAAGTTTCAAATCTTTACCATCTCTAGTGGCGCTTTGTTCTTTCATATTGATTTTGATTCCAGCATAAGATTGAAAATCTAAAACACCAGAGCTAAATTCAGTACGGCGAAGCTGAGCGTTGATTCGGGCAAGAAGTTCTTCAAATAAAAAGGGTTTGGCCAAATAATCATCGGCTCCAGCTTTTAATCCTCTCACTTTTTCCTGCGGAGTGTCAAGAGCGCTTAAAATAAGAATAGGAACAATTATTTTTCGGTTTCTCAAAACTTCGCAGACTTCAAAACCAGAAAGGTCAGAAAGCATAATGTCAAGAATGATAATATCATAAGTATTCTCCATTACTTCATTAATGGCATCAAAACCCTTGCTGACATTTTTTACCTGATACAACTGTTCTTCGAGGCCTCTTGTAATAAAAGATGCTACTCTAGGATCATCTTCAACTAATAAAACTTTGTTCATGGCTTTTGAAGTAAATTAGGTAATATAATATTCATTAGAAGTTTTCTTGGCAATTGTTTCCTGATTGTTTAATTCTAAAAGTGTATTTTCGATCATAAGAGACATAGCATCTAATGCAAGATCATTTGGCTGAACGCCAAAAGGTTCTTCCAATTCGTCTGCAATTGCTTCTAACGCAACAAAAGTATAGGCAATAAAAACAATTACGAATGGTGTAATCCATCCTAATGTTTCAACAAAACCAAATGGAAGCATAAAGCAATAAATGTAAACAGTTCGATGTAATAATACACTGTAAGTATACGGAATAGGAGTGCTGGCAATTCTTTCGCATCCGCCAACAATGTCTGAAAGTTTATTCAAATTTTCTTCAAATGCCAATTGTGCCAAACCATCAATCTTGCCTTCTTCTTTTGCCTTTTTTACCCAAAGTCCCAATTCTTTTAGAATAATGATTGGCTTAAAATGGACATCTTTTAACCTATCCCTAAAATCTGAGGAAAGCAGGCGATTTAAATCTTCACTAGCATCAGTATCTCGCAATTGATGTTTTAAAGCATACACAAAAGCAATCAGCAAATTGATAAAATTTTGACTTTCAGCTTTATTTTCTTTAGAGTTTAAAAGTGTAATGCTTTGTCTTGCAAGTGATCTGGAATCATTCAATAAAGCACCCCAGAGTTTTCTTCCTTCCCAAAAACGGTCGTAGCTCACATTGTTTCTAAAACCAAGAAATATTGCAAGCGCAATTCCGAATAAAGTAAAAATTGCAGGATTTATATGGAGATTATATTCTAGTAAAAAAGATTTGTAATAGAAAACAAGAAAAGAAAATAGAAAGAGTAAAAACAATCGCGGAATAAGCTGGGGTAAAACTGAACCTTTCCATTCGAAGAGCATTTTAAACCAGTTATCTTTTTTCTTAATAATCATTTTGCAAATAGAATTGATGCATTAAAAGTAATTAAAAGTATTTATTCTCTGTATTTTTTTAAGAGTAAATCTTTGCGCAGCAAAAAGAAAAAAAACTGAAAGAATCAGGCTTTTAAATTCGGTTTTTAATACAAAATCATTTCAGCCAATTTGATGAGTTCATTTTGAGTTTTCATATCAGAATCATTTGCAAAAAGAATTATTCCCGAATTCATTTCTGGAGAAAAAACAACATAAGAACTAAAACCTAAACTTCCGCCTGTGTGCGAAATTCGTATTGGGCCATTTTCAGGTTTGGTTATTTTCCAGTTTAAGGCAATTGCACCTTTGCGAATGTCTCCCGTAGTTGGCTGATGGCTAAGTTTGGCATCTTCATTTTTTTCATTCAAATGATATTTGATATATTTCAACATATCTGAAGTTGAAGAAGCGATAGACGCCGCAACCTGAATATCTTCCCAATCTATAAAAGGCATTTTTCTTCCTTTGGCATCATATCCAAATGCCATTGAAGCCGGAATTTTGCCATTGCCCAATAAAACTGTGTTTTTCATTTTGAGCGGAGTTGTAAATTGGTTTCTTATTAATGTTCCGAATTTTTCTCCATAAACCGTTTCCATAATATGTCCCAATAATTGAGCGGCGGTGTTGCAGTGTCTTGCCAATGCACCAGGAATTGTATCTAATTTCACTTTATGCAAATCGGTGTAAAATTGGTTTCTGCTATACTTTCTATGTACGGCATCTAATAGGTATGCAATAGAATCTGGGTTTGCTTTGGCAAAAAGTTCTCTGCTGTCTGGCATCCAATTTGGGAGGGCAGAAGTAAGATTGGCTAGATTTAACAGTGTAATTGGAGTTCCATTATATTGAAGATTTGGATAATCTTGGTTTAAGTATTTTCGAATATCATCTGTGAGGTTTACTTTTTTGTTCAAAACGGCTCTTGCTAATAATGTAGAAGAGAATGTTTTACTGTTTGAAGCCAATTCGTAAATCGTACTTGCAGTTGGCAGAATCTGCTTTTCTTTTTGAGTCGAGCCGTAATTATAAAAATATTCTTTTCCGTCTTTAATGATTCCTATAGAGAGACCAACTCTTGAACTTTCTGACATAAACGGGATCGCAGATTTGTTTACCAACGAATCTAGCTTTGTTTGGAGTTTGTTGTCTGCAGGAATTGCACTTTTTTGTGAATAAGCCATTACAATACATAGAATTAGGCTTAATGTTAGTAGAAATTTTTTCATTTTAAAAAAGCTATTTTTATGTTAGTGGTAATTCAATCTATAGGTATTAAAGCTGAGGCGAAACCAAATTGTCTAAATCTGAAAGTTTATAGAATTTAAGATCATTCAATTTCATGTATTTACAGATAAATTCTAAAGTTTCAATTTTGACCTGATAATTTTCGGTTACTTCTTTAACGGGTTTATGACCGCATAGAAGGAGAATTTTATTGTTCTTTTTGGCATAATCCAATAGTTCAAGTACATACGGAATGCTGAAATGAATATGGCTGTTGTCAATATCAAAAGCAAAAACAATTTTAGAATTATCAAAATAACTGTCCTGTTTTTCTGGGATTTCACCTCCAAATGCTCGTCCTCTAATAATTTTAAACAAAGGAGATAATGCCTGATCTAAAGAATCTGATCTTTCGCCGTACGGATAAGCAAAAGAAGTCACATTGAATCCCTTTTTTTTCATAGAAACAATCATTGGATCTATTTCTTGTTTTAAGTATTCTTTGACGTTAAATTGCTTAGTAAACTTTACAGCATTGTAATGATGATAACCATGTCCAGCGATCTCATGGCCGTATTTTTGCATTTCTAATAGTGTTTTAATTTCTGGCGCGCCAATAGAATCTATGCGGCAGACATTAAAAGTCGCTTTCCAAGCATACTTTCGCAAGGCTTGATCTGCTTCTGACCATTCGTCAACATAAGCATCATCAAAAGATAAAATTACACCCGCTTTGTATGCCGGTTTAGGGGCTGATTTCGGTTTTTTATTTTCACATGAAAATAAAGATAAGAACAATAAAAATAATACTGCTTTAGTAAAATGTATTCTCATAGATTTAGATTTCTAGCGTATAAAATATAAGATGCAATTTAATTCAAATATAGAGAATCTTCTTAATAATAGGTGTGGCTGCGAGCTAAAAAATATTGAGGTAAATTTTTAACTAAGAGATAATTATTGTAAATTTATTACGAGCCAAGACATATATTTTCATTACTAAATTTTCTTATGGTGTAAATATGAAAGTACAATCCATTTCTAATAGATTTCTTGTTTTTTTTAAAGAGAAAAAAGGAATCTCCTTTATACGAGAAAATGATAAAATTATTAGACAATCTGTTTTTACTATTTTTTTTCTCGGAATAGGAATTTGGTTTATCAAACATGAAAATTCGGAACTGAAAGAAGTCAAAAATGTAATTGCAAATGCCAGCAGTTTTTGGGTTTTATGCGGTGTCTTTTTAGCCGTTATTTATATAGCATTGCAAGCATTAATGTATTATGCTTCTTTTAAGGCGGTGCAAAGTAAAATTGCATTTGCAGATGCAGTTGTTCTCTTTTTAAAACGAAACTTTGTTAGTGTTTTTCTTCCTGCCGGCGGAATTTCGTCTTTAGCTTTTTTTACAAAACCCATAGAAAAGAAGGGGATAAAAGCAACTCAAATTCATTTTGCCTCAATTGTTTATGGTTTCGTCGGAATACTCTCTGTGATCATTGTGGCAATTCCTGCATTAATCTATTCTTTTTTTCAAGGCACTACAGGCGCTGGCGAATGGTATGCCTTTGCTACCGTGGCAGGATTAAGCATTTTGCTGTATTATATTTATGTTTCGGTTCTGGAGAGAGGATTTTTCTACAACATTATCATAAGATTTTTTCCTTCGGCCGAGGTTTTCATGGAGGATTTGAGAAATAATAGAATCATCAAAAATAAATTCCTGTTAGTTGTTTTTTATTCCGTAATGATTGAGTTTGTCGGAATCGCGCATTTATATGTAGCCATGATTGCGCTAGGATTTTCGCCATCGTTAACAGCGGCTATAATGGGCTATATTATTTCGGTTATATTTTTAATCGTTTCTCCTTTTCTTCGCGGGCTTGGAGCCATAGAAATCTCAATGAGTTTCGTATTGATACAGTTTGGCTTTCAGAACGTCAATGCGATAGCCATAACTTTTTTGTATCGTTTCTTTGAATTTTGGATTCCGCTATTGGCAGGAGCAGCATTGTTTTTATTGAGTGCCAATAAACTATTAATGCGTATTATACCTTCTTTCCTAATTTTTATATTAGGGCTAATCAATATAATATCTGTTTTGACGCCTGCTATTTCAGAACGTTTGGATGCTTTAGAAGATATAATTCCAATTTCTGCCATTAAAGTGTCCAATTATTTTGTGATAACTGCTGGGTTATTTATGCTCGTTAACGCCGCTTTTATGCTCAAAGGATTACGTACCGCGTGGTGGTTTTCTGTTTTCCTGACAGGTATTTCTGTTCTAGGAAACCTTGCCAAAGCAATAGATTATGAAGAAGCCCTAATTGCATTAATCGTTCTGATCAGTCTCATTGTAACCAGGAAAGAGTACTATGTAAAAAGCAATTCTCATTTGCAGAATGTAGGTTTTAAGACCGTTTTAATTAGCATTTCAGCTGTTTTAATTTATGGCGTTTTAGGTTTTTATTTCTTAGACAAAAAACATTTTAATATTGATTTCAACTGGCTTCAATCGATAAAATATACGCTTCAAAATTATTTTCTGATTGGAAGTTCAGATTTAGTTCCTTTGGATCGTTTTGCAAGGCACTTTCTAATATCGATAAATATCTGCGGATTCTTATCGTTAGGATTTTTGCTTTATGCGTTAATCCGTCCGTATACGATTAAAAAAGAAGCGGTTGAAAATGATTTTGCTGTAGCGAATGAGATTCTAAAGCAATACGGCTCATCTTCTTTGGATTATTTTAAAACCTATGATGATAAGACTATTTTTATTTCCAAAAATCAGAAGGCTTTTTTAGCATATCGTGTTGCAGATAATTTTGCTGTCGTATTAGAAAATCCAGTTGCAGAATCAGCTGAAGAAATGAAGCAATGCATCACAGAATTTGATGTTTACTGCTACGAAAATGGGCTCAGAAGCATCTATTATCGTGTTTCAGAAGAAAATATAGGTTTGTTTGCTTCATTGCAAAAAAAGAACTTGTTTATTGGTCAGGAGGGAGTTGTCGATTTATCGCTATTTACATTAGAAGGCGGTGCAAAAAAATCGTTGCGGAATGCAATAAGCAAAGTCAAAGAGAAAGGTTTTAAAACTACTATTTATACGCCGCCAATAAAAGATGGAGTGCTTCAGAAAATTAAAGCCGTAAGCGATGAATGGCTGGATAGCACAGGAAGAAACGAAATTATCTTTTCGCAAGGAAAATTTGACTGGGAAGAACTAAAACAGCAGACTATTATTACGGTTGATAATGCAGAAGAAAAAATTGTCGCTTTTTTAAATGTAATTCCAGATTATGCTGAAAACGAAGGAACTTATGATTTGATTCGCAAAACAAGCGATGCTCCAAATGGTATCATGGATTTTATTCTTATAGAGCTTTTTACGTATTTAAAATCGCAGGGATATGCCTCAGTAAATCTCGGATTGGCGGCAATGAGCGGAATGGAAGAAGCCACTACTTTTCCAGAAAAATCAATGAAGTTTGCTTACGAAAGAATCAAGTTTTTTTCTCACTATAAAGGTTTGCGTGACTTTAAAGAAAAATTTTCTCCCGTTTGGCATAACAAATACTTGGTTTATTCTCATGATTACGATTTGCTTCAAGCTCCAATTGTTCTGAATAAAGTTGTAAAACCGTAATTGTAGGCAGTATGAAAACAACACAATTCAATTGGGCAAAAATAGTGGCAGTAATCTGCATTTTGACTTGTGTTTCAGATTTTATTGTTGTGTTTGCATTGGGAAGCTATTATGCTGGGTATAGTCAGCTAAAAAATACTATGAGTTCTTTAGGAGCCAGCATGAGTCCGGTTTCAAATATAATTTCGATTTGGTGGATCTGCATTGGAATGATATTTATCTGCTTCGGAATTATTTTTAGAAATACATTTCATGGCCATTCTAAAAATATAAAATTAGGTTCACTGTTCATTATTCTTTATGGTTTAGGTGAAGGAATTGGTTCTGGTTTATTTAAGGCAGATAAAATTGATGGAAAGATGACCAGCTCTTTTTTGATGCACAGTTTGGCAGGAGGCGTTGGAGTTGTTGCGGCTTTAGTGCTCCCTTTGGTGCTCAGAAAAGCAATTGCAATAGAAAGAAAGCCTCAATTTTATGTTTTTTCATGGATTGTTTTTACCCTCGGACTCATAATGACAATACTGTTTACATTTCGTTTCTCTTCAAGCGAAACTAATTTTATTTCTCTTTACAAAGGTTTATGGCAAAGGCTTTTCATGCTGAATCTCTATATCTATTTTATTGTTCTTGCTATACTAATGTATGATAAGAAAATTAAGTTTTAATTTAATGCTAAAAAAGAATTATGATGGATAAAACAGCTCTAATTTTTCTTTTCGTTTTTATTTTTGGAAATAACATTTTTGCCTCAAATGCTGACACCATAAAAGTTGGTGCATTTGGAAAAGTTACATTATACAAACCCAAAACAGCGCCTAATGCAGTGGTGCTATTTATTTCTGGTGATGGAGGTTGGAATAGTGGCGTTGTAGATATGGCAAAAAATATTGTAGATCAAGGAGCTTTGGTGGCAGGAGTTGATATTCAGCATTACTTTAAAAGCATAAAAAAAGAAAAATCGAAATGTTATTATCCTGCAGGCGATTTTGAAGAATTGAGTCTGATTTTGCAGAAAAAATTAAAACTGAAGCAATATTTAAAACCTATTTTGGTAGGCTATTCTTCTGGAGCAACTTTAGTTTATGGAATGTTAGCCCAAGCGCCAGCGAATACTTTTAGCGGTGGAATTGCTTTAGGATTTTGTCCAGATATAGAAACAGATCGGACTCTATGCGATGGTTCTGGATTGACATCTCATGTTTTAAAAGCAGGAAAAGCCTATTATCTTGAAAAAACAGAAAAACTCACTGCGCCTTTTATTGTCTTGCAAGGCACAACCGATCAGGTGTGCAATTACGCAGATACAAAAAAGTATATGGATGGACTGAAGCTAGGAAAATTAATTTCGCTTTCTAAAGTAGGACATGGATTTTCTGTTACAAAAAACTGGCTGCCGCAATTTATTGAAGCTTATAAAGAAATTATAAATACGCCTAGTTACGCAAAACAGAAATCAGAACAAAATTCATTATTAAAAGAGCAGCATTTGGTTCCCCTTCCGTTTGAAATGCCTTTAACATTAATCCCGACAAAAAATAAAGACGAAAATCTTCCCGTTGCTTTTTTAATTTCAGGTGATGGCGGGTGGACAAGTTTTGACCAATCGGTTGGAGAGGCGCTTGCCGAAAGGGGAGTTGCAGTTATTGGACTTGATGCTCAGAAATATTTTTGGAATGCCAAAACGCCATCCGAAACCTCAACTTCTATTTCAAAAGCAGTCGAGCATTATTTGCAGCAATGGAACAAAAAAAAGTTTATTCTGGTAGGTTATTCATTTGGAGCATCTGTTGTTCCGTTTGCGGCTGCTAATTTGCCAGAAACTTTAAAAGAAAAACTAAAAGGTATTTATTCGTTATCGCCAGATGTAAAAGCCGATTTTGAAATTCATATTGCCGATATGTTAAGTTTGGAAAGCTCAAATGACGACTACGATGTGATTGCTGAAATAAAAAAAATCAAAGCTTATAACCCAGTCTGTTTTTTTGGAAGTGAAGAAGAATCCGAA
Source organism: Flavobacterium sp. TR2 (assembly GCF_025252405.1). Taxonomy (NCBI): domain Bacteria; kingdom Pseudomonadati; phylum Bacteroidota; class Flavobacteriia; order Flavobacteriales; family Flavobacteriaceae; genus Flavobacterium; species Flavobacterium sp. TR2. Next base: position 3,798,156 of record NZ_CP104307.1, on the reverse strand, counting down.
ACCCGTAAACGTTTCGCAGAATCAGATATAAAAACTGTCGAAATTCCTGGTTCGCATCATTACAACGATGATTATAATAAAATAGCAGAAAGTATTTTGAAGGAAATGAAGTAAAATGAAAACAATAAATATCAAAAGAGTTTACGATTATAGGCAAAGCGATGGCACTTATCGAATATTGATAGACCGTTTGTGGCCGCGAGGGATAAAGAAAACAGACGACCTGAATTCATTTCTTAATAATTACCCGTTTTTCAAAACGTCCATGATGGCTGATTGAAATGTCCTGAAGCGATTGGGCAGTTTTTAAATATGGAATGCCATTTTCATCTTTTATAATCTCTTTATTTTCAACTTCAATTACATTAGGTATATTTTCCCGATTTTTGACTGCAATTGTATGGATGCTTTCCAAAGAAAATATACTTTTGGTATAATACACATTTTCATTGCAAAGCACTTTCCCAAAAGCCTGACTTGAATTTAAAGAATCTAAAAAACAGCACAGCTTTTTAGGGCTGAATTCTCGTATTTTAGTCTGCCGATTGTAAATTTTGTATGCCGCTTCTTTCATGCTCCAAAGCAGCCACACCATGATTTCGGGGTAAGAATGCTCTTTAATCAATTTTTGTTCTTCAGCAGTAAAAAGCTTTTCGGCAAAACCTTTGCGCTGCCATCGGCTTTCTATCCGTGACTGCGCAAGATCTATTACATCATTACCGATCATTTTTCGGCGAGTTTGGTTTCAATGATTTCCACAGCCGTTTTTACATTAAGCATACGTTCCATATCAGTGTTGTCAATTACGACATTGAAATTTTCTTCAATGTCCAGTACAATATCAACCAGATTGGCCGAATTGATATTAAGATCTTTAATAAAATCGGTTTCTTCGGTTAGGTTTTCAAAAGCTTCTTCGTTTGCAGCAAACGGCTTGATAATTACTTTTAGTCTTGCAATAAGTTCCTGTCTGTCCATCTTAGTTTTCAAATTTTTTAAATAGTATACACGCATTTACATCGCCAAAACCAAAACTGGCTTTTGCAATTACTTTTGGGTTGAATTTAATTGTTTCTAAAAGTATTTTTGAAGGGGCAATTAGCGCAGCGATTTCAGGATGAAGGTCAGCACAGTTTTTATTTCCAAACAAAAAACCTTTATGAAGCTCCAAAACCACAGCAACGCTTTCGATACTTCCAGAAGCGCTTAAACAATGTCCCGTGAGGCTTTTTAAAGAATTAATATATGGAAAATCTGATCCATTTCGGTTCAATGCTTTTGTCCAGTTCTCAATTTCGAGACTGTCTTTTGTTGTGGCTGTCAAATGACCGTTTATTGCATCAATTTCATTCGGATTAATTCCTGCATTTTCGATGGCTGTTTTAACGCATCTTTGCACGGCTGTGCTGTTTGGAGCCGTCATAGTGCCGCCGTCTCTTTGTCCGCCAGAATTGACATTTCCGCCCAATATTTCGGCATAAATTACCGCTCCACGATCCAAAGCAGTTTCTAAGTCTTCAATGACTAAAGCACCAGCACCGCTCCCGGGAACAAATCCTGCTGCCGAAGCGCTCATGGGTCTTGAACCTTCTTCTGGTTTGTCGTTAAACTTGGAAGAACAGACGCGAAGCGCATCAAAACCTGCCCAAATATACGGACCGCTATCAGAGGTGCTTCCTGCTAGAATTCGTATTGCCTGTCCAGACTGTATTCGGTCATAAGCCATCAAAATAGCTTCTGCGCCTGTTGTGCAAGCCGAAGAATTGGTTGTAACCTGATTCCCTAATCCGATTTTACCGCCAAGATACGCGCTTACACCGCTGTTCATAGTTTGTGCAACAACTGTGCTTCCTAGTTTTCGGACTTGCAGTTCATCAATTTTATAAATGCTTTCACGAAATTTATCGATTCCTGATGTGCCTGAGCCAAAAATAGCGCCGCTGTCCCAGTCTGGATTTTCATTTAAAGGCAGTCCTGCATTTTGCCAAGCTTCCATACCTGCAATAACGCCATATAGGATTCCTGTACTATTAAATCCGCGAAGTTCCAGCTCGGTAAAATAGTGCGCTTTCAGTTCTTCAGCTATTTGAGGCTGGCCCGCAATCTGACAAGAAAATTGCAATTCTTCTAACTGAGCATCATGACGAATGCCCGAAATGCCGTTTTCCAGCGCATGAGTAAACGCAGGAATTCCAACACCGTTTGGTGCGGCAACTCCAAGACCTGTTATTACAACTCGTTTTTTCATAATTTCTTGGTTATCATTCCAGCCAAAACACCTCGGCAGACTTCTTGACCAGCTTCATTTTTCATTACCGCATTGCATTTTAATTTTCCAAAGCGAAAAAATAATTTTTCAGAAGTTACCGTTACCTTTTCATTTGGATAGACAGGTTTTAAGAACTCCATATCGGCAGAAGTAAAAGCGATCACGGTATGGGCTCCCAAATCATTTCCTAAAAGAAAAATCCCCAAACAAACCATTCCAATCTGAGCCATCGTTTCGGTTAGAATAACGCCTGGAGTTACAGGATTATCTTTAAAATGACCTTTGTAAAAGTCAAGATTCTTTTTGAATGTATAAGTTCCTGTCGCGCCATTTTCGTCTACATGAAGCAGTTCGTCAACAAACAGAAAAGGCTCGCTGTACGGAAGCTGCGAGATAATGTTGTTAAATTTCATAAGCTTTCAAATTACCATTGCAATAAAACTCTTTGTGCCGAAAAACCTGGGCCAAAACTTAGCATTAAACCTTTTTCTCCCTTTTTCGGATTTCGGTTCATAATATTTTCCAGAACGTACAAAACGGTAGCGCTCGACATATTGCCATAATCCCTGAGGATTTCTTTAGTATCATCAATATTTTTCTCCAGTCCAGCAAAAAGCGCTTCGACGGTTGTGACAATTTTTTTTCCGCCGGGATGAAATATCATGTGGTCAATATCTTTAATTTCTAGATTATTCTGTTTTAAAAAAGGATGGATAATTTCCTCAAAATGCGAAGCAATGGTGTCTGGAACTTCAATATCGAGAACCATCTGCAATCCGCTGTTGGTGAGTTTGAAGCCCATCATGTGTTCGGCATCGTAAAAATGATACATCTGTTCGTCGATAATTTCAGGACCTAAATCTTCTTCTTTCGAGGATAACAGGCAACAGGCAGCGCCATCGCCAAAAATGGCTGCGCTGACGATATTCGGCATCGAAAAATCATTCAGCTGGAAAGTTGCTGTTGGCGATTCTACCGCAATTACGGCTGCACGTTTGCCAGGATTTGATTTCAGGAAATTTTTCGCATAAATAATTCCAGATATTCCAGCCGCGCAGCCCATTTCGGTTACAGGAAGCCGAACGATATCTTGTCGCAATTTCATTTTATTGATCAGATAAGCGTCAAGCGAAGGAATCATGATTCCGGTACAGCTTACCGTGATAATGTAGTCTAAACTCTGTGGATCCCAACCTGTTTTGCCCAATGCTTTTTCGAGAACCTGATGGCCTAAAACAATCATTTCGCGACTGTAGATGTCATTTTTTTCTTCAAATGAAGTGGCAGTAAAAACCTCCGAAGGTTCCATGATAGAATACCGTTTATCTACAGAAGCTCCTTCAAATATCTTTTTTACTTTTTTGATAAAACGTTCTTCCTGACCTTCTAGCCAGACATCGACAAGCGGAAGAATTTCTTCTGTTGTTCTGGAATATTGCGGAAGCTGCTTAACAGCTGTGATTATTTTGACACTCATATTTTAGTAATTATCCATTGGTAGCGAAATGCCCATTTCCAGTTTATGGAGTAGTTTTTTAAATTTAATTTTTTAGACAAATGTTCTAATTCGTTCTTTTTGAACCCTTTTAAAATAGAGATTAATCCGTCATTGCGAGACATATCGTTGAGATTGAAAACATAGCCAATCAGTTGAAATAAGCGGTAAGCAAGTTTGCTTCGGTGCAAATCGTTTACGACAATGCCCATTGAAGCGTTTTTGTTCAGCACATCCATTATTTCTTCTATCTGATTTGTTGAAAAATGATGGAGCGTTAGGGTGCATAAAACAATGTCATATCTTAATTGGCTGAATTCTTCGCTAAAAATATCCATACAGAGATACTCAATGTTTGAAAAATCTTTTGAAAGCATCTTAGCGTAAGCAATTGTAAAAGCATTTGCATCAATGCCAACGAGTTTAAAATTCAGATTGCACTTTTTTCCATATTTTGCAAGCATTCTCAGCATATCGCCATTGCCGCAACCTATATCGGCGATTATTATCGTTTTTGAAATATCAGTTTTCCTTAAAAGTTTTTTTATTCCGTGAAGCGTTAATTTATTACCTCCAAGCAATTGATTGATTGCAGCAATCTGATCTAAAGCGCCGATCAATTCTTCGCCTTCAAGCGAAAAATCGTCCATTATTTCAATTTCTTCTGTTCTATATTTAGTGTTTACACTCATTATTCGATTGTTATGGGGCTGCCATGCGTTTGTTTGATGATGATGGAAAGTAATGACGGAATCGAAGCCGTAACAGTCGTCATTATATGCGTAAAATTTTTGTGTGTGAGCGCTTTGGCTAATAGTCTTCCAAAGAATAATCTTTTACTGAAATGTTTTTTCCATTCTTGAATATACTTTTTCTCAAATTCGCTTCTTGATGCTATCTTTCCATAATAAAAATCCAATACCAGTTCAGAAGCAATTTTAGCGCTGTGAATAGCCATTGCCATACCATTGCCGCACATGGGGTGAATCAATCCTGCGGTATCGCCAATCATTAATATGTGATTTTCTACAGGTTCTTTTTTGTCAAATGATATTTGGCTTATCGTTATTGGTTTTTCAAATAGGGAAGTGCTATTTTCAAAAACTGCTTTGAGTTTCTTATTTTTATAAAGCACAGATTTCTGATACTCTTCAATATTCTTATATTTTTTGAAAGTTTCAAAATCGGCTAGATAGCAAATGTTTATGACATCATTTTCAACTTTTGAAACGCCGCAATAACCGCCTTGAAAATTGTACAGCGCCACAAGGTTTTGATCAAAATTTCCAGCATAATGCCCTTTGACAGCAAGCCACGGCGATTTTTTAGCAATAAAATCTCTTGACAAGACCTGATCGATATTGGATCTTTTGCCAAAAGCGCCCAAAACTATTTTTGCAGAAAGAATTTCTTTGGATGTTGTTACGGTAAAAATGTCATTTTCAAAAGAAATATCCGTAACCGTTTCTGTAATAATGGTACAGCCGTTTTCGACCGCTTTTTGAAATAAAAAATGATCCAACTTATAACGGCTGACTCCGAAACCGCCCAATGGAAGTTTTGTTTTAGCGGTTTTGCCGTTTTGTGCTGTAAATTCGAAATTTGAAATTGCTGTGGGATGCAATTTTGAAACATCAATGCCAAGCCAAAATAAATAAGGAAGAATTTCATTTGAAATATATTCTCCGCAGACTTTATGTTTAGGATAGGTGTTTTTTTCTATAAGCACAACCTTCAATCCTTTTTTGGACAAGTGCAAAGCGCCTGCCAGACCAGCAAGACCGCCACCAATAATAAGTACGTCAGGATTTGTTCTCATACTACCAATTTAGTCATAAAATCTCAAACGTACTTTACTTAATTCGATAATAAATTAACAAAATTTCAACTTTTCTCTTAAAAGGCTAAAATGAATTTTATGGTAAAAAAATTAAAAGAAATTCTTTTAAAAGATAATTTTTACTTTTGCCCCAAAATAGCAGCATTCACAAATGACGGTACAAGATTTAGTAGGCACTTTTTCTATTTCAGGAAGCAATCAAGAAGAAAGCAATGAGATTACCTACAAAGGGGTTTTGACTTTGGCTTTAGACCAAAATAATCGAATTAAAGCACATTGGGTTATCAATTCTCACCTGCAAAAGGGGACAGGTTTTTTTAAAGACAATATTTTAGTGATTAATTTCAATTACAAAGGCGACGACAGCAAAACGTACAAAGGCGTTGCGGTGTACAGATGCATCACAAAAGATGTTTTGGACGGATTTTGGTCGGAGAAACACGGAAATCCGCTTTATCTAGGGAGTGAGCACTGTTTAAGAATGGAAACTACAGAACGATTAAATTAGAATAGTTTTTACTAAAGAAAAATAAGTTTTAACACATAGAAACATAGAATTTACCCTCTAGTGCAAAAGAGCAATAAAAGAAACTAGTTTCTAACACATAGAAAGCTAAACGGGCAACTTTGTCAAAGTTCAAAACTTTGACAAAGTTTAATGTTTACAGCTATGCGTTTTATAAAAGTGAAACGCCTATTTTTAAGATTTCAATAATCTATGTTTCTATGTGTTAGAAGTACGGGCACATGGAGACTGCAGAAAAACTGAAGAAGAATAAGTTTTAACATATGGAAAGCTAGTTGCCAACTTTGTCAAAGTTCAAAACTTTGACAAAGTTTATTACACAATAGAATTTGGCTGCAATTCATTATCATATTTTTCAGGATCTGAAGCTGCATATTCATTTTCGGGTTCTGGAATGACATGAATTTTAGAATCACTGATTGAAATTACAGCAGAACAGACATAAATGCCAATTTTTCCTTCGCTGTATTTAAAATCCAGTAAAGTCAGTTTTACAATGTCATTAATGGAGAGTTCATAATAATTTCCGTAGCGGATGATTTTAAAAGAAATTTGTTTTTCTTCTCCAATTTCAAACTGGTTGGTTTGAATGTTCTCGAAGATAAAATTATTCTTGACGTCTTTCTCATTAAATCCCCAAGCTCTAAACTGCACAAAACCATTCATAAAATCAATCGAAATATAATATCCCGTTCCTTCTTTGTCACATTCAATCACAAAACCTGTTTTTCCCATTCCTTCAACAGACAAAGTTCCTTCCCAGACAAAATCGTTAGAAGGTTTTTCGAAACCGTATATTTCGTAACCGCTTCGGCATCCAAAGCGCCATTTGCTTTCATTTTCTAAAACAAATTCGGCTGTTGGATTTCCTAAAATCGGCAAAGGAAGAGGAAGATCTTTTTGAAGAATGGTTTTTTTATAGAGTTTCTGCCAATAATAATAGCTCTTCAATAAAAGCCGTCCGCTTTTGTCGACATCGAGTTCTTTTGGAGGCGGAATTACGCGGTGCGTATTGACATTTCCGTCTGCGAAATAAAAATTATAGACTAAAAAATGTTTCCCTTCTTTGACAACCCTTGCGGCATAATTTCCCTGAGGCATTAAAACATTATTATGAAAAGCGCTGTATTCGCCTTTAAACTCAGGTGCAGACCAATAACGCACTTTTATATCTTCTCTGATCGATCCTAAAAGATAATGTGAGCCTTTAATTTCAAAAACACAAGGACATTCGACGTCATCATATACATACGGAATATGAAGCGGTTTCTGCAGCACAAAACCTTCTTTCTCTCTTTTGGCAACACCAATACAGCCTCTGCGGTATGTTGGTCCAGAGGCGCTTCGGGCGCAGATTAGCAAATAATCGTCACCTTTGTATTGGTATTTAAAAGGGTCGCGAAAACTAATCCATTGGCGCGGATTGTTGTTCGGGCCTTCATAATGTGGCGCTTCACTTTTAAAAGGAAGACCGTATAGATTTTCTTTCTTCCAAGCAATTAAATCGGTAGAAATGGCTCGTCCTACTTTTTGTTCAATTCCTTTATCCTGACGTTTCAAGCCAGTGTAATACATTTCGTAACCTTCGCCATCCGATTTTTTACTGATATGCATCGTCCATAGCATATCATCATCCCATTCTCCTGGATCGCCTACAAATAAGGCGTTTTTTACTCGTTTCCACGAAAGACCGTCTTTAGATACCGCGTGGGCAATATAATCGTGATTGGGAATGATTAAATGAAATAAATGATGAATTCCTTTCTCATCTATAAATACATCGACATCTCCAATTTCCCAATTGCTAAATCCTGAACCTGAATACATTTTATTGTTTACTTTTAAACTGTTAGTATATTTTTTTGCCTCAATTGCACCAATTTTTCCGAATTCTAATTTCTTGGCTTTTTTTCTAACACATAGAAACATAGCTTCACTTTGTCTAGAAAGGCATTTCACTTTAAAATAAAACACATAGCTGTAGACTTTGACAAAGTTGGCTGTTTAACTTTCTATGTGTTAGAAACTAGTTTCTTTTTTTGCTCTTTAGTTTAGATTAAAAATCTATGTTTTTATGTGTTTAAAAAAAATTATGCTCAAAGGCTTATTTTATAATCTTATAATATTTTAAACCCTCTAAAATTCCTTCGGAAGCTGAAGTTTTAGCGACATAAATGCTTTTGGTTGTTTGATACGCCAAGAGTTCTGCACTTCTGTTTCCGACAATAATTCCTTTTACTGGACCTCTAAACATATCAATATCATTTCCAGAATCTCCTGCAGCAATGACGTTGCTTAAAGGAATAGACCATTTTCTGCATAAAAACTTAATAGCATTGCCTTTGGAAGCCCTTTTTGGAATAAAATCTAAAAACTGGCCATGACTCGGAATAATATTGACCTTATACCAGCCTGTTCCTAAAGCAGCAATTAATTCGTCATGATTGTACTGTTCTTTGTCGTAATAATAGGAGATTTTATACGGATTTTGAGCTTCTTCTTCCTGCAATTTTATCCATTTAATGGCTGTTAACCTGTTTACAATATCGTCTCTTTTCCATCTTCCAGACAGAAATTTTGCCCATCCTTTGTCTAAAATATAATCCTTTCCGTTGGTGTAATAGATTTCTGTTCCGACAGAACAAATGATAAAGTCGGGCAGGGGAAATTCTTCTTCGTCAATTACTTTTTTGACCAAAGCCAGATTTCTTCCAGAAGCCATTGCAAACGCCATTTTATCGGTGCGATTGATTAAATGGGTTTTGAGTTCTTTTAAACCCGGGTTGGCCAATTTGGGTTCAATCAATGTTCCGTCAATATCGGAAACCAATAAATGATCTATTTTTCTTTTTAATCGGCTGATATTGATATTGGGATAGTGCTGTTTTTTGATTCCAGCCGAGGAGACGGACAGATTTTCGTTGATCAAATCCACATACTGGTTGACGTGGCTGATCCAGCTGTAATATTTCTGAATATTGATCGCGCCGTTATTCGAGTAATATTTCCACTGATTTTCATCGGTTAAAATATTTCTCAAAGCTTTTTTTATCTGGCTTTCTTCTTGGGGATTGACTAACTCTCCGTTCTGGCAAACTGGAATAATTTCAGAAGGCCCGCCGTTTTTTGTCACCACAACAGGAAGCCCCGAACTAGCCGACTCGATAACGGTTAAGCCGAAGTTTTCGTGCAGTGCCAAATTCACAAAAACACCTCTTTTTTCGGCAGCATAACGATAGATAATTGAAACTTCATTTTCGACATCGTGCTTTTTCGGAATGGCCATTTTTCCGTACAAATCGTATTTATCCATTAAAAGGAGCAAATCGGTAAGAACATTTTTCTCCGATTCGGGCATTTTGGCAATATCTTTTCTAATGCCAGCAAAAATGACCAGATTGGCAATACTTTGCAGCTCTTTGTCTTTTCCGTAAACTTCAATTAGAGTGTTCAAGTTTTTGTGGCGGTCAGGCCTCGAAAGTGCCAGAATAATAGGCTTGTGCGGATTGGTAAGAAATTTGGAAATGCTTTCTTGAACCCAGTATTTTCGCTGTATTTCTTCCATGTTTTTCTCAGAATCGTTTTCCTGATAGTAATAAGGAACGAATTTTCGCGTATCGATTCCGGGTGAAATGGCGTGGTATTTTCCTAATTCGAAGTTTTTGTATGCTTTGTAGGTTTCAATTTCCTGTTCGGTAGAAGTGACAATAAATTCTGCGAGTTCTAAGGTTCTTTCTTCTGCTGCAATTCGGGTTTTAAACTTAAACTTTTTTTCGAGTTCTTCTTCAGTTTCTCCGCTTTCGATTAATTTTTTCTTTTTGTAAAACCCTAAAGAATGTCCTGTATGCGCAAAAGGAATATTTAAAACGGCTGATAATTCGGCTGCGGCATAGCCTGCATCTGCATAATGGGAATGAATCCAGTCGGGGAAAATGTTGTGCTGTTTGATGTGCTGCATCGCTCCATTTACAAAAATATCAAGACCTTCCCAAAGCTGTTCTTTTGGCTTGTACTTCTTCCCCAAAAACGGAATTCGTCTTATATCCAATTTATCATTGATGATCTCGACAGGCACTGCATATTCTGGCGAAAGGGCAGGATCGTCTATTAATCTGGTAAAAAGATGAACGTGTTCTACATCTTCATGCTGGGATAAAAATTCTGCTAATTCGTAGATGTATTTGGTCTGACCTCCATTGTCTGCATCCCGTCCGATTTCTAGACCAGAACCCTTCAAAAGTCCATGTATGTTGATAAGTGAAATTCGTAATTTTTTCATCATTCTTCCTTGTATTATTTGAAAACACAAGTTACTGCGCCCATATTGATTAGGAAGAAATAATTCCAGTTTAAATTTACATAGTTCCCATGTTTGAAGGATTAAGCTAATGCTTTAACTATAAAAAAAGACTGATGGATTTGAAATAGAATAAAAAAACCGACAGGTATTAAAAATCTGTCGGGTTTGGATGTTATGTTTTTAAGAAGCATTAATTTTTATTGATTAAATTTTCAATGTCAAATATTGAAATTTCGGGGTTTCCGCCTGCCGATCCAGCGACTAAAGCTCCAGTTGCACAGGCAAAATTTAAGGCGGCTTGAGGCTCTTTCCCGTTTAAAAGAGAAGTGATCAAAGCTCCTAAGAAAGAATCTCCTGCACCAACGGTATCTTCGACTTTTACGGTATAGCCTTCATTTTCATAAAGATGCTTATCCCATAATAATAAGGCACCATCTTTTCCTCTCGTAACACAAATCGCAGTAGCATTACTTAGAGAACAGATAAAATTCATGTTTTCTTCCAAAGTATTATAAGGAGAATTAAGAGCTGCGCTGATTTCCATAATTTCTTCATCATTAAATTTGATGAAATTGGCAGATTGCATTAAATGCTGCAGGGTTTCATAATCGTAGTGTGGTTTTCGTAGATTGACATCAAAAACTTTATAAGTGTGGGTGTTAAGCAATTCGTTTAATGCTTCTCTAGAGACTTGGTCTCTGCAGACCAAACTTCCGTAAATTAAAACATCTGAATTTACTACTAATTCTCTCGCTTCTTCGTTGAGAATAATTTTGTCCCAGGCAGATGGATAAATGATTTCGTAAGTAGCCGATTTGCTTTCGTCTAATGTTACATTTACCAATCCTGTCGGAAAATAATCAGATTTTAGAATGGTATTGGTATTTAAACCTAATTTATTGACTTCGTTAATAATGGCTTCTCCATCTGCATCATTTCCGACACAGCTAATCATGGTAGAATCAACACCTAGAGCTTTCATTCGAAGAGCCACATTTAAAGGTGCTCCGCCAATTTTTTTCTGATTGCCAAAAATATCCCACAGTACTTCTCCGAAAGCTACAGCTTTTAGTTTTTTGTCGTTGCTCATTATAATTTGTCGTTGTTTTTTAATCATTAAATCGGATGAGTAGAGTTTCATCAGATTTCATAAAAATAAAAAAGAATAACGGCTTGTGCAACCTGTTTTTTATGTGAATTGCTTTTTTAAAGCTGTAAGAGATTGAAAATTAGCTTGTAAAGAGCAAATGGAAAAAGGCTTAATTTGTTTTGCAAAATCGATTTTTCTGCCTGTTTATAAGTGTATAATTTTTTTGCCGATGGTTTTTAATTATTTTTTAATAAAGTTTTAATCTTTTGCTAAGAATTCCGTTCTCGTTTATATATTTGTAACCAGTCTAAATAAGGATAAATTACAATTTTTATATGAAAACAATTTTCAAAACACTTAAAAACAATGTTTTATGTCAAGTGTTTACAGCCTTTTTGATTCTTTTGGCAGGTTCAGAAACGGCTTTTTCCCAATCTACTGTTGGTACAATTTCGGGTAAGGCTATTGTCAAAGACGGAAATTATTTACAAGGCGCAACAGTTAAAATTTCAGAGTTAAATAAAACTGCTACCACTGATTCTGATGGCACTTATCAATTAAAAAATATTCCTTTCGGGACGTATCTGGTCGAGATAAAACTAAATGGTTATGAATCGTCTCCGGCTTCGGTTATCGTAGATCAAAACAACACAGAAGTTACGCTTGATTTTGAGCTGACTTACACTTCGCAAAAATTAGAAGAGGTAATTGTAAGTTCGGGAGGAAATAGATTTGCCAGAAAAGAAAGCGAAGAAGTTTCTAAAATGAAACTGAAAAACATGGAAAATCCTCAGGTTTATACGATTGTGAGTAAGGAGCTTATGAAGGAACAGGTTATTACAGATTATAACAGCGCTTTTAAAAACGTTCCTGGTGCAGGTATCGCCGAAGTGAGAAATCAAGGGAGAACAACCAATATTTCTAGAGGTTTTGTAACGCCTCAATTGGTAAGAAACGGTGTGGGAAGTTTTACATATAATTCAATTGATCCGTCAAATTTGGAGCGTATTGAGGTGATTAAAGGACCATCGGCAACTTTGTTTGGAAGTACAATTTCTTCTTTTGGAGGTTTGTTTAATAGAGTGACCAAAAAGCCTTTCAACTTCTTTAAAGGAGAAGTTTCTTTTTCTGCTGGCGATTGGGATTTGAATCGTTTAACGGCTGATATTAATACGCCTTTAAATGAAGAAAAAACCGCTCTTTTTAGAATCAATACGGCATTGCATAGCGAAAGAAGTTTTCAGGATGCAGGTTTTAATAAAAGCTTTTTTATTGCGCCAAGCTTTTCTTATGAAGTAAACGAAAGATTGACTTTACTAATTGATGCCGAATTTAGCGCCTCAAAAGGAACGTCTCCAACACGATTAACGCCTTATACAAAAGCTGATGCTAAGGCTCATAGCATAGAAGAACTTGGAATTCCGTATAATCTTTCATTTGCCAATAATACAGTAAATTATACAGGGCAGCAGTATAATATTTTTGCCCAGTTAAAATATAAAATTTCAGACGAATGGACTTCGCAGACTATCGTTTCGCGTACGAGATCGTCATCAGAAGGTTATGTGGTGGCTTTGACGATGTTGAGCAATGAAACTTTGAGACAGCAGGTTACCAATCAGGATTATCCGTATTACGGAACCGATATTCAGCAGAATTTTAACGGTGATTTTAAAATAGGAAAATTGCGCAATAGAGTAGTGGCAGGGCTAGATTTTTACAGTCTTCGCGCAACGCGTAATGATGCAACGGTAAATATGCCGGCACTTAATTTTAGGAAACCTGGCGATGCTTACAATAATTTTACAATCAATAAAATTGAGCCTTTATTTGTAAATGCTACTTACACTAATATGGTGTCAAACAACGAAAGAACGTACAGTGCTTATGTGTCAGATGTGTTGAATGTGACGGATAGATTGTTGGTAATGGGAGGTGTAAGAGCCGATCGTTATATCAACAAAGGAGTATATTATCCGAGCCGTGATTCTATTGCTGGAAATTACAATCAGACGGCGTTTTCTCCTCGATTTGGTGCAGTTTACCAAGTGGTTAAAGAAAAAGTTTCTGTTTTTGGAAATTACATGAACGGGTTTAACAATGTTGGGGGATCTGATTTTTATGGAAATACTTTTAAACCAAATCAGGCGAATCAGTTAGAGGGTGGAGTTAAGCTTGACTTTAATAAAATCAGTGCTACTTTCAGCTATTATGACATCAAAGTGACAAATATTACGCGTGATGACCCTGATCATGTAAACTTTCAAATTCAGGACGGAACGCAATTGAGCAAAGGTTTTGAAGCCGAGCTGATTGCCAACCCGATCAAAGGTTTGAATATTGTGGCGGGGTATACTTATAACGACAGTAAATACACAAAAGCCAATCCGAGCATTAATGGTTTGAGACCTACAACAGCGGGTTCGCCAACAACTGCCAATCTTTGGGCAAGCTACAGATTGACAGAGGGCGCAGCTTCTGGTTTTGGATTTGGTTTTGGAGGAATTTATGGAAGCGAGTATTACCAGACCAATACTTCGACATTCAAGTTCAGCATTCCTTCTTATACGGTTTTAGACGCTTCTGTATTTTATGATAGGCCAAAATTCAGATTAGGTTTAAAAGTAGATAATCTTACCAACGAAAAATACTGGTCATATCGTTTAGCGGCTCAAAACCCAACGAGAGTTACAGGAAATATTACGTTTAAATTCTAAAATACAATTCATCATTTAAAATGATATTTCTACATTTGGATTTTATTGCAAATTATGACCAAAGGTTTTAAAAATACTATCAGACAAATACATTTGTGGCTCGGTTTAGCATCGGGCCTCATTGTTTTTATAGTGAGCATTACAGGATTTCTTTATGTTTTTGAAGAAGAAATTCGTGACTTTGCAAACAAGGAATATCTTCATGTTCCTGTTCAGAAAAAGCCATTTATTGGGTTAAAAACAATAATTGAAAATTACGAACGTCTTGAGCCTAAGCAGAAAATAACGGCTTTAAAAATAGATAGGGCAGAGCCGAATGCGGCAGTTCAAATTTCGACCAAAAAGAAAAAGACGTATTATTTTAATCCGTACGATGGAACTTTAATCAACCAGCAGGGAGCAGACTGGCTGAATACGGTTTTGGAAATTCACCGAACTTTATTGTTGGGAGAAGTTGGAGAGTTAATTCAAGGCTGGTCGGTTGTGATTTTTATCGTTATGCTTCTAACGGGACTAGTTTTATGGTTTCCAAAAAAAAGACGCCAGTTCAAGCAATCTTTAAAGATAAAATGGAGCGGTTCTTTTAAAAGAATCAATTTTGATCTGCATCAAGTTTTAGGATTTTATGCTTCTATTGTTCTGCTTTTAATTGCTTTTTCGGGAACGTATTTTAAATATGATACTGTCAAAAAAGGAGTGAGTTTGGTGACTGGAAGCAAACTTAGAAAAGGTGATGAAGTGGTTTCTAATGCCAGAATAGATTCGACTACAATTCCTGTTCGTTACAATAACATTTACGAAAGTGCAAATGCAAAATATCCAGGTGCTGCTTCGGTTTCATTTTCCATCAGAAAGACAGGTGAGCTTCGGTTAAGAATGACCTATCCGAACGATTGGGCAAGAAACCAAAACACCCTTTTCTTTGACGGAAAAACAGGGCAGATGCTGCGAACAAAATTGTACAAAGACAACAACGCTGCAGATGTTTACGAAGCGAGCAATCATGATTTGCACACAGGAGTTTTCTTTGGGCTTACAGGAAAAATAATCTGGAGTTTGGTAAGTTTGATTGGCGCTTCTTTGCCTATAACTGGATTTATTATTTGGTGGAAGAAAGGGAAGAAGAGTAAGAAAATTAAAAATTAGAAATTTCTACTAAAAGATAAAAACGGGATTATTGCTGTTCAGATAATCCCGTTTTTTTGTAAATTATATGTTCCTAGGAACATATAATTGGTAGAAAAATTATGTTGTTGTCATTATTGTACGTTCCGTAGGAACGTCTGATTTGAATATAATTTTTAAATGATAATGGGCATCAAACGTTCCTACGGAACGTGAATTTGGGTGGTTGTGATTTTTTTTCTACCGACGAAACATTCCTACGGAATGACAATCTTAGTTTTGAAAAAAAGTTTATTATCCATGCGCTTCAACCGAAACATCGTTCCATTTTTCCCAGCTTTCTAATCTTTGCGCGTAGCTTTGTTTTACAAACGGAAAGGCCACTTTTCCAAGTAATAAACGTAAAGGCGGATTTTCGTTTTCTACTAATTTTACCACTATTGGAGCTGTTGCTTCAACTTTTCCAAAGATATTTTCTCTCTCTGCTAGAGCCCTTTTAATGTCATCATATGCAGGAATACTTTCACTGGTAATTCCAGTATGCCAAATGTTAGATTCGTATCCGTTTGGTTCCAGTAAAGTGACATTGATCCCAAATTGCTTCACTTCTGAAGCTAATGTTTCGCTCAAACCTTCAACAGCAAATTTAGAAGCGCTGTAAAGTCCCATTCCTGTCGGTAAAGTTGCCAATCCTAAAATAGATGAAACCTGAATGATATGACCGTTTTTCTGCGCTCTCATAATAGGAAGCACTGCTTGCGTCAGCCACAATGTCCCAAAGAAGTTGGTTTCAAATTGTTCTCTTGCTTCTTGCTCGCTTGCTTCTTCTACCGCTCCTGTAAGCGCATAACCTGCATTGTTGATCAAAACATCAATGGTTCCAAAATGTTGTTTTACTTTTTGAACCGCTTCGATAGATTCTTGACGATTGTTAACATCTAGTTTTAATGGTAAAATTGCATTTCCATACTTTTCTTTTAAATCGTTTAAAGTATCAAGATTTCTAGCTGTTGCCGCTACATTGTATCCTTTAGCTAAAAAAGCTTCTGTCCAAGCTCTTCCAAATCCTTTTGAAGCTCCTGTAATTAAAATTGTTTTTGACATGGTATTTGTTTTTTATAATTATTAATAAATTTAAATATGACCAATCAGTCATTTTTATGATAAAAAAAATTATATCAATTTTTCAGATATAATTTTTTTAAGCGTTTTCTCTATTGTTTTCATATTGTCATTGTTGCCAGACATTCTAGACATTAGATGCCCTCCTTCAAGCATTGCAAAAAGGGCTGTGGCAAATTCTGCCGCATTCCAGTCAGAAGCAAATTCATTATCAGCGATTCCTTTTTCTATGATCGAAGTTAAGAGCTGCTGGCCTCGTTTGATTGCAGTATTTACTTTCTCTTTTACGGCTGGATTCGTATCGTCGGCTTCAGTTCCGAAGTTTAGCAAAGGACATCCGCCAGATACTGGAGGATTTATCGGATTGCTGAAAAACTCGATATATGCATAAAGCTGTTCTTTGGCGCCTTTTGCTTCTCTAAGTGCAGTTTCCAGTTTAGAACTCAATACTTTCATGTTGTGGTCTACCGCTGCGCAGGCCAAAACATTCTTATTTTCAAAATGAACATACATACTTCCTTTAGACAATTTAGTTGCCTCCATAATATCGCTCATAGAAGTAGCTGCAATTCCTTTTGTATTAAAAATAGGAGCGGCTTTCTCTATAATAAACTGTCTGGTTTCTTCACCTTTTGTCATGGCTGATTGTATTTAATGGTATAAATATATGACCGATTGGTCATAAAAACAAATTGTTTTTGATTTTTTTTTCTGTATTGAATTGTTTTTTAAATAGATAAAACAGCTAAAAATGTTCTGAAAGCCAATATTTAAAGCTGTTTTTGTCTAAATCAAAAATTAATTTGCACGATTTCTTTCTTCTTCATTTCCAAAGTTTCGTTCTTTAGATTTCACATTTTGGTTTCCGAATTTATAGCTTAAAGCAATTCTGAAGGCTCTAGAATCTCCGTAATTTTTCATGGTGTTTTTAATTCCGTTTGAATAATAAGAAATTAATGGTTTTTGAGCATTCAATACATCTTCTCCTGTCAAAGTGATCGAAAGATTCTTTTTTAATGCCAGAAATTTTACCGAAACATCCAAAATATTCAAAGTTGAAATATTAAAAACCTGATAGCGCCCTGGCAATTGCAAACCATAATTTAAGCCCAGGAAAAATGTTTTAGACTGATTGATGGTAAAATCGTTGTTACTGTAAATATAACCATTGTAGCCGTCTACAGATGCAATAAGATGGGTTCTCGATTTTACATTTTGATAGTTTAAATTGAAACCCATAAAGCTGTTCCACCAAGAATAGGTATTGAAGTTGTAATACGTTGAAAGCCCGATCTGATAAGTGTCTGCATAATTTATTGGCGTGCTTTTGGTGATATTGGTCTCAGGATCAATAATGGCTAATTCCTGTCCGAAATTGGAAACCTGAGAAAAATAAACCGTATTAACCCATTTTTGATTTCTGATATAGGAGAACTCAAAATTGTCAATTATAGATGGTTTTAAAAACGGATTTCCTTCAGAATAATAAAATGGACTGGTTCTAATGACAAACGGATTCAAATAATCAAAATCTGGCCTGCGAATTCTTCGGCTGTAGTTTAGCGAAAAGGTGTTATTGTCGTTGGCGCTGTAAGTCACATACAGCGTAGGAAACAATTTGATATAATTATTTTTATTGGTTTGGTTTAAGTTTTCAGAATAGCCTTCAGTTTGCGTTGCTTCGGCTCTTAAGCCAATTTGCGTTTCCCATTTTTCGCTTATTTTTTTATTGGCCGAAAAGTATAAAGCTTCATTGTATTCTTTGTAAGTGAATATATTAGAGTAATTTGCATCAAGAATTGGAGTTCCTGTTTCATTGTCAAAAACCGTCAGATTGTTTTGGGTATTGGTATAAAAACCTTTTCCTCCAAAACTTATATTTGCCCAAGAATAAGGAAGAGCAACATCTATTTTAGCAGAATAATTCTTCAATCGGTTTAAGTTGGAGTTGATTGCCGCGAAATAAGTTCCTGAAATATTTTCTTTCTGATTGTCCATTTCATTGCCTGAAAATTCGCGAGAATCATCTTTTTGATAATTGAAATAATCCAAATCGATCGTAATATTTTTGCCTTCGTTATTCAAAGCAATATTATGATTCCAGTTTAGCGCATTCATTTGAGGTTTGTTTTGGGCATTCACATCAGATAAAATATAAGAATTGATTTCGCCAGAAGTGTTATAGCGGGTCGTCAGCGGATTATTTGCTGAAGTCCGCTCATTAAAACTTCCTAAATATTTTACCCCAGAACTCCATTTTTCAGTCAGTTTATAATCGGCACCAAAACCAATGCTCAGTAAATCTGTTTTGGATTTGGTTGCAATGTTTTGTTTCCAAATTTCATTTGGATAATAGATTCTGCTGTCAGAAGTGGTGCGAAACTGGTCTTTTCCTTTATTGATAGAAGCTTGAAGCGACAATTTGTTGTAATTATAGACAAACAATCCATTTATGTTTCCGCTTGCATAACTTCTTTGCACATAAGTAGTTCCGAAGTTGGCATTCCACGAGTTGGCTTTGCCTGTTTTTAGCCTAATATTGATTAAGCCGCTGTTTCCTTCTGCTTCATATTTTGCTGGAGGCGTTGTAATTACTTCGATGCTTTTGATATTGTCAGCAGGAATTGATCTAAGAAAAGCTACCAAATCTTCCTGAGTCATTTTGTTCAAGCGGTCATCAATCATAACCAAAACTTCGCCTTTTCCAACAATAGAAATAGTTTCGTTTTGGACTCTTACTGTCGGTGTAGATTTAAGAGCATCCAAAGCCGTGCCTCCAGTTGAAACAACAGAGTTTTCGACATTGAAAACCAATCGATCTACTTTTTGCTCTACCAGCTTTTTTCTCGATTTTACTGTTACGCCATCAAGCTGAATCTGTTCTTTTGCTTCCAATGCTCTTAAATCAAGATTCTGATCGATACGGATAGGTTTATTGCTGAATTCAGTCCCAAATTGTTCTATGATCAGCTGATAATCTCCTTTTTCGGCTTTCAATATAAAATTTCCCAAACTATCTGTAGAGGCTTGCTGGTAAAAAGTTTTATCGGCTTTTAATAAAGTGGCAGTTGCAAATTCTAAAGGTGTTTTGTTCTGATTAATGATTTTTCCTTTAACAGTAAACTGTTGGGCAAATGCATTAATGTGAAGTAGAAATAAGACTGATACTAAAATGATTCTGTTCATGGTTTAAAAATTAATTACAGGACAAAACTGTTAGAATTAAAACCTAAAAACCATTTTTATCGACAAACCCCGCCGATTTATCTGCAAACGCGTTAAAATGCTTTTTACTGAATGTATATCTTTGTTTTAAAAATATACCGAATGTATAAAGGAACCATTACCAAAAAACTTGAAAGCCTAATTCATCTTATTTATTGGGTTTTAATTTTTTATTTCACTTTCGTGAAAAACCCGATTGGAGCGCGATTTTCTGTGCCTGATCTGTTTCTTTGCACTTATTTTATCGTTTTTATCATTACATTTTATTTTCATTATTTGATCGTAATGAAAACCGTTTTCAGAGCTTTTAGCTGGAAAAGGCTTTTTGCGGGAGTTTTTGTTTCGTATCTGGTTTTTACTTCTCTAAGATTCGTGTTTGAGCAGATTGTAACCAAAGTTTTGTTCGATAAAGTAAATTATACCGACGTCAATTTTCTAAATTATATGCTTGACAATCTGCACTATAGCAGTATGTCAATTATTTTGAGTTCGTTTCTCTGGTTTGTCATTTATTCGATTCGCCTTTTGGAATACAACAAACTTATTTTGGAAGAAAATAAGAATACCGAAATCAAATTTTTGAAAGCACAGATTAATCCGCACTTTGTATTTAATACTTTAAATAATATTTACTCAATGGTTTATTTTCAGTCAGATAAGTCATTGATGGCAATTGATAAATTGAGCCAAATTATGCGTTTTACGACTTACGAATCGCAGAAAGAAAAGATTAAGCTTTCAGACGAAGTCGATTATATAAAAGCGTATATTGAACTCGAACAATTAAGACATCAGGACAATGTTCGTGTTGATTTTAATGCTGAAATTAAAAATGAATTTGAAGAAATTCCGCCATATATTTTATCGCCTTTGGTTGAAAATGCTTTGAAACATGGAGCGGTTTCCGATTCTGAAGCCATAGAAATCGGGCTCAAAGTTTCGTCTGAAAAATTGATTTTTAAAGTGAAAAATAAAATTGGAACGCAGAAAAAAGATAGTTTGGGCGGAATTGGTTTGGATAACCTGCAAAAGCGCTTGCAGATTCATTATCCAAAAAAGCATCAATTAAATATTGCAAACGATGAAAACCATTTTACAGCCGAACTTGAAATAGATTTAAAATGAATAAAAAAATAAACTGCATTATTCTAGATGACGAACCTTTTGCTGTAAAATTGATCGCAGATTATGCTTCAAAAATTTCCAAACTGAATGTTTTATATGCAGACAGCGATATTTTTAAGGCGATTGAAGTTTTAAATTCAGAATCGGTTGATTTGATTTTTATTGATATTCAGATGCCGCAATTAACAGGTATCGAATTGATGCAGATGTTCAATCAGAAATATAATTTTATCATTACGTCGGCCTATCCGCAATATGCTTTAGAAGCGTTTCAGTTTCATGTGATTGATTATTTGTTGAAGCCTATTACGTTTAATCGATTTTATCAAAGTGTTGAGAAATTCATTCGCTGGCAGGAAACTTTTCAGGTTACAGAAAAAGCAGGCGATGATTATCTATTCGTAAAAGCGGATCGAAAACATTATAAAATTGCTTTAAGCGATATTTTATACATAGAAGGATTACGTGATTATATCCGCATTCATACGCATGATGAAAAAATCATGGCTTTAGAAAATATGAAAGACATTTTGGAGAAACTTCCATCTAATCAGTTTATTAGAATTCATCGTTCGTATATTATTCCAAAAGAAAAAATAAAGGTGATCGACGGAAATCAGATTGTAATGAAAAGCGGAAATGCCTTGCCAATAGGAGAGACGTATAGGAAATTGGTTAGTGAGTGGTTGGTTTAAAAAATTCGTAATGCATTAATTTAGTTGAATGATTTATTTATTTATTATGTTTATCCCTTAAAAACACTATCTAAATCTTGAGACATTAAATTTTAAATGAAAAAACTTTTCCTTGTAATATGCCTTCTTTTTTTTAGCATAAATTATGCTCAAATCAATCCTTCAAAAATTGAAGGGTACTGGATAAAATATAGAGGTGAAATGAAAGATGGTAGTGATCTATCTGGCACATTTAGTGAGGATTCAGGTTACATGGAGTATAGAATTAATCAAGGAAAATTATGCATTAATTCAAATCCAGTTCATAGAGTAAATGAAAGCTGTTTGGATTTTACCCTGATTAATAATTTTATAAAGACATCTCAATATTCTGGATTTGTAGTAGAAAAAGTAACTAAAGATTCTTTGATATTATGTGAGAAAATTGATGGATTGGCTGATGATAAACTTGAAAGATCCTATTTTATTAAACAAGAAGTAATAATTTCAAAATTTAAAGAAGAGAATAAGAATGAGAGAAATATAGTTGCTTCCAAATTATTCTCACCAAAAACAAGTGGTACTATTGAATTAGATTTGAATAAAGCATTTAAGAATAATTATTCAAATTTTGAGTTAGTTGGGAACTTGAAAATTTATCCTGCCAAGAAAAAGATAAAGACAGAAATTACGTTTGCAACTCAAAAGGATTCAGCAAGAATAAGATTAGTCAAAAAAGTCATGGATAGTTCTTTTGAAAAATGGAATTTAAAAGCTTTTAAAGAATATGAATCAATAGAAATTCCGTTTGTTCTAAAAAGTGAAATTACAAAAACATTCTGGGGAATTTCGGTAATATTTTTTACAACAGATTTAACTGAATTTGAAAGAATTTATGGAGTGAAAATGGAAGATATTAGAAAATCGTCGGATTGCTTTAATAAAGGATTGATTGCTTATGAAGAGAAAAAATATTTAGAATCTATAGAATATTTTTCTGAATCGTATAAATTTAATTCCAAGAATATAGATGCTCTATATAATAAAGCAGCCATATATTTTGAATCTGGAGATAAAGAAAATGCTTGTAAAGTATGGCTAGAAATTTCTATACTGGGTCAAGCAGAAGGCAAACAATTGTTTTTGAAAAATTGTGAATAATTTTCTAGTTATAACTAAACTCCACCATAATAAAGTTATCGATTCAAGACTAACGTTTTAACCGTAGTTATAATGTGGATATTGTTTATAAATAAATTCATAGAGGAGTGACGTGCTCCCGTTAATTTTTAGCTCACTTACATCCGTTACGTTTTTTCTTTTTAAGTTAATTCGATTATAATTAATTGTTTATTAGTGTTTTAAATATAGTGTATTCTTTTTTTGATTAAATTTATCTGAAAAAAATGTAATATGGTTACAGCTATACTTAGAGCGCATCCTGAACTGGCACTTTTTTTATGCTTGGCTCTCGGATTCTTAATCGGGCGCATTAAAATTGGGACATTTAAAATTGGTGTAGTACTTGGGACTTTATTTGCCGGAGTGCTAATTGGCCAGTTGGATATTGAAATTCCAGGTATTGTAAAAACTATTTTCTTCGATTTTTTCCTGTTTTCAACAGGATATAAAGTTGGTCCTCAATTTTTTCAAGGATTTAAAAAGAACGCCTTTCCGCAATTACTGCTCACTTTGGTAATTTGTTTAGCCTGTCTATTAGTGGCATATTCTGTTTCTACTTTTTTAGGTTATGATGTAGGAACGGCGGCAGGATTATTAGCAGGAGCATTTTCTGAATCAACTGTGATTGGTACTGCTTCAGATGCTATCAGTCATTTAAATCTTGATGATGCTGAAAAAACTAGACTAATCAATAATATTCCGGTAGCATATTCTGTAACTTATTTGGTAGGAGCAACATCCTTTGTTTTCTTTCTTACTGCAATCGCTCCAAAGCTGCTTGGCATTAATTTAGTTGAAGAAAGCGATAAACTGGCCGAAACCATTTCAGGAGAAACAGAATATGGCCCTGGAATGAAAAGCGCCTATCAGCGATGGATAATTCGGGCATACAAAATAACCAATGAGAAATGGATTGGAATCAGTATAAGTGATTTTGAAAAATTAATTTCGAACAAAAATATTGTTATTCAGCGCATACGCCATAAACATCAATTGCTAGATCCCAAACCCGATACAATAATCCATAAAGATGACGTAATGGTTATTATGGCACAGCACGGAATCATTTTGGACAGCCTCTTTTCTATTGGACCAGAAGTCTTGGATGAAGAATTGTTAAATTTCCCGCTAGCACATTTGGATGTAACCATCACCAATAAAGCAATTGATGGGATGACAGTAAAGTCTCTTCGAAAAAGCAGTTTTTATCATGGATTAATGCTAAATAAAATAACGAGAGAAAACCATGAGATACCGCTTGAATCAAAGACGGTTTTAAACAGAGGTGATATTTTGAATCTCTCGGGCAGACCTGCAAAACTGGAAGAAGCGGCAAAAGAAATAGGTTATCTGGATCGTTTAAGCCCTGAGACCGATATTATTTTTGTTGGTTTGGGTATTGTCCTTGGGGGGCTTTTAGGTTTGCTTTCGGTAACATTATTTGGAGTTTCGGTAACTTTAACAACGAGCGGTGGCGCATTGGTCATGGGACTTGTTTTTGGCTGGCTGCATTCAAGAACGCCTGTTTTTGGCAGAATTCCAGAACCCGCCTTGTGGATATTTGACAACGTTGGTCTTGCAGCGTTTATCGGACTTGTTGGTTTAGCTGCTGGTCCAAGTTTTATATCAGGTCTTAAAGAAACTGGTTTTGGCATTTTGCTTGCGGGTGTAGCGGTTGCGATAATACCCCATATCATCGGACTGTATTTTGGAAGATACATATTAAAAATAAACCCTATAATCTTACTTGGAGCACAAACTGGCGCAGGTACCTCAACCATTGGATTAAAAGCAGTCCAAGATGCATCAGGGAGCAAATTTCCAGTTTTAGGCTACACTATTCCGTATGCATTAGCTAATATATTATTGACTGCTTTCGGGCCAATACTTGTGGGTATGATGTCTTAAAAGTTGCTTAGTTACAAAAAAGGTTCTGTCAGTCGGTACTTAAAAGAAAAGAGTACAAGTCCTACCTTTGATTTGATGTTGTATTTCTCAAATAAGGATGCTCTGTATGCTTCAATTGATTTTATGGACAAATTCATAATTTCCGCCATCTGTTCATAGGTTAATTCTCTTTCGTCGCAAACTAGTTTAAGAAAATCTAATTCTCTTTGAGTTAAAACAATATTCCTTTTCTTCTCAGTGCTGTTATCATAATTTCGCACACGCTTAAGAATTTCAGAAACATTGTTATAACCTATATTAATAATATTGTCAATTGCAAATTTCAAATCGTGGGCTGTACAATTCTTATGTAAAAAGCCCCTTGCTCCATGATGATAAGCAGCATCGATTATTTGTTCGTCAAGATGTTGCGTCAACAATAACACTTTAAATTCTTCCTCTTTTTCTTCCAAGGCTTTTAATACTTCAATACCATTCATATTTGGCATAGAATAATCTAGGATGTAAATATTTGGTGTTGGGCTTATTGGAATCGCCTGGAGGAAATCATCGCCATTATCAAACTCATTGATTACTGAGTAGCTACCCATTTTATGCAGCAATTCTTTTAGACCATGTCTTACAATAGAATGGTCATCGATTATACAAATAGTGGTCTGTTCCATACTTTAAATTTTTTTATTTTCAGAAAGGATAATTAAAGTACCAGATCCTGGCTGGCTTTCTACGTCTAGCTGATAGGCTATACTGTTGGCTCTGCTGGCCATGTTTGTTAATCCTAAAGATAATTTGTCTTTTTTATCGGCAGAGTTAAATCCTTTGCCATTATCTGTAATTATCATTTTAAAATGAGGGCTGGTTGTTATAGAAACACTCATTTTAGAGGCTTTAGCGTGTTTAAAAATATTGCTAAGACATTCTTGAAATATTCGATAAATGATTATTTTCTCATTATCACTGAACTCTTTCACTTCGATTTCTTCAAATGAGAAAGCAATTTCAATTTTATTATTCTTTTGCAGTCTCTCTATTTCTGTGATTATGGCTTTTATCACATCTTGCTGTAATAGCAATTGGCTATTTAATGCGTGACTGATGCTTCGTATAGATTTTGATAAATTGCCTAATGATTGTGATACGGGCTCTAATATTTTTTCCAATTCGGGAGAATCCAATTTCATGTTTTCTATTTGAAAATTGATGTATGTAAGCTGTTGACCAGCATCATCATGCAGATCCTGAGAAATATTATTCAGTACTTGCTCTTGAGTTTCAAGGACAGTTTTAGTAACGGCCTTTTGAAAATTGAGATCTTTCTCGTGAAGCAGTTCTGTATACTTTCTTATCTTATTAAAATAAAGACGGATCAGAATAACACAAAAAAATAGTATTAAACCAATAAAAATAAAGGCGATTATTATTCCTAGTACGACTTGATTCATTTGCAGTTGTTTTTTTCTCTGTAGATGTAGATATTAATTAAAGTGTAGTAGGCAATACAAACGATATTAACAACGAAAACATAGAGCGTAACTTGACCAAACAAAATTATTCCTGTAACCTGTAATGGTTTAAAACCTAATATTAACCCCATTCCAAAAAAGAAATAGACTGGCGCAAACAACAATAAATAATTATTTGATAAGAAATACATTAAATTCTCTTCTCTTAACTGTCTGTAACTTTCGTAAATGAAAAGTATGACGTAAAGCAGGGCACCAAAAATGAAAGTGTAATAATTATTCGCATCTAATATTTCTACAATTATAAAATTGATAATAGAAAATAGAACAAAAATGCATAGTGTAATATTGGACCTTTTTTTATTGTTTACGTTTTCTCTAAATGCTAGCATCCAAAAAATGTCATGAAAAATAATGCTAATGATAAATGGTATTCGAATTGACTTATTGTTATATACTAAAATAGAATTTACTAGTTCAGTAGTAAAAACTACAAAAAGAATACACAGAAGATATCGATGCATTTTAATTTTCCAATGAAGATTAAATAAAGCATAAAGCAGCGTTATTAAAACGCATGCTTTTATTGGATTTATGATATCTAGAATATTCAATTGTATTTATTTACAAAGGCTTATTATCAATAGAAATAAATGGAGGTTCTGTAGAATAATCGTAGTAATATGGTGCTCCATTGACCTGAATGATAACAACAGTTTCCTTTGCTCTTTTCGATTTATCATTTAACTTGGCCAAACTGAACTGAAATTTAGCATTACTATTTCCTTTTGCATATTTTTTTGCCAGACTTTTTATTAAAGCTGTTGAAAAGCAATAAGATCCCTCTATATATTCTGGCACCATATGCAGTGAATCAATTTTTTGTTTATCTGTATCAACAGCTACGCTGAGATAGGCATCATATCCATGATCCTTAATGATACCTTTAAGTTTTGGCCAAGTAATATCATAAGTTCCTTTTTTATCAAGGATTCCACCTTTTACTTGATGAACATCTAAGACCGCTTTTTCTAATATCTCTTTACAAACATGATCTCCATTTTCTTTCAGCCATTTTACTTTTCGGTCTAATTTAGTTATAGTATCGTAGTCCTTTAAAGTTTTACACGCAGCATCTGGCGTTTTTAGGTCTGGATTATTATTTGTTTCTGGATTGATTACATTTTCTTTCTTTTGACAAGCTGTAATGGCTAAAATAATCAGTAAGATTAGGGTAATTTTTTTCATGGTTAAACTTATTTAAGGGTTAATAATTTATTTCATCAAATTTTATAATAATCCTCGCTTCTCCACTAGGGTAAAACTCTATTTTAATAGGGTTTTACCCCTAATAATCAATTTATCAGCTAAAATAGCAATTTTCTTTCAAGAACATATACATACTGGTAATATTCAGAAAATTAGGTAAAAAACTATGTCTATTTAGGTATTTACCCTAATAATGAGATTGCTGTCTGCAGTAGTTTTGGAATATAAATCGAGTGTTGCTGAACAACTGAACAACTCGTTAAAATATATTCTTAGTCTGGAATTTACGCGACTATTTCCTTTAGCTAACCAAAATGCAAAGCAAAGAAAAATAAGCTTTTAAAATTGTAACCATAAACCATAAATATATGAACACCAGAAAACAGCTTTTAGGTTTGCTGATCATAATCAGCAGTAATCTGTTTGCACAGGATTGTAATTGTGATAAACTTTTGCAAGATGGACTTTATTCGTTTACTAAAATGACAAAAACCGAGTCTTTCAATAGGGATTTAAGAACTTATTATCTGTCAGACACTTTTAAAACAGATATGAAAAGCGGAAAGTGGGGAAGCTCACTTACCATTCCTATTAAAGGCATTCCGTTTTCAATAGGAATGAATGATAATGACCAGAAATTTTCTGAATTGAGAACCAGTCTTTTGGAAATTACGGAATTAAATATTGATGAAGGCAGTGTACAGGCATCATTCGGGTCTATTCCTAATACAAGTCTTTATGAGGCTTTTGTTGAATGTAATAGGATATGTCATCAAAATGGATTTGGATTTATTCAGGGGAAGAATCTGGAGACAGAAGATGCAGTTGTCTTTACAATATATTACAAACCTTCATCCCCAACAGATCCAATGCCAGTTGTTACAAGTTTTAATGTTTTGCCTGAAGGTACAGTTGTCAGTGGAGGCCTGAGCATTAATCAGAGATTAACAGGTTTTACAACTTTAATTACTTGTAAGCGACCACTTGATAAAGATTTGGTTTTAACTCTTCAAACTGACAGAGGAGGAATTACTAGCAAAGCGTATGCACAGGAGAGTATTACATCAAGCAAAGAAATCCCGATAGGAACAGTAATTACATCGTATTTAAATTTTGAGCAGTTTAATACTGCTACAAAAAATAATGAGAAAAGTCCTGGCGGAATTTGGACTTCAAATAAAAGTAAATGGTCTCCTTGTGACGGCCGTCCAGTTCCAAATTCAAAATTTCAAGCGCTGACATCCCAATCTCAAATACCAGATTTAAGAGGTGTGTTTGTAAGAGGTTTGAATATATTCGATCCTAATCAACCTGTTGTGGCTATGACTGGTGAGAAGGGAGATTTAGAGAGCCGTATTGTTGGAAGTTATCAGTCAGATTCATTTCAGGGGCATAAACATATTGACCAAGATAGAATAGCAATCTACTACGGAAGAGAATCACCAAACACTCCTCATCAAAGACATAACGTTACTGATTCTCCCGCAAATAATACCGCAGGAACTGTAAATGCTGGTTATGGCACTCCAAGAATAAGCAATGAAACAAGACCGAAAAATATATCGCTCTACTATTATATAAAGATAAATTAAAAAAACAAATTTATTGTAAAAAGGAAGATTAAGGGTGTGTCTTGCGCCCTTAATTATTCTCTTTCTTGACTTTTGATTGCAGTCTGAACAGATTACTGAAAGTCCGTTTAGGCTGAGGGATTATTTTACTCAGAAATGACTAATAATTCGCATAGGCAAAAACTGTCCAAATAGCATTTTCTGAGTTAACTGTTTTAATTTTTAATCAATTAAACTGATTTTATCATGAAAAGATTTTTACCATTTTTATTGTTGTTTTTTTCTCATTTAGCTTCAGCTCAAAGTTTTATGTATTTAAACGCTGTAGATTTTGATTTTACAACGAATAAGGCCGGATATACAGGTCATTTTAATATTTATTCCCCTCCGATAGACTCTTCAAAGTGGGGGTATAATGCAGGGGTGATGAAAATAAATTATTCTACATCGGATAGTATTATGCTGTATACAGATGAATATGTTAAGCTAAAGCCACTGGACAAGCTTGTGGTTGGTAGCAAATATGAAGCAAGATACAATGAACATAAGATTAAAAATAAAAATTCATCGTACAGCATTTATATGCAGGCACTTTATGCCTTACGAAATCCTAGCGGAAATGCTACGAAAATATTTGCCCATGCACATGGAGAGTTACTAATTTCCAATTTTGAGATTAGTGAAGCAATAAATACATTGCAGAGAGATACTTTGACAATAACATCATTAGATTCTATCCCAAAAATATTGTCTTCTCAAAACAATAAAAATAACACCAAAATTAAAAGCATAACAGGATATTTTGGTCTTGGTGTAACCTTCGATCTCAAATGCACTGAACGATCCCGCTTATTTTTTCAGCCAACTATAGGGTATACTACAAATTATCCTCAACCTTCTTCTGTAAATACAGATGGTAATGCAGCGAGTTATTACCTAAGTGAAATAAAAGAATGGAATCCCTTTTATCTTGTGAGAAGTTATTTCCGTTATATTTTATCTACAAGAGGTGGTGCAGGAGCGGACGGTGCAAAAGCAGCCACTTCGGAACTCATTCTTGGAACGGATATAAGAGGACTATTTCCAAAGTTCGCTCCTTATTATTCTGTGTATATAGGCTTAAATTTGGATCTAGCTAAGTTGGTAGATTTGTTTAAAGAATAAAAGAAATGTCCAATGATAGTGAGTTTAAAACTGTATTTAACTGATTGATTTTGAGATATTTTATTTGTTTGTGCAATACTTCTCTAAAATGAGAAGGAGATCTGCTCTCGACACGGCCTGCACGCCATTAAAACCTTCATTTAACAGCACACGTAGGCTCCAACCAGGCAGTATCTGGTAAGACAATCCAAATCATGGATGTGTATGTCGCCATTCCTATGAGCAGATCCTTCTTCTTTCTTATATTTTCAGCAAGTAATTAGCGATTATTTTTCTAGAATTGGAATAAATTTTTTCCATCGTTTTGTTTTATTTAAGACACTTTTTCAAATGTTTTTTCAAGCTCTATTGCTTTTGGAAATAGAATATTATTTTCCAGATGAATGTGCTTTTTTAAATCTTTGTCAAATTCTTCTAGCATGAGAAAGGCTACTTTGTAAGTGTTGCAAGAGTCAACAGGAGGGGTGTAATTATTAGTTAAAGCTGCAATTCTTCTAAAGTGCTGTACTTCTGTAATATGATCTTCTTTTAAGGTTAAAATTGGGGCTTCAATAGATAAAAAAGGAGGTGTTTCCAGTTCTGTTCCTTTACTATACGCGGCTTTCATTTTTTTAATAAAAGGAAAAACAACCAACTCTTCTCTTTTCATATGAGCCGTCAGATCAAGATACGTTTTTGAAAAAATAGTATGAATTTCATGAAGCTCAGGATGTATTGCACCATGGTCACCGCATAATTTATTTAAATATTCTAGAATGGTAGGAGATTTTTCTTCCACATATCGATGGTGGGTTTTAGTAATATAATCTGCAATCATATCTGCCGACCAGCTTTTGTAATTAAAAGACTGATTGGCAGAACTATTTCCAGCTTTTTCAAGATGCTCGATAAGAACGTTTTCTTCAATATCTCTTTTTTTGCAGACTTCTTCGATTGTACGATGTCCTTTGCAGCAAAAGTCGATATGGAATTTTGTAAAAATGGCCGCTGTTTTGAAATCATCTGCTACGATTTCACCAATTGTGGTTTTGCTTGTTAGTTTCATAATGGTTTGGGGTATAGATTATTTTGGTTTCAGCATTTTGGTTTATTTTTCTCAGTCTTACACTGCTTAATGATAAGTAGAGATGCAGCGACCATATTTGAAAATTCAATAAAAGGAATCATTATTTCGTGTTTCTCAGTGAGTGAAACAGCATAATTATGAAGCTCTTTTATTTTTTGAAAAGCCAAATTGGCGTCGCGCTCTTCACTAGTGTAATATGAAGTGACTAATTTTTGCAATTCCTTTTTAAGTATTTCAAACGAAAGATAATCATCGGCTTGATGTGCTTTTGGAAACTTCGGAATTAGTATTTTGGATGAAAAAATAAATTGGGCAATAGTTTTATCTACATTTTCTGAAGCTTGATGTGCAAACACTACAGCTTCTAGGAGTGAGTTTGATGCCAAACGGTTTTTGCCATGAAGACCTGTTCTCGCACATTCGCCAATAGCGTAAAGATTTGGTATTGATGTGACTCCATTTTGATCTACCCGTATGCCGCCGCATTGGTAATGTGCCGCAGGAACAACAGGAATTAAATCTTTCTCAGGCCTGATTCCTAGTTCATTGCAATGTGCTGTTATGACAGGAAATTGATTTGAGAAGGCTTTTGGATCTAAATGCCTGCAGTCTAAATAAACATGATTTTTTCCGCTTATTTGAAGTTCTTTGCTAATAGCACTTGAAACCATATCGCGTGTAGACAATTCTCCTCGAATGTCATATTTAAATAAAAATCTTTGCTTTTTATCATTAACAATATGAGCGCCAAAACCTCTAACGGCTTCTGATATTAAAAACAGCGGATTTTCTTTTCCTGTAAATAATGCTGTTGGATGAAACTGGATGTATTGCATATCGACAATTTCTGCACCTGCACGCGCTGCGATTGCCAATCCGTCTCCTGTCGCTATTTTAGGATTTGTCGTGTTTTCAAACAGCTGTCCGCAGCCGCCAGTGCTTAAGACAATTGTTCTCGCTCTAATGTATTTAATTCGGTTGTGTTTTTTTTCAAAGAAAAAAGCTCCGGCACAAGTAGTTTTAGCTTTTTTTGTTTCGGCGTTTAAATCAATGACCATATGATTTTCTAAGAGCTCAATATTGGGCATTTTTTTAATGATTTTGAGCAGTTTCTGCTCGATTTCCTGTCCGGAGCTGTCTTTATGATGCAATATTCTATGCTGAGAATGTCCGCCTTCCAAACCTAAATCCCATTGTCCTTTTCCATTTTTATCAAAAGAAGCGCCTATTTCGATCAATTCGCGAAGCCTTTCGGGAGCTTGTTTAATCACCATATTGACAATTTCTTTATCGCACAAACCGCCTCCAGAACGAAGCGTATCATGGATATGTTTATTAAAACTGTCTTTTATTAAGTCGGTTACCACAGCAATACCGCCCTGTGCCAATGTTGTATTGGTATTTGTGGCTGTTTCTTTCGTCATTATAACAATTGATAAATCTGGGCGTTTTTTTGCCGTTTTCATAGCAAAAAATAATCCCGAAATACCTGAACCTACGATAAGTATATCTGTTTTAAGCATGTTATTTTGATTTAGAGTTATTGCATTTTTTACGATAGTTCGAGCATCCTTTGTATAGGTTTCAGGGCTTCTGTCCTCAGTTTTTCGGTAACCAGCATTTCGGGATATTCATTTTTAAGGCACAAATACAGTTTTTCTAGTGTATTCATTTTCATAAAAGCACATTCGCTGCAGGCACAGGTGTTGTCTTCTGTGGCAGGAGCCGGAATCAGCGTTTTATCAGGTACAGCTTTCGTAAGCTCATGCAGGATACCGGCTTCTGTGGCCACAATGAAAACGGCAGTAGGATCCGTTTTAATGAAATTAATAATTCCCGAAGTCGAGCCAATGTAATGTGCCGCTTTTAAAATATGTTCTTCAGATTCAGGGTGAGCTGCAATTTTTGCAGTCGGATTTTTGGTATATATTTCTATTAGTTTGTCTAATGAAAAGGCTTCATGCACAATACAAGAGCCTTTCCATAAGACCAGTTCGCGTTTGGTTTCTTTTTGGAGGTATTTGCCTAAATTTTCATCTGGAGCAAATATGATTTTTTGTTCTGCAGGTATAGACTCAATTATCTTTTTGGCATTTGCCGAAGTGCAGACCAAATCGCTCATCGCTTTTATTTGGGCAGAGCAGTTGATATAAGTGACTACAATATGATCTGGATGCTGTTTTTTGAAAGATTTAAAATCTTCAGGCAGACAACCGTCGGCTAGGGAGCAGCCTGCATTCCAATCGGGCAATAGTACTTTTTTGTTTGGGTTAAGGATTTTTGCTGTTTCTGCCATAAAATGAACGCCAGCAAAAACAATGATATCAGCACTTGTATTTTGAGCTTTTTTTGCCAATTCAAGACTATCTCCGATAAAATCTGCTATTTCCTGAATCTCCTCATCTTGATAATAATGAGCCAGAATAACGGCATTTTTTTCTTTTTTTAATCGGATTATCTCCTGTACTAAAAAGTTCTTGTTCATGTTCATTGTCGAATTTACTACTTTTGATACGGCATAAAAGGCGATAGCGCTTATTTTTAACTTGTACGAAAAAGACGTTTAAGCGCATAATTTTAATAGGGTAAATATATTATCATCATTTTTTTCAAAACATGATTCTAATCATGCTGTTTTATATTTGTTTTTATATGCTGGTCTTGACAATTGAACTTTAATTGAATGAGAAAGTGTGGTTTACAAAGACTTTTGGGCCATTTACTGAATTTTGTTTCGTCCGTATTAAGTGGTGCTATTTTTTAGAACTTTATTTTGGAGATGTTTTTCCTTAAAAAAAGAAAAGCATGATAAAAGAGACAGGCTCTATTATCATGCTTTTTACAATTGTAATTAAAAAAATTATTTTGCGTCTATCAGCGTAAGTGAAACTCTTCTGTTTAA
This sequence comes from Flavobacterium sp. TR2, assembly GCF_025252405.1. NCBI lineage: Bacteria > Pseudomonadati > Bacteroidota > Flavobacteriia > Flavobacteriales > Flavobacteriaceae > Flavobacterium > Flavobacterium sp. TR2. The sequence goes on along the minus strand of NZ_CP104307.1, from coordinate 3,764,123 downwards.
AGGCTTATTCTCTGCTGGAGTATTTGGCACTAAAGGTTCGCTTTCTCCTTTTGAAAATAAATGCATACGGTTGGACTCAATTTCTTTATTCTGCAAATAATCTGAAACTGCTTGCGCTCTTTTCATTCCGATTTCAAGATTGCGTTTTTCAGTTCCTATATCACAAGTATAGCCTGTAATGTTTAGGTCTGTGTCTTTGTTTTCTTTTAGAATTTTAGCAATTTCATCTAGTCTTGTAGCCAATTCTGGAGTCACGCTCGTGTTCCCAACTTCTTGAAAAGCAAGAGGTTTTTCGACGTAAGTTCGTTCAGCAGCTGTCAGTTCTTTTTTGGCAGGAGGAGTTTCTACAGGTTTTTGCTGTACAGGAACTTCTTTCTGAACCGGAGCCGTTTCTGTCTTCGTAACGGTCTCTGTTTTTGGCTGTACAGGCTGTGGTTTGTCTTTAGCTAAAGAAAAACCTAATTTCAGCTGAATTCCAGCAGATAGATAGCGGCTCTCCTGAACGATTCTGCTGTTTCCAATAGTACCGTTTGCCTGAACATTGTCAATGCCGTTTGGGTTATACGCCACAATGTTGGTGTTTGGAGTTTCTTTTGCCAAATCAGTCAAACCATAATCTACATACAAACCGGTGTACAGTTTTGTTTTTTCTTTTAGTTTGAACGAAAGGCCTGTTTCAAAACTCAACATAAAAGCAGGGTCTAGGCTTACCGTTGTTTTATCCTGCCAATTGGTTACTTTGCCAAATCCGTGAGATGGCAGATCATCAATGATAAGATTAACATCAGGGTAATAGCCGCTCAGCTGCAATTCAGAAGCTGAAGCTTTTACAGTCTGTTTTCCAGGAAACATGATTTTTCCTCCGATTCCAAAATACAATTGTGTCTGAGAAGCAATCGATGTTCTGTATTGCATCATTAACGGAATGGATGCGGCAATAAAATGCTGATCTTCCTTATAATTGGTAGGCGTCACTCTATACTCGAATGCAGAAGTCTGGTCATCGACTTCGTAAGTTGAGATTGTTGTTCCGTTATTCAATTCAAAACTATTTTGATTGTAACTAACATCAACTCCAGTTGAGATTCCCCAGTGATCGCTGAAGAAATAGGTGTATCCAACACCTATTCCTCCGCCAAACTTTAATTTACCGTCACCGACATTGCTATCGTATAGAATTCCAGAAGGCCCTCCATTGATTTTGAAATTAATTTCCTGCGCTTTTATCGTGACATTAAATAGTAGTAGTATAGCTATGGTGGCTTTAATCTTCATTGCGTATAATTTTAAATTAAATCTCATTTTTATTTAACCAATAAGTTGATTGTTTTCAACTGACCGTCTGCCAGTTTAAGAACGACAATATATAAGGCTGTCTGCGATGGAGCGATAATTTGATTTTTGGCTTTTACATTTGAAATAGTCTGCACTAATTTCCCTGCAATGTCATAAATAACTACCTCAGCTCCATTTAATTGAGATTCGCTAAAATCACACTCTAAAGTAAATTCTGCTCCTGGCTTAACTGGGTTTGGATAGATTTTGATTTTCTTGGTGAAAACCGTTCCAGTAGTCTCAATTGGACAAGATTTAATTGAATTTCCATTTTTGTCTTTTGCAATTACGTGATATGTGCCGTTTAAAGGCTGAAGTTCGCTGTAATACTGACGGGTTGCACCAGAAATAGCGGCTCCGTTTTTATACCATTGCCAAGCTACATAATTGTTTGATCTATTGTCAAAGAACAGAACGTTTGCCCATTGCTGTATAACAAGTCCAGATTGGCTTATTTCTATTGGTTTAACAATGGCTGTCGCTGCATTATGATTCTGATCGCCATTTTGGGTTGCCGTAATAGTTGAGCTTCCTGAACCTTTAATGTTTAATGTTGATCCAGAGATTGTGCCCAATGCTGCATTTGCAATTGCATAAGAAACTGGCAATCCGCTGTCTGTTGTCGCGGTTAAAGCTACAGTGTTTGAGTCTGCACAGCCAAATTCTAAAGTCTGGTTCCAAGTAATCGTCTGATTCGCTTTTGTAATCTCAAATTCGGCACCAGTAAAGGCAATTACGTAATCTGCGCCAGCATTAATTGTTCCTGGTTTAATATTGTATTTTCCAACATTTTCTCCGGCATCTCTAGAAAGCAGTCCTGTAAGAATAGAATTGGTGTCTCCATTAACAAAACCTAAAGCAGTATAATTGAATACTGGATCGGCTGTAGCATATACTTTGGTATGTCCTGCAGCTGCAGTTATAGTAAGAGTATATTTTTGTGTTGTAAAACTTACTTCGTTTCCATAGCTAACAAAACCATTGCTGTTTATAGTATATGTTCTAACGTAATATGTTCTATTTCCTCTTAAGCCAGATAAAGTGTTTGCAAATGTTCCTAATGCAGCCGTAACATTAATTTTAGTATCGGCTATTGTAGGATTGGCGTGCTGTGCGTATACAAAACCAACTTCTGTTAAGCAAGATCCGCTATCGGTATTTATTCCGTTAGAAGATGCAGTACCAGATAATGAAGCGCCAGTTGTAGTTACTCCAGATACTACTGCCGTAATTAAATTAACTGGATTTGCCGGTTGTGTAATTTCAACCGTTGCAGACGCTGAACAAGAGTTTGCATCTGTAACGGTTACTGTATAAGTTCCCGCTGTAAGACCACTTGCTGTTGCTGCATTTCCACCAGATGGAGCCCATGAGTACGTGTAAGCACCTGTACCGCCAGTAGCACTTACGGTAACCGATCCGTTATTTCCGTTATGGCAAGTTACTGCCACTGGAGTTGTGGTTAAAGCTAAAGCATCAGGTTGGGTAATGGTAATGGTGCTACTAATAAAACATGAGTTTTCATCTGTAACAGTTACGTTATAAGTTCCCGCAGCAAGACCAGTTGCTGTTGCAGCTGTTCCTCCAGAAGGAGACCAAGAATAAGTGTAATTTCCAGTTCCTCCAATTGCTGTTACAGATGCCGTACCATTATTGCCTCCGTTACAAGAAACATTAGTATGCGAATATGTTGCTGAAAGGGCAGTAGGCTCTGTAATTTGTACCGACTCGGTTACAAAACATCCGTTTGCATCAGTAACGGTAACGGTGTAAGTATTTGGACTTAATCCTGTTGCTGTTGCAGCAGTTCCTCCAGATGGCGACCAAGAGTATGTATAATCTCCAGTTCCACCAAGAGGAGTTACTGTAGCGGTTCCGTTATTTGCCTGATGGCATAAAACATCTGTTTTTGCTATTGTTGCTGTTAAGGCATCAGGTTGAGAGATCGTTACGCTTGCAGTTGTTTGGCATAAGTTATCATCTTTTATCGTAACTGTATAAGTTCCTGCGGCAAGACCATTTGCTGTTGCAGCAGTTCCGCCAGATGGAGACCAAGAATAAGTGTAATCTCCCGTTCCTCCAGTAACATTTACAGTTGCTGTACCATTTGAACCTCCATTGCAAGAAACATTGGTTTGAGATGTTGTTGCAGTAAGTGCATCAGGTTCTGTTATGGTAAAATTGCGTGTTTTGGTGCATGAGTTTGCATCAGTTACAGTTAGCGTGTAAGTTCCTGCTTTAAGACCAGTTGCTGTTGCAGATGTTTGCACAGGGTTTGTGTTCCATGAGTAGGTCACCGCGCCTGTTCCTCCAGTTATAGCAGGAGTTATAGATCCGTTATTTCCATCCTTACAAGTCACATTTGATTGTGATGCTAGTGTTATTACAATGGCTGATGGTTCTGCTATTGTGAAGTTTTTTATAATAGAGCATCCATTGCTAGAAATAATTTTTACAGAATAGTTTCCTGCTGTTAAGTTGTTAACGGTATCGGTATTTCCTACGTTAGGAGTCCACTCGTACGTAAACGGTCCAGGAGCACCCGAAGGAGTTACTGTAATAGACCCTGTATTTGCGCCATTGCAAAGCACATCTACTTGAGTAGTATTAGCAACTAAAGTATTGGTTGTATTGATGGTGAAGTTTTTGATAATAGAACAGCCATTTCCATCTGTAATTTGACATTGATAATTACCAGCTGATAATCCTGTTGCAGTAGCAGATGCCCCCCCAGAAGGTGACCAGGAATAGGTATAACCTCCCACGCCTCCATAAGGAACTACTGTAGCTTCTCCGCCAACAGAACAAGTCGCATCTGTTTGAGATGTGGTTGCATTTAGCACAGACGGCTGGTTAATAGTAAAAGTTCTTGTAATAAAACAGCCGTTCTTATCTGTAATTTTACAGGTATAAGTTCCAGCAGAAAGTCCGGTAGCTGTAGCTGCGGTTCCTCCAGTAGGCGACCATACATACGTATAATCTCCAGCGCCTCCAATTGGGGTAACAGTTGCTGTTCCTGTTGATCCGCCATTGCATAAAACATCTGTTTGTGCTTGTGTGGCGTCTAAAATTGATGGTTCCCCAATGATAACTTGTTGTGAATTTTGGCAATTGTTCTCATCTGTTACAGTTACAGTATAAGTTCCTGCTTGGAGACCAGATGCTGTTGCTGCGTTTCCTCCAGAAGGAGACCATTGGTAAGAATAGTTGCCTGTTCCTCCCGTAGCAGTTACCGTGGCCGAACCATTTGATCCTCCATTGCAAGAAACATTGATTTTTTCAATGCTTATAACAAGAGCAGGTGGTTGGCTTACAAGAATATTACTTATCGTTATAGAACAAGAATTGTTATCGGTAATGGTAACCGAGTACGTGCCTGCCATTAGTCCAAATCTGTTTTGTGTTGTTACTCCGCCATTCCAGCTATAGGTGTAAGGCGAAACCCCTCCCGTAGGAGTAAGACCAATAGAACCATTTGATCCTCCATTGCAAGACACATTATTAACTGATACACTTCCTCCAAGTGCTGAAGGTTGCGTAACAGCAATATTGTTGAAAGTTTTACTGCACAAGTTGCTGTCAGTAATTGTAACTGAATAAGTGCCAGCGGTAAGTCCTGTTCTGTCCTCACTTGTTACTCCGTCATTCCATAAGAAAGTATAAGGCCCAACACCTCCAGATGGCGTAATGTTTATTGCTCCTGTTGCTGCGCCATTACAAGCAATATGTGTTATGGTTATTGGCGTGGCAATTGCTGAAGGTTGTGTTACCTGTATGTTAGATATTGTTTTTGTACAGCCATGGCCGTCTGTAATGGTAACTGAATACGTGCCAGCTGCAAGTCCAGTTCTATCCTCAGTAGTTACTCCGCCACCCCAGTCAAATGTATAAGGTGATGTTCCGCCACTTGGAGTAAGATTTATGGCTCCTGTATTGCTGCCATTACAAAGTATAGGGGTTACAGATACTGCTCCATCAAGCGGTGCAGCAGGTTGACCAACTGCAATATTGCTTATTGTTGCCGTACAGCCATTGGCGTCAGTAATTGTAACGGCATAAGTACCCGCAGGAAGTCCGTTTCGGTCTTCGGTAGATGCGCCACCTACCCAGTTGAAAGTGTAAGGGCCAGCTCCCCCAGTTGGAGTTAGGTTAATGGCACCATTAGATCCTCCAAAACATGAAGCATTAGTTACGACTGTAGTACCTCCAAGAGCAGAAGGCTGATTGATTGTAAAACTAGGTAATGTTTTTGAGCATGAATTAGAATCCGTTATGGTCACGGTATAAGTACCCGCTGTAAGTCCTGTTCTGTCTTCTGTAGTTGGACCATCGCTCCATGCAAAAGTATATGGGCCAACACCACCGCTAGGAGTAAGGTTTATAGCTCCTGTATTTCCTCCAAAACAAGCAACATGAGTCGGAACTATAGATCCAGAAAGCGCAGGAGGTTGAGTTACCGGAATGTTGTTTATAGTTGCTGAACAACCTTTAGAATCTGTAATGGTAACGGAATATGCGCCTGCTGTTAGTCCCGTTCTATCTTCTGTTGTGATTCCATCATTCCATAAGAAAGTATAAGGGCCAGTTCCTCCCGTTGGAGTAAGGTTTATAGCTCCAGTATTGCCTCCATTACAAGCAACATTAGTTGGCGCTGTTGTTCCGCTGACTGCTGCCGCAGGCTGGCCAACCGCAATATTGCTTATGGTCAAACTGCAATTGTTAGAATCGGTAATGGTAACAGAATATGTACCTGCTATAAGACCTGTTCGATCCTGTGTGGTAATTCCGCCACCCCAGTTATAGGTATAAGATCCGCTGCCTCCTGTCGGAGTAAGATCTATGGCTCCGTTATTACCTCCAAAGCAAGATACAGTAGTAACGGAAATTCCTCCTTGTATGGCTGAATCTTGTCCTATAGTAAAGATTTTAGATGTTGTAGTCCCTTCGCTATCTGTTATATTAACCGAATAATTAGATGGCATTAAACCTGTAATTGTTGCTGCAGTCGAACCATTAGACCATGCATAAGTATAAGGAGATTTTCCTCCAGAAGGAGTTACTGTCGCGGTTCCGTTATTAACGCCATTGCAAGCATTTGTTTGTGACTGTGTAGCAGATAAGGGCGCATTAGTCGAAAATGATGCAGGAGTGCCATAAGTAATTCCAGCCGAGTTCGATGCATAAGCCGCATAATGTATAGTAGTTCCCGAAGGAAGTGAAGTTGCATTTACACTAAAAGGACCAGTACCAATACTTGCCGCTAAGTTGTTTACACCTGGGCCACCAATAACAGGATTTGGCATAAGAGACCAGACAATACCTCTGCTTAGTACTGTGTCACCACCGTCAGTGTTTGAACCTGCTAATGTAGCGGTTAGGGCTCCATAGTTTGTTACGGGAGCTGTGGTAGTTACTGAGGGTAATGTTGTACAAGTTACACTTGGCGAATAGTTACTTGGTAAAATTCCCTGAGTTCCAGAAGGAGTAGAAGTTAGGGTTGTAATTGTCCAATTAGTATATGTATTAATATTTGTTCTTAAAACAGAAGAAGTGCCTACTAAAGATCCTGTATACTTTGCAAAAAATTGACTTGGTTCAGGACCACTAGGAAATAGAGCGACACAATTTGTTCCGTTTGTTAGTCCTTGTGGTAAAATACTTTCTGCACCGCCAAGATTTGCTGTTATTAAAGGGTCATTCCATTTAGTAGAACCATCGTGATTATTTAGATTATAATCACCTTGCACACCTGCGATGAAAGTTATAGTAGATAGTGAAATTGCAGGTCTCATGCCATTAGTAGCACTTTGATAGGCAAGCATTTGGTCCCCAGCAGACAAGTTGAAACTGTAAACGGGTCCTTCTGGATTAATTACAAAATCAGAAGTTGATCCACCTGTTACTGTAAAGACATTGTTTGTAGAAGTTTCAATAACTGAGATGATTTTTCCACAAGTTACCCCAGGAGGTATTGTCCATTTGATATGTGGCTCGTTACTGCCGATCCAGCCAGATGCAGAGAGACCTTCTTCAGTAAAGTATACGATCTCACCCGCTGGTAAGTTTTTTAGGGCTATAAAGCTAAACCCATCTAAACCGCCAGTGTCAAAGCCTATAAAAGCAATGTCTCCCGGTGCTAAGGTCTGTCCTTTTATATTTTGGTGTAATCCGAAGACACAAAAGAACGTAAAAAATAAGAGTAATTTTTTTTTCATAACATACAATTTAGTTAATGACATAGATAAGCATTGTCCCAGCCTCCTAGATGCTCAGGTTTTGATAATGAGGCAAAAGCCTTAATAAAATCCCCATCGTTTATCAATGTTTCAATTTTTTTAAAGCTTATAGTATTAAAAGAATCCAAGTTTAATTGGTATATATAATGATCGAACACTGTTCTGTTGGTATCCTCATCAAATCGGATAGTGCCTCTCGGGCCGTCAATATTCAATTTATGAATTGCTTCAATTAAAGAGCTCGTTTTTAAATTAGCAGCATTTAAAAGCATATGCTTTAATATCAGCCCGTTTTCATAACCTAAAATTGAAAATAGAGAAGGGGTTTCAGCATAAATTTCTTTGTAATTTGAACTGAAATCTGTTGCATCGGTATCATGCTGCATCCACGTGCTCACTACATAAAGTTCATGGGGATTATTTTTATATTCGTCCAAAATTTTATCATTGATAAAAAAAGGCGTTACATAAAAAGGATATTTTTGAGTGATTTTATTTTGTTTCATAAAATCGGCATTTTCTTCTGCATACAGACCACTATAAAAAGCAAAAACAGCATTAGGCTGCTGCGCATTTATAATTTCATTCATATAAGAAGCTTCATTTTCTCTCGGATTAAAAGGAGTGATGTAATGCCCTGTAAAATGATTTTGTTCCTTAAAAGCATATTCTAAGGCATGAAGCATCCCGTATCCCGAATCATAAAATGATGTAGAAGTTGCTATTTTATATTTTTTATCTGAAAAATATTTACCCAAATGATAGCAAGATTCGGTTAGCCCTAGAGAATTTATATATATGCCTTTATATGCTGATTGATAAGGAATTGTTGCTCCTAAATCTGCAGCCAACAATAAAATATCGTTATTAGAAGCATATTTATAAACATCAGTCATATTATGATGCCCTAGGAAACCAATTATAATTGATATATCTTCCTGAAAGTTAAGTTTCTGTATTTTGTCAATTATAAGTTTCTCATCAGCACCAATGCCAATGCTTTCTACATAAAATTTTACATTCAGGTTATTGAGTTTTAAACCTCTTATAAAATCTTTATCCAGCGAAGGGTACTGTTGAGACTTTGATATTAAAATTCCTATTTTAATGTCGTTATCCATAAAATGATATTAAAAAATAGAGGCAATTTTTTGCCTCTATTTTGAATTTATTAGTTTCTAGAAGGGAAAATTCCACTTGTTGCAATACAAAAGTTTATTGCAAGATATGGATTGCGTATGCTAAAAGGGCTAGTGCCTCCAGTTGGAGCTGTATTGCCACCTAATGTAGCTGTTGCACTAAAACCGCCAACTTTGTCAGTTCCACTCCCTCCTGGTTCGCTGTAGATGTTAGGTGCCGAACCACTCGAAGCAAAAGAATTGTTTCCGCCGTCAGTTTCATTAGTAATTGTACCTCCTGTAATAGTAGTTGCAGTCACAGTTACCGCTGCAGTTCCACCTGCTAGTGCATGTATGTGAGCAGGAATGTTTAATGTTGTTAAAGTAGTATTTTCTGTACCTGCTCTTTCACCTTGCGTGATATTGCTTAAACCAGGCCCTTGACCAAAATGGATAGGAGCTCTTCCTCTTAGATCCGGAAGACCGAATGTGCTCATGCCATCCCCGCCGTACATTGTTCCCAATAGTGAAAATAAAGCTGTGTTCTGACTGATTGAAATGAGTTGACCATTGCAATAAGCCCATCCTCTAGGAGGAAAATTAAATCCGAAACCTAAAATTGTTCCAAGAAAGACTTCCATAATTTTTTAAGATTTAATGTTAATGTTAGTTTTTGATCGTATTTTTTTTACAACGCTAAATTACTTTATAACTAAATTATGGGTACACGGGTTTATACGTGTTTTTGGTAAAATGCTATTATTTAACATTTTACTTTAAAAGTAAGAAAATATTTCAATATTTTCACTAAAAAAAAAATTACTCTGAGCAATAAAAAAGGCAGTAATACGTTACTGCCTTTTTTTACGTTTTAACTTGAGAATGTCAAGCCTTTATTTTTAAAGCTCATATAAAGCTCTTGTCTTGCAGAACTTACAGTTTCTTCAGTCCTGTAGATACTGCACCAGAACTTGATTAAAAGTTTATATTTTTCGTCAGAAATTGAGCTATAATATATTTGTGAAGGTTTTGAATTGTTGACCAGCGGAAGATTGGCAAGCGTTTCATTTATTACCGAATTGATTTCTTCTGGAATTGTTTCTCCGCTAATTTCGAAAGTAACTTCAACCAATTTTAAATTATCCGTATATGTCCAATTGGTAATGTTTTGAGATAACAAGTTACCATTCGGAACTATAATTTCAGCGCCATTTGGAGCATTTATTTTGGTTGTTCGCAATCCCATCGATTTGATGCGGCCAGATTGAGAACTCACTTCTACGACATCGCCAACTTGAATTGGCTTGTCAAAAATCAAAATTATACCCGATACAAAATTGTTGACAATGTTTTGGAGTCCAAGTCCGACACCGACACCCAAAGCTCCTAAAAGAATGCTCAATTTATCCAAAGGCATTCCAGAAGCGGCAACAGCAAGCAGATAACCGATTATGAGCACAACTAATCGTGTAATAAGCAATTTTGAATGTTGCCTTTTGTTAACGTTTTCTTCGTTTTCATCATCAATTTCACCAAAAAAATAAGCAACATATTTTTGCAGTAAGTGCGCTGTCCAAATAATAATAAAGAACAAAACAATATTGCCCAGCGTAAATGTGATGCTTCCGATTGTATTTGGATGGCTTAACAATTTGGTCAAAGAAGCGCGAAGCGATTCCCAAATATTCAAATTTGAAGCAATCACGATCAGCCACATATAACTAATTACAATAATAAAAGGTTTTTTCAGCGTATCTGATAAACTTTCATAATCGAACATTTTTTCGATTCCTCTTTTTACCCTAATCGTATAAATTTGAAGTAAAATAATTTCCAAAATAATCTTCAAAAGAACACTTAAAGCAACAATTTGAGTAAGTGAGATAAAAGCCGTAAGACTTAACATATTAGAAAGAGAAACTCTTCCGAATACATTATAAAGAATAGACAAAACATTTAATCCGATAAAAATGATGCTTGCCCATTTAAAAAAGCCTTTTATATAAAGTTCTTCTTTAAGCGTTTTAATCTGAACTAAACCATAACGAATGCCTAAAATATTAATTGCAACAAAGGCAAAACGCTGCAATAACCCGATTGTGATAAACAAATCTAGAAAGCAAAGCGCAAAGAATAATCCGACAAGAAAAAGCCAGTTTCTCATAGAAACGCCAGACCACTGATTTTTGAAAAGGAAAATTAAAACCCCAAGCAGGAAAAGCTGGATTAGTTCTAAAAATAGAGCGGGAGCATACAAATTGGTTACCACGGCAATATTTAATGCAATGACCAAAACAGGAAGGAAAGCGCCTCGATTTAAGTATTTGAAATTTAAAAGCAAAAGGTTATCAGCATAACCATTTGTTTTAAGGTATTTGATGTTTTTGGAAATGTACCAAAACAAAAGTCCCATAAAGAAGCATAGCGTGATAAGTCCGCCCGCTTTGTAGCTTAGGTAATACGCCGCTACATTTTCTTCAATTATGATTTTTGCCTTGATGTTGTGCGTTACTTTTTTCTTAGCCGCAGTATCGTTAATCTGCCACAACGAAGGATATTCTTTCTTGAAAATACTGATTCCTGATTTTTCCAGTTTATTTTCAACGGTTTCCAAAGCATTAGAAACAGCAATTTTTCGCTGTACGGTAAGCCTTTTTTTATTGTTTAGAGTAGTTTGGTTTTTAGTCATTAAACTATCTGTAGCAAGATAGATTTCTCTAAGATTTTTAAATTCTTTTTTAAATTGCTTACGTCGGATGGTATCTTTTAGTAAAGACATTAAAGTCTTGTCGTTGCGAAGGTCAATTGCACGTTTTTTGATGTTTTCAAGATCTAGATTACGGCTATTGATGGCTTTGTTCTGTTCTTCCAGTTCCTGCTGGATTTCCTGTAATACAACACGATACATCTGCTGGTTTCGCACATTTGGGTTTGCACCTTTCAAACTGGCCAAAATTAAGTTCAGCTTGCTTTCTGTGCGTTTCATTTCGCCAAAAAGATGACGGGTGTCGCCTGCAAAATCAATATCGTTATAAGCAGACTCCAATGCTTCACTGGCTTTCTCGATTGCCATTAAATAATCGCTGTCTGTAGCTGTAGTATCATTAAATAATCTTCCGCGGCTTTCTTTTTTGACCGTTTTTTTTTCTTGAGCATAATTAAGCTGTGAGAAGAAAAGAAATAAAAATAGGGGGAGAAAATAAAAGGTTCTTTTTTGAATCATCATAAATTTTAGGCTTGTATTGCGAGCCCAAAATTAATTTTTTTTGGTAGACTTTCAGTTAAGAAAAATTAAATTTAAAGTATAACTGAATATTTATCAGCTGATTTTCAGTTCAAATTTCTTGTGGCAATTTCCTGCTGAATCTCTTTAAGAAAATTAGAGTTGACTATTAGAAAAGCCATGGAGAAAGGAATTGCCATTAAACTTAACAATCCTTTCTCGAGAAATAAAAATACAATAATGATTAGCAGCATTATGGCGGCCAAAATCAAAATTTTAATTGTTGTCTTAATTGTTTTCTGCATTTTTAACAGCTCCTCAATGCTCATTTCGCTTGGTTTCTTTGCTTTCATTTCCTATTTTTACTTTAGAATTACTACAAAATTTAATTAAAAAACGCTCCAAAACAATAAGTCAGATTTTTTTGACTACCCGCAATCATTATGGAAGAAAAAGAAACTTGTCCGGCCCAAAGACTTTTAAAGATGTTATCTGGAAAATGGAAAGCAGAAATTTTCCGTCTCGCAGTAGAATCGCCTTTGCGTTTTAACAATTTACTGCGTCAGATTCAAGGTTCAAATAAACAATCTTTGGCTACAGCCTTAAAAGAATTGGAAGAAGAAGGGCTTTTGGAAAAAACTACCATAAAACTAAAGCCTCTGCACATCGAATACAATTTGACAGAAAAAGGTAAAGCTTTAATTCCGGTATTTTTGCAATTGGAAGGGCTGTCTAGCTAATACTGAGCCCGTTAATTCCTAAAGGAAATCTTAAGGTTTATTTAATGATGATTTTTATAGAATTTAAATTAAATTTGCCTTGTGCGAAAAAGTATTATTTACATATTCATTTTTTTAATAGCTTCAAACAGCAGTTTTGTACAGCAGTTTTACAAATTGCCGATACTTATTGAGCACTATCAGGAGCACAGACAATTAATGGATTTAAGTTTCATCGATTTCTTGTCTATGCACTATTGGGGAGAAGACTTAAAAGACAATGATGCCGATCGCGATATGCAGCTTCCTTTTAAAACAATCAGCAGCAGCGCTTTTCACCTTGTTTTTATTTTAGACGACAAAGATTTGTTTCCGGTTCCTTTCAATCCAGAATTACCGCAATCAAAAATTCCAACTTATAGATCTGATCTTTTCTCAGATCCAAATCTGCTATCTCTTTTTAGACCTCCAATCGCATAATTATTTTTTAAAATTTTTATTGTAACAGCTGAAAACGTAACGTTTTACAGCCGTTCATCTATTATTTTTTAATTAATACATTATGCTTAATAAAGTAATTCAGTTCTCAGTTAAGAACAAACTGGCAATTGGAATCTTTACATTGCTGTGGATTGTCTATGGCGTGTATGAGGTTACCCAATTGCCAATTGATGCCGTGCCAGACATCACAAACAATCAGGTGCAAATCATAACTACAGCGCCATCTCTAGGGGCTGAAGACGTAGAAAGATTAATCACGTTCCCGATAGAACAAGCCATCAGCAATATTCCGCATCTTAAAGAAAGCAGGAGTATTTCGCGGTTCGGACTCTCACTCGTAAGTGTTGTCTTTGAAGACGATGCCGATGTCTATTGGGCTAGACAGCAAATTACAGAAAGACTGCAGCAGATAGAAATTGACCGAAATGCCAATAGACCCGAAATGGCGCCTGTAACAACTGGTTTAGGTGAAATTTATCAATACGTTTTAAAGCCAAAACCAGGCTACGAAGAAAAATATTCATTAGAAGATTTAAGAACAATTCAGGATTGGACGATCAGAAGACAGCTTTTGGGAACTGCCGGAATTGCAGATGTTTCTACTTTTGGCGGAAAGCTCAAGCAATATGAAATCGCCGTAAATCCTGCCAGACTTAAAGCGCAGAACTTAACAATTAGTGAAGTTTTTACAGCCCTAAACAATAGCAACGAAAATACAGGCGGGGCTTATATTGAAAAAGGTCCAACCGTATCTTACATTAGAAGCACTGGTTTAGCCAAAAGCATCGAAGATATTGAAAACATTGTAGTTAAAAGCACTCAGGGCGGACTTCCTATTTTAGTAAAAGATGTTGCCAATGTCAAAATTTCTTCGGCAATACGTTACGGAGCACTAACCACCGACGAATACGGAGAATCGGTTGGCGGGATTGTCATGATGCTGAAAGGAGAAAATGCGAATAACGTTATTGTCAACGTAAAAGATAAAATTGCTCAGATCGAAAAAATCCTTCCTGAGGGACTAAAAATTGAACCTTTCTTGGACCGAACAAAAATGGTAGACAATGCCATAGGAACAGTTGAAAAAAACTTAATCGAAGGCGCTTTAATTGTGGTTCTGATCTTGGTTTTGTTTCTCGGAAATCTCAGAGCAGGTTTTATTGTGGCTTCGGTTATACCATTGGCCATGCTTTTTGCCATTATCATGATGAATACTTTTGGCGTAAGCGGTAACCTGATGAGTCTCGGTGCATTAGATTTCGGATTAATCGTCGATGGAGCTGTTATTATCGTAGAAGCCATTCTGCAACATCTTCATAGTTCAAAAAAATACCAATCTGTTTCGAATATTTCTCAAGACGAAATGGATAAAGAAGTAACAGGATCTGCCGCGCGCATGATGAATGCAGCCGTTTTTGGACAGATTATTATTCTAATTGTTTATTTGCCGATTCTATCCTTGCAGGGAATTGAAGGAAAAATGTTCAAGCCAATGGCTCAGACCGTTGCATTTGCCATTTTAGGCGCTTTTATTTTGTCGCTTACGTATGTGCCAATGGTTAGCGCTTTATTTCTAAGCAAAAAAATCAGCCATAAAAAGAATCTTTCAGATCGTATTATGGAAAGATTAGAAAATGCTTACGAAGGGTGGCTTACAAAAGCTCTAAGTATCAGAAAAGGAGTTGTAGCCGCTGCATTTGTGCTTTTCGGATTGGCAGTTTTGTTATTCGCAAGAATGGGAGGAGAATTTATTCCGCAGTTGGAAGAAGGAGATTTTGCCGTTGAAACCCGTTTGCTTTTAGGAACCAATCTTTCTACGACAACAGAAACAATCACGAAAATTTCTAAAGAATTAAAGAAAGAATACCCAGAAGTCCAGCAAGTGGTTTCTAGAATTGGAAGCGCAGAAATTCCAACCGATCCAATGCCAATTGAAGGCGGAGATATGATTATCGTTTTAAAAGACAAGTCAGAGTGGACAAGCGCTTCTTCGTTTCCTGAATTGGCAGATAAAATGACTAAAACCGTTAAACGGATTGCTCCTGGCGTTACAACTGGATTTCAATTTCCGGTTCAAATGCGTTTTAACGAATTGATGACGGGAGCCAAACAGGATTTGGTTTGTAAAATTTATGGGGAAGATCTTCAAAAGCTTTCAAAATATGCCGAAAAGCTTGGTGAGATCAGTAAAACAGTCGATGGTGCAGCCGATTTATACGTAGAAAAAGTTACCGGAATGCCACAGATCGTAATTGATTACAATTGGGCGGAAATGTCAAAATACGGTTTGCGTGTGGTTGACATTAACAGAACCATTAACGCCGCTTTTGCAGGTGCTGTTGCCGGAAGCATTTACGAAGGTGAAAAACGTTTTGACATGGTCGTTCGCGTAGAAGACAATGGGAGAAAAGGAATTGAGGATGTGCGAAATCTTTTGATCGCAACGCCTTCAGGAATGCAAATACCGCTTTATCAAGTAGCTAAGGTGGAAGAAGTGGAAGGTCCAAACCAAATTCAGAGAGAGAATGCCAAACGAAGAATTATTGTAGGCTTTAATGTTCGAGGAAGAGATGTGCAGTCAATTGTGGAAGAATTGCAGCAAAAAGTAAATAAACAGATCAAATTTGATCCAGGTTACTACATTACTTATGGCGGAGCATTTGAAAACTTGCAGCAGGCTAAAGCGAGACTTGGAGTTGCTGTTCCTGCCGCTTTATTGATGATCTTCGCATTATTGTACTTTGCTTTTAAATCGTTTAAAGAAGGCATTATCATATTTACAGCCATACCGTTATCTGCAATCGGTGGTGTATTTGCCTTAGTATTGCGAGATATGCCTTTTAGCATTTCTGCAGGAGTTGGTTTTATTGCCCTGTTTGGTGTTGCCGTATTAAACGGAATTGTTTTGATTTCGGAGTTTAACCGAATTCAAAAGCATGGCGAAGTCACAGATCCTTTTGAGATTATCATTTTAGGAACAAAAAATAGATTGCGTCCTGTTTTAATGACGGCGGCTGTTGCTTCGCTTGGATTTCTTCCAATGGCTTTGAGCAACGGAGCAGGAGCAGAGGTGCAGCGCCCGCTCGCAACAGTGGTGATCGGCGGATTGGTAACCGCGACTCTTTTAACGCTTTTTGTGCTTCCTGCGATTTATTTAATGACTTTTCACGCTAAAGGATTTTCTAAAAAAAGAAAAAAACACATGAATAATCTAACCATTTTATTGAGTATTCTTTTTATTGGCAATATAGCCGATGCACAAGAATTGCCCATTTCGCTTGACGAATCCATTTCAGTTGCGATTCAGAATAATAGAACCGTCAAATCGGCTAAATTAAACGAGCAGTCTAAAAGCCATTTACAGAAAACGGGCTATAATTTTCCGCAGACGCAAATCGATGCCGATTATGGACAGTTTAACAGCGCGCAGAAAGACACGAGATTCGGAATTAGCCAGACTTTTGCTTTTCCTACCGTTTACAGCAATCAGAAAAAAGCGCTTCAAGCTGACTTTAACAAAGCAAAGGCTGAAGTGCAGCTCACTTCTCAGGAAATCAAAACCAGAGTAAGAACTGTTTACTACGACTATTTGTGGCTGAACAGCAAAAAAGAACTTTTGGTCTATGCCGATTCGATTTACAGAATTATGGAGAAAAAATCAGACTTAAGATTCAAGGCAGGTGAAGCGAATGTTTTAGAGAAAAGCGCTTCGCAGTCGGCTAGGCAATTCTATAGCAACCAATTGGTGATGGTAAACAGAGACATCGAAATTGCTTTAAATTCGTTTAATGCCATTCTTCAGGACAAAGTAGCTTACACTCCCAAAAAGATGAATTTGAAAGCAATTTTAAACCATTCGTCTATTCAAAATTTGAAAGCAGAAAATCTTCCTGCCGTACAGCGTTCCCAGTTTGAATCGGAAGCTGCAAAATGGAGATGGAAGACAGAAAGCGCCAAAATGCTTCCTGAAATTACTTTGGGCTATAACAATTTGAGCATTATCGGAACTCAAACTAATGCTTCAGGTCAAGAAGTTTATTATGGTAGTGGACAAAGATTTAATTACGTCAATGCGGGGCTTTCAATTCCGATATTTTTCACCAGTCAGTCAGAAAGAAAAAGAGCTGCAAAAGCAGAGTACGAAAGTTATGTGGAACTTTCTGAAGCAGCTAAAATCGAAATGAAGACAAGTATTGAAAATGCAGATCGAGAAGTAAAAAAGTATCAGGAAAGCTTAGCGTATTACGAGACAGATGGATTAAAAAATGCGCAGACCATCATAGAAGCCTCTAGCAGTCAGTTGCAAAATGGCGATATTGATTACCTGCAATGGGTTTTGGTAGTCAATCAGGCCATTACAATCAAAAGCGAGTATCTAGATGCATTGAATGCTTACAATAAAGCAGTGGTTACACTACAGAATCTTAATAATATTTAAAATGAAAAAATATATTGCAGCGTTCCTAAGCGCTATATTCCTAACCGCTTGCGGGAATAATAAAACGGAAGAGAATAAAAGTACAGAAGCCAAAAGCATTGGTATTGTCAAATTAAGTGCCGAACAGATTAAAAATGCAGGTTTAGAAAGTGGCAATCCGACGGTAAAAAATGTTAAAGAGATTCTGAAGCTTCAGGGTACCGTTACTGTTCCTCCAAAAAGCGTAATCAGCATCAGCATTCCGTTGGGAGGTTATGTAAAAAGTACAAATTTGATCGCGGGAATGAATGTGCAGAAAGGACAAGTTTTGGCAGTTTTAGAAGATATGCAGTTTATCGAGTTGCAGCAAAATTATCTAATGGCTAAAGAGAAGTTTGAACTCGCACAGAATGAACACAGAAGACAGAAAGAGCTTAATGCCAACAAAGCGGCGAGTGACAAAGTTTTGGAACAGATTACGACCGAAATGAGAACGCAGCGCATTACAATGGCCTCTTTGGAACAGAAATTAAATTTATTAGGAATTAATGCTAAGGCATTAAATGTAAATGGCATAAGTAAAACCATTAAAGTGATTTCGCCTATAAATGGTTTAGTTTCAAAAGTCAATGTTAATATCGGCAAGTATGTAAATCCGACTGATATGCTTTTTGAATTGATTGATAAAAAAGATATCGTTCTGACTTTAAACGCATTCGAAAAAGATGTGACCTCACTTTCGATTGGACAAAATGTTACGGTGTATGCAAATGCTTCTGATGCTAAAAAGTACGGAGCCAAAATCGCTTTTATCAACCAAAGTTTAAACGGCGACCGAGCTGCAGAAATCATTTGTAAAGTAAATAATTACAATCCAGAACTTTTGCCTGGATTGTTTGTGAATGCTGAAGTGGAAATCGAAAATCAAAAAGCACTGACTGTTCCAGAAGATGCAGTTGTACGTTGGGAAGGTAAATTTTATGTGTTTACAGAACTTGGAAATAATCAATTTAAGATGAATGAAGTAAAGTCTGGAGTTAAAAACGAAGGTTACAATCAGATTATTTCAGATGCTATTTCGAGTTCGTCAAAAGTGGTTATAAAAAATGCCTACACTTTATTGATGTCTGCCATGAATAATGATGAACAATAATGTTTAGTTTCTGATTACAATTTAGATTAAACATGAAAACCCAGTAAATTTAGTTTTACTGGGTTTTTTAATTTAAATATGTTTTTCAGTCTTTAATAGCCTCCAGCTTTAGCTGGAGGCTATTAAAAATATATATATTAATTAGTCAAACCTGATGGTTTTAAAACCCGTCAGGTTTAAATGAAATTCAATTATTACTTTAAATAATTTTAGCTATATTTTTGTAAAATAAATAGAATACGATGCTTCAATTGTTTTTATTTATCAAAATAATTTCATTTCCCGCTATAGCAAAAATAGTATGCTCTGATTCCGGTTTCATAATAAATTTTCCAGTAAATTCTCCAAAAGCCGGCAGTATCATTTGATTGGTTTTGTGAAAAAAGCAGCGTAATTTTAAGCTTTGCATTCCTAAGCCCCTTAAGATTATTCCAGGATGGATATGTCCTGAAAAATTAAAGCAATCTTCTTTTTCTGTTGGGTGATGCGTGAAAAGAAAATGATCGATTTCTAAGGAGTCAACGACAAGAATTCCGATTTTATAATAGTGTTTCTGGTCGATGATATCGTGATTTCCTGCAATTAGATACGTTTCTTGGTTATGGTTGGAAATCCATTCTTCAAACAAATTCCACTCTGCATTTTTTGAACTATGAAATAAATCTCCTAAAAAAATGATTTTTTCAGGTTCAAAATATTCCAAAACCTCAGTAATCTTTTTAAAGTTTTCTGAAACAGCATTTTGCGGAATGGCGATTCCGTGTTTTCTGAAATGCATCACTTTGCCTAAATGCACATCAGAAATGATGATCATTTTTTTTGATTCCCAAAAAATAGCTCCGCTCGGATGAAGTATAAAATTTTCGTTTTTGATTTGAATATTCATAAGCTGTTATTTCATGTAAGAAGCAGTCATTTTCTGAATTCTTTCTGCTAGAGTTTCACTCGAAAGTTTTTCTCTCAATCGATCTGTAATAATTGGAAAACTGAAAGGAGTTGGTTTCAAACATTGTTTCCAGACAATTTTTTGATTTGCAATTCGCTCCAGAGCCAAAATCAAACGTCCTTCTTCGAGCTGATGTTCAAAAGTTTCGCGATAGGCTTGGTGCAGCAATAGATTGTCAGGCTCAAAATCTCTGAAAACTTCAAATAATAATTGAGAACCGCTTTGAAGATGTTTCGTCTTAACCATTTTTCCGGGAAAACCAGTAAAAACTAATCCCGAAATTACGGCAATGTCTCTAAATTTTCGTCGAGCCATTTCTGTCGAATTTAGGCTTTTCTGTAAATCATGATGAACATATTCTGTAGAAAATAAATTATTGTCTAAAACCGCTTCAATGTCAATTTCCTGATCCGAAAGCAACTCAAATCCATAGTCATTATAAGCGAGAGAAAAAGTAATAGATTGCAATAAACTGATTCTGAAAGCCAGCAAACTCGCTAAAGCTTCATGCACAAAACGTCCTTCAAATGGATAAAAAATGGCATGAAATCCTTCTCTGGTTTTAAAAGTTTCAATTAAAAATTCATCAGAACTTGGCACGATAGATTCTCTGCGCTGTCTCTGAAATAAAGGCTGCAAGGCTTTTAATTCTGGGGAAAGATTATCGGTATTGGCGCGGTACAATTCTTTTCGAAGCAATTCGCTCATCTGTGAAGATAAAGCTAATCGCCCGCCCATCCAGCTGGCAATTTTAGACTCTTTTTTTGCGCTTGCTTTTTTTACCAAAACCTGCATATTCCTGATTTTGAATAATTCCAGTTTTTTTCCAGCGAAAATAAAAGTATCGCCGGGTTTTAATTTAGAAATAAACCATTCTTCAATGGTGCCGATATAACCTCCGCTCACGTATTTTACATTCATAACGGCATCACCTACAATAGTGCCAATCTGCATTCTGTGATGCATAGCAATCATTCTGCTGTTAATTTTATAACAGCCGTTTTCATCAATTTCTACTTTTTTGAATTCGTCATACGCATGAAGGCTTTGGCTTCCTTGTGTGATGAAATTTAAAATCCAATTCCAGTTTTCAGCTGTAATGGTTTGATAGCTGAATGTTCCTTGAATTTCTTTGAAGATTTCATTTGGATAAAATCCGTCAGAAACGGCAAGAGTATTTAAATATTGCACCAAAACATCCCAGCTGTTTAAATACGGAACTCGGTCTTCTATCACACTGTTTTCAACTGCTTTTTTCAGGGCCGAAGCTTCGATGAGTTCAATGGCGTGAGTGGCTAAAAAGTAAATGACGCTTTCTTTGCCGGGTTGGTGTCCGCTTCGCCCGGCGCGCTGCATGAAACGCGCAACACCTTTTGGACCGCCAACCTGAATAATCGATTCGACAGGAGCAAAGTCAACACCCAAATCCAAACTAGAAGTGCAGACTACAACTTTCAGCTCTTCGTTCCGAATTGCGTTTTCTACCCAAAGTCTGGTTTCTCTGTCAATGCTTCCGTGATGCATTGCCATTTCACCTGCAAATTCAGGATATTTTTCTAACAATCTTTGGTACCAGATTTCGCAAGCCGAACGAACATTGGTAAAAATAAGTGTCGTTTTGCTGGCTTTTATAATTTTTGCCGCTTCATCAATTAAATGCAGTCCCATATGCCCACGCCACGGATAAGCATCCATTTTGTCAGGAATAATGGAGATTACTTTTATTTTCTTATGAATTGCCGCTTTGATTAAAACAGAATTATGGAACGCTTCAGAATCAACTCCAAGCAAAACTTCCTGCGCTTGCTGCAAATTCCCAATTGTGGCAGAAATACCCCAAATTCGAATGTTTTTTGCGATAGTTTTAAGTCTTGATAAACCTAATTCTACCTGTACACCGCGTTTGGTTCCGAGTAATTCGTGCCATTCATCAATGACGATTGAAGTGCAATTTTTAAAAATACTGGCATAACCTTTAGCTGCTAGAAGCAATTGCAAACTTTCGGGCGTTGTAATCAGTAAATCGGGCATTTTATTTTTTTGTTTGGCTCGTTCAGCAGATGTAGTATCTCCAGAACGAATTCCGACTGTCATCGGAATATCCAAATCGGTAAGCACTCTTTCAGCAGCTTGTTTGATTTCAACAGATAGGGAACGGAGCGGGGTAATCCAAATTGCTTTTAATCCAGAATTGTGCTTGGTTCTGTAATTCGGATTTTCTTTGATGTAATTTAAAATAATCGGCAGCCAGAGCGCATAAGTTTTTCCGCTTCCTGTTGGAGCATTCAATAAACCATTTTTCCCTTGCAAAAAAGCAGTCCACGTCTGCGTCTGAAACGGAAAAGGTTTCCATCCTTGGCTTTCAAACCAATTGCTGGCGATCGTAAATAACTGCTCTCTGTTCATTTATAAAATCATGTTTTTTAAATCTTCTATTGAGTTGGCTTCTTCAATTTTTTTGTCGTGCCGCCATCTCAAAATTCGCGGAAAGCGGGTTGCAACTCCGCTTTTATGTCTTTTGGAAAGTGCAATTCCTTCAAAACCAATTTCAAAAACCAATTTTGGCGTAACGCTTCTTACTGGCCCAAATCGTTCCAAAGTATTTTTTTTGATGAAATCGTCTACCATTCTAAATTCAGCGTCAGTTAAACCTGAATAAGCTTTTGCAAAAGTGACAAGTTCACGCTCATTGCTTTCGTTTTCTTGCCAAAGGGCAAAAGTATAATCGGTAAATAAATTAGATCTTCTTCCGTGGCCGCGCATGGCGTAGGTGAGAACAGCATCAATTGTTAAAGGTTCGATTTTCCATTTCCACCAATCTCCTTTTTTTCTTCCAACTAAATACGGAGAGTCTTTTCTTTTCAACATTAAACCTTCGCTTTTCATTTCGCGCGATTTTAATCTTTCATTTGTGACATCTTCCCAAGTCGAAAAATGAATTCTTTCTGAAAGCTGCAACGGAATTTCTTTCCCAATTAAGCCGGTAAACATTTGTTCTAATACTATACGGCGTTCTTCGTAAGAAAGATTTCGAATATCATTTCCCTGCCATTCCAATAAATCATAAGCTTTAATGATAACAGGCGTATTTTTTAAAACGGATGCCGAGACGTTTTTGCGGCCAATTCTGGTTTGCAGATCATTAAATGTTCCAATTTGATTGTTTGCAAAAGGAAGAATTTCGCCATCAATAACAGTTCCGTCTGGTATATTTCCAATGAATGATTGAAATTCGGGATATTTATCGGTCACTAATTCTTCGCCACGGCTCCAAACATAAATTTCGTTGTCACGAATAATCGTCTGCGACCGTATTCCGTCCCATTTATGTTCGGCGCTCCAGTCTTCAGGATTTCCCAGATTCTCAAGTTCGCCTTCAATCGGATAAGCTAAATAAAACGGATAAGGCTTGGATAAATAGTCACTGCTTTTTTCATCCAAAATTAATTCTTGAAACGTAACCGTATTCGGATTCCAGTCTCCCATTAATTTGTAGGCGAGTGTATCTTCGTCAATATTTTCTGCTTTTGAAAGTGCCCGAGTCATTAGTTTCTGACTTAAGCCAATTCTGAAGCTTCCGGTTATTAATTTGGTGAAAACGAATCTTTCGTAATAATTCAAATTCAGCCAATTGGTTTGCAGATATTCCTTTTTTTCTAAATCAGTTTTCTTTTTTAAAGCAATGATTTCCTGTAAAAATTCGGTCAAGCTTTTGTCAGAATGTTCTTTTGTTGTCGGAATAACGAGTGCGATTGTCTCAGCCAAATCTCCCACAATATGATAGCTTTCTTCAAATAGCCAAAGCGGAATATTGGCCAATTCATTTGCCCACAAGCGCAATAAAGTTGTATTGACTGGCCGTGGCGGACGACGATGCGAAAGTATGGCAATTGTCCAGACTTTATCTTCGTCGCTTGCTTTTAGAAAATAGTTGGTCAGCGCATCAACTTTTACCGATGTTTTATTAGAACTGTCTAGGGTTTTTATAAGCTCGGCAAAGTTTTTCATTTTTTTAAATTATTGGTTTACGGTTGATAGTTGGCAGCTTAGTTTTTAATTCAGAGTTTGCAATTCACATTTCATCATTATTTGCGTCATTCGTTTCACCTTCGTATTGCGTGTGCGCTGTTCTCGCGTCATAGCCTAACTCTCTAAGGTATTTGGAAAAAATATCTGAATATCCATGCGTGCAGATTACTTTTTCGGCTCCTGTGGCTTTTATGCTTTCTAATAAACCTGTCCAATCGCAATGATCGCTTAGAACAAAGCCACGGTCAACGGCACGTCTGCGTCTTGCTCCGCGAAAGGCCATCCAGCCGCTTGCTGTTCCAGTTACAAAAGGAGTCATTTTTCTGATCCAAGTGCTTCCGTGAGCGCTCGGCGGAGCAATTACAATATTGCCCAATAAATCTTCTTTTTTAGTTTCAGGTGTTATTCGTATTGTAGGCGGAAGATCAATCATGGGACGGACAATATTGGTCATATTTTCTATTGCGCCATGCGTGTAGATCTTTCCGATATTTGGGTCCAGATTTTTTAATAATCGCTGTGCTTTTCCTAAGGAATAGCCAAATAGAACAGAAGTTTTTCCTTCTGCACGATTTTCTGCCCACCAATTATTGATTTCGGTCATGACATCGGTTTGAGGTTCCCATTTAAAAGCAGGGAGTCCAAAGGTGCATTCGGTTATAAAAGAATGGCATTTTACGACTTCATACGGAACAGAAATGCCGTCATCTTCGATTTTATAATCTCCTGTAAAAACCCAGATTTCGCCTTTGTACTCGACCCTTATTTGCGCAGAACCAATAATATGGCCCGCAGGATGAAAAGAAAATTGCACTCCGTTTATGGTAAAGGTTTCGTTCCAGTTTTTGCCAGAAACATTAATTTCTCCCAAGCGATGTCTGATAATCGGAATGTTAGAATAATGTGTGATATAATTTTGATGTCCCCAACGCGCGTGATCTGAATGTCCGTGTGTAATAATGGCATTTTTTACGGGACGCCATGGATCCAGATATACATCAGCCCGCTGACAGTAAATTCCTTTATCGTTAAATTGAAGTAATGGCGGATTCATTTTTTAATTAGATCATTAGAAAATTTGACAATCAGAAAATTATTTTATGCGCTTGCTGCAATAATAAGATAGGCTATAAGCGATATGCTCAACACAAACAGCATCATAGTAATAAAGGTAAGCATTGCTGTCGAATACTGGTACTTTCCTTTCTTTAATAATTTGATTGTGTGGCTGTAACGCAAATAAGACAATAAAATAGTCATAGCACCGGCTATCAACAAACCGATGCCCAAATAAATTGTGAAATTGCTATCTGGCGGAACAGTTTCGGCTAAATATTTTGCAGGAAGCTGTTTTAAAAACAATGAAAATTTTACTGCTACAAATCCGAAAACCATTATTCCAATTCCTGTGCGAAGCCATGCTAATAAAGTTCTTTCATTAGACAAGTATTCATTCATAATTTCCTGATCATTTTTTGGCGACATAGTGGAGGAGTAATTTTTTAGTGTTCAAAATTTCTATATGGAGGGCAGTTATATTTATCATCTTCGTTGTCTAAATTATAACTGTTGTAAAGATTAGAATCGTCGTAAGTAGGAAAGGGCGTATTGTCCTCAGCCAGATTTAGTCCGCTTTCTATGATTTCATATGCATCCTCAGAACTATCGCAATATTTCCTATAATTAGTATCTTCATTTTGTCCTGAAGTAAATTCGTCATCCATTGCCTCATTTTCGTGAGCAGTATCTATGTGGTCTGGTTTACTGCATTTAAAATCATCTAATTCTGCAGTTTTTCTGTTGTCGGCATCTTTTTTCATGGCTGCTATTTTAAATTAGTAAATGTTTATCTAATGATTTTATACAAATTTGAAAATTAACCACTTAAAAGATTTATAAGATTCGAAGTTATTTTTACATGATTTATTTATTTTTAGAAAGCAACCTGCTTCTTATTTTGTAAAAATCAATTATAATTCTGTAAACCAATTGTTTGTGCGTTTTGCAACTTTGTACATATTAATTATTTAAAAAATTATAACATCATGGAAACTTCAAGAAAAGATTCGAAATCTGGAATGAAAGATTCTGGAAAAACTCAAAAATCAACTTCTGGTTCTAGAGGAAAAAGCACTGCTACAAAATCAACAGATTCTAAAGGTAGAGCTGGCCATTAATTTTTTAGTCTGATAAATGGCTAAATAATAAAAGCGTGCTGTTTATTTATAGACAGCACGCTTTTAAATTTTATATGGATTGAAATTTATTTTAAAACTTCTTGAATTGTTTTTACAAATGTTTCTACAGGCTGCGCACCCGAAACAGCATATTTTCGATCAAATACAAAGAAAGGAACACCCTGGACGCCAATCTCGCCAGCTTCTTTAATATCTGACTGCACTTCTTTTAGGAATAAGGTGTCACTTTCCAGAACTTCTCTGATTTCATTTTCTTCCAAACCAGCCTCAATTCCTAATTTTATCAGAGTTGGGCCGTTGTTTAAATCTTTTCCGTCAGTAAAATAAGCTTTAAAGAAAATTTCTTCCATGCGATCGCCAATATTTTTTGTCTTAGCCAATTGAATAATTCTATGCGCATTTAAAGAATTCGATATTACCGCTTTATCAAAATGATAATCTAAACCGACGCTTTTAGCGCGTTCTGCAACACCTTTGTGCATTTCTTTAGATTGCTCAATCGAGATTCCTTTTCTCTCCGCTAAGAACGTATATACGTCTGTATCCGGCTGTGAAGTGATTGTAGGATCAAGCTGAAAGCTTTTCCATTCGATTTCAAATTCATCATTAGGAAATACTGCAAGGGCAGTTTCCAACTGTCTTTTTCCGATATAACAAAACGGACACATGATGTCCGACCAAATTTCTATTTTCATTTTGCAAAGATACGGAAAATTGTTGTTTCACATTTTAAGTTTCAAGTTGATATGCTTTTTTACCGCAAAGCGCGATAAGGTTATGCAAGGGACACAAAGTTTTCTTTTTCTAAGATTTTCTTTAAAAATATAAGTCCACCAGCTTTGTGCTCTTTGCATTCCAAAAGAATCCTAAAAAAAAATCTTAGCGAACTTTGCGTAATCTTAGCGTACTCTGCGTTATAAATTATACGCATAGTATATCAACTTGAAACTTGAAACTTGAAACAAAACCAACAAAGAGAGTTTAAATAAAAAACCGCAACTCTTTATGGGAATTGCGGTTTCTAGGTATAAAAAATGGTTGGTTAATAGCGATATCTTTTTTTTACAATGATAGACTTTTATATTGAAACTAAAAAATATCCCTGTAACAGAAAGAAACTTTAATGTTAACTATTTAACATTACTGGCATTACAAGCATAGTAACCGTTTCTCCCTCTTCTAAACCATCTACTGGCGTTAAAATACCAGCTCTATTTGGTAATGACATTTCAAGCATAATCATATCAGATTGCAGGTTAGTCAGCATCTCTGTTAAGAAACGTGAGTTGAAACCAATTTGCAAATCATCACCTTGATAATCGCAAGTCAATCTTTCTTCTGCTTTGTTTGAGTAGTCAATATCTTCTGCAGAAACATTTAATTCTGCTCCAGCAATTTTTAAACGAATTTGGTGTGTAGTTTTGTTAGAGAAAATCGCAACACGTTTAACAGAACTTAAGAATAAAGAACGGTCAATCATCAATTTGTTTGGATTTTCTTTTGGAATTACCGCTTCGTAGTTAGGGTATTTTCCATCAATCAAACGACACATTAAAATATAGTTGTCAAATGAGAAAGTCGCATTTGAATCGTTATATTCGATTTTCACTTCAGCATCAGAAGTTCCTAAAATGCTTTTTAAAATGTTCAAAGGTTTTTTAGGCATAATAAAATCGGCAACCTGAGATGCTTTTACATCTGTACGTGCATATTTTACCAATTTATGAGCATCTGTAGCTACGAAAATTAATCCTTCTGGCGAAAACTGGAAGAAAACTCCAGACATTACTGGACGTAAATCATCGTTTCCTGCTGCGAAGATCGTTTTGCTTACTGCAGTTGCCAAAACCTCTGCAGGAACAAGTGTTACTGATGGATCTTCAAGACTTACTGCTTTAGGAAATTCTTCTCCGGCTGCATAAGCCAATGCATATTTACCTGAGTTTGAACTAATCTCTACTGTGTTATTATCTTCTACAGTAAAAGTCAACGGCTGCTCAGGAAAAGTCTTTAAAATTTCAAGCAAAAGCTTTGCCGGAACAGCTACACTTCCTTTACTTGTAGAATCGATCGATAATGTAGCCGACATTGTCGTTTCAAGATCTGAAGCCGAAACGGTCAACTCATTGTTGTTTAGTTCAAATAAAAAGTTGTCCAAAATAGGCAACGTATTATTACTATTGATTACACTACCTAAAACTTGTAATTGTTTTAATAAGTATGAACTCGATACTATAAATTTCATCTTTTTTATTTTATTTTTTGATGGATGCTTTAGCAAATAAAGGGCTAAATATACGGATTACAAATATATCTTAAACTATCGAAAGTATTACATTTTTTTATTAACATCTATTTGCTGTATTTTCTTTTTCTTACAAAAGTAAATGCAAGTCCAAAAACTGTTAAAATTAGAATTGGAACTCCGATAGTTATGAATTGTGTAAGACTGTAGCTTTCATATACTTTTTCTTTGTCTAATAAAGGCAGCTCCACATCTTTGCTTCTAATGTTAATAAGTCCTGTATCATCAAGAAGATAATTGATGCAATTCATGATGAAGTCTTTATTGTCGTATAAATTTCCAGTTCTTTGGTCGTAGCCCAATTCAACAGGCATCATGTTTTTGTCCAATTGGTTTCTGGCAATATCTCCGTCGGCAATAACAATCATTTTGTTTGGTTTTCCTTTTGCTGTAAACGAATTGTCTTTGAAAGGCAAAACTCGGTTTTCAAAAGCAGAATGGAAAGGACCTTCTAGTAAAACAGCAAGATTCTGGTTTCCTTTATTCAAATAATCTTGCGGAGTCGATTTCTCGGTAACCATATTCAGATTTATTTCTGCTGGTGTTCCTACAGTCTTAGAATACTGTGAAGATTGCAATAAAACCGTTTTCTTGATTCCGTTTTTCAAAGTGTCAATTGGGTTCGCAAAATCAAATTTAATTCCGCCTAGATTTTTTACAATAGGATGCTGGCTTTTCGGATAAACCTGCGGAGCAAATT
Organism: Flavobacterium sp. TR2; assembly: GCF_025252405.1. Taxonomy (NCBI): domain Bacteria; kingdom Pseudomonadati; phylum Bacteroidota; class Flavobacteriia; order Flavobacteriales; family Flavobacteriaceae; genus Flavobacterium; species Flavobacterium sp. TR2. Next base: position 3,735,243 of record NZ_CP104307.1, on the reverse strand, counting down.
TCCAGATAAAATCTTGATATTGCGTTGCACTTCCTTGTTCGCCAGTTGCCAATTTTATAGGGCTTCCGTATTCGTCTTTTATCAAATCAGGATTAATTCTGAATCCATATTTGAAAAACATATCATTAAGATTTAAATCTCTCGGATACGCTAAAGTGGCACCTGCATCATTGTATAAACTGTCCATATCGGCAGCAACCTGATCTATTAGCCAAATGGTTTTTCCGCCGTTCATAATAAACTGATCCAGAACTTCTTTTTCTTCATCAGAGAATTTTTCTGTTGGTTTGGAAATAATGGCTAAATCATATTTTTTCAATGCATTTAAGGTCCCATTTGGATCTTTTGCAACAGAATCTAAAGTAAAAGGCCCGATAAAATAGCTTTCGCGAATCTGCATCAGCATTTTAGCAATGTGAATTTCGTTCAATTCGCCATTTCCTTTTATGATGGCAACTTTTTTCTGTTTGTTTTTAGTCACTTTATTAACAGCGTCAGCGATAGAATATTCTAAATGCTGAATAGAACCTATTACTTTCTGCGTAGTTGAAGAACCCATTATATTTTTTAATAATGGAATATTGACTTCTTTGTTGTTGTAAACCGCGACTGCCCAAGGAAAAACCATTGCTTGTGATTGTTTTCCTTTATCGTCAACCGTTATGTTTACAGGGGTTAATCCCTTTTGGAAAAGTGATTTTGTAAGTTCTTCGCTTTCATCTTCGTTTTCTAACGGATCGACAAATTCGAAAACAATATTGCTGTTATAAGCTTGAAATTCTTCCAGCAATTGTTTGGTTTCCTGCTGTAAACGTCTAAAATCGGCAGGAAGATCGCCGGCCATATAAATCTTTATGGAAAGCGGATTTTGAACTTGTTTTATAATGCCTAACGAAGTTGGCGATAGCGTATAGCGCTTGTCTTTTGTTAAATCAAAACGATGAAAAAATAGCGTTCCGAGTACATTTAAAACCACTAAAATGAAAATAGTAATGCCTAATGTTTTTAAATTTTGCTTGGTAGATGGTTTCATTAGGCTTTATAAGATTTTAATTGGTAAACAGTAAAAGACAAAAAAGCAATTGCAATGCTCAAAAAGTAGATTATGTCACGAGTATCGATAACACCGCGGCTCATGCTCTTAAAGTGATTCTGCATTCCTAAAACTGAAATAAAATTGTTTGAGCCTGGAATTAGAGAACTTAAACCTTCAAAACCAAAATAAAAGAAAAAGCATAAAAAAACCGCAAGAATAAAAGCCACAATCTGATTTTCTGAAAGAGTAGAAGTAAAGATTCCGATTGCTGAATACGAGGCAATTAAAAACAATAATCCAAAGTAAGAACCAATAGTGCTTCCCATATCAATATTGCCTTCTGGCGAACCTAAATCTGAAATTACTTTTACATAAATTAAGGTTGGAATAATAGCCAAAATAATCAACAGGAATGAACCAAAGAATTTTCCATTTACGATTTCCCAGATGGATAGCGGTTTTGTTAAAAGCAATTCTAAAGTTCCTTGTTTTTTTTCGTCAGAGAAACTTCTCATGGTTACGGCTGGAATTAAGAAAATTAGAATCCAAGGTGCCAATGTGAAAAACGGAGTTAAATCGGCATAACCAGTATTTAGAATGTTATAATCTCCTTCGAATACCCATAAAAATAGTCCGTTGCTAATTAAGAAAATTGCAATGACAAGGTAGCCAATTGGAGAGCCAAAAAAAGATTTTATTTCTCGTAAAATGATTGATTTCATGTATAACGTTTAATTATTTTTTTGTTTCATGTTTCACGTTTCAAGTTGCTTTACTTTGTGTCTATATTTTTAATCGCTAAGTTCGCAAAGTTTTTTCGCAACGCTTTGCGTTTAAATCGTTCCAGTTTTCAGTCTCAGTAATAACTTGAAACTTTAAACATGAAACTAATTTAAACTAAATAGTTTATCCACACTCCAAGCTTCTGGTTTAGCGTTGAATAGTTTTTTTGTAAAATCCCAAACCGTATTAAAGAGTTCAGATTTTCGGTAATTTTCTAGATCTTCTTCAGTTTCCCAATAACTATATGTGAAAAAGATGCATTTATCATTTTTGTCCTGATACAATTCTAAAAAACGATTTCCCTCCGCATTTCGTATTCTATCTTTCACCGATTCAAAATTTTCCAGAAAAGCAGGAATTTTTTCTTCGTGAAAACTCATTTTTACTATTCGAACAAACATGTTATTATTTTAGATTTCTGATTTTAGATTTTAGATTGTAAATCTGCTTACAGGTGCGCAAAAATACCAAATTTGATTGTTGTTTTAAATAAAAATTAAAATATTATAAATGTCGATTTTTAAATTCTGTTTTCATAATATTTTCAAGCTTAGCTCACGGTTTAAACCGCGGGAATACAATGCGTATTACACATGCCGTAAATGATGTTGAGCAATAATGCGTCTGTGTTTTTAATTGTCACAAATATTGAGCGAAAACATAGCCCGTGGTTTCAACCACGGGAACGCAATGCGTGTATGGTCAACCACATACAACGCGCGCTATTCCACAATGTGTCCCCGTGGTTGAAACCACGGGCTATATTTATAATGAAAAAAATAAATCTGCTCAATCAGCAAAATCTGCGAGCAAAAAAATAAATTAATTTAGGAGAATTTAATCGTAATCACATCACGATAATTCAATCCCAACAAACTATTTGCAGAACCCACTTTAGAAGGATTGCTTCTAAAAATTGCGATTTCTAAGAATCCAGCCTCATTAAAAATCGCCAGTTTCTCGCCCTCATAAGTTTTAATCGGATATTTGTCTGAAGTAGCAATAGCCGAATAATTTGGCAGAATTGTTTTTATGCTTTTTGGATTCATCACAATTTCGTACGGACGTCCGCGTGAAATTTCTAAGAATTGTTTTTTAGAAATATTCGTTACTACGTTTCCAAAATGATCGATGTAAATGATATTGCCTTTTATAGAATTTCCGTCATCGGCTACGAGAGCTTGCAATTCGGTAGCTTCTTTAATAGACGAAATTTCTTTTCCGATAACATTAAGCAAACCGCCTTTTGACAAATGAGAAGCAACCTGAATAAAAATATCCAAATCTGTAGCTTCAATCGGGAAACGATCGTGAATGTTAATGGCCACAATTTTTTGCGGAACAATTTTTTGCGTCAGCATACTTAAGATTCCATTATCGGCACAAATAAAGTAATGGTCGTTCCATTGCATGGCAATATGCTGATTCTCTTTATTGCGTTCAATATCTACACCAATCAGGTGCACGGTTCCTTTTGGAAAGCTCAAATAAGCTGCCCCAATAATATAACTTGCCTCGGCAGTATTAAAGGGATCAATGTCATGAGAAATGTCAATGATTTGAACCTCTGGATTTTCAGAAAGTATTTTACCCTTCAGCGACCCCACAAAGTGATCTTTTAAGCCGTAGTCTGTAGTAAGGGTAATTATTGACATATTTTTGTTTATAACTATTGATAGTATTTGAATCTAATTTTCATTAAATTTGAGAAATGCAAAGCTAATAATAGTAAACACAAATTGAAAGAAAGAAAAGACAAATTGTGTTTTTTAAAGTATTTGCCTGTTACAATATTCAGAAACACTGATTTAAGTTTTAAGAAAGAAGCTAAAAAGTGCAACAAGGTATTGTGGCTTAAGAAAGACCCGACAACCACTAAATATTAAAAGGAATTATTTTAATTTAAAACTACTTCATTTGAACGAAAGAATAATCGAGCTAGTAGACATTGCGCCAAAAGAATTTTGGGGCGCACAGGACAGCCATTTAGAAATCATTAAAAAGTATTACCCAAAGCTTAAAATCGTAGCGCGAGGGACAACTTTAAAGGCATTTGGCGAAAAAGAAGTTTTAGACGAATTCGAAAAAAGATTTCAAAGATTAATGCTTCACTTTACACGTTACAACAATATTGATGACAATGTAATAGAGCGTGTAATAATGAGTGATGGTCAGGATGAAAAGAGAGCTTACGATCATGACAAAATCTTAGTTCATGGTGTTGGCGGTAAGATTGTTAAGGCAATGACTCCAAATCAGCAGTTGCTGGTCGATACGGTTAAAAAAAACGATATGGTTTTTGCAGTAGGTCCTGCCGGAACAGGAAAAACCTATACAGGAGTTGCAATGGCTGTAAAAATGCTGAAGGATAAAGAAGTAAAAAGAATCATCCTGACGCGTCCTGCTGTTGAAGCTGGAGAGAACCTAGGTTTCTTGCCAGGTGATATGAAAGAAAAGCTGGACCCTTATATGCAGCCGCTTTACGATGCATTGCGTGATATGATTCCGAATGAAAAACTCGAAGATTATATCTTGAAAGGAATTATTCAGATTGCCCCTTTAGCCTTCATGCGCGGACGAACTCTTGACAATGCTTTTGTAATTCTCGACGAGGCTCAGAATACCACACACTCGCAAATGAAAATGTTTTTGACCCGTATGGGAAAAAATGCCAAATTCATGATTACTGGCGATCCAGGGCAGGTCGATTTGCCGCGAAGAACCATTTCAGGCCTTAAAGAAGCGCTTTTGGTTCTAAAAGATATTGAAGGCATCGGAATTATTTATCTGGATGATAAAGATATCGTTCGCCACAGATTAGTTAAAAAGGTAATCGATGCTTACAAGCAAATAGAAAACCACGATTAATTATAAATTTTTAGTGAAATGTTAAATGTAAATCGTGAATTGTGTTTTAACATTTATTAATATTCGTTTTGTATGTTTTTATATAAAAGATACAAAACGAATATTTTTTTTGCCATTATATAATTTAAGAATCAATGATGCTAAGAATTTTAGGTCTTTTAATTTTTATTTCTTTTTTTTCATGTAAAAAAAAAGAAATACCAGTAAATAAATTTGTTGGAATTTGGTATGATACAGAATACATTGTGCCAAGTAAAAATGTATTAAAAATAAATAAAGACAGCACTTTTTCTTATAATGGAGCTGGTTGCGATTGGAGAGTAATATCCAAAGGAAAATGGAGGCAAGCGGGAGATTCTATTGAGTTAAATAGTACCAGTAGTGATACGTGTTATAGAATGTTTCCGTATGCGAGATGTATAAAATTTGGAGAAAATAGAAGAAAAGATACGTTGACTATTCCAAATTGTATGCCAAGCCAAACTACTGATTTTTTAATTTTTTCGAAAGAAAGATTTTATATTAAAAAAGATTCATTAGTTTATAAATTTAAAGCCAGCTCTAATTGTCCAGGTTACGATACATTAAAATTAGTGTACGCTCATACCAAAAAAATAAGAAGAAATTATTAAAATGAACCAACTAGACGATTTTTACCTAAATCAAGAAGAACCTATAAAAGAAGTATTTCTGGCATTAAAAGAAATCATTCTAAAGCAAGATCATGACATTACAAATACCTTAAAGTACGGAATGCCGTTCTTTTCTTATAAAGGAAAAATGTTCTGCTATTTATGGATTCATAAAAAACTAAAACAGCCTTATATCGGAATTGTAGAAGGAAAACATTTTGATGAAGCTTTTTTGATTCAAGAAAATCGTTCGAGAATGAAAATTATGATGTTTGATATTAATGAAGATTTGCCTTTGGAACGTATTAAAGCGATAATTCAAAAGGCTATAAATTTATATAAAACGGGAATTGTTAAGATTTAAATTGTTTATATAGCAATATTTAACCGAATAGTTAAATAAATAATAAACTTACCTCAATTTTGGCTTTCAAAGCTTCTAATCTTTGTCTAAACGAGCTTAAAACCGTAAATTTGCATACCATCGAATTTGACAATTAATATGACAAAACTTAAAAATATAAAAGCGGTAGTAAGTGATCTTGACGGAACTTTACTAAACCCGCAACACAGAATTTCAGAATATACCAAGTCAGTTTTTCAAGAACTTCATAATCAAGGCTATTTGATTGTTGTAGCTACAGGGCGTCATCATCTTGACGCATTGTCCATTATAGACACGCTTGCAGTGCCGGTTTATCTTGTAAGTTCCAACGGAGGAAGAATCCATTCGCCTAATAAAGAAGAACTTTTTGCTTTCAATTTAGACAGCGATGTGGTTAAAGCGGCATTAAATATAGAAATCGATCCAGATGTTACGGTTGTATTATTCAAGGAAAATGTTTGGCAGACCAATAAATGGAACGAAAGATTAAACTCTTTTCAAGCCGAGTTAAAATACCGTCCGGAATTGGTGGACTATAAAACAATTGAAGATTTTAAAGCAATCAAGATTTTCTTTTCTTGTGACAATCATGAAAAATTGGTAAAAGTTAGAGATGCTGTTTTGGCCAATTCTTCAGAACACCTGCATCATGCTTTCAGCTTGCCAACTTGCTTAGAATTTATGGATAAATCTGTAGATAAAGCAGTTGCAATTGCAAAAGTGTTAGAAAAAGAAGGTTTTACTTTGGATGAAGCAGTTTCTTTTGGGGACGGTTTCAATGATTTGCAAATGCTTTCTTCAACCGGAAGAGGATTAATCATGGGTAATGCTCCATCAATTTTTAAAGAAGCTTTGCCTAATTTAGAAGTCATTAAAACAAATGCCGAAGATGGTGTCGCAAAATATATTGCATCTAAAATTTTAGATAAAGAATTTGCAACAACTTAATTAAGAGTATTTTATATTTAGTTTATTGCTGAATAGTAAATAATAGTTATTTTTATAAGAGCTAATTCACAGAGAGTTAGCTCTTATTTTTTAACCTTAATTACACAACCATGAAAAAATTTCTACTTCAAGCTGAACGAAACTTGATTTCGGGGGCATTGGTTTTATTACCGCTTTTAGTTTTTTTTATTTTGTTGGGAAAAGTCTGGAAGTTCTTTCAGAATTATGGAGAAAAATTTGCGCACTTTCTGCGTTTGGATTTGATATTAGGAAAATACGCGACCGATATTGTAGGCGGAATGATTTTGGTGGTTTTAATTTATTTAAGCGGTTTTTTGATGCGTTTATCTATTTTAAAAAGATTTACCAATTGGGTAGACGAGAAGCTGATGATCTTTTTGCCGGGGTATGAAAAAAATAAGAAGGAAGCTGAAGAAAAACTTTTAAAAAGAAATCATACGCCAAAACCAGTTACAGATTTGCCCGTTTTATTTAAAAATGGACATTTTTGGCAGCCCGCACATTTAATTGAAGAAGGAGAGGACGGAAAAGCTGTAATCTTTGTGCCAAATGCGCCAGCACATAATGAAGGACAAATTTTAATCGTACAGTCTGAAGATTATAAAAAGCTGAACGATACCACATTGGCAAGTTTAGACGATTCGATAAAATCTTTTGGCAAAGGAATTTTAAGCTTTAAATAATTCGCTAAAATTGAAGTGATATTTTCTTTGTTTGCTCTGTCAAATAGTTTTAAATTTGCATTCATTAAAAACAACACAACCAAAAGGATAATGAGTAATACAATCACAACTACAAATTTTAATTTCCCGAACCAAAAATCAGTTTACCGCGGAAAAGTTAGAGAAGTTTACAATATTAACGACCAACTTTTAGTAATGGTAGCTACCGATAGACTTTCGGCTTTTGATGTAGTTTTGCCAAAAGGAATTCCATACAAAGGACAAATCTTAAACCAGATTGCAACAAAATTTATGGAATTGACGCAAGATATCGTTCCAAACTGGCTGATTGCTACTCCAGATCCAAATGTGGCTGTTGGGCATTTATGCGAGCCTTTTAAAGTAGAAATGGTTATTCGTGGCTATTTATCTGGCCACGCCGCTCGTGAGTATGCTGCAGGAAGAAAACAAATTTGCGGTGTTGCAATGGCGGAGGGTTTAAAGGAAAACGATAAATTTCCGGAACCAATTATTACGCCAACTACAAAAGCAGATAACGGTTCTCATGACGAAGATATTTCTCGCGAAGATATTCTGGCTAAAGGAATTGTTTCTGAAGAAGATTATTTGGTTTTAGAAAAATATACCAGAGCTTTATTTCAAAGAGGAACTGAAATTGCTGCAAAACGCGGATTGATTTTAGTGGATACTAAATATGAGTTTGGAAAAACAAAAGAGGGTGTTATTGTTCTAATTGACGAAATTCATACGCCAGATTCTTCTCGCTACTTCTATGCTGACGGATATGCAGAAAGACAAGAAAAAGGAGAGGAGCAAAAACAATTGTCAAAAGAGTTTGTTCGCCGCTGGCTGATCGAAAACGGTTTTCAAGGTAAAGAAGGACAGCAGATTCCAAATATGACAGATGAATATATTGAGTCAGTTTCGGAAAGATATATCGAATTGTACGAAAATATTTTAGGAGAAAAATTTGTTAAAGCTGATATTGACAATATTGATCAACGTATTGAAAAAAACGTATTAAATTACCTTTCTTCAAAATAATAATTTAGGGTTTAAACTAATTATTTAAACTTTGAAAATAAAATTAAAAATACCCTGCTGTAAAACCTACTAGCAGGGCATTTTGTTTTGGAACAGAGTTTTAAGAAAAAAAACTCAGGCTAAAAAAGTATTGATTTAATGATTCAAAAAGCGCAATTCAGTTTTTCTGATTGCGTTTTTTTTATTGTGTTTTAAAAAAAATATCATTTTTTTCATTTTTGATGCAACGTTTTATGGGTAATGAGCGTCTAACAAGTAATCATCACAATCATTAATCATTAAACAATCAATCAATCAATCATGAAAAAAACAGTAATCGTTTTCGGAACGGCTTTGGCCGTATTTGTAAATTTTGCGGCAGCTTCTAGTCCGAAGCTAGAAAGTAAAAAACAACTTGAAATTCTTTTTGATTTCGCATCGCCTTTGCACGCGGCTGTATGCAATGGAGATATTGAAACTGTCAAGAAAAGCATTGAGTATGGCGCAGACGTAAATAAAATTGTGCGAAATATGACGCCTTTAATGCTGGCAGCACGTTTTAATAATGTCGAAATTGTAAAAATTTTATTGGCAAATGGGGCTAAGCCTTCGATAGAAAACGCTCATGGACTTACAGCATTGGATTATGCGCGATATGCAAAATCTACAGAGTCCGCAGAGATTTTAAAAGGACTGAGATAAAACTTTCTAAAGCAAAAGAGAAAAGCATCATTTTTTAGAAGAATGATGCTTTTTTTATTTTAAAGAACAGTTTTATTTCTGCTCTATTATAGTTTTTAAATTTTCTAGGCCTTTCTGTAAATCATTTCCAATCATTTGATCCATTTTTAGCATTGGAAGCATAATGTTTGTTGGATAAGGAATTACACCGCTAATTCCCCATTTTACTTTTGTCTGATTGCCAGAAACAGGTTCTGTAGACATAAATCCGGCTGCGGTATCTTCCATCGGTTTTTTAAAACGGAGCGCAAAATCCAAACGTCTGTTTTCTGTTATTTTGGTAATTTCCTGCTCGCCAACGCCAACTTCTTTTACATCGCTTTCCCAAGAAGAAACAGAACCTACCATGCCATCAACTCCTCTATATTGAACTTTCATTTTCGGGTCCATGTTGGCCCACACGCTAAATTCATTTTGATTTTTTAAGGACTTAACATATTTAAAAATGCTATCAGCAGGTTTGTTGATGGTTATTTCTCTTTCTACCGAATATTCTTTAGGCATAAAATAAGCCGCAATTAAAACAATTGAAATAAATAAAATTAAAATGACGAGAATTCTTTTAATAAAAATCATGACTGTTTGTTTTTATGGTTATTACTTTTTTGGTTAATCTTTTTTCTGAAAAGCTTGTAATTACTGGACTTGAATAGTAATAGACTATTCTTTTGATTTATAATGGTATAGTAAATTTAGAAAAATAAATCATGTGTTTGTAAGTCGTGATTTTTTAAAGGATAAAAAAAAAATAAGATTTATTGTAACATTTTCTGTTTTCTGTAGTCTATTATAGTAAAATCAATAATTTGGTAACGTTAGGGAGCTTTGATTATCGTTTTATTAAGTAACTGTTAAGAATTGGTTAAAACATGGTACTTTGTTATACATAATACAATAAAATAATTTACCTTTACATCATCAAATTAAAATCATCATCAATCATTTAATAAACATCAATCATTATGAAAAAATCAGTTATTTATTTAGGACTAGCCTTAGTAACATTTGGAAATGTAGCAATGGCTTCAAACACAATTTCAACTACAAAAAATCCAGTTGAGTACACAGGTTATGCAGCAAACCCTTTGAATGTTGCAATTAGTAAAGGAGATCTTGAAACTGTTAAGAAATTTATCGAGTACGGTGCAGATGTAAACCAAATGTCTGAAGATCTTACACCTTTGATGATCGCAGCGCGCTACAATAAATGTGAAATCATTAAAGTTTTATTGGCAAATGGAGCAAAACCAAATACCAAAAATGACAGAGGATATACTGCATTAAAATATGCAGAACTTTCAAATGCTTCAGAAGCTGCTTCGCTTTTGAAAGATTTGAAATAACAGTTTAAAAGTTTTGAGTTAGTAAAATGGCCTTTCTGAGCAAAAGGCCATTTTTTTTTGCTTTTAATTTTCTTCTTTAAAGCAAAAAAGCATCATTACGAGAATGATGCTTCTTCTTTTTAAATCCCAACAAATTGATTTAAAACTAAATATTTTTAGTGCTATTCTATTGGCACGTGTTTTTTTCTGTTGAATATCCAGAACAAGATTGGAAACACTAATAATGTCAGAACCGTCGCTGTCATAAGCCCTCCAATAATAACAATCGCAAGCGGTTTTTGAGATTCTGATCCGATTCCTGTAGATATTGCAGCAGGCATTAACCCGATCGAAGCCATCAGCGCTGTCATAACCACGGCTCTTGTTCTAGCTTTTACTCCTCTAAAAATGGATTCTTCCAGCGAGTGCTTCGCCTTTAAATTATGATGGAACTCAGAAATCAGAATAACTCCATTTTGAATACAGATTCCGAGAAGGGCTATAAAACCAACTCCGGCAGAAATTCCGAAATTCATTCCCGTCACGTGTAGGGCAATAATTCCACCAATAATAGCAAAAGGAACATTAGCCAAAACAAGAAGAGAATCTTTGAAATTTCCAAATAGAATGAATAGCAATACAAATATTCCAATTAAACTGATAGGCACAACTTGAGCAAGACGCGCACTCGCACGAACCTGATTTTCAAATTCTCCAGTCCATCCTGTGGTATAGCCAGCAGGAAGTTTCAGCTGATTCACTTTTTGTTGTGCTTCGGCAATGGTGCTTCCTAAATCGCGATCACGAACAGAGAATTTTACGCCAATAAAACGTTTGGTATTATCTCTGTAAATAAATGCCGGACCGGTTATGGTTTTAATGTCACAGATTTCTTTCAAAGGAATTTTGATTCCGCTGATGGTTGGAACTTTAATTTCCTCCAAATCTTTTTCATCTTTTCGGTATTCTTTAGAAAAACGAACGCGAACATCAAATTTCTTTTCATCTTCGTACTTTTCAGTTGCTGTTTTTCCTCCGAAAGCCAATTCTAAAACGGCCTGAGCATCGCTTAAAGTTACTCCGTAAGCAGCCATTTTTTCACGATCCAAGATGACGCTGATTTCAGGCTGTCCAACATTTCGTAAAATCCCAACGTCTTTTATACCTGGAATATTTTTAATTTGAGCTAAAACTTCATTTGCCAGCTGATCTAATTTATTCAAATCATCTCCATAAATTTTTACAGCATTTGAAGCTTTAAATCCAGCCACCGATTCTGCAACGTTATCAATTACCGGCTGCGAATAATTATACGTAATTCCTTGATGAACTTTCAGTTTGTCATCCATTTCATTAATCAGGTCATCCATCGAAATTTTACGTTTCCATTCTTTTTTTGGAAGTAAGTCAACTTGAAGCTGGATAAACCCAAAACCGTTTGGGTCGGTTCCGTCATTGCTTCGTCCAGTTTGAGATAAAACCTGCTTGACCTCAGGAAAAGTTTCCAAATCTTTTCTAATCATTGCTGCCGTTTTAACACTTTCAGGAAGCGAAGTGCTCATAGGCAATTCTGCTGTAACCCATAAGGCGCCTTCGTTTAACTGAGGCAAAAATTCTGTCCCTAAGAAACCTGCAGAAAAGAAAACCGCGGCCAATAATCCTATTGATGCAATTAAAGTTTGCACTTTATGCTTGAATGTCCATTTGAATCCTTTGCTTACAATTCTATCCCAGAAGCTTACAAACGGATTGTGCTTCTCTTTTACATTTTTGTTTAATAAAATATGCGAAAGAACCGGAACTAGAGTCAAAGTAAAAATAAGCGCTCCTAATAAGGCAAAACCTAAGGTAAAGGCTAGGGGAGAGAACATTTTTCCTTCTACTTTTTGGAAAGAGAAAATTGGAAGCAAGGCGGTGATAATGATAAGTTTTGAAAAGAAAATAGCTTTACCCATTTCTGTTCCCGTTTTCTTGATCAGGCTTCCTTTGGCAATTTTATTAAATTTCTCCATGCCCAATTGATGCGCTCGATGATCTAAAACCACAAACAAACCTTCAACCATTACCACGGCTCCATCAATTATAATTCCGAAATCGACCGCGCCTAAACTTAATAAGTTGGCACTCATTCCCATCATTTTAAGGCATAAAAAGGCAAATAATAAAGAAAGAGGAATAACAATTGAAACGGTAAAAGTAGTTCTCCAGTCAGCCATAAAAAGAAATACGACACAGGTAACCAGAATTATACCTTCAAATAAATTGTGCATTACCGTTTCGGTCGTAAAATTCATCAAATTATCACGATCGTAAAATGTCTCAATTTTAATGTCTTTTGGAAGCACATTATCGTTAAGGTCTTTAATTTTGGCTTTGATTAAAGCCAGCGTTTCCTGAGGATTTTCACCTTTACGCATTACGACGATTCCTTCAACTGCATCATCATTTTTTCCAATACCCGTTTGGCCAACTCTTGGCATTGAACTTTCGTAAACATCAGCTAAGTTTTTAACTAATATTGGATTTCCTGCGGCATCATCAACAATAATATTTCCAATATCATCTTTTGACTTTAATAAACCGACACCGCGAACAACAAATGCCTGTCCGTTTTTCTCAATAACATCACCGCCAACATTTAGGTTTCCAGAATTTACAGCATTATAAACTTGAAGCGGAGTAATATTGTATTTTGCCAATTTGATCGGATCAACACCAACTTCATAAGTTTTAGTCTGACCTCCAAAAACATTTAAATCGGCAACACCTGGAAGAGAACGAAGCTGTTTATCGATAACCCAATTTTGGTAAGTCAATAACTCCCTGCTGTCTCTGCTGTCACTCTTTACAATGTATCTGAAAATTTCGCCTGTTGGCCCATAAGGTGGCTGTACATCAGGTTCTACTTCATCTGGGAGCGAAACATTTTTCAGAAGATTATTTACCTGAAAACGGGCAAAAGTATCGTCTACGCCGTCATCAAAGATGATTTTTATAACCGATAAACCAAACATCGTTATGCTTCGAACGCTTGTTTTTTTCTGTACAGAGTTCATTGCAATCTCAATAGGAGAGGTAACGAATCGCTCTACTTCTTCGGCACTTTTTCCGTTCCATTGCGTAATGATGATGATCTGCGTATTGGTAACATCTGGAAACGCGTCAATTGGCATATTTTTGAACGAAATAAATCCTGCAACAGCCAACAATCCCACCCAGAAAAAGGTAAACGCTTTATTCTTAAGGGAAAAAGCAATAATGTTTCTTATGAATTTGTTCATTTTTAAAAGTATTTTTAATGATGAATTTTTATTTTAATTACAATGCTTCGTTTAAAGCATCAATATTTTATTGGTATTCCCAGTATTAAAACTCTGTATGAAAGCGTAAGGCTAAAAACTGGACAGGACCTCTGTCTTTGTTATAAGCTGGATTCATCGCAAACTGATAATCTGGAGAAAGTGTGATTTTAGAATTAGGAATTAAAAAGGAATAAAAAACTTCTACAATTTGCTCTATTCCATAATTTAAGGTTCCATCACCAATCATAAATCCGTTTCCGCCCAATCTTTGATATTCTTTATGCGGGTTCGATAATCCGTTGGCAACTAAAGCAACGCCAGCAAAATCATCTTTTCGGTTCCACATTTTTCCTTTCAAATTGATTCCTAACTGTGCCGATTGATCAATTTCTGTAAAAGCCCATGTTTCATTTTTACCGTCATTATAGCTCATTCTGGCAAAAAGTCCCCAGTTGTCACCATGTGTATAATCCATATTTAAACCGATTCCGTATTTTGTACGGCCATCTTTTCTGGTGCTTTTGATATCGGGAATCGTGGTAAAACTAGAATTTGCTTCATCGTAATTACCCATTCCTGCAACATTTCGAAATCCTAATAATTTTATATTGCTTGTATCATTGTTACTGAAAACAATCTGCTTTTCAATTTCTACATTTATAGCATTAGAATCTTTAAAATTAAACTCAACATTTGGACCATTTGCGTATGTAGGCAAGGCACTTAAGCACGCCCTAATCTGCCAGCTGTCAAATTGATAATTGACATACAATCCATCCGTATATCCTCTAGTGTTCGCAGCATAATCCCAAGCGCCATAAGTCATAAGAGACCAGTTTAAAAATTGAGTTCTTGGATCATGAGAATAGGCATTATTATCGAAATAGTCTGATAAGCCAAATTTCCCAAAAACCAATTGCAGCGATTTGTTGTTTTTAAACTGAAATTTTTGCTCCAAAAGCATTCTTGCTACATAAACGACGGGTTTTGTATCTCCAATTCTAAATGTTTCTCCATTAGGAAAACCTCCTAATCCTCTGGCCTGCGATAAACCTTGCCCGCCTGACATTTCTGGATTGAAAGTGGCTGTAGCTCCTTTCCAAAGAGGAAGATCAAAAAATAAGGTTGACGTTAAAGACAAAGCGCCTTCTTCTTTCGGGTCCATACTGTTTGTTCCTGAATAATCGGCTTGGAAATTTGGATGATATTGATATATAGACGTCATTTGAAATCTCAGACTGTATTTTCGTATCGAATCGGTTTCTTGCGAAAATGAAAATGCAGAGACAAGCAACGTTGCAAAAGTCAATATGTTTATAGGCTTATCCATTTCATTTATTCATTTAATGCACGGTAAATAAATAACTGATTATTGGTAATGACTTTTTCGTTTTCTTTTAACCCGCTAGAAATATAAGTTGTGTCTCCCACAACTCTATATACGTCTACTTGTCTGGTTTCAATATTGTTACGATCTTTAAATATCATGACAAAGTTTTTGCTTTTATCAAATACAATAGCTTTACTAGGTATGGCTATCATAGATTGGTTTTCGCTAAAAGATAATTTAATATTAGCATTCATATCAGGTTTAAGCATATAGTCAGGATTGCTCAATTTTATTCTTGCCTGCATTGCTTTAGTTTCAGGATCAATTACGTTGTAGATTTTATCGACTTTTCCGTAAAATGCTTTATCAGGATAGCTTAAAGTGGTTACGGTAGCGCTCGTTCCTAGTTTTACTTTATTAATATCAATTTCATTAATGTTGGCCATTGCCCAAACTTCACTAATTTCTGCAATATCAAATATATTTTCTGAACGGTCATTTCTCAAAAGCATATCCTGATTGATACTCTTCTGAATAATAAAACCGCTTATTGGAGCAGTTACTTCGTAAATAGAACCCGCTTTGATATTATAAATTTTATACGTTTCTTGAATTTTGCTTAATTGAGACTGCGCTTTATTGACTTCAGATTTCGCCTGAAGAACATCACTTTCAGAATTTAGTTTTCCATCAAACAGTTCTTGTGCTACTTTCAAATTGTTTTTGGCTACAAGCAAATCACTTTTGGCATCGATAGATTGTTTTTCAAAGTCGGCCACATCGGTACTTTTTATAGTTGCCAAAACCTGTCCTTTTTTAACATAGTCGCCAAGTTCAACATTTACATTCATTACATTTCCGCCAACCAACGGATAAACGTCAATCATTTTATTATTGTCAGCAGTGATTTTTCCATAAAAACTAAGCTCGTTTTTTAAGGGCTGTGTTATCGCTACCGCAGTTGTAGTGCTTTTTAGCATAGTATCGCTCAAAACAAAAGAGGTATTTGTCTCAGGATTTTCAACTTCTTTTTTGCAGCTCGTAAGAGATAAGCCTGCTAATGCGATTCCGATGAATAATATATGTTTCATTTCTGTATTTTTTTAAAATAAATCTTTGTTGATGGTACTATTTAATTCTTCGCCTGCGATTACTACTTTTTTCTTTAATTCGTTTAACTGAATTATCGCTTGATTGTAGCTTTCCATAAAATCGGTAAATTCCAAGAGACTTACATTTCGTTTTTGGAAATTGGTCAGCATTCCGTTATAAACCGCTTCAAAATCCGAATTTACAGTTGGTTTTATTACGCTGTAGTTTTGTCTCGATTCGTCCCATTTGGTCCATGCCGAAGTGATTTCGGTTTGCAGCTGCAACTCAAAATTTTGCTTTTCAATTTTAGACTGTTCCAAAATGGTTTGTGCATATTTAATATTTCCCTTATTCTTATTCCATAAAGGAAGCGGAATCCCAATGCTCACATTGGCTTCATTATTAAAAGCGCCGCTTCGCTGATCATAATTAGCGCCTAAAGTAATATCTGGAACCGAAAGCGATTTCTGCCATTTTACATTTAGTTCATTAGCATCAATTTCTTTTTGCTTGGCTAAATAATCAGGTCGGTTGGCAATAGCTTGTTCTTCAAAGCTTTTAAGATCAAAATCAATTATTTTTAAGTATTTGTTCGAATCATCTTTGCTTACAGCAGGAATTACATTTTCAGTTTCGTTTAGAAGCAGTTTTAAATTGGCCTGTTCTTCTATATTATTGTTTACAACTTCCAGACGTTCGTTTTTAAAGTTTAAATACAGCGATTGCAAACGAACAACATCTTTTAAAGGAATATTTCCCTTTTGAGCCTGAACAGAATAAGAATTAATTAAGTTTTCGATGTGAGCCAATTGCTTGTCTGTGTTTTCAAGATTCTTGGTGTTATAGTAAACCGTGTAGAAGCTTTTGCGCAATTGCAATTTTAAAGTGCGCAAGACATCATTAAACTGTAATTCTGCCAATTGCGTATTGGCTTGAGCAAGTTTAACCTCATTGCGTTTCTTTCCGCCAAGATAAATAAGCTGTTCGATGCTAAAAACTTTTTGACCATCTTTGCCAATATCAAAAAACTTGTCCCTTTCAGGATTGTAAGCATTCAATTCTGCCGTTATCGTGGGATTGTCCCATATGCGAGCCTGAATTGTGAGTGCTTTTGCGGCATCAATATTATACTGAGATGCCAGTAAAAATAGATTTTTCTTTAAAAATTGGCTTTCACAGTCTTGCAGGGTGACTGTTTTTTGTGCTATTGCGGCTTGATTTAAAAGTGCAAATAACAGCAATGCGAATAACTTTTTCATTGTATCATCTTTAAGTTGTACAAATATGCTATCAACAGGCTTTAAGAGAGCTTAAAATCTACCTTAAAAATAGCTTAAAATTGTTTACAAACTAAAAAATAATTGAAATAAATTCGTGTTAATATTTGGAGTTGAGTAAATTATGTTTGCTTTATGTAATGTAAGAATGCGTTGCACAATTCGTAAGCCAAGCCCAAAACCAGAGGTTCCTTTTGAATTGCGGCCGCGCATAAAAGGTTGAAAAAGATTCTTTTGCTCTTCTTTATTTAAAGTTTCTCCTGTATTGGATACAGAAATAATGAGATGATGATGGTCGGTGCTTATTTTTACTTTTGCCTGTTTATTGTCTGAATAAACACAGGCATTTTTTAGAATATTGGTTAAGGCTATTTCTAACAGATTTTTATTTCCTTTTACTTCCAAAGCTGTATCTAAATCCTCGCTTTCTTCCATTTCAAAAAGAATAACGAAATCAGGAAAAGTTTTGTTGATTTTTTCGATAGCAGAAAATAAAATTTCATCAATTCTTTGCACTTCATGATGATCTGCCTTTCGATTGTCAATTTTTGAAAGGATAAGCAAAGAATTTATCAGCTCGCTCAAATGATTGACATCATCTAAAATCGAATTTAAAAAAGACTTGTTTTTTGGCTGAAGTTCTGGTTCGGTCAAAGCATTTTCTATCTGAGAAGTCATTCTAGAAAGCGGTGTTCTGAGTTCATGCGAGGCATGAGCAGTAAATTCCTTTTGCTTTTGGTACGATAGCTCAATACGGTCCATCATAAAATTAAATTCGTCAGCAATTAGATCAATTTCATTTTTAGTGCTTTTAGATTCAATTCTCGTATCTAAGTTGTTCTCATTTATATTTTTTATTTTCTGATGGAAGTCAAGAAGCGGATTCATAGCTTTTCTAACCATAAATGATGTAAGCAGCCAGCAGATTGTAGTAAAAAAGATATACGAAATGACTAATGTATAGCGCAAGAAAAGCAATTTCTTTTTGCCATAATTATCTGTAGCCGATATTAAAGCATAAAAATCTTTGGCATTAGTATCATAAAAAACACCGTAGACTTCATAATCGCCCTGTTGTTTAAAAAAGGTTTTATTCTTTTTCAAATATTTCAAATCATCAACAGACCAGTTGATTTTTGCGTCATCAATACTGCTGTAAATCAGTTTATAATTAGAATCAAAAACCAAAGTCTTTTCATCATACAGTTTATTTATAGAATTTTGGTCTATTATTTTCAAAAGCTGATTGTCGACCTGTTTCACATTAACCAATAACTTAATATTAGATAAAGCTTTGATTTCTAGTCGGTCGCGAAATTCTTCTTTTCGGTAATTGGAATACAAAATGAATATCACCGTAGAGGCCAACCCAAAAAGGATGGTAAACAGCAAACTGACTAAAAGTGATATTCGATTTTTTAATGTCATTCCTGATCGCTTAGATAATATCCGTAACCTACTTTAGTTCGGAGAAGTTTAATGTCGTGGTCTTTATCAATTTTCTTTCTTAAAAAATTAATATAAACCTCAATAGTATTCTGATTGGTTTCAATATGATAATCCCAAAGCTTTTCGGCTATAAATTGTTTAGAAAGCACTTTTCCTTTGGCATGAGCCAATATTAGGATTAATTTGAATTCTTTTGGAGTAAGCTTAATTTCTTCGCCAGCCCTAAAAACTTTCATGTCTTCTCCAAATATTTCTAAATCTTTAATAGTGATTTTACTTTCTGTTTGCTGAGGAACTTCTTTTCTTCGAAGAAGAGATTGTACTCGCGCGTATAATTCTTCAAAATGAAAAGGCTTTACCAGATAATCATCGGCACCATTATCAAAAGAAGACAATTTATCTTCAATTTCACTGAAAGCCGTAAGCATTATAATAGGTGTTTTTTTGTCTGTTTCGCGAATGCCTTTGCAAACATCAATTCCATTTGCACCAGGAACATTTATATCCAGAACAATCAGATCATATTCGTACGGAAAGTATTTTTTCAAAAGCAAAGAACCATCATAATAAGGAACACACTCGAATTCCTTTGAAGTAAAGAATGCCGAGATCTCTTTTGATAAAGTAAAATCGTCTTCGAGCAGTAATATTTTCATGTCTGGTTTTAAAATTTGTAAATCCGACTTTAGTCACCAAATCGGATTTACATTAAAAGTATATTATTTAAAATAAGAAAAAGTGTCGTTGTTCTCAATTTTTAATAAAGTTTCATAAATAAGCTGAATCACATTTTCAACATCATCCTTATGAACCATTTCTACCGTAGTGTGCATATATCGTAACGGAAGCGAGATCAACGCAGAAGGAACACCGCCATTGCTATACGCAAAAGCATCGGTATCCGTACCCGTTGCGCGAGAAGTTGCGTGCCTTTGAAACGGAATTTTATTTTCCTCAGCAGTATCCACAATCAAATCACGCAATTTATTCTGAATTGCAGGCGAATAACCAATAACAGGACCTTTACCCATTTTAAGATCGCCTTCAACTTTTTTATCAATCATTGGAGTAGTGGTGTCGTGGCAAACATCAGTCACAATAGCCACATTTGGTTTTATACGGTGCGCGATCATTTCGGCACCCCTAAGACCAATTTCCTCCTGTACAGAATTTACTATATATAAGCCAAAAGGAAGCTTTTTATTATTTTCTTTTAATAATCGTGCAACTTCAGCAATCATAAAACCGCCCATTCTGTTATCGATAGCGCGGCAGACAAACTTGTTCTCATTCAAAATCATAAATTCGTCAGGATATGTAATCACACAGCCCACATGAACACCCAACGCCTCAACTTGCTCTTTGTTTTCACAACCTAAATCAATAAAGATATTGCTCAGTTTTGGAACCTCTTCCTTATCGCGCAAACGAGTATGAATTGCAGGCCACCCAAAAACACCTTTCACAATGCCATTTTTAGTATGAATATTAACTCTTTTTGAAGGAGCAATCTGATGATCAGAACCGCCATTTCGTATTACATAAATTAAACCATCTTCTGTAATATAGTTTACATACCAAGAAATTTCATCTGCGTGCCCCTCAATTACAACTTTATAAGGAGCATCGGGATTAATTACCCCAACAGCCGTTCCATAAGTATCTGTGATAAATGTGTCAACATAAGGTTTTAAATAATTCATCCAGAGTTTTTGCCCCTCACTTTCATAACCTGTTGGAGATGCATTATTTAGATAGCTTTCTAAGAAAGCAATAGAAGTATCATTTAAGATAGATTGCGTACTCATAAAAATATTTTTTTGCTAAAATATAAATTTGGTATCAGAGTTGTGTATAAATATATAATTTTACACTTAAATTATGATTCGATGAGACTAACCACCTTTTTATTTATAGTATTAATTTGTTTTTCTTCTAAAGCCCAAGTCACTCCAAAAGAGAACGAACAGATGGGATACATATTAACAGAAAAAGATTCTATTTTAGGTGATACCATTCAGCTACCCGAAATAATTATTTCAAAAGGGAAGAAGATGAGCCCTGAAGAAATGAAACAATTTCAAATTCTTCAAAACAGAGTCTATAAAGTGTATCCTTATGCAAAGTTAGCCGCCGAAAGATTAACAGCTTTGAATAATGGAATGGCTCGTTTAAAAACAAGTCGTGAAAAAAAGAAGTATTTTAAGATTGTAGAAGATTACTTGAATAATGAATTTGAAGAAAGGCTTAAAAAGCTATCCCGAAAACAAGGGCAGATTTTAGTAAAACTGATTCATCGTCAAACAGGAATTACAACGTACGAGTTAATTAAAACTCTAAAAAGCGGATTCAAAGCCTTTGTTTCAAATACAACAGCCAACTTATTTGATATAAGTTTGAAAGAAGAGTATAAACCCTATGATGTAAACGAAGACTACTTAATAGAAACAATCTTAGTAAGAGCATTTGAATCTGGCCGATTGGTAAACCAAAAACCTGCCAATCCTGTAGATTACGAAGACCTCGCAGAAAAATGGCAGCTAAAAGCAAAAGAACTTAATACAAAATAATTTCATACATATATATATAGTATAACAACCCGACAGGTTTTCAAAACCTGTCGGGTCTTTTTTTTTTTATGCGTATACAATATAAGTATGTTTTGCCAGGCCGATCGGAGCCGAAGCTATTTGGATTTGCGGTTTTAAATATAATCGGGAGCTGTTTCCCGCTATCGGCTCCAATCTTCCGCTTTTTAAATAAAAAAGCAGAAGGATTTCTCCCGAGGCTTCGGGGCTGTCGGGGCTATGGCCTCCGGTTTTGAGGAGAAAGAAGAGAAAAGCTTGGCGCCTTTAGGGCCTAAAAGGCGGGAAAAACGGCTTTCGCGCCTTAGCGCCTTTGCGGCGAAACGCCCCAATTGGAGGAGATATCCAGAAAATACTTACGCAGAATAAAAAAACTCCGAAACGTAAACAAGATGTTATCAGTGCGTTAGGAAAAAAGCGGAAAAAAGATTTAAAATAATCGTTGAAAAGAGTTGGAAAAGCGGAAAAAGGCGCTACTTTTGCACCCGCAACGGCGAAAAACGCTCTTAGAAATTCCGGCAGCTTGAGAAGATCAGCGAAAAGAGATTTTCGAAAAAAAAGATTGGAAAAAGCTTGCGGGAAAAGAAAAAGCTTTTTACATTTGCACCCCGCAAAACGCGGAAAGTCCATTGAAAGATCGGAAGGGAAATTGGAAAAGGGAAGCGAAAAAAAAGCTTCAAAAATTTTTTAAATTTTTCTTGCAGGAAACAAAAAGAATTTTTAGTTTTGCACCCGCTTTGAAACACAAGCGAAGACAGAAGAAACAACGTTCGTAGACATATTGAATTGACAGCCGTCTTATCTTAAAGATAAGACAACAAAAGAATAAGAGTAATGGAATCGAGAGATTCGAAAAGAACCGATAGGAAAGGCATCGATAATATAATATTAAAATATACGATGAAGAGTTTGATCCTGGCTCAGGATGAACGCTAGCGGCAGGCTTAACACATGCAAGTCGAGGGGTATGCCGATTTATCGGCAGAGACCGGCGCACGGGTGCGTAACGCGTATGCAATCTGCCTTCCACAGAGGGATAGCCCAGAGAAATTTGGATTAATACCTCATAGCATCATGTTCCGGCATCGGGATATGATTAAAGTCACAACGGTGGAAGATGAGCATGCGTCCCATTAGCTAGTTGGTAAGGTAACGGCTTACCAAGGCTACGATGGGTAGGGGTCCTGAGAGGGAGATCCCCCACACTGGTACTGAGACACGGACCAGACTCCTACGGGAGGCAGCAGTGAGGAATATTGGTCAATGGACGCAAGTCTGAACCAGCCATGCCGCGTGCAGGATGACGGTCCTATGGATTGTAAACTGCTTTTGTACGGGAAGAAACACTCCTACGTGTAGGAGCTTGACGGTACCGTAAGAATAAGGATCGGCTAACTCCGTGCCAGCAGCCGCGGTAATACGGAGGATCCAAGCGTTATCCGGAATCATTGGGTTTAAAGGGTCTGTAGGCGGTCTTGTAAGTCAGTGGTGAAAGCCCATCGCTCAACGGTGGAACGGCCATTGATACTGCTGGACTTGAATTACTGGGAAGTAACTAGAATATGTAGTGTAGCGGTGAAATGCTTAGAGATTACATGGAATACCAATTGCGAAGGCAGGTTACTACCGGTGGATTGACGCTGATGGACGAAAGCGTGGGTAGCGAACAGGATTAGATACCCTGGTAGTCCACGCCGTAAACGATGGATACTAGCTGTTGGTGGCAACATCAGTGGCTAAGCGAAAGTGATAAGTATCCCACCTGGGGAGTACGAACGCAAGTTTGAAACTCAAAGGAATTGACGGGGGCCCGCACAAGCGGTGGAGCATGTGGTTTAATTCGATGATACGCGAGGAACCTTACCAAGGCTTAAATGCAGACTGACCGATTTGGAAACAGATCTTTCGCAAGACAGTTTACAAGGTGCTGCATGGTTGTCGTCAGCTCGTGCCGTGAGGTGTCAGGTTAAGTCCTATAACGAGCGCAACCCCTGTTGTTAGTTGCCAGCGAGTGATGTCGGGAACTCTAACAAGACTGCCAGTGCAAACTGTGAGGAAGGTGGGGATGACGTCAAATCATCACGGCCCTTACGCCTTGGGCTACACACGTGCTACAATGGCCGGTACAGAGAGCAGCCACCTCGCGAGGGGGAGCGAATCTATAAAGCCGGTCACAGTTCGGATCGGAGTCTGCAACTCGACTCCGTGAAGCTGGAATCGCTAGTAATCGGATATCAGCCATGATCCGGTGAATACGTTCCCGGGCCTTGTACACACCGCCCGTCAAGCCATGGAAGCTGGGGGTGCCTGAAGTCGGTGACCGCAAGGAGCTGCCTAGGGTAAAACTGGTAACTAGGGCTAAGTCGTAACAAGGTAGCCGTACCGGAAGGTGCGGCTGGAACACCTCCTTTCTAGAGCCTGAAATGTTAGCCGGAAGGCACGTTTGGGAAATGGGATGCCAAGACTGCAGGTTTTGGATCTTGAAATTGCATTACTCTTGCTGTTAATTTAAAGAAATAAACTTTTAAGTAAAAAAAAAACAGAGTCTCGTAGCTCAGCTGGTTAGAGTACTACACTGATAATGTAGGGGTCGGCAGTTCGAGTCTGCCCGGGACTACTTTTTAAAGCTTAAAGAGAAGGAAATTCTGGATGCTGGGATTCGCCAAAAGAAATTAGAGAAGAATAAGAAATCTAAAATCTGAATTCAAAAATCTAAAATTGAAAATGGGGGATTAGCTCAGCTGGCTAGAGCGCCTGCCTTGCACGCAGGAGGTCAACGGTTCGACTCCGTTATTCTCCACCAAGGGCTATAAGCTATAAGCTGTAGGCCGTAAGCTGAGAAAGCCTAAAGCATACTGCTTTAAGCCTAAAGCATAAGAAAGTTCATTGACATATTGGGATAAGAAAATAATAAGAAAGTAGAAAGCGTTTTTATTAGCGATAATAAAAACAAAGAAAAACGGTCATAAATGATTTTATGATTGGTGCAATAAGCAAAATAAGGGCGCATGGGGAATGCCTAGGCTCTCAGAGGCGATGAAGGGCGTGATAAGCTGCGAAAAGCTGCGGGGACGGGCACACACCGACTGATCCGCAGATACCCGAATGGGGCAACCCGCTATATTGAAGATATAGCACACCGATAGGTGGGCAAACCCGCTGAACTGAAACATCTAAGTAGGCGGAGGAGAAGAAAACAAAAGTGATTCCGTAAGTAGTGGCGAGCGAACGCGGATTAGCCCAAACCAGAGCTGTTACGGCAGTTGTGGGGTTGTAGGACCGCGATATTTCATGCATAAGGAACCGGAAGCTTCTGGAAAGGAGCGCCATAGAGGGTGACAGCCCCGTACGGGCAACAAATGTAATGGATAGCGGTATCCTGAGTAGGGCGGGGCACGTGAAACCCTGTCTGAATTCGGCGGGACCATCCGCTAAGGCTAAATACTCCTGAGAGACCGATAGTGAACCAGTACCGTGAGGGAAAGGTGAAAAGAACCGTGAATAACGGAGTGAAATAGATCCTGAAACCATGCGCCTACAAGCGGTCGGAGCCCTTTAGTGGGGTGACGGCGTGCCTTTTGCATAATGAGCCTACGAGTTAACGCTGCTGGCAAGGATAAGTGGTTAAGCCATGGATCCGCAGCGAAAGCGAGTCTGAATAGGGCGCTTTAGTCAGTAGTGTTAGACGCGAAACCGTGTGATCTACCCATGGGCAGGTTGAAGCTGTGGTAACACACAGTGGAGGACCGAACCGGTTGACGTTGAAAAGTCTTCGGATGACCTGTGGGTAGGGGTGAAAGGCCAATCAAACTCGGAAATAGCTCGTACTCCCCGAAATGCATTTAGGTGCAGCGCATAAATAAGTTATATAGAGGTAGAGCTACTGATTGGATGCGGGGGCTTCACCGCCTACCAATTCCTGACAAACTCCGAATGCTATATAATGTTTCTATGCAGTGAGGGCTTGGGTGCTAAGGTCCAAGTCCGAGAGGGAAAGAACCCAGACCATCAGCTAAGGTCCCCAAATATATGCTAAGTTGAAAGAACGAGGTTTGTCTGCCCAGACAGCTAGGATGTTGGCTTGGAAGCAGCCATTCATTTAAAGAGTGCGTAACAGCTCACTAGTCGAGCGGACGAGCATGGATAATAATCGGGCATAAGCATATTACCGAAGCTATGGATTTGCATGTATTTGCAAGTGGTAGGGGAGCATTCTGACAGGGCAGAAGGTATTCCGTAAGGGGTGCTGGACCGGTCAGAAAAGAAAATGTAGGCATAAGTAACGATAATGCGGGCGAGAAACCCGCACACCGAAAAACTAAGGTTTCCACAGCTATGCTAATCAGCTGTGGGTTAGTCTGGACCTAAGGCGAACCCGAAAGGGACAGTCGATGGCCAACGGGTTAATATTCCCGTACTTCTTATTGCTGTGATGGGGTGACGGAGTGATGAAAGCGCCGCGAACTGACGGAATAGTTCGTTAAAGCACCTAGCTATATCTTTTATAGGCAAATCCGTAGAAGATGGCGAAATGCGATAGTACTCGGAGTCTTCGGACAAAGAGATAGTGCGCCTAAGGGCTTCCAAGAAAAACCTCTAAACTTCAGGCAGTAAGAACCAGTACCGTAAACCGACACAGGTAGTTGAGGAGAGAATCCTAAGGTGCTCGAGAGATTCATGGCTAAGGAATTAGGCAAAATAGACCTGTAACTTCGGGAGAAAGGTCGCCCCGAGCAATCGGGGCCGCAGTGAAGAGGTCCAGGCGACTGTTTATCAAAAACACAGGGCTCTGCAAAATCGCAAGATGAAGTATAGGGCCTGACACCTGCCCGGTGCTGGAAGGTTAAGAGGAGATGTTATCTTCGGAGAAGCATTGAATTGAAGCCCCAGTAAACGGCGGCCGTAACTATAACGGTCCTAAGGTAGCGAAATTCCTTGTCGGGTAAGTTCCGACCTGCACGAATGGTGTAACGATCTGGACACTGTCTCAGCCATGAGCTCGGTGAAATTGTAGTAACGGTGAAGATGCCGTTTACCCGCAGTGGGACGAAAAGACCCTGTGCACCTTTACTATAGCTTAGTATTGACCTTGGATAAATGATGTGTAGGATAGGTTGGAGACTATGAAGCGGCGTCGCCAGGCGTTGTGGAGTCATTGTTGAAATACAACCCTTTGTTTATCTGAGGCCTAACCCCGCGATGTGGGGGACAGTGCTTGGTGGGTAGTTTGACTGGGGTGGTCGCCTCCAAAAGAGTAACGGAGGCTTCTAAAGGTTCCCTCAGTACGCTTGGTAACCGTGCGTAGAGTGCAATGGCATAAGGGAGCTTGACTGAGAGACATACAGGTCGATCAGGTACGAAAGTAGAGCATAGTGATCCGGTGGTTCCGCATGGAAGGGCCATCGCTCAAAGGATAAAAGGTACGCCGGGGATAACAGGCTGATCTCCCCCAAGAGCTCATATCGACGGGGGGGTTTGGCACCTCGATGTCGGCTCGTCACATCCTGGGGCTGGAGAAGGTCCCAAGGGTTGGGCTGTTCGCCCATTAAAGTGGCACGCGAGCTGGGTTCAGAACGTCGTGAGACAGTTCGGTCTCTATCTACTGCGGGCGTTAGAAATTTGAGTGGATCTGATTCTAGTACGAGAGGACCGAATTGGACAAACCTCTAGTGTATCTGTTGTCCCGCCAGGGGCACCGCAGAGTAGCTACGTTTGGAAGGGATAAGCGCTGAAAGCATATAAGCGCGAAACCCACCACAAGATGAGATTTCTTTTAAGGATCGTGGAAGATGACCACGTTGATAGGCTACAGATGTAAAGGCAGTAATGTCACAGTCGAGTAGTACTAATAATCCGTAAGCTTATGCACAGACTTTTTCCTCCCGGGCAATCGGGAGGAAGGAACTTTCTAAAAAATAAAGCTTATTTGTTTCTTTATCCCAGTATGTTAAAATATTTGCCCGTCGCGGGCAGTCTTTAAGCCGAAAGATTAAAGCCGAAAGGCTTTAAGACTTGTGACTTTGGACTAAAAACCTTAAGGTGGTTATTGCGGCGGGGCTCACCTCTTCCCATCCCGAACAGAGAAGTTAAGCCCGCCTGCGCAGATGGTACTGCAGTATTGTGGGAGAGTATGTCGTCGCCTTTCTTTTGAAAACCCTGTTTTTTTAACGGGGTTTTTTATTCTAATCTTCACTTATAGATATTATAAGTGGAAATGGTACCTTAGCTCAGATGGTAGAGCAATGGACTGAAAATCCATGTGTCCCTGGTTCGATCCCTGGAGGTACCACATCATGCTCGGATGGTGAAATTGGTAGACACGCTGGACTTAAAATCCAGTGAACAGCAATGTTCGTGCGGGTTCAAGTCCCGCTCTGAGTACTAAAACTTCAATTGGCTTTTTGCTAATTGAAGTTTTTTTTTTTGATTAAATTGGGATAGCACTCTAAATTTTATATTTTTACTTTACTATTATTGTAATATTTTAAACTATGCAAAATGTTTTTCTTAAAGAGGATTGTGACCAATTTATAAGCCGAATTAATCAGCTTAAAGATGATTCAAAGCCACTTTGGGGCAAAATGTCTGTGGATCAGATGTTGGCTCACTGCAATGTTACGTATGAAATGGTTTATGATAATATCCATTCTAAACCAAATGCTTTCATGAAGCTTCTTTTGAAACTTTTTGCTAAAAATAAAGTGATAAGCGAAACTCCTTACCCGAGGAATCTGAATACTGCTCCGCAATTTATTATTAAAGGAGATCGTGATTTTGAACTGGAAAAAGATAGGTTGATCTCTTATATTCAAAAAACACAAGAACTGGGAGAGAAAGAATTTGAAGGCAAAGAATCTCTTTCTTTTGGTGAATTATCTGCTAAAGAATGGAATAATATGTTTGCAAAACATTTAGACCATCATTTTTCTCAATTTGGCGTTTAAAACTTTTTAAAATGATGAAAAATTATATAATTATCTTTTTTCTTCTTTTCGGATTATCTTGTAATGCACAAAAACAAGAAGTTCAAAAGTGTATTGAATCTTTTTTTGAGGGATTTTATCAGAGAGATTCTGCAAAAATTAAATTAGTTTGTTCAGATAAGATGATATTGCAATCCATTAGCGAAAGCGCTGTTAAAGGAAACAAATTGTCTAATGAAAGTGCAAAGGAATTTTATAAATCTATTGCTTCAATTCCTGCAAGTATGAAGTTTCAAGAGAAAATTTTAAGCTATAATGTTCAAATTGATGGAACTATGGCTCATGTTTGGACTCCATATGAGTTTTATGTAAATGACAAACTAAGCCACACAGGAGTGAATGCTTTTACATTATTTAAAGAAAAAGATTCTTGGAAGATTATTTATCTGATAGATACTAGAAGGAAATAGTTAGATTATTTCTGTGTTATAGTAAAGGCAAATATCTGTTAAAAGGCATTCAGGACATTTCGGTTTTGGCCTACAAGTCTCTCTTCCTAGAAAAGAAATTGCCATTCCTATTTCTGACCAAATATTTTTAGGAAGAACCTGCATTAAGTCTTTTTCTATTTTATTTCCATCTTTACTCTCTTTAATGATTCCGATTCTAGGGGCAACGCG
The DNA here is from genome assembly GCF_025252405.1 of Flavobacterium sp. TR2. Classification (NCBI taxonomy): domain Bacteria; kingdom Pseudomonadati; phylum Bacteroidota; class Flavobacteriia; order Flavobacteriales; family Flavobacteriaceae; genus Flavobacterium; species Flavobacterium sp. TR2. Next base: position 3,706,163 of record NZ_CP104307.1, on the reverse strand, counting down.
GATAACGTGTAGATCAGCAATTATTCCTTCTGCGGGTTTATTTGTTTCTCTTAGAATAACATTCGCAGATTTTCTACCAACACCTTTCAATGCTGTTAATCCTGACATTGTTAAAGGGATGTTGGCATCTTCTTTAATAGTTTTCGCAATATCTAATATCCATTGAGCTTTTGTAGTGTAGTTTCGGACTTTAGTGATCTGTGATGTAAAAGTTTCTATATCGGTTTGTGATATGCTTTTTAATGTTGGATATTTTTCGAATAATTTTGGGGCTATAGAATTTATATTAGCATCAGAATCTTGTGCTGAAAGAATTACCATCACAAGCAATTGATAGGCGCTCTGGTATTCCAGAGGATGTTTCTTTCCTTTATATTTTTTCAAAATGGGCTTTAATTTTGTTTCCCAATCCGAAGTTTGTTCAAATAAATCCATTTTGTTTTAAATTTAAGGTTTTGATATTTAGTTGTTTATGTTTGTAAATTTACGGTTTTTTGATGAATTCGAGGATTTTTTTGATAACACTATGATTTCCCAGAATTTTTCTGTGTCCAAGACCTTCCGTTAAGTATAAAGAACCATTTTTAAGATTTTCATGAATGTGTATTCCTGCTTTGACAGAAACTTCAGGATCATCATTATCATGCATAACTAAAACAGGAATTTCTATTTTTTGAGCAGCTTTGTAAGCAGAAAAATCATCCATTTTAACCTGATACATATTTTCAAAATAGTCTCTTAAGTGTATGCTGATTTCTTTTTTTAATCCTAGTTTAAATGTAAATTCATCTAAAATATCTTGAACAATATCGCCGCTTCCTATGATTATCGCTTTTTTTACTTTAAGTCCATCTTTAATTGCATTTAAAACAGACATTCCTCCTAGAGAATGCCCAATTGCGATTTCAAAAGGACCAAATTGTTTTTCAATTTCTAATATAGAAGCTATAAACTCGGACATTATAGTTGTGTCGCCTTTTGATTTTCCGTGTGCTGGCGCGTCAAAGCTAACTGTTGAATAGCCATTTTCTAAAAGTTCGTCAGCAATTTTGAAAAGCTGAGTTCCTCTTCCTGACCAGCCGTGCACTAATAATACTTTTTGATCACTTTTTCCATACAAATAAGTAACTACGCTCTTTTCAATGGCTGGAACATAAATTAGCTCTTGCCGACTTTTGGCATCCATTTCCATTTCACGTTTTGGAACTTTGTGCTTTATGGGTGTTGTAAAAATCTTAGCGCCAAATTTAGTAACTAATTTTGTTGATATAAATGCGCAAATTTTCGCGGAAATTATAATAATCTTGGGAATTTTTAATGATTTAGTAGGATTAATTGCCTTTTTTGCCATTTCAATAAAACTGATTTAAAAGAAGAATTTTGCTTGTTTTTTTGCTAAATTTAAAAAGCATAAAAATAGCATATAAATCGATGCTTCTATATGTATAATCATAAATAATTTCTTGAATGGAAATATTTCATATTAGTGCAGAATGTTACCCTGTTGCAAAGGTTGGCGGTTTGGGCGATGTAGTCGGCGCCTTACCTAAATATCAGCAATCTGCTGGACATGATGTTAGAGTTGTAATTCCGTGTTATGACACTAAGTTTAGAAAAGAAAATGATTTTGAGTGCGTGCACTGGGGAACAGTTAAGTTAGGAAACTTTAATTTTCCGTTTAGTGTTCTAAAGGAAGCAACAGACAAACTGGGTTATGAATTATACCTGATAGAGATTAATGAATTGTTTAATCGTCCGAATGTGTATGGCTACGAAGATGATATAGAAAGGTTCTTGTCTTTTCAAATTGCCACGCTCGATTGGATTATAGCACGGAACAGAATTCCAGACATTATTAATTGCCATGATCATCATACTGGTGTTATTCCTTTTATGCTTCAATTTGCTTATAAATATGAGAGTTTAAAGGATGTAAAGACTGTTATAACCATTCACAATGGTTTGTATCAAGGATGGTTTGGTTTTGATAAGCTGTATTATCTGCCAGAGTTTGATTTAAAGCACGTTGGTTTTTTAGAATGGAGCAATTCTATAAATTCACTAGCTGTTGGAATCAAATGTGCTGATGCTGTAACAACGGTTTCCCCAAGTTATTTAAACGAAATTAATATTTCTGCAAATGGTTTGGAATCGCTGTTTAATTCTGTTCGGAACAAATCAAAAGGAATTTTAAACGGAATTGATATTGAAGTTTGGAATCCGGTAAAAGATCAAATGATTGCAGAAAATTATTCGATTGAAGATTTTGAATCAGGGAAACAAAAAAACAAGGAAAAACTCTGCGAGGAGTTTGATTTAGATCCTTCAAAGCCACTGTTTAGCTTTATTGGAAGATTGTTTGATGAAAAAGGGGGTGATTTGCTTCCGTATGCTTCTGCTTTGGCTTTGTCAGAACATTTTGAAGAAATAAATATTCTGATTTTAGGATCAGGAAATGCAGCGATTGAATCGCAACTGACTCAATTGCGGAATGATTATAAAGGAAATTATAATGTTTTTATTGGTTATAATGAAGAGTTGGCACATTTGATTTATGCAGGCTCAGATTATATTTTAATGCCTTCAAGGGTTGAGCCATGCGGATTAAACCAGATGTATGCAATGAGATACGGAACAATTCCGATTGTTAGAAGAACTGGAGGGTTGAGAGATACGGTTATTGATTTTGGAGATGAAGGAAATGGGGTCTGTCATGATCAGGCTTCTGTGGCTGATATCTGCTATTCAATAAATCGTGCAGTTAGGTTGTATGAGGATAAAATAAACTTCAATGAAGTTTTAAAAAGAGGAATGTTAGCAGATCATTCCTGGGAAAGAGTTTGCCAAGAATATATTGAAATATACAACTTAATAATTCAGCAAGATGAAATTTAAAAAGAAGAATGTAATCGCCATTATTTTGGGAGGTGGACAAGGTTCACGTTTATTTCCATTGACAGAAACAAGATCAAAGCCGGCAGTTCCTATTGGAGGAAAATATCGCTTGGTTGATATTCCGATTTCAAATTGCATCAATTCGGATATTTTTAAAATATTTGTTTTGACTCAATTTAATTCTGCTTCGCTAAATGCCCATATCAAAAACACTTTTAATTTCAGTATTTTCAGCCAGTCTTTTGTAGATATATTGGCTGCTGAACAAACACCTGACAATCCAACTTGGTTTCAGGGGACGGCCGATGCTGTTAGACAATGTATGTCGCATTTTTTGAAGCACGATTTTGATCACGCTTTAATTCTTTCAGGAGACCAGCTGTATCAAATGGATTTTAACGAAATGCTTGAAGCCCATATTGCCGCTGACGCCGAGATTTCTATTGCGACTTTACCCGTAAACGCTAAAGATGCGCCTGAATTTGGTATTCTTAAAACTGATCATGAAAATAATATTCATGCATTTATAGAAAAACCTCATGCTTCTTTATTGCCCGAGTGGGAATCTGAAGTAAGCGAGCAAATGCAGGAAAAAGGAAAAAAATACTTGGCTTCGATGGGGATTTATATTTTCAATAAATCACTATTGGAAGAATTAATGTCAAATCAGGAAACTAAAGATTTTGGCAAAGAAATTATCCCGCAAGCTGTTGGAAAACATAAGATTTTAAGCTATCAGTATGAAGGATATTGGACGGATATTGGAAATATTGAATCATTTTTTGAGGCCAATATTGGTTTAACTGCCGACATTCCGGAGTTTAATCTGTTTGATAATGAGAATAAAATTTTTACAAGACCGAGATTACTGCCTCCATCCAAATTTAGGAATTCAATTATCAATCAGTCGCTAATTTCTGAGGGATGTATTATAAATGCTAAAGAAATTAAAAGTTCTGTAATTGGCATTCGTTCCAGAATTGGTGAAGGAACGGTTTTGGAAAACTGCTATGTTATGGGAAATGATTTCTATCAAGATTTGGATGAACTGAACCATGAAAGCAGTATTAATAAAATTCATGTCGGAATTGGCGAAAATTGCTTTATTAAAAATGCTTTAGTTGATAAAAATGTGCGAATAGGAAATAATGTGCATATTAGCGGCGGAAAGCATCTAGATAATTTTACGAATGAATTGTACAGTATTAAAGACGGAATAGTTGTTATCAAAAAAGGGGTAACGCTTTCCGATAATTTTAGAATTGAATAAAGAAACCTAAATTTCAATAAAATAAACGCCAAATTCCAATTGCCTTAAAAAACAAATATGACTAAAGTTATTCCACATTCTCTTTTTACCGATTTTGACATAGATTTATTTAAAGCGGGAAAACATTTCAGATTATATGAAAAATTAGGAGCTCATTTAACTGAAGTGGATGGAGTGAAAGGTGTCTACTTTGCAGTTTGGGCTCCAACTGCAAAGTCAGTTTCGGTTGTTGGTGATTTTAATTATTGGACTCAGGACGAACATAATCTAAATGTACGCTGGGATTCCTCTGGAATTTGGGAAGGATTTATTCCAGAGATTTCAAAAGGAGCACTTTATAAATATAAAATTCAGTCCAATATTAATGGGGTAATTACCGAAAAAGCTGATCCGTTTGCGCTTTATTGCGAAAAGCCGCCACATACGGCATCTGTCGTGTGGGATTTGGATTATAAGTGGAAAGATGAAAATTGGATGCAAAACCGTCAAGATTATAACGCCTTAGATAAGCCATATTCGGTTTACGAAGTGCATTTGGGGTCTTGGAAACGAGCAGATCATAATCGGTTTTTGACTTATTTGGAACTTGCTGATGATTTAGTCAAATATGTAAAAGAAACTGGTTTTACTCATGTTGAGTTTATGCCAATTATGGAATATCCTTACGATCCTTCTTGGGGTTATCAGTTAACAGGGTATTTTGCTCCGACTTCACGCTTTGGGAAACCGCAGGATTTTATGGTTTTGGTTGATAGGCTGCATCAGGAAGGAATTGGGGTGATTTTAGATTGGGTTCCGTCACATTTTCCAGACGATGCACACGGCTTAGGTTTTTTTGATGGTTCGCATTTATATGAGCATCCAGATCGAAGAAAGGGCTATCATCCGGATTGGAAGAGTTTGGTTTTCAATTATGGAAGAAATGAAGTTCGCGCTTTTCTGATAAGCAATGCCGTTTTTTGGCTTCAAAATTATCATATTGACGGACTAAGAGTCGACGCTGTGGCTTCTATGCTTTATTTGGATTATTCTCGAAAAGATGGTGAATGGGAAGCTAATATTTTTGGTGGAAGAGAAAATTTAGATTCCATCAGTTTTCTTAAAGAGTTTAATGAAGTGATCTATTCTAATTTTGATGGAGTTCAGACTATTGCAGAGGAAAGTACTTCTTTTCCTATGGTTTCAAGACCAACTTCTATAGGAGGTTTGGGTTTTGGAATGAAATGGATGATGGGATGGATGCATGATACGCTAAAATATTTTCAGAAAGAAACTGTCTACAGAAAATACCATCAAAATGAATTGACTTTTTCGATGACATACGCGTTTACTGAGAATTTCATGCTTCCGTTTTCACATGATGAAGTTGTGTATGGCAAAAAATCTCTTATCTATAAAATGCCTGGCGATGAATGGCAGCGCTTTGCGAATTTAAGGTTGCTGTACGGTTATATGTTTACGCATCCTGGAACAAAATTATTGTTTATGGGCGCTGAATTTGGTCAGACTGCTGAATGGAATTTTGAACAAAGTTTAGACTGGCACTTGCTGCAATATGATTTTCACTCCGGAATAAAAAGATTGATTTCAGATTTGAATCAATTGTATAAATCGCAGCCTGCATTGTACGAAAAACAATTTGGAGGCGATGGTTTTGAATGGATTAATTATTCAGATCATCAGAATGCTATTTTATCTTACATCCGAAAAGGCAATAATCCTACTGAGAATTTAATCGTAGTCTGTAATTTTACTCCAGTCGTTCGAGCAAATTATAGAATCGGCATACCCAAGGAAGGCAAACTTCAAGAGGTTTTTAATAGTGATGCTATTGTTTACGGCGGAAGCGGCGTTGAAAACTCTAAAGCATTAAAAGTAGAAGCAATTGCTTATGATGGACGAGATTATTCAGCTGAATTAATTTTACCGCCTTTAAGTGTTATCGTTTATGTTTTAGTTTAATAAAAAAATCTGGAAGTAAGATTTTGTCATTATATCGTTTCAAAATTATCAAATTGCTGATTTTTTATTTTGTAATTTGATACTCATTCAGAAAAAACGTTTTCGTGAATAAACCTTTTATTCATAGGGTGTTACCGACTTTTTTTGTATGTTTGGATAGAGGAAAAATGTTAATTTAATTCATTGGAGATATGATTACAAATACATCATTAGAATACAAAGGCGATTTATACCCATCAAAAATTGTTTCTTATGAACATGAAGGAGATTCTATTTTCTTTAATACGGATAACAAAGTAATTTTAAAAGTCACGGTTCTTCGTGATAGTTTAATCCGATTTCGTTTTACTACAAAAGGTTATTTCAGCAACGACTTCTCGTATGCTATTGATAAAACTCAGCTTCACGGTTATAATTTTTTGGAAGTGACCGAAGAAGAAACCTATTTTCAGATCAGGACGAGTAAAGTAAAATGCAAAATTCAAAAAGCAGATCTTCGTCTTTCAATTTATGATTTAAACGATTTTCTGATTCTGGAAGATGAGCTTGGTTTTCATTGGGAGGAAAGCTACGAATACGGTGGAAATATCGTTAAAATGAGCAAATATGCTAAGGACGGAGAATGTTATTACGGTCTTGGGGATAAGGCTACTCAAATGAACCTTAAAGGTAAAAGAGTAGAAAATTTTGCCACAGATCAATATGCTTATCAAAAAGATCAGGAACCATTGTATAAAGTAGTTCCGTTTTACATTGGTCTGCACAACAAACAGTCTTACGGAATATTTTTCGACAATACATTCAGAACTTTTTTTGATTTCTGTCAGGAAAGAAGAAATATTACCAGTTTTTGGGCAGAAGGTGGCGAGATGAATTATTATTTCATTTATGGTCCGCAAATGCAGGATGTTGTAACAACTTATACCGATTTAACAGGAAAGCCAGAGTTGCCGCCTCTTTGGGTTTTGGGCTATCATCAATGTAAATGGAGCTATTATCCAGAAAGTAAAGTAAAAGAAATCACTTCGAAATTCAGGGAACTACAAATTCCGTGTGACGCTATATATCTAGACATTGATTATATGGATGGTTTTAGATGTTTTACATGGAATAAAAATTATTTTCCCGACCCAAAGAAAATGGTTTCAGAGCTAGCAGAAGACGGTTTTAAAACTATTGTAATTATTGACCCTGGAATTAAGATTGATAAAGATTATTGGGTTTATAAGGAAGCTTTAGAAAAAGATTTTTTCTGCAAAAGAGCTGACGGACCTTATATGAAAGGAAAAGTATGGCCTGGAGAATGTAATTTTCCTGATTATACAAATCCTTCAGTTAGAGAGTGGTGGGCTGGATTATTTAAAGAATTAATTGCAGATATTGGCGTTAAGGGAGTGTGGAATGATATGAATGAGCCTGCTGTAATGGAAGTTCCAAATAAAACTTTCCCAATGGATGTTCGTCACTTTTATGACGGAAACCCTTGCAGCCACAGAAAAGCGCATAATATTTACGGAACGCAGATGGCTAGGGCGACCTATCATGGTGTGAAGCGTTTTGCTTATCCGAAACGACCATTTGTCATTACAAGATCGGCTTATTCAGGAGCACAGCGTTACACATCTTCGTGGACGGGAGATAATGTAGCGACTTGGGAGCATTTATGGATTGCCAATATTCAAGTGCAGCGAATGTCAATTTCTGGAATGGGATTTACAGGTTCTGATATTGGAGGCTTTGCAGAACAGCCTACAGGCGAGTTATATGCACGCTGGATTCAGTTAGGTGTTTTCCATCCGTTTTGCAGAACGCACTCTTCTGGCGATCACGGAAATCAAGAACCTTGGGCTTTTGATGAAGAAGTGGTAAATATTACTAGAAAATTTGTAAGTCTGCGCTATCAATTGCTTCCGTATTTGTATACTATGTTTTGGCAGTATATTGAAGAAGGAGTTCCGATGCTGAAACCTCTAGTTTATTACGATCAAGACGATACGCAAACTCATTATCGCAATGATGAATTCATTTTCGGAAACCATATTTTAATATGCCCAATACTTGAACCTAATGCTGTAGGTAGGCGTATGTATATTCCTAGAGGAGAATGGTATAACTACTGGACAAATGAGCTTTTTATTGGCGGAAGAGAAATTTGGGTTGATACTAAATTTGATGAAATTCCAGTTTTTGTAAAAGCAGGAGCTATTATTCCTAAATATCCTGTTCAGCAATATGTGGGCGAATTAGAGTTTGACGAATTGACTCTTGATGTTTATTATAAAAATGGTAAAGAGCAGTCTGCAGTATACGAAGATGCGCAGGACGGTTACGATTATAAAAAAGGACGTTACAGCTATTTGTCACTAAGAAATATAGGGAAAGAAAAAGAGCTTATTATTCAGCTTCACAAAGAAGGAAAATACGAAACGCCATACTCTAAATATAAAATCAATTTGATAGGGCTTCCATTTAAGGTTGCAGAAATTGAAATTGACAATGAAAAATTTGAGTATGACAAAATTAGTTTCGAGCAAAATAATTTCTTACTAGTTGATAAAGAGTTTAGTGAGCTTCACATTATAGGCGAATAGAAAAATTTTGATAATTTTTTGGCTTATAGTGTAAAACATTTCATCTTTTTTAGTCGTATTTTTGTTATAAAAATAGCTCGAATTATGAAAAAATATGTTTGTTTAGGGGTTTTTGGAGCACTTATGATGGGTTGCGCAACAAATCCGATTACAGGGAAGCAAAACTTGAATTTTGTTTCGAATAGCGAATTATTTCCATCTTCTTTTCAGCAATACAGCCAGTTTTTAACTGAAAATAAAGTTATTACAGGAACAGCAGATGCAAAACTTGTTGAAACTGTAGGATTTAAAATAAAGGCGGCTGCAGAAAGATATTTAAATTATTTAGGTCAGACACAATACTTAAAAGATTATCGATGGGAGTATAAATTGGTTGATAACAAAGAAGTAAATGCATGGTGTCTTCCAGGAGGTAAAATTGTTGTGTATTCTGGAATTTTGCCAATTACACAAAACGAATCTGGTTTGGCGACCGTAATGGGACATGAAGTTTCTCATGCTTTGGCAAATCACGGAGCGCAAAGAATGTCTGCCGCACAATTGCAGCAAATAGGAGGCGCAGCTTTGGGTGCCGCAACTAGCGGAAAATCTGAAGCAACACAGCAGATATTTGCACAAGCCTACGGAATTGGTTCTGAAGTAGGGGTTATGCTTCCATTTAGCAGAAGCAATGAAAGTGAAGCTGATAAAATCGGTTTGACTTTAATGGCAATTGCAGGTTACAATCCAGACGATGCTGTAGCTTTCTGGAGCAGAATGGCTGCAAAATCTGGCGGAGCTTCTACACCTGAATTTATGAGCACTCACCCTTCTGATGCTTCAAGGATTGCAAATATTAAAGCTTTAATTCCCGAAGCAAAAGCAATTGCATTAAAAGTAGGAACTATCAAATAAATATATTTTTAAGATATTCAAAAAAGCCATTCGTCACGAATGGCTTTTTTTTGTTTATAATTTATTAATGAACGAATTAGCTATTTTATATCTGTTTATCATAAAAAATGGATAAATTCGTAGCCTATTTAACAAAACCATTTCTATGAAAAACCTACAAAAAGGAGATAAGAAGCTTTTAAATGCTTGGGCATTTTATGATTGGGCAAATTCTGTTTATACGCTTACAATCGCTTCGGCAGTTTTTCCAATTTTTTATGAAGCATTATTTAGCGATCGCGACCATTATATTGATGTTTTCGGTCTCCATCTAAAAAACTCAGCCTTAATTAGTTTTATTACAGCAGCTGCCTTTTTGGTTGTTTCCTTTATTTCGCCATTATTATCGGGTATTGCCGATTATGTCGGAAACAAAAAATCCTTCATGAAATTTTTCTGCTACATGGGAGCTTTGTCATGTATGGGATTGTATTGGTTTAACCTTGAAAATATCTATGTCGGATTGGCATTCTATTTCCTTGGATTATTAGGATACTGGGGAAGTTTAGTTTTCTATAATTCATATCTCCCAGATATTGCTTTTGAAGAACAGCAAGATAGGATTAGCGCAAAAGGATATTCATTAGGTTACATCGGAAGTGTTATTTTGCTGATCATAAATCTAGCCATGATCATGAAGCCAAAACTTTTTGGAATATCAGGAACTGAAGGAGAAGCTGCGATGAAAGCAATGCGTTATTCTTTTGTAATGGTTGGAGTTTGGTGGATTTTATTTAGCCAATATACCTATTATTATTTACCTAAAGGAAGTAAAGAAACAGGGCAGAAGCTAACAAAATCTGTAGTATTTAATGGTTTTAAGGAACTAAAAAAGGTTTGGGGGTTATTGAATGATAATGTTCCGTTAAGACGTTATCTAGGCGGTTTCTTTGTTTCTAGTATGGCAGTACAAACTGTAATGCTTGTTGCGACATATTTTGGAGCTCAAGAAATTCAATGGGAAACCAAAGAGCAAAGCACAATTGGTTTGATCATTTGTATTTTAATCATTCAATTGGTTGCTGTTGTAGGGGCAGTACTAACTTCAAGAGCTTCTGAAAAATTTGGAAACGTTCCAACATTAATTTTTATCAATGCGATTTGGGCAGTGTTTTGCGCATTAGCTTACTTTATTATACTTCCAATGCATTTTTATGTAATGGCTACGGTTGCTGGATTTGTAATGGGAGGAATTCAAGCTTTGTCTCGTTCAACTTATTCTAAATTATTGCCAGAAACAGAAGATACGGCATCATTCTTTAGTTTTTATGATGTGGCAGAAAAAATTGGAATCGTGATCGGAATGTGCGTTTACGGAATTATCGATCAAATTACAGGAAGCCCTCGTGCGGCGATTGTGATCTTAGCAATATTCTTTATAACGTCAATTTTCCTTTTAAGAAGAGTGCATAAAAAAGACGTTTCAAATTAATTGAAACGCCTTTTTTAAAATAACCAATATCACGAATTGCAAGAATTGTTTAATTGATGATTTCTATTGTAATTCGTGATATTTTTTTTAGAAAAATTAACCTTTTGTAATAGTTCCCGATCCCGAAACTTTTACATCTCTTTTCTCAGGATTTCCTATATATTTTATATTTCCAGAACCTGCAACTCTTGCTGTAATGCTTTCGTCGCAAGTCACTTTGCTATTTCCAGACCCAGAAACGTTTGCTTCTACAATTTTAGATTTTAAGCTGGAAGCATCAATATCGCCAGAGCCAGAAAGCTTGGTTGTAAGTTTCGTAGCTGTTCCTTTTAAATTAATATTTCCAGATCCGCTTACGTGCAATTCTAAACTGTTTGTGTCAACTGGTAGACTGAAGTTTCCTGAACCGGATAATTTTACTGCAAGATTATCATTTTTGATTACGTCTTTCGACTGGATATCTCCTGAGCCCGCCAAACTTAATTCTGAAATTTTCTCAAATGGAACTGTAACTTGAATTTTACCTGAGCTTGTGCGTATTTGAGTTCCTTTATCAACATAAATTTTTAACGAATTATCTTCAACTTCTACTTTGATAACTGCTAATAAATTTTCTTCTCCTTTGATTGTAATTTTTCCCTCTTTTCCAGACACTAAGTTTACGTCAAAAGAACCAGCTATTTTAATGCCGTCGTAACCTCCAGTGGTTCTGGTTTCGGTAACTACTTTTCCGTTGCCTTGTACTTTGTTTTGCGCATTAACTGTGCTATTTGTAAAAAATGCAGCTAGCGCTAATAATAAAATTGACTTTTTCATTGTTTTGATTTTTAGATGATTAATTTTTTGTTAGCGAAATATTTCCGTAGTTCGAGTTAATATTGATTCTGTTTTGACCTTTTTTCTTGTAGAAGCCTGCAATTCTTTTGCTATTGCTTTTTACTTCCGAAACAGAAAGTTCTAAAGAATTATCATGTTTGATGTTTGTATATTTTCCTGATATATCAAAATCAAAAGCGTAATTTGGAACGTACCCAATTGCAATGTCTGTATATCCAGAGTTTATCGTGATATTTCCAGCTTTCTCAGTTACTGTTCCAATGCTTATTTTACTGTAATTGGTATCATAGCTAAAGTTGCTCGACACTTCTCCAATAATATACGTGAGATAATTTCCAGATCCGCTCAAAGAGTTGATTTTTTGGAATTTAAAAGTTCCGTAATTACAGTTCGCTTTAATGTTTTGGCCATCATTTAAATTCACGTCAGTATAGCTGGCATTGAGATTTAGATTTCCAGAATCATTAATTTTTAGACCTGAATATCTAGCATCAATATTTCCTGCTTTTATGTAATCTATGCTCGAATTTTGGCAATATTGAATTGAGATTTGATTATTTGAACCATTCAATTTTCCTAAAGCAACCTTACCGTATTTACACTCAATATCTGTAGAAGATTCAGCATTTGGAACAGCAATATTGCCGTATTTGTTGGCTAACTTAATAGTTCCGTTTTTTGGAATTTTGATAACATAGTTAATCTCAAAACTATTGTTGCTTCCTTTGCTTTTAAGATTAGAACTTCCTAACGATGTTACAGCAGTAACCATGCTTTTAAGAGCCGTAATATCGACATCAATGCTGTTTAAGCGTTCGTTTACCCAGTTTTCGTTAGGGCCATTTACTTTTATGGTAATGTCAAGATCAATTTTATCTTCATCCCAAGTGGTGACCGTGATGTTTCCGTATTTGTTGTCTACATCAATTCCAGCATTCGAATTTACGATATACGTTTTTTTAATGTTTTTTTGTTTCGTTATGTAGGTGTCATCATTTGAAAATCCTAAAAAAGGAATCAAAAGCAATAAGATAAGTAAATTATAGTGTTTTTTCATTAGAGGTGTTTTTTAGTTTTTCGTTGTCTTCAATTCTTTTCAAAACGGTTTGCAAAAAAGAAATACGTGTTTGGAGATTGCTAATCATCGCATAAATAATTTGTTTGTTCTCACCATTTTTTTGCAGTTCATTGATGATTTTTTGATAATCAGCATCAAAAGTTTTCATCTGTTTCATAGCATCATTAATAATCTGCTGATTTTCTGGCGAATTTTTCTCTTTTAGTTTAACCAGTTCGTTGTCAATCAGAATGTTGAAAATAGAATCGGTACGTTTAGTCTCTTTAGAAGCAAATTTGAATTCTTTTGGTTTTTCATTTTTATAAAAAAGAGACACTCCAAGCATCAATACAATCGAAGCGGCAATAGCAGTCACGAACCAGTATCTTTTTGCAGGCTCTTTTTTGTTTAATTTTTGAAGAAAATCCATCTGATGATCAGGGTTTAAGTCCTGAATATCCCATTGGTTTTCAAATCTGTTGAATAATTCGTCTAGGTTGTCTTTTTCATTTTTCATAATTCCAATTCATTTTATATTTCTTCCAATTTTTTTCTCAAACTATCTTTTGCTCTGCTCAAGGTTGTTCTGCAATTTGCGTATGTGATATTTAAAATCTCGCAGATTTCTTCTTGATCATAACCTTCAATGTAAAAAAGCGTCAATACCATTCTGTAATTATCTTTCAGTTGTAAAATGGTGTCCAAAACTTGTTTTACTTTTAGAGAACTTAAGTCAATATTTTCAGAAATAATTCCGTCGTTTTCTTCGATTTTGTAAAGCTGTTTACTTAGGTCTTCTACTTGAAAAGAATTTTTCTTCTTATAAAAATCGATGCTATAATTGATGATTATTTTTTTTAACCATGCTCCAAAAGCCACTTCTTGTTTATAGTCATTAATTTTTGTAAAAGCTTTTAAGAAACCTTCCTGCATGACATCTTGTGCAAAATGTTCGTCTTTAACAATACGAAAAGCCACATTGTACATTGCCTTACAATAGCGATTGTATATTTCAAACTGCGCTTTTTGATTGTTGCTTTTGCAAAGCGCAATCAGTTCTTCGATATTTTGGTTGTTTCTGCTCAAGTAGTGGCTTTTGGTTTTTAGTAAGGACTGTGCTTTTTTTAGTTTGTTACACTTTTATAAAATTAATTTTATTTTTTTTTAATTTCATCGGGCCGAAAGTGAAAATATAATTTTTTAGAACTGACTTCTTTTGCTTTTGGCATAATGATTGTCTATTTTTATGGCCTATCTTGTAATTGAATAACGAAACACGTTTTCAGTAAAAACTTCAATAAGCAATACTCCTTTTACAGATAGCACAAAAAATTTAATGACAAAAAGACTTATATTTTATTATGTCAAACCATAAAATACTTACTATTGACAATCTGTCACTTCAAGAATTTGACTCAGAGGCAGAATTAATTCCATTGTTGACACCAGAAGACGAGGAGGAAATGAATAATGAAGAGCTTCCTGTTTCGCTTCCCATTTTACCTTTACGTAATACTGTATTGTTTCCAGGAGTTGTTATTCCAATTTCTGCTGGAAGAGATAAGTCTATCAAACTAATTAACGATGCTAACGCAGGCGGGAAAATTATTGGTGTTGTATCTCAAATTAATGAAGAAGACGAAGATCCGTCAAAAGATGATATTCATAAAGTAGGAACTGTAGCACGCATTTTACGCGTGCTAAAAATGCCTGACGGAAACGTTACGGTTATACTTCAAGGAAAAAAACGTTTCGAAATTGACGAAGTAGTTTTAGAAGAGCCGTACATGACAGCAACAATCAAAGAAGTTGCGGAAGAACGTCCAGACGAAAACGACACTGAATTTACAGCGATTTTAGATTCGGTAAAAGAATTGGCAATTCAGATTATCAAAGAAAGTCCAAATATTCCTTCAGAAGCTACTTTTGCTATTAAAAACATTGAAAGCCAGTCGTTTTTGATCAATTTTGTTTCTTCAAACATGAATTTGTCTGTAAAAGAAAAACAAGGGCTTTTATCGATAAATGGTTTAAAAGAACGTGCTTTAGAGACGTTGCGTTATATGAATGTTGAACTTCAGAAATTAGAATTGAAGAATGATATTCAGTCAAAAGTTCGTTTCGATTTAGATCAGCAGCAAAGAGAATATTTCCTTCACCAGCAAATGAAAACCATCCAAGAAGAATTGGGAGGCGTTTCTCAGGAAGAGGAAATGGACGAAATGGGGCAGAAGGCGAAAACCAAAAAGTGGGACGAAAAAACGCAGAAGCATTTCGAGAAAGAATTGTCTAAAATGCGCCGCATGAATCCGCAATCTCCAGATTTTGGAATTCAGCGCAATTACTTAGAGCTGTTTTTAGAATTGCCTTGGGGCGAATATTCTAAAGATAAATTTGATTTGAAACACGCTCAGAAAGTTTTAGATAAAGATCATTTCGGTCTTGATGAAGTAAAGAAAAGAATGATTGAGCATTTGGCAGTTTTAAAATTGCGAAATGATATGAAATCACCAATTATATGTCTAACTGGACCTCCAGGAGTTGGTAAAACTTCTATCGGACGTTCGGTGGCAGAAGCTTTAGGGCGTGAGTATGTTCGTATATCTTTAGGCGGATTGCGTGACGAAGCAGAAATTCGAGGTCATAGAAAAACCTATATCGGAGCAATGCCAGGACGAATCATTCAGAGTTTGAAAAAGGCAGGAACGTCAAACCCTGTGTTTATTTTAGACGAAATTGATAAATTGTCAAATGGAAACAGCGGAGATCCTTCTTCAGCTTTATTAGAGGTTTTAGATCCAGAGCAAAACAACGCTTTTTATGATAACTTCCTCGAAATGGGATATGACTTGTCTAAAGTAATGTTTATTGCGACGTCAAATAACATGGCAGCGATTCAGCCGGCTTTGCGCGACAGAATGGAAGTAATCAAAATGTCGGGCTACACTATTGAAGAAAAAGTTGAAATAGCTAAAAGGCATTTATTTCCAAAACAATTGGAAGCTCACGGTTTAACTGCAAAAGATCTGACTATTGGTAAAAAGCAATTAGAAAAGATTATTGAAGGCTATACAAGAGAATCTGGTGTTCGTAATTTAGAAACTAAGATTGCGCAAGTAATTAGAAATGCAGCAAAATCTGTTGCAATGGAAGAGGAGTACAACAAAAAAGTTACTGATGAAGACATTGTAGCAATTTTGGGAGTGCCAAGATTAGAGCGTGATAAATACGAAAACAATGATGTTGCTGGTGTTGTAACAGGTTTGGCTTGGACAAGTGTTGGCGGAGATATTTTATTTATTGAATCTTTGATTTCTGAAGGAAAAGGCTCATTGAGCATTACAGGAAATCTTGGAACTGTAATGAAAGAATCAGCTACAATTGCATTAGAATACATAAAGGCAAATGCTAAGAAATTAGGCATTAGCACTGAGCTTTTTCAAAAATATAACATTCACTTGCACGTTCCCGAAGGAGCGACTCCAAAAGACGGGCCAAGTGCAGGTATTGCAATGCTTACTTCTTTAGTTTCGCTTTTAACTCAGAAAAAAATTAAGAAGAGCCTAGCTATGACAGGTGAAATCACTCTTCGCGGAAAAGTGTTGCCTGTTGGCGGAATTAAAGAAAAAATCTTAGCAGCCAAAAGAGCGGGAATTAAGGAAATCATTCTTTGCCACGAAAACAAAAGTGATATAGACGAAATCAAAGCAGAGTATTTAGAAGGCTTGACTTTTCATTATGTTAAAGAAATGAGCGAAGTCTTAGCAATAGCTTTGACTGATCAAAAAGTTAAAAATGCTAAAGATTTGAAGTGAAATTTTAAATCTAAATATATAAAATCCAAATTCCAATTTTCATGATTGGGATTTGGATTTTTTTTGTTCAGCGTTATTTTTAGAGTGATATAATTTTATATTTGCAGTTGCGTTATTGCCCTATAGGTGCGCCAAAAACAAATGCTTAAAAAAGTTGTTTTATTTTTTGTATTCTTAATTTGTTCGTACTCTTTCGGACAAGTTGGAGGGCGCTACACCTATCAATTTTTAAATCTAACCACTTCACCAAGACAGGCAGCATTAGGAGGAGATATTATTACGATATATGACGAAGATGTTAATCAGGCCATGTCAAATCCTGCTCTTATAAATGCTGATATGGACAATCATTTGGCATTAAATTACGGAAGTTATTACGGTGAAACCTCTTATGGAACTGCTTCATACGCTTACACGTACGATAGGCACCTGCAAACTTTTTATGCTGGGGTCACTTATGTAAACTACGGCACATTTGAGGGCTATGACGAAAATGGTGAAGCAACTTCTAATTTTACAGGAAGCGAAGGCGCGTTGTCGCTTGGATATGCGTACAATGTTCCCTATACAGATTTTTATATAGGAGCAAGCGCTAAATTGATAACATCGTCTCTTGAAAGTTATAATTCGATCGGAGGTGCAGTTGATTTGGGTTTTTTATATGTAAATGAAATGAATGATCTGAATTTTGCTCTTGTCTTTAGAAATATGGGAACACAGTTTACGACTTATTCAGGAATTAAAGAAAATCTGCCTTTTGAAATCGTTGCTGGTGTTTCGCAAGAGTTAGAACACGTGCCAATTCGCTGGCATCTTTCTTTGGAAAACCTCCAGCAGTGGAATATTTCTTTTTCGAATCCCGTTCGAGGAGAAACCAATATTGACGGATCTACAAGTCCAGAAAAAGTTTCATTTGTAAACAATGCATTGAGACACGTGGCATTTGGTGTTGAACTTTTTCCTAAAAAAGCTTTTAATTTTCGCATAGGATATAATTTCAGAAGAGGAGAGGAATTAAGAGTTGATGAGCAGCGCAATTTTTCAGGTGTTTCGTTAGGTTTTGGTTTAAAAATGAATAAGTTGAAATTTAATTATTCATATTCTAGATATACATTGGCCGCTAATACAAGTCTTTTTGGTCTGACATTAAATTTTCAATAATTGCATGAAACTGTTTTATCTGGCTTTTTTTTATTGTCAGATGGTAAAGTTTTTGTTTTATCATTTATTCGCGATAAAACAAATAATTTAGATGCTTTGTATAAAAATAAAGATGGCTACATTTGCAATAGCTTTGGCTGTTTATGGCTTGAAAAAGCCTTTGAAAAGAATAAAAATTTAAAAATATAAAATTGAAAAAAATTACCATTGCCATCGACGGATTTTCATCTACAGGTAAAAGCACTCTTGCAAAACAATTGGCAAAAGAATTAGGATATGTTTATGTAGATACTGGGGCAATGTATCGTGCTATTGCCTATTTTGCTATGCAGCATAACCTGATTGGCGCTGATTTTTTTAAGAAAGAAGCTTTGATTGAAGCATTAGCAGCTATTAAACTTGAATTTAAGTTTAATGCCGATTTAGGTTTTGCTGAAATGTATTTGAATGGTGAAAATGTAGAGAAACAAATTAGAACTATTGAAGTTTCTAATTTTGTAAGCACTGTAGCGGCAGTTTCAGAAGTTCGTGCCAAGCTTGTAGAACAGCAGCAGGAAATGGGTGTTAATAAAGCTATCGTTATGGATGGCCGCGATATTGGAACCGTAGTTTTTCCGAATGCAGAACTAAAAATCTTTATGACTGCCAGCGCAGAAACCCGCGCCCAAAGACGTTTTGACGAATTGCAGCAAAAAGGAGATAATGTGTCTTATGAAGAAGTTTTGAAAAATGTAATGGAAAGAGATTATATTGATACACACCGCGAAGATTCTCCATTGATAATTGCAGATGATGCAATTGAGATTGATAATTCTTACTTAAATAAAGAAGAACAATTTACCGCAGTTCTAGAATTGGTGAATGATGTTGTTAAAACAGTATAATTTTTTGTAGATATTATTTTTAATGGTAGTTTTACCGCCTATTTTTTACTTTAAAGACAATTTCATTATATGGGGATTAAAAACAGATTGATTTTAATGAGCTTTCTTCAATTTTTTGTTTGGGGAGCCTGGCTTATAACAATTGGAAATTATTGGTTTGGTACAAAAAACTGGGAAGGCACACAGTTTGGATTAGTTTTTGGAACCATGGGAATTGCTTCTCTTTTTATGCCAACTCTAACAGGTATTATTGCTGACAGATGGGTAAATGCTGAAAAACTTTACGGAATTCTTCATATTTTGTACGCAGCGGTTTTGTTTGGAATTGCACAAGTTACAACGCCTGATACTTTTATTGTAGTGATGCTTTTGGCAATGTGCTGTTATATGCCGACAATCGCTCTTAGCAATTCTATATCTTATACTTCGCTCAAATTAAATAATAAAAACATTGTAAAAGATTTTCCGCCAATTCGTGTTTGGGGTACAATCGGTTTTATTGTTGCTATGTGGATTACCAATTTAAGCGGAAGCAAGGCAACAGAATATCAATTTTATATAGCTGGTGTCGGCGCTTTAATCCTTGGAATTTATGCTTTTACATTGCCAAAATGTGAGCCGCAGCGTTTGATTAAAGAAAATGCAACTTGGATTGAAACCTTCGGTTTAGAATCGTTTAAGCTTTTTGTAAACTATAAAATGGCTTTGTTTTTTGTTTTTTCTATGTTTTTAGGAGGAGCGCTTCAGCTGACAAATGCTTATGGGGATGTGTTTTTGGATGAATTTAAACACTTCCCAAAGTATGCTGATTCTTTTGTGATACAATACTCAACGATAATTATGTCAATTTCTCAAGTTTCTGAGACATTATTCATTTTGGCAATTCCGTTTTTCTTAAGACGTTTTGGAATCAAACAAGTAATGCTGATCAGTATGCTGGCTTGGGTTTTGCGTTTCGGATTGTTTGCTTTTGGAGATCCTGTAAACGGTTTATGGATGATTATCCTTTCTTGCATTGTGTACGGAATGGCATTTGATTTTTTCAATATTTCTGGATCATTGTTCGTAGAGAGCAATACCGATTCTAAAATTCGTTCTTCTGCGCAAGGTTTGTTTATGATGATGACCAATGGAGTAGGAGCGGTTTTAGGAAGCTTGACTTCTGGTTGGGCAATTGACCGTTTCTTTACAAAATCATTTAATAATAGCGCTGAACTTGCTGGATTTTTACAGACAGATGCAGCCAATGAAAAAATGGTCGAGTTTGTAAAAAGCCAAGGGAATTCAATTTCTAGTGAAGGTATTTTTGCAAATCCGGTTTTAATGAAAGATTGGCATACAATCTGGCTGTCTTTTGCAGCTTATGCTTTGGTAATTGCAATTGCCTTTGCTGTTTTGTTTAAACACAAGCACGATCCAAAAGAAATCGAGAACTTGAGTCATTAATATTTAGATCTTTAAATAGATAAAATCCGCTTTGAATTTTAAAAGCGGATTTTTTTATGATTCGAAAATATAAGTTTATTATGTTGATGCATTATTGTGCATCAAATTTGCTTTTTGTATTTAGTTAAGCCGTTTTAGCTATGGAAAATAGAAAAGATAAAGTACCGCCTGTTTTTGAACCTGTAACGTCTATTCCGCTAACGTTCATTAATTATAGTTTGGGTATCCTGTTTATGCTGCCTATTCTGCTGCTTTTTGCTAGCATATTTGCATTTGTTTATGAAGGCAATATTGAAGCGGCATTATCTGTTTCTGTTTTCGCTTTTATCATTATTGTTCTATTCGTAGTTTATATAATTGGAAAACGCAAAAAAGCGTATACCACAATATTGATCAATCACAACGGCATTCAGTATTTTAATAAGTTTAATGGCAAATTGATGAAAGAAATTGCTTGGGATAATTTTGTAAAAGGAAAAGAAAATTTTAATGAAGCAGTGGGGATTAAATATGACATAACAACAGTATTGCCTAGAAAAGCATTCTATTCTTATTTTAACTTTGAAGTTTTGGTTGGTAAAGAAGCGATTATTCAAAAAGAATTTTTCCATGGAAGCCACATTTTTTATCTTTTGTATGCTAACAGATTGAAATTGATAAGGGCTTTTCTGTTGGGAATAAAACATTTTAGGCCAGATTTAAGAGTTGATCCTAAGGCTTTTAGAGATCATTATATTAATCCAGAAAGTTTTGAAATTGATTTTAAACAGCGAAACCTCTTGGTTTTTTTCGCATTTTTAGTTCTTATTGCAATCTTGATAGGCATTTGTTATTTTGTTTAAGTACGAGCATGACTTAAAAGAAATTGAAAATCTGAGTCGTTAAGACTTTTGATTGTAATTTAAAATTAAGCCCTACAGGTTTTAAAGGCCTGTAAGGTTTTTGTTGTCTTGTGAAAGCTAAAATTTCTAAACTAGCCCCGATAGTCCCGAAGCATCGGGAGGATATCCTTTTATGGTGGGGTTCGCCATAAAAGATAGAAAGCAAAGCGGGACTAAACGTCTTTTGGAACCTCAAATTTCCTGCTCCTTAATAATCTGCTGATAATCATATCGGTTTTGTTTTGTTAATTCAGAAAAATGTATTAATTTTGCAGTCCTTTTGGCAGAGAAGAGTTTCCATTAGGAATCAACCATTTATGTAAAACAACTTCTGTATTTTCTATCGCATAGAGAAACTCGAGAAAAACAGAATACAAATTTTTTTATCAGCATGTCTGAACAAACAAAATCACAAGAAGAGTTTTTAGCAAATTTTAACTGGCACAACTTCCAAGAAGGAATCGATGCAGTAGATGAGAAAAACTTGCAAGAGTTTGAAGAACTAGTATCAAAAACTTTCATCGCTACAGATCAAGAAGAAGTAGTTGAAGGAGTTGTAGTTAGAATTACAGATAGAGACGTTATCGTTGACATCAATGCTAAATCTGAAGGTGTTATTTCTTTAAACGAATTTCGTTACAACCCAAACTTAAAAGTAGGTGACAAAGTTGAAGTATTAATCGACATCCGTGAGGATAAAACAGGTCAATTAGTATTATCTCACAGAAAAGCACGTACTATCAAATCTTGGGATAGAGTTATTGCAGCTAATGAAACTGGAGAAATCGTTAACGGTTTTGTTAAATGCAGAACTAAAGGAGGTATGATTGTTGACGTATTCGGAATCGAAGCGTTCTTACCTGGATCTCAAATTGACGTTAAGCCAATTAGAGACTACGATGTATATGTAAACAAAATGATGGAATTCAAAGTGGTAAAAATCAACCACGAATTCAAAAACGTTGTTGTATCTCATAAAGCTCTTATCGAGGCTGATATTGAAGTACAGAAAAAAGAGATCATCGGTCAATTACAAAAAGGACAAGTATTAGAAGGTGTTGTTAAAAACATCACTTCTTATGGTGTGTTCATTGACTTAGGTGGTGTTGATGGATTAATTCACATTACTGACCTTTCTTGGAGCAGAATCAACCACCCAAGTGAAGTTCTTGAATTAGACCAAAAATTAAACGTTGTAATCCTTGATTTCGATGATGAGAAAACAAGAATTCAATTAGGATTGAAACAATTAAACGCTCACCCATGGGATGCTTTAGATGCTAACTTAACTGTTGGTGATAAAGTAAAAGGTAAAGTAGTTGTAATCGCTGATTACGGTGCATTTATCGAAGTTGCTGAAGGTGTTGAAGGTTTAATCCACGTTTCTGAAATGTCATGGTCAACTCACTTACGTTCTGCACAGGACTTCGTGAAAGTTGGAGATGTTGTTGAAGCAGTTATCTTAACTCTTGACAGAGAAGATCGTAAGATGTCATTAGGTATCAAACAATTGACTCAAGATCCATGGACTGACATTACTTCTAAATACCCAGTAGGTTCTAAACATACAGGTATCGTTAGAAACTTTACAAACTTTGGTATTTTCGTAGAATTAGAAGAAGGAATTGATGGATTAATCTACATTTCTGACCTTTCTTGGACTAAGAAAATTAAACACCCATCTGAGTTTGTAAACGTTGGTGAAAAACTTGATGTTGTAGTATTAGAATTAGATGTTGAAGGACGTAAATTATCTTTAGGTCACAAACAAACTACTGCTAATCCTTGGGATCAATACGAAGATTCTTTCGCTGTAGGAACTATCCACAACGGTGAGATTTCTGAAATCGTTGACAAAGGAGCTACTGTAGAATTCGGAGATGATATCGTTGCTTTCATTCCTACTCGTCACTTAGAAAAAGAAGACGGAAAGAAATTGAAAAAAGGTGATACAGCTGATTTCAAAGTAATTGAATTCAATAAAGAATTCAAAAGAGTAGTTGCTTCTCACACTGCTATCTTCAGAGAAGAAGAAGAGAAAAACGTGAAAGCTGCTGCTGAAACTACTGCATCTGCATCTACAAACGCACCAGCTGCGACTTTAGGTGATAACAATGATGTATTAGCTGCTTTAAAAGCTAAAATGGAAAAAACTGAGAAAAAATAATTCTTAGTAGAGACGCACAGCAGTGCGTCTTTACATCCATATAAAAGTCCCACAGTAATGTGGGGCTTTTTTTTTGCTTTATACTTTTAATTTTAAGAAGTTTTAACAAATAAAGTTGTGTTATTATCTCAAAAAGTTATTTTTGTATGAAAATACCACCTATGAAGAAACTTTACTTTTTACTTACAGCTTTATGCTTTTTTAACGGTTTGAGTGCTCAGTATATTAATTTTCCTGATGCCGTTTTTAAAAATATTTTGATTTCTACAAATTGTGTCGACACTAATAATGATGGTATAGGCGATCGTGATGCTGATACAAATAATGATAATGAGATTGATTATAATGAAGCTAGTGCAATTAACAATCTATATTTGGATGGAAACATTAGCTCTTTAGAAGGTTTTGATTCTAATAATTTTTCAGGATTAAAAAACTTGAGCATTAAAAATACCTCTTTAACTAAAATAAACCTTTCTTATTTTACTTTTATAAAGATTTTAAAAATAAATAATAATTCACAATTAAAATCTTTGCTTTTAACTTATCTGACTTCTTTATCAACTCTCGATTGTTCCAATAATCAATTGAATTATATTAAAAGAGATTATACCAATAATATTGCTAATGTTAATTGTAGCTTTAATAATTTGACTACACTATATTTTTCAGATGTAAACGCATTAACTAATTTAAACTGTTCGAATAATAACATTTCAAGTTTATATTTAAATCGGCCATATAACGTTTTTAGTTCTTTAGAGTTTAATAATAATATGAATTTAAACTCTATTTGCGCATATCAAAGTGATATTGCATTAATTCAAAATAAATTGGCAGAATATGGAATTTCTAATGTTACCGTAGTAAATTCTTGTACTTTACCTCAATGTGTGGAAGGAACCATCTGTTTTGATGATGAAAATTTTAAAAATTCCATTTTAAATTATACCAGTATTGATTCAAATTTTGACGGTGAAATTCAATTTTCTGAAGCATTACAAGTCACTAAAATGAGCATAGCTTCAAATGTTAAGTCAATTAATACAATTAAGTATTTTGCCAACTTAAAAAGTTTAACTATTGTTAGCACTCAAATCGGGGGATCAGTAGATTTAACCAGCTTGGTTAATTTAGAAGATTTGACTGTACAATGGAACAGTCTTTTTTCAGAATTAAAAATTGATAATTTAGTTAACTTAAAGACCTTAAATATTAGTGATAATAGTAATTTGTTCAGTTTGTATGCAAATGGACTTACAAATCTTAGCAGTGTTAAATGTAATATTAATAAAAATTTATCTGTTTTTCAAATGAAAAACGCCTCTAATTTAGTAACTATTGATTGCTCAGACAATGCTATAACCTCTTTGGATTTGGTAAATGGTACAAATATAAAATCCATTAAATGCAGTAATAATAACATAACTTATTTAAATACTGGTTCTACAACAAATTTAATTGATCTAAATTTTTCCGGAAATAGAATTAACTCTTTTAATTTTTTACCATTTGTAAATTTGCAAACGCTAAATTTTTCTGCAAACTCAATATCAACTTTTGATTTAACGGGGTTAAATAATTTGCAAAAACTTGAATGTCAAAGCGCAAAGCTTTCAAAAATAGATGTTTCCTATTTGCCTAATCTAAAAGAATTAAATTGTGGATTCAACAATATTTTAACTGATATTTTTATTAAAAATAATAATCCCAATCAGGATTTGATAGTATTAAACCTTGGTGAAAATTTAAACCTTAAACATATTTGTGCAGATATTGCAGATTTTAATGTTATTCAAAAAAGCATCGATTTAAGTGGTTTAAAAAATGTTTTATTAGATTCTAGTTGTAGCTGCGTAGGTGCTTGCAGTGATGCAATTATTAATATTCCAGATCCAATTTTTAAAGCAAAATTATTATCTGCAACTAATCAAAATTATGTGGCAAGGAATTTATATGGTTCTTATTTTAAAATTGATGCCAATAATGATAAAGAAATACAAATGAGCGAAGCGTTTAATGTTTATTCTTTGACTTTAAACGAAAGCAACATTTCTTCTTTGCTTGGAATTGAGTATTTTGTAAATGTGGGAGTATTAGATTGTTATCTTAATAAGATTAAAACGCTTAATGTCAGTAATTTATCCAAATTAGCTTATTTTCGATGCCACCTCAATGGTTTAACTTCATTAAATATAAGTGGTTTAACAAAAATTCAAGAGCTTATTTGTTCTTCAAATAATTTGACATCTTTGGATCTTAGCAATTTAACTGAATTAACTCATCTTAATTGTTCCGCAAACCAATTGTCGTCATTAATAATAAAAAATGGAATAAATGAAGAGAGGCTTTATCTTACTCCAAATCCAAATTTAAAATACATTTGTGCTGACGAATCTCAAATTCCAGCTATACAAGCACAACTTTTAGCAGCAAATATTAAGGATTGTAATGTTAATTCGTATTGTACATTTAAACCTGGAGGTAAGTTTTATTCAATTAAAGGAAATAATAGATTAGATTTAAATAATAATGGATGTGATAATGGAGATATTAAATTTCAAAATATGAAAGTTAATATTGCAAGTCAAACTATAACAAACAGTTCGGCATCTGATGAAAATGGCGATTACAATTATTATGTTAAATCGGGATCTTCTTATGATGTTACACCAATACTAGAAGACCCAGCATATTTTAATGTTTATCCAACAACTGTAAAAGTTACTTTTCCAACAGAATCCAGTCCATTTACTCAAGATTTTTGTATCACTGCAAACGGTGTTCATCCAGATTTAGAGGTTGTTTTATTACCGTTAGAACCTGCAAGACCCGGTTTTAATGCTGTGTACAAAATTGTCTATAAAAATAAAGGAAATACCATGCAATCTGGTTCTGTAAATTTAAACTTTGATGATGCTGTTTTAGATTTCGTTAGTGCAAAACCGATACCGGTGGCTCAATCCTTAAATAATTTATCTTGGAATTTTGTTAATCTATTGCCATATGAAACTCGTGAAATTAAATTTACTGTAAATGCAAATTCTCCAATAGAAAAACCAGCATTAAATATCGGGGATATATTAAAATTTAAAGCAACAATAATAGGGGCTGTAACAGACGAAACTCCAATTGATAATACATTTGTTTTAGATCAGACGGTTGTTGGTTCGTATGATCCAAACGATAAAACCTGCTTAGAAGGAACAGTTATTACACCAAGTTTAATTGGTGGATATGTGCATTACATGATCCGCTTTGAGAATACAGGAAACTATGCTGCACAAAATATCGTTGTAAAGGACATGATTGATTTATCTAAATTTGATATTTCAACTTTAATTACAACAAGTTCAAGCCATCCCTTTGTAATTAATATATCAGAAGGAAATAAAGTAGAATTTATATTCGAAAACATCAATCTTCCTTTTGACGATGCAAATAATGACGGTTATGTAGCTTTTAAAATCAAAACCAAACCAACACTTGTTGTGGGAGATTCTTTTACAAACGAAGCAAATATTTACTTCGATTATAATTTTCCAATTTTAACCAATAAAGCAACTTCTACATTTAAAACATTGGGAATTAAGGATTTTGAATTTTCAAAGTACCTTACATTGTATCCAAATCCGGCGAATCAGTTTTTGAATATTTCACAGAACCAGAATATTGAAATACAATCATTTGAAATTTATGATGTTTTAGGCCAATTGGTAATTGCGGTTCCAAATGCAAAAACAACTTCGAATATTGATATTTCTAAACTTAGAGTGGGGAATTACTTTATAAGAGTAAAGTCAGATAAAGGAAGTTCAAGTATGAAATTCATTAAGAATTAAATAGAAATCCCCACAGTGATGTGGGGATTTTTTTTTTGGTTTGTAATATTTTAGTTTCGAGTTATTCCTCTATTGTCAGTTCAAGCGGAGTCGAGAACCCGTTTTGAAAAACGATATTTATTGATATTAGTTTGAAGCTAATAATTTTGATTCTTCTGGGGTGTATTCTGGCACAATCACATAAGTATCAATTTTAGCAACAGCCATTTCATTCAAAATATCGACTAAATTTTTAAAGTTACTTTTTTTGCTTGGCTTAATAATTACAATTGGGCCATTCTTAGGTTTTCCCATTGATGTGGAATATTCAAGAATAGCTCTTTTTTTGCTAAATAGTTCCTTACGAATTCCATTTTGTCCATAATTAATTTCCTTTGCTTTTCCAATAGGATCAAATAAAAGACCAGAATACATTATAATTTTATCATCTTGATCTAATAGAATTGTTACTAAGCGATTATCAATACTTGCACCACAATTGATAACTCTTCCAAATTCTTCGTCGCAATGTCTCTCCGGCATCGCCAGATCTAATAATTTCGGTTTCGACAACTCTCCAACAACCATAAAAAATATAATCAGTAAAAAAGAAACACTGACCATTGCGGTTAAATCTACTCTCGAATTTAACTTTCTGCTTCTGACTTTTTGAGGCAAATTTTTCATAATTAGTAAGTTTTGATTTTAAAATTAATAATAAAAACAAAGCAAAAGTTAGATGTTTTTAAAATTTTTTGAAAAAATATTAGAATATTTTAGTTGCTGTTTTGCTGATAGTTAAAGAGAAAATCAGCACATTTTGATATAATATTAATTTTATGTGAAAACCAAAACAAGTTTATCACCGTAAATGAGCTTATAACTTAAAATCATTTAAATATGAAAACTAGAAAATTTTTAGCCCTTGCAGTTTTAGCTTTAGGATTTGCATTTACATCAAATGCACAAAAATCAGTAATGGTTGGTGGAGCAGCAATGTATCCTAACAAAAATATTATTGAGAACGCTGTCAACTCAAAAGATCATACAACTTTGGTTGCAGCTGTAAAAGCAGCCGACTTAGTTGAAACTTTAAAAGGAAAAGGCCCTTTTACGGTTTTTGCCCCAACTAATGAAGCATTTGATAAATTGCCTAAAGGAACTGTTGAGACATTGCTAAAACCAGAGAATAAAAAAATGCTTCAAAACATTTTGACTTATCATGTGGCGGCAGGAAAATGGAATGCTTCAGATATTGCAAAAGCAATAAAAGAGGGTAAAGGAAAAGCAACTATAAAAGCCGTAAATGGCGGAACTCTAACAGCTTGGATGAAAGGCAAAGATCTGTACATTACAGATGAAAATGGCAATAAAGCAAAAGTCACTATTGCAGATGTGAACCAATCAAACGGAGTAATTCATGTAGTTGATGCAGTATTGCTTCCTAAAAAGTAAATAGGCTCTAATTCTAAAAAATAAAATTCCAAGTTCCAAGTTTTGCGTTGGAATTTGGAATTTTATTTTTGAACTATTTAATGCTACTTTTTAGCTGTCAAAGTGCTTCCAGCAGAAGCAATTACAACGCAGACTACGGCTAGAATTTCATTAACATTTAAACTTTCCTTAAGGAAAAGAAAAGCGCATATAGATGCAGCCGCAGGCTCTAAACTCATTAGAATGCTAAAAGTGCGAGGCGGAAGTTTTCCTAAAGCTTTCATCTCTAAAGTAAACGGAATTGCGCTTGATAAAAGAGCAAGAGCAACACCCATTCCGAATAGTTTTGGGGTAAGATTGATTAATCCGTTTTCAAGAAAGCCAAATGGCAAGACTAGAATTGCGGCAAATAACATTCCTATGGTTACTGCATCTCCGTCATTCATTACTTTTGAAGCTTTGCCTCCTAAAACAATATAAGCGCTCCAAAAAGCACCTGCTAAAAGGGCGCATATAATTCCAAAAGTATCTAAGTGATTGCTTGTCCAAGGGGCAATTAATAAGATGCCAATCGCGGCAATAATTGCCCAGCAATAATCAACCAAACGTTTTGATCCAACAATTGCAAGCAATAATGGTCCAACAAATTCTAAGGTTACTGCTAAACCAATTGGAATTCTTTCTATTGCGAGATAGTAAATTAAATTCATTGCGCCTAACGATAAACCGTACGGAATTACAACTTTCCATTGTTGTGCTGTAATTGTTTTTAATTTTGGTCTGAAGGCCAACAATAAAATTAATGCCGAAATGCCAATGCGCATTGATGCTGTACCTGCTGAGCCAATTGTTGGGAAAAGTGTTTTTGCAATTGCGGCACCAAATTGTACGCTAATAATTGCTAATAATACTGCTGGAACAGGAGGAAGACTTATTTCTCTGTTTTTCATAAAAGTATGACAGAACTATATAAAATATACCTCTGTCGGATAAATAATAATGTATTCTAAATTAATTGCCTAAAGCTTTTTTTGTCACATACGCCCGATAACCAATAATTGCCATTTGCCATTTCTTTGCTTTCGAAATATCTAGACCTTGTTTGGTAAAACTTGGCAAAAGCAGTTTATTTAGTTTAGCTAATAATTTATACATGGTAGATTTGTTTCGGCAAAGATAAAAAAAAAGACTTTGTGTTTGAAACAAAGTCTTTTAGATAGTAAAGTGTAAAAGTATTTAATTCTGAGAGTTAGGCTTTCAGTACCAGTAGTTTAGCAATTTATGGCTTTTTCGGCGCTTTCATCCATCCTGTTTTATTAATGGCAAGCTTAAAAAGATGTGGTTATGCTTTTTTATTTTGCTTTTCCATCAGTTTCATTTCTTTTTCATGCTGCTTCATATCTTTCTCATGTTGCTTCATGTTTTTTTCGTGCTGCTTCATATTTTTTTCATGCTGTTTCATATCAAGCTCATACTGTTTCATGTCTTGTTCGTATTGCTTCATACTATTTTCATAGTCTTTAGAATCATCTCCAAAGTTAAATTTGAAGTCAAAGTTTAACTTTTCCATTTGAGCATTGAACTTTTCCATTGCAATCTCATATTTCTCCATTTCTTTCTCAAAGATCGCCTCACGCTTAGACATGATTTCGCTTACTGCATCTCCGTACGCAGACATGGCATCAATGTTTGGCTGAAATTTTTCCATTTTCTTTTCAAATTCCTCCATATCTTTTTCAAACTTTTGCATAGCAACTTTATCCTTTGGATTTCTTGGAGCAACAGGAGGTTTAGGCATTTTTGACATATCTACAGCTGGTGCAACTGGCAGCGGTCCAGAAGGAAATGCTGGAGGAGTAGGAGGTGCTGGAGCTGCAACATCAGAATCTCCGTGATTTCGAACAATAACTCTTTCATTTCTAATTATTACAGGCATTTTAAAATTTCGATCTGTATTAATATTAATAGATTTTGTTCCATTCTCATCTGTTCCAATTGCTAATTCGCAATCTTTTATAGCTTCGTCTCCGTCAATTTTGATGGTTTGTTTTTTGCCGGAATCCGATTTTACTTTGATCTGTATGGCAGTCAATTCCTCTTTTGTATTTCTTTTTACATCAGAAATTTCAACATCAAGATTGTGATTTGTTTTTAACTTTCCAGGAAGTTCGTTCAATTCCTTGTCGGTTGTGTTTTTTGTTATTTTGATAGTTTCTTCAGTGTCTTTTATGGTGTCTCTTTGAATTACAGGAACTTCATTTTGCTTTTTTTCTTGTGCAATAGTCTTTATTTGAAATAAAAGAACAAAAGCGCCAAGAGCAGGAATTACCGCTGAATATTTCCAGTAGTTTCTTTTCTTTGATTGATTTTTGTTTAACATGACAATTCGTTTTTTGATTAATGATTGATAAAAATGATTGGTGATTGCAACGCAAGTTTCATGCGTTGTTATTTTTAAAAGTGTGTACTGATAAGCTTTTTTGTCTGCAATTTTTTTAGAAGCTTCGCTATCAGCAATAAATTCTAGATTTTGTAAAATGGCCTTTTTGTAAAGCCATACAATAGGATTAAACCAAAATAAGATGCAGAATATTCTAGAAATCAAAACATCTACAGTGTGTTTTTGATCGCTATGCACTTTTTCATGCTCTAAAATATTCTCTAATTCTGCTGCCGTATATAGTGATGAGTTATATACAATGTAATCGAAATAAGAGAAAGGAGCAATATTTTCATCCACATCAATAAATTTGAAATCGGCTTGCTGTTCTATTTTTTTTCCTTTTAAAACAGAGTTTAAGCTGTAGAAATCAAGAGCAAATTTGATCATAAAAGCCAAAAAGCCAATTCCGTAAACTGCAGCCAAAACCAAGCTCCAATTGATTTCAAAATTTTCCTCTTCAACAACCGTTACCGTTGTTGGTTTGTATTTAGGTGTGTAAGCAATGACGTCGTTGGTTGAAACTGGAATGTTTTTTACAGTATTTGCGGTAGTCGTAATTATTGGAGCTGGCGCAGGAACGGGAGGCGCTTCGACCCAAATTACTTTAGTGTAAACCACAAAAGGCAGCACAACAGAAGTAATTAAACCAGCAATTAGAAACCAGCGGCTACTGTTGAAAAAAGTCTCTTTGCGAAGTAAAAAAATGTAAGCAAAATAAAACATTGCTAATAACCCGCTTGATTTTAGGATAAAAATGAAAAGTGCTTCCATAATATATTGATTATTTACCTTCTTTTGGATTTTCGATCATGTCTAAGATTTCACGCAATTCATCTGCCGAAATTTTTTCTTCTTTGGCAAAAAAAGAAACCATGCTTTTGTAAGAGCTATTGAAATAATTATCAATGGCAGTGCTCATAAAACCTTTTCTATAATCTTCTATGCTTACGGCTGGATAATACTGATGCGTATTTCCGAAGGCATTGTGCGCGACATAACCTTTCTCTTCCAGATTACGAACAATGGTAGACAAAGTGTTGTAATGCGGCTGATCTTCTAAAATCTCTGCTTGAATCTCTTTTACAAAAGCCTTTTTTAGCTTCCATAAAATATGCATGATTTCTTCTTCTTTGTTGGTTAGTTTTTGCATTTATCTTCTATTTAAAATTAGAAACCTCTTATTTTTTGGTTACAATTTCCATTACCCCATTCGAGCCTTTATCGCCGTATTGGGCAATTGCATTCGTTCCAGTTAAAACACTTACAGACTCAATATCATTTGCTTTAATGCTGTTGTAATCAAAACCTGCAGGCATTTCTTCTCCATTTACAATTATGAGCGGACTAGATATTTTAACATTCGTTTTTGCGCCATTTGAAACGGCAACAGCTGTATTTCCTGTCGTAATAACTTTTGTGTTATTGTCTTTATTAATGATTACAGTAGTGCTAATATTTGCATTAGTATCACTGTCAGTTTTTGTACTAGCAATAGAATTAGTGTTAACATTGGTTTCTGTATTAGTAGTTATATTTTTAATTTCTGTAGTGCTTTTGGCTTTGTCTCCCATAGAGACTTTGTTGCTCACAGCTGTTTTTTCGTCATACGTTTTAATGCCAGTTCTTTTTGCACCATTTTTGCCGGTAACAACAACTATCCCGAAATCTTTTATGGCTACTTTTCCGCCTGTTTGGATAGATTGAGATCTCTGGTTTTCATAAGCTATTTCAACTTTAAGTGAGGTTAGCTGATTTGCTGAGTTTCTTTTAACTCTAGAAGCTTCAAATTCGACATTGTGCAACATTTTTAATTGCGTTTTGATTCTTTTTAGCTCTAAATCAGTAGTGTTCTTTTGAATGGTGTAAACATCAACGGCTTCAATTTCATTTGAAACAGATTTTACAGTTTGAGGCCTTTCTTTTGCAATTACTTCAATTTGAAATAATAATACAAACGCTGTCAAAGCTGGTATTACAGCATAATACTTCCAAGAATTACTCTTTTTTGATTGATTTCTGTTTAACATAACGATTCGTTTTTTGATTAATGATTGATAAAAGTGATTGGTGATTGCAACACAGTTTTCATGCGTTGTTATTTTTAAAAGCGTGTATTGATATGCTTTTTTATCTAAAAGTTTTTTTGCAGCCTCACTGTCAGCAATAAATTCTAAGTTTTGAGTTATTGCTTTCTTGTAAAACCAAACAATAGGATTGAACCAGAAAATAATGCTGAATATTCTCGAAATCAATACGTCTAAAGTATGATTTTGATCGCTATGCACTTTTTCGTGTTCAATAATGCTTTCCAATTCTGAAGGCGTATACAGTGATGAGTTGTAAACGATGTACTCGAAATAGGAGAAAGGAGCAATATTTTCGTTTATGTCTATGAATTTGAAATCGGCTTGCTGTTTGATTTTTTTTCCTTTAATAATCGAATTCAGACTATAAAAATCAATTGCAAGTTTTATCAGAAAGATCAAAAGGCCAACGGCGTAAAGACCAAGTATTATATAATTCCAATCAAATTCTGAAGTTTCGCTTTTAGCTGAGTCTGATACAATTGTTTGAAAATCGGCATCAAATTGAGGAGCTGCATTTATCCATATCACCTTTGTAAAAGTCAGCAGCGGTAAAATTACTGAGGTCATTAAACCAGACAAAAGAAACCATCTGTTGCTGTTAAAAAATGTTTCTTTGCGCAGTAAGAAAAAATAAGCGCAATAAAACAAGAGCATTAAACTGCTTGATTTGGCGATATAAATAAAAAGTGCTTCCATGAGCCGACTATTTTTTTTCTTCTTTATTTTCGATCATATTTAAAATTTCACGCAATTCATCTGCTGAAATTTTTTCTTCTTTAGCAAAAAAGGAAACCATGCTTTTATAAGAACTATTAAAGTAATTGTCAATTGCGGTTTTCATAAATCCTTTTCTGTAATCTTCAATTGGCACAATCGGAAAGTACTGATGTGTGTTTCCAAAAGCATTATGCCCAACATATCCTTTTTCTTCCAAATTGCGCACAATAGTAGATAAGGTGTTGTAATGGGGCTGATCTTCTGTGATTTCGGCTTGAATTTCTTTTACAAAAGCTTTTTTAAGCTTCCATAAAATCATCATAATTTCTTCTTCTTTGTTTGTTAGCTTCTGCATCTTCTCTAATTTTAATTCAAACCTACAACTATTTTTTTAGTTACGCAACTATAAAAATAGTTATTTAACTAAAAATTAAGTTTGATCACAGTTTTAGACACAAAAAAGCCATTCAAATTTAATGGTAATAAATTGAATGGCAATGTTTTAAAAAGTTAAAAGTCGTTATTAAGCCTTTTGGTTTATTAGAGCGTTTTTAATCCAAATACAGCATCCAGTAGCGACTACGCCGATGCAAGCCATAAAGAGCCAGTTGATTTGATAGCCATATCGGCTTATAATTTCAAACCCGAGTTTAGAGCTGATAATATGCGCAAGGCTAAAACTCATTGTGTAAAGTGCCATATAGCGTCCTTCTTGCCCTCGTGGCGCGCGACTGAGTGCAAAAGCATTCGAAAACGGAAAAGTAAGAACTTCACCAATAGAAATGCAAACCATGCTAACTACGAGTATTCCTGCCCAAAAATTAATAAGAAGCAAAAAGAAACTAGATGCCATTACAAAAGAGCCCACAATTATAATTCGGATTTTAGGAAAAGCTTTTCGTTCTAAAAATCCAACTGTTGGCATTTCTAGAGAAAAAATCAGAAGACCGTTTAAAGTCATTAAAAGACCTGTCTGGAATTCGCTTAAGCCAAATTTTTCATTATGATACAAAGGAAGGGTGGTAAACAGCTGAAAGAAAATCATAGCCGTGATAAAGCTTACAAATAAGAAAACCCAGAATATTTTATCATGAAAAACCGATTTTACGTCAGAAGCGCTTTCTGCTTTATCGTCGTGAGCCGCTTTTTTCTTTTCTTTTACCAATAGAGCAAAAATTGAGATCGAAATAATGCATGAAGCTCCGTCAACCCAGAAAAGGCCAGAATATCCTATTCCCATAATAATCAAGCCTCCAAGTGCAGGACCAGCTGCGAAACCTAAATTTACAGCCAAACGCACCAGTGTGAGCGCGCGAGTTCTGTTTTCTGGTTTGGCATAAGCTCCCAAAGACACAAACATGGCAGGGCGAAACATATCTGCAATGGTCATTAGAAGGAACATGGCAACGCAAAGCGCCCAAAAAGTGGTGATATATTGTACAAAGAAAAGAGAAACTCCGCTGGTAAATAAACTAAAAATCATGATTTTATAGAACCCTATTTTATCTGATAGTTTACCTCCTAACCAAGAACCGAGCATTGACCCAAAACCAAAAGCCACCATAATCCATCCGACTTGATTGTATGTAAAATGAAGATCTTCTTTTAAATATTTGGATAAAAAAGGAAGAACCATTGTCCCAGCGCGGTTAATAAAAGTAATGATGGCAAGAATCCAAACTTCTCTGGTAAAACCTCGAAAGTTGTTAATGTAATGGGATAGGGCGTTTTTAAGCATTTTGTTTGATAGATTATCGTCACAAAGTTAGGAAACTTTGTCCCGTTAAGTGGTTGTTGTTTTGTTACTTTTGAACTATTTTTGCATAAAATTTCTAAGATGAAAACTATAAATGCCCTAGCTTTATTGTTGGTTTTTAATTTTGGTTTTGCACAAAAAAAGTTTAATAAAACTGATGCTCAAAAATTTCAAAAGAAAATCAATGCAGAATATGCTGATCCTAAGACAAGTCCGTTGATGGCCGAAGATCTGAAAACGTTCAAAAGCTTAGATTTTTTTCCTATTTCTGAAACGTATTTTGTAAATGCAACTTTAGTGAGGGCAAAAGGAGGAAAGGCTTTTGAAATGAAAACTTCTGGTACTCGCACACCAAAATATATAAAGTACGGAACTTTAAATTTCAAAATAAACGGAAAAGCTTTTCAGCTTGCGGTTTACCAAAGTCTGGATCTTATCGTGCAGGAGAAGTATAAAAACCATTTGTTTCTGCCTTTTTCAGATTTAACAACAGGTAAAGAAAGCTACATTGGCGGCCGTTACATTGATTTGGAAATTCCAAAAGGAAATACAATCGCAGTCGATTTCAATCAAGCGTACAATCCGTATTGCGCTTATAACTATAAGTACTCTTGTCCGCTTGTGCCTCAAGAAAATGATTTAAAAATTGAAATTAAAGCTGGCGTAAAAGCTTTTCATTAATGAAATATTTTAATCTTCATACGCATCAATTTACCAATCAATCAGACGTTTTAGAATTGGTCAATCAATATCCGAAAGATTTTGATGCGTCAATTCCGTTTTATTCAATAGGAATCCATCCTTGGTATATTGACGAAAATCGACTTGATGAAGATTTGAAAATTATGGAAGAAAAGCTGCAAACTGAAAATTGTCTGGCAATTGGCGAATGCGGTTTGGACAAAAGAATAGAAGTCCCGTTCGATTTGCAAATTTCTGTTTTTGAAAAGCAATTGGAATTAGCGACAAAATTTAAAAAACCTGTAGTAATTCATTGCGTTGCGGCCTTTCAGGAAGTAATGGCAATCAAGAAAA
Source organism: Flavobacterium sp. TR2 (assembly GCF_025252405.1). Lineage (NCBI taxonomy): Bacteria > Pseudomonadati > Bacteroidota > Flavobacteriia > Flavobacteriales > Flavobacteriaceae > Flavobacterium > Flavobacterium sp. TR2. The sequence goes on along the minus strand of NZ_CP104307.1, from coordinate 3,669,539 downwards.
AAATGAAGATAAGTGTTCCAATGATTATTCACGGTTTTTCAAAAAATAATCAGTTGGCATCACAATTAACCTCTGCTGGATTTTATCTTTCGTTTGGGAAATATCTGCTAAAAAATCAAGATTTGAAATCTGTTTTTCAAAATGTTCCAAATGATCGTTTTTTCTTAGAGACAGATACTATAGAAGAATCAATTAAGCAAGTTTACGATTTGGCTTGTGAATATAAAGAATTAAATTTAAAAGAATTAGAAGGTATTATTTCAAGTAATTATATAAGTGTATTTAAAGAATAAAAAGTTTCCGTGAGCGAAGTCAAAGGGAGTTCCAATTAGGACGGGGGCTTCTCCCGAAACCTCGGGATCGCTCAGCCTGACAACCGAGTAAACTTGATCCCGAAGCTTCGGGTGAAACATGAAACCTGAAACATTGAAACATTGAAACAAAAAAAATAAAAAACAACAAAAAAGAATATATGGCAGAATGGACAGAAAGAGCTGAGCTTTTGTTTTCTAAAGAAGGATTAGAAAATTTACAAAAATCTAATGTTTTAGTTGTGGGGCTTGGAGGAGTTGGATCTTTTGCAGCTGAATTTTTAGCGAGAGCAGGAGTAGGAAACATGACAATTGTAGACGGAGACGTTGTAGATATCACCAATATTAACCGTCAGTTGCCAGCTTTGCATTCGACGGTAGGCCAGCCAAAAATAAAAATTGTAGGCGACCGTTTGATGGATATTAATCCGGAGCTAAATCTAACGCGTGTTCAAGAATTTCTTTCGCCAGAGCGTGCGTTTGAGATAGTTTCTCCAGAGTTTGATTATGTTTTAGACTGCATTGACAGCATTACTCCAAAATTAAATCTGATTATTGCTGCAAAACGCAAAAGAGTAAAAATCATCAGCAGTATGGGAGCTGGCGGAAAAATGCTGGCGTCAAAAGTAAAAGTGACTGACATTTCAAAAACGATTAACTGCTATTTTTCAAAAACAATCCGCAAACGTTTAAAAGAAGCAAAAATCAATAAATTGAAAGTAGTTTTCTCTTCTGAAATTCAAGACGAAAAAAGCTTAAAATTGACAGACGGTAAAAACTTCAAAAAGTCTTTTTACGGAACAAACAGCTATATGCCTGGATTATTTGGCTTGCACGCTGCAGAAACGGTGATTAGACATTTGCTTAAAAAGTAAGGCTCTGAGAAGCTAAGATTCTAAGGTGCTAAGGTTTTCTACTGAAACACTGAATCTTAATTCTTTTGTACTTATAATAAAACGTAAAGCAACTTTGTCAAAGTTTAAAACTTGGACAAAGTTAAACACACAAAGAGATAAAACTTATAATCTTAGCATCTTAGAGTCTCAAAAACTTAAAAAAAGAATGATTAAAACAGTAATTTTTGATATGGATGGCGTTATAGTTGACACGGAGCCCGTTCATCGTTATGCCTATTATTTGCAATTTTCAGAATTGAATATCGAAGTTCCAGAAGAAATGTACACCACATTTACTGGATTTTCTACCAGAAACACCTTTCAGGCTTTAAAAAATCATTTTCCAACTGTAGAGCAGGAAGTTGAAGATTTGATTCAGAGAAAAAGAACTATCTTTAATAATGCTTTTGATACTAAGGAAGATTTATATCTTTTAGACGGTGTTGAAGATTTGATTAAAGATTTGTACCATAGCGGAATGCAGTTAATTTTAGCTTCTTCGGCTTCAAAGGTTACAATAGATCGTGTTTTTACGAGATTCAATCTGCATCAGTATTTTACCCATATTGTGAGCGGAGAAGATTTTCCTCAATCAAAACCGAATCCGGCCATCTTTATTCATGCAGCTTCATTGTCTATTGCGCCAAAAGAAGAATGCATTATTATTGAAGACAGTACTAATGGGGTTAAAGCGGCAAAAGGAGCGGGAATTTATTGCGTTGGCTACAAAAGCGAGCATTCGCATCATCAGGATTTATCAGAAGCTGACTTAGTTATCGACCATTTTAGCGAATTAAATGCTGTAAAAATATCACAGTTAAAGGGTTGAATTATATAAAATTTAACATTTGTTACCTGATTGAATTTGTAAATTTGAACTAAATAAAAAACTGAAAAAAATGAAGAAACTACTTATTGCTTTAGCCCTGATTCTGGGACCATTAGCATCAGAAGCACAAGTAAAAACGCCGCAAGCAAGTCCAAAAGGATATATTAAACAAACTGTTGGTTTAACGGATGTTGAAGTTACCTATTCAAGACCGGGAGCAAGAGGGAGAGCCGTGTTCGGAAATTTAGTTCCGTTTGGAAAATTATGGAGAACTGGTGCTAACGAAAACACAATCATTAACTTTAGCGATGACGTAATAATTGACGGAAAAACGCTTAAGAAAGGAAAATATGCAATTTATACCGTTCCTAGAATCGAAAGCTGGGATATCATTTTTTATCTTTCTACAGACAACTGGGGATTGCCAGAAAACTGGAGCGATGCTTATGTAGCGTTGAAAACTACTGTAAAAGAAGATGCTTTGCCAACTCCTGTTGAAACATTTACAATCGGAATTAACGGTTTAGATCCAAATTTTGGCTATTTAGACATTTCTTGGGAAAACTCTCATGTAGCTTTAAAATTTGAAGTTCCAACTGCTAAAATTGCTACAGCAAGTATCGAAAAAGCTTTGGCTGGTCCTACTTGGAATGATTATTTTGCTGCTTCTCAATATTTATTCCAATCAAACGGAAATATAGAAACGGCTAGAAATTACGTAGACAAAGCTCTTGATATGAGTTCAGACAAACCATATTATGTATCAAGATTAAAATCATTGATTCAAGCTAAACAAGGAGATAAAAAAGGAGCAATCGAAACTGCAAAAGCTTCTTTAGCGTCTGCTGAGGCAGCAAACAATGCTGATTACGTAAAATTGAACAAAGACAGCATCGCTGAATGGAGCAGATAATATTTCTTTGAATTATTAGATTTCAATTATAAAAATTACAAATTCCAAAACTTTCGGGTTTTGGAATTTTTTTTAGAAATAATATAGACAGACTTGTCTGTATGTTTTAATTTTTATTACATTTGTAACTGTTTAGCTCTAGTTTAGAACGAGATAAAAATAAACTTATTTGAAGATGCAGCCTAAAGAACGAATTTTAGAGAAAACTTTTGCCTTGTTTCATAAACAGGGGTATAATGCCACAGGAATAAATCAGATTATTGAAGAAGCTCAAGTAGCGAAAGCTAGTTTTTACTATCACTTTAAGTCAAAAGAGGATTTATGTGTCGCTTTTTTAGAACAGCGCCATTCTTTTTGGTTTAATGAGTTGTTGAAATTTACTTCAAATGCAGAGGATTCAAATTCGAAAGTTTTAGCGGCATTTGATTTCATAATTTTCATGAATAAAAATGAAAATTTTAGAGGCTGCAGCTTTTTAAATATACTTTCTGAGATTCCGTCTGACAGCACCAAAATACTTGGAGCTATCCAAAATCATAAAAATGATCTGCGTCTTTTTTTTAAAGACATTTTGAAGGCTGATTTGCTATCAGACCACATCTATTTATTGTTTGAAAGCTGTATAGTAGAAAGTCAGTTATTTAAGTCGAATCATTTAATAGAACAGTCAAAAAAAATAGTTCAAACTTTAATTTTTAAATAATGGAACAGAAATTACCATTGCCTCCTTTTTCTTTAGAAACGGCAAAAGAAAAAATTCAGTTGGCAGAAGACGCTTGGAATAGCCAAGATCCCGAAAGAGTTTCAAAAGCATACACCATTGACAGTGAGTGGAGAAACAGAGATAAGTTTGTAAACGGACGAGACGAAATCATTCTTTTTTTAACCGAAAAATGGAAAAAAGAGAAAAACTATAAATTAAAAAAAGAATATTGGGCTCATACCGAAAACAGAATAGCAGTACGATTTGAGTACGAATATCAAGATGCTGACGGAAACTGGTTTAGAGCTTACGGAAATGAAAATTGGGAATTTGATGCAAATGGTTTAATGCAGAAAAGATTTGCCAGTATTAACGACCTTCAAATTTCTGAAGAAGACAGGAAATTTAAATAAAATGAACGATGTTCTAATTCATGCTAGGCGGTTCAGGAATTTTTATCTTTTGCTTAATTTTCTTTACAATCAAAAGATAAAAAGTAATGCCGCCTAAAATGATCAGTAAAGCAATTTGAAGCTGGCCTAAACTATTGTTTCTGCTATACATTGCATTCGCGGCCGCAAGTTTGGCTTTTCCTTCTTCGATCTGAATTTCAGAAAGAGATTCGAGCGTTTTTAAAGCTTGACCACTAGAATTGGCTATTTTATCCCAGTTTTTGTTCTCGACTTGTTTGTTTATCTCTTTGCAGGAAAGCAAAAAAGCATCAAAGTATTGTTTTTCTTTATTTGTTAAAACCGTTTTAGCGTACAAATCATCAATGCCATGAATAATGTCAAGTGTATGTATTATTTCGCTTTTTTTAATATTATCGCTTAAATTCAGCTTTTCAGCTTCAGCTTTTATAAAATGAAGCTCTTTTGAATATTGAAAAATATAATGCGCAACCACCAATCGGTCTTTGTAAATCGCATTGATATTGTCGTTTACGTTTTTGGAGTTTCGAAGTGTGTTAAAATTCCCCAATAAAATAATCAGCATCACTATTAATAGAATAAAAGCAGCCTTTGTTTTGTTGCTGTATTTTTTTGAATCTTTCATGGCGCTGGTTTTCAGGTAAATAAAGTTTTAGTCAATCATCTTGTTTTGGATAAGCTCAATATTTTTTATGGAGGCCAGAGGAGTAATTTTTACCTTTTTATCGCCTTTAACAAGATAGAAATAATACAAACTATTGTTTCCGATGATGAAAACATTCTTAGATACTCCGTCATTAAAATCAAGCTGATGGCTGTATTCTAATGTATTTTCTTTTAATTTTTTTGTATTAAAATAACCGCCAGCCATTCCGTAGCCAAGAAAAAAGGATAATAAGAAAACTACAAGTGATTTTATTGCAACACCATTATAGTAGCTTTTGGTTTCTTGTGGAGATAATTCGTCAGTTGATTTCAATTCAAAGGATCTTTTTACAAACGGCAAATCTTTATTCTTAGCTAGAAAAGAGGGCAGATAAAAATGCAGCACAAAAAGCAGAATGATTGCGCTTAAAATAATGGGGTTTGAAGTAAATTCAGCAATCGGACTAAGTAAAACATCCATGATTGTGGAGTATCTTAATATATTGATTCCGAATTGATAATAATATATGCTATCCTTTAGGATTCCCATTAAAATCAAGAAAAGATAACCAAAAGGCAATAGTTTTTCTAAATCGTCTGAAATCTTCATTTCTCCAGTTTAAAATTATTTTAGTTTTACGGCTAGGTTTACAGCACACTAAAATAATCTTTTTTACTTACAATATTGGAGAACTGTTTTTCAAATAAAAAGTATTTTCAATATAAATTTTCAGGAGCAATTCCTGCTGTCCGCTGTATCTTTAGTGGCGAACACCGCCACTAAAGGATGCCGCTTCCATCAGGGCTAGGTCATCAGTACTATTTGAGAGATTTCTTTTTAATTAAGAATAGACTGTTTATAATCTATTCAAGGACTAACTCATTATCACCCGATTTTCCTCTGAAAAACAAAAACTGCAATAAAAGCGCTAATACAATTGTCAAGATTGCGCCAATAAAATTCAGCCATAAATAACCTAGTTTTTCCTGACTGTAGATCATGAAATAGTAAATTACAAAAATAGTAAGCTGGCTAATTATTGCACTGATAAACATGGGCTTTGCCTGAACTTTTTTGGTGTAAAAACCAACAAGGAATATTCCTAAAACGGTTCCGTAGAAGATAGAGCCAATAATGTTTACGAGCTGGATTAAATTTTCAAATAAAGTTCCAACGCAAGCAAAAAGTATCGCTACAATTCCCCAGAAAAGAGTAAAAAACTTTGTAACGTGCAAATAATGTTTGTCTGATTTCTCTTCTTTCTGATTTCGTTTGTAAATGTCAATTGCTGTAGTAGAAGCCAAAGCTGTTAATCCGGAAGCCGTAGACGACATAGCGGCTGAAAGTATAACGGCCAATAGCAACCCGATTAAACCTTTCGGCAAATAATGCAGAATGAAATGGAAGAACACATAATCTTTGTCATTTGTCTCCGAATTGCTATCAGCTCTCGAAATGATTTCTTTGGCTTTATCTCGAAGATCTTTTTCTTTGTTTGACAATGCAACCAATTCTTTACGCAAAATAGGATTGTCATAATCTTGATTCAGCTGATCGATATACAATAGATTAATCACTTTCTTGTCTTCTGAAAGTTTTACCAGTTTTTCTTCTAAAGCGTGATATTCTGCCTTATAAACAGATTTTTCGATAGCCGTTTTATTATTCGGATTAAAATTTAGCGGCACAGGATTGAACTGAAAAAAGACAAAAACCATTACTCCTGTCAGAAGAATAAAGAATTGCATTGGCACTTTCAGCAATCCGTTCATAATTAATCCCATTTGGCTTTCACGAACCGATTTTCCAGATAGATAACGCCCAACCTGCGATTGGTCTGTGCCAAAATAGGCAAGGGCTAAAAAGAAACCTCCTGTAATACCGCTCCAAAAAGTATACTTTTCTTCGGGATCAAAAGAAAAATTAACAATATTCATTTTGTCATTTGCACCTGCAATATGAAGCGCACTATTAAAAGTCATATCGTTTGGCAAGTAGTGCAGAATTAGGAAAAACGTGATAAACATTCCGGACATGATGACAAACATCTGCTGTTTTTGGGTAACGTTTACGGCTTTTGTTCCTCCTGAGAAAGTATAAATAATAACCATAACTCCGATAATGATGTTCATTACCGTCAGGTTCCAACCTAGAAGGGCAGACAAAATAATGGCTGGAGCATAAATAGTTAATCCTGTTCCTAAACCTCTTTGCACAAGAAACAGAATAGCGGCAAGCGAGCGCGTTTTGACATCAAATCTTCGCTCCAAAAATTCGTATGCGGTGAAAACTTTACTTTTATGATAAAGTGGAATAAAAGTCAAGCAAATGATGATCATTGCAATTGGCAGACCAAAATAGAACTGGACAAAACCCATTCCGTCATGATAAGCTTGCCCAGGCGTAGACAGAAAGGTGATCGCGCTAGCCTGTGTTGCCATTACAGAAAGTCCGACAGTATACCAAGGGGTTTCATTATTTCCTAAAATGAAATCTTCTACGTTTTTACTGCCTCGGGTTTTCCAAGAGCCGTATCCAACAATAAATAATAAGGTGACAATAAGTACAATCCAGTCAAATAGCTGCATAGGTTATGAGTATAATTGCATGATTAAAAGAAAAATAGCTATGTAAATCGCATTCACTATCAGAACATAAGTGTAGCTTTTCTTCCATTTTTTTGTTTTTTTAGCTTCCATATTTTATTGCTTTAAATCTTGTTTTGGAGCTTCAATAGGCTGTTTTAGAGAAATAATATTCGATAATAATCGATACGCTCCAGAAACGCCTTCTGGCAATTCTCTAAAGAAACTCAAACCGGTGTAAATATAGTATCCTTTTCCGTATGGCGCTACAAGCAAAGCTCCGTCTTTTGCAGATTCTCCTTTGTCATGAGACGAAATAATAGGAGTGAAGGCAGGATCATATTCGTTAGGATAATACAAACCTTGCTCTTGCGTCCAACCTTCAAAATCTTTTGTAGTGATTTTGTTCGGAGTATTTAAAACAGGATGATTTGGCGCCAAAAATGTAATTTTAGCATTTTCTTCCGTTACACGATCATTTGACAATTTTAACGGATACGGCGCAATTTTATCAGTGACCAATTTGCCGTTTGTATTGTACTGCACAATCATGTTTTTACCGCTTTTTACAAAATTGAAAAGTATGTTTTGTTTGTTTGCCAAAGCATTTACAGTATTGTAGGCACGAACTCCCGTAATTACAGTATTGAAAGAATCTAATTTTTGAGGCGTAATTTCTTCAGGTTTTAAGATCGAAACTTTGTATCCCATTTGCGTTAAACTTTCTGGAACTTCGTCACCCGCACCCATAATGTATGCAATGGCGTCTCCAGAAATTTTCAAATCAATTCGAATGCATTTTGATTCTGCAGGTTTTAAAACCATTTGTTTGGTAATATGAGGAAAATCTATAATGGTCTGGTCTTCGTCAAAGCGTTTGTTGTCAACAATAGCAACACTTTTTGCAGTAACTTCTTCTGGATTTACTGGAGGAGTCACTTCAAAATAAAAAACTTGTTCAGTGCCTTTTTTGTCTAAAGCAAACGGAATTTCTTTTGGCGAAACATTCCAGCTCTTTGGCAGTTCTAGTTGAAGATTTCCTTTTACATCGTCTTTTCCTGCGCGAACTTTTACTGGAATCATTTTGCTTTTGGTATTTCCAAAAATCAAAACTCTTTCCAAGATAGAAGTAGTAACCTCTGGCACAATATCAAGAAAGTTATACATTTCGCCTTTTACGCCATCATTATATTTATAGACAACTGTACGTTCAAAGGGAATTTCGACATCATTGATTTTTACATTAAAAATCACTTTTGTGTCTCGTATAATATCTGGAATCCCTCTGTTTTCTTGGTTCGAAACCGTATACATTCCTACTGTTGCTTTTTCTTTTAGCCAATAAGGCTGTGTGTACTCGATAGTAGCAGGAAGCTGCACTTGCAGATTGATTTTCTGATCATTATTATTCTTTAAAACGATATTCTGAGCTGTTGTCTGGTTATCTGGAAGTGTTGTTACGCTAACTAGCTGCATTCCAACGGCACATCTGTTGATCGCTTCAAGACTTAGTTTAATAGTGCTTCCTGGAGTTGCTTCTTGTTCGCTGGCAACGGCTTCAAGATATAAGCCAGAACAAGAGGCGATAATGTTTTTTATGGCAGCCGATTTAATTTCTTTCCAATGCGTGTCCTCTAAAGTTTGAATCATAGAATACGCTTTGACCAAATCTGGAATGCTTGCTGAAGGATTGCTGAAATTGTAATTTGAAATAATGGAAGAAATTAACTCGCCAACAGGTTTACCATTTTTCACACGGTTCCAACTCGTATCGATTCCGTCAAATAAATTGTCTTGTTCTTTTGGAGCTTCTCCATTAATTAGCTCTAAATATTCCGTTTCCTGACCGCGGACTCCCGTGCTTCCAAAACCTTGCGATTGATGGCGGCTTCGGCTCAAAGCTGCAATTTCTTGATTCGATTTTCCAATACCAGTGTAGTAGACTCCTGTTTCTAGCTTTGTAAATTTCGATTTATTAGCGGCATCAAATTTTTCCTGGCTTCCGTAGAACCACCATGATGTATTAAAAAATTGGCGTTTTACCTGCCAAGGCGAAACATATTTTAATTGTTCAGGATAAATTTTGGCGTCATTTGTCAATTTGAAACTTTCTACGCTCAACATTGCAGACGAAGTGTGATGCCCGTGCGTTGTGCCTGGCGAGCGATGGTCAAAACGATTGATGATAATATCTGGCTGGAATTTTCTGATTGTCCAAACTACATCGGCCAAGACTTTATCTTTGTCCCAAATATCTAAAGTTTCGTCGGGATTTTTAGAAAAACCAAAATCATTTGCTCTCGAAAAAAACTGTTCGCCACCATCAATTTTTCTGGCTTCTATTAACTCTTGGGTTCTTATGACGCCTAATAATTCACGCAATTGAGGACCAATTAAATTTTGGCCTCCGTCACCTCGAGTCAATGACAAATAACCGGTTCTGGCATTCATTTCATTGGCCAAATACGAAATCAGTCTAGTATTCTCATCATCAGGATGTGCGGCAATATACAATACAGAACCCAGAAAGTTTAGCTTTTTGATTTGATTGTAAATTTCAACTGAATTTGGTTTTTGTGGCTGCTGCGCAAATGAAACCTGAAAACCGATAAAAAATAAAAGAAAGATATAAATCCGTATTTTTTGCATGGTGAGTGTTAGGTGTTTTTTTGAAATTATTCCAAAAATAGTAATTATTTTATGTAAGATTATTTAAATGAATTGTTAACGCACAATAATTGTACCTTTCTTTGAAGTAATAAAAACAAAAAAAGCTGTTAGAATCTAATCTAACAGCTTTTACATATGTGTTTTGAAAATGTTACTTCAGTTTGTTTTCGGTGTCTTTATAAGTCCCCGTAATGGTTACGTTGCTTCCTTTGGTCACTTTACCGTAAATTGTTATAGAAGAATCGTTTCCAATAAAATTAATTTTAGCACCGCTGTTTAATCTCAAGTCTCCCCAGATTACAACAGAACCCTCAATTTGCAAAAGAGCATTGCTATTGATTATTAGCTCAGTTGGGTTAGATTGCTGGTATTTTCCTTGAGACAAGCTTCCAGTCATGTTAAAAGTACCGTTGCTGTTTAAAGTTAAGCCGTTTTGAACTGTTATTGAACCGCAATGCGTTAAAGTAGCATTAGAATTAATAATTGCCGAGTTAATAGAAGTTCCTCCTTGATACGATTTTATTTCGTTCGAATTCAAAATTAAATCTTTTCCTTGATTGTAGACGCTATAAGAGGTACAGTTTGCAAAAGCTGTATTTGGCTTTTCCATTTTAATGATTTTCAAACCGCCTGTACCGCTTGCAACATAAATGTAATTGCCGCTCGATTTAACATAGTTTGAAGAACCCGCAATTCCAATAGAACCCAATAAATTAAGCTGCGTTGAAGATTGATACACATTTAGTCCGAGAGCTCCATTTGCTACAAAAGCATAGCCGTCATTAAAAGAAACAGCATTTGTCACATTATCTTCTCCAGCAGTTGCGATTGCAATTTTCTGCAATTTTGAGCCGCTGTTAATATCGTATACGCCAAGACCATTTGGACCTTCAGAGACAAAAAGTTTAGTTCCGTCAATATCCATTGTTCTTTTTGCGCCGCTCACATCTGTAGATGTTGTAAAGCTTTTTTGCAGAGCAAGTGTAGATTGGCTGTAAACATTAACACCTTTCGTACCGCTCAAAGTAACCACTTTATCACTTGTTAAAGCTATTGAGCGCAAGTCGGCTACAGCAGTTTTTCCTGCAATCTCTTTAGTAGAACTGCTTATTTTGAACAAACTTCCGTTGTCTCCTGTTACGGCAAAATAATTAGACGCATTAGCGGCAACATCTGTCGTCACTCTGTTTTCTAAATAATTTGTTTTTAATTTATCTGTCAGCAGTCCAGAGCTCAATTCCATATTAAGCACAATTGCCGGATTTGTACCCAAAAGCGGATCTTTATCTACATCTTTTGCTGCTCCAATAATTAAATTTGATCCAGAAAAAGTAAGAGATGTAATGTCTGTATTAGGAATTAACGCAGAAGTAACCAATTTTGGTTTGTAAGGATCTGAAACATCAATTACATCAATTGCTCCAGAATAAGCGTCGCCTCTCATGATATAAGAAACATAAGCATAATTTCCGTTTACAGTAACATGGCTTGCTTGAAGTGTTTTTCCGTTAGCATCAACTGGCGGTTTGACCTCGGCAATTTGAACTAATGGAAAAGAAGTGTTGGCTGTCTCCGCAGATTTTCCTGTCAGAGAACCATTTTCAATCGAAATTACCCCCGAATTTGTCAAGTCAAGTCTTTTGTTTAGAGTAGATTGATCTGAGGTAATGGTAATGTTGTTTAACGATTGACCATCGTTTTTGTTGTCATTATTATCGTCACAGCCTATTAACAGTGACAGGGCTAAAAATGAAAGCAAATAAACATTCTTTTTCATAAAATTCTTTTAGGGAGTTAAAAAATCGCTGCAAATATAGGTCATAATTGCATTAAACAAAGGTTAATTTTATCAAATCTATCTGTTTTACAGTGATTTATATTCAAAATGTAAATTTTTAACAAAACTTCAAAGCTAAATTATCATAAAAAAAGAGAGTATCATTTTTTTGATACTCTCTTGTGTTGATTGCTACTAATTTAGCAATTATCTTCTTCCGTGCCCGTGGCCATGGTCATGATCGTCATCGTGATCGTGATGGTCGTGCTTATCGTGGTGTTTATCGTAGTGCTTGTCGTGTTTGTCGTAACGTCTGTAATCTCTTCTGTCATTGTAGCCATATACAGGTCTTGGTTTGTATGGTCTTTGTGGAGCTCCGTAATATCCTTTATAATATTTTACTTTATGACGGTCAAAGTATACATATGGAGTTCTACCATGATAATCAGTTAAAACTACTTTGTAGCCTCCGTACAAATCATAGTTTCTATATTGTCTTGGTAAGTAAGTTGCTCTTACCCATCTTCCTCCTCCGAAATAGATAAATTGAGCAGCACGAACATCATAATAAGCCTCAATATCTGGAAGGTAGTAATATTCCATTTCTGTATATCCTACTGGTCCCCATGCTGGTGGAGCTCCAACGTTTACGTTAATCGATACTTGGGCTTGTGTGGCGTTTGCAACCAGTAGAAATAATCCGGCGATTGCTAATTTTATCGTTTTCATCTTTTTTGTTTTTTTAAATGTTAATCTTGAATAGGGATATTCATATACTGTGCCAAAAAAAATATTGAAGTGTATTTTGTCGAATAAAAATGCATTTCGACGAGAAAACTAAAACAGAAAAACTATTAACTATTTGATTTACAAAGGTTTTTGATTTCTTAAAAAAAATCAAAAAAAAGTAAAAATTATCGATAATTGACCACTCTAGGTTTGGCTAGTTCAAAACTTTGGAGTCCATAATCGGTGGTTTCAAAAGTATTTGTTTTGAATACATTATCGCCCTGCTGCGGAATGCTTGGGTAATACGATAGCGATAGCTGGAACGAACTGAAAACTAAGTAGTCATTGCTTATCAATAGTCCTACGGTAAGTTTAGAGTAAGGCTTGCTCTTCGTCATTGCTACTTCGGGGCTTCCTAAGACGGCGATTGAGTAATTAAAAAAAGGATTTAAACGGAATCCTAATAATGCATGGGGCGAATACGTCTGTGTCTGCAGTGATAAAACGGCTTTACTCGTTCCGAACAAATAAGAATTGAATCCTGCCAGACCATTTTCTTCATTGATGTTCAATTGATCGCCAATAATATCATCGCGATTTATTCCAATTACAACTTTCGGATTTACGAATTGTCTAATCTTCCAATTTCCAATGCTATATAATTTTGTAAAATAATTGGATTCAAATAAAAATGAGGTCTGATAGGTTTTGGACTGATGGAAAAAAGTGCCGGCTTCAAAATTCATGCTCAGAAAACCTAAACGGTAATAATTTCCAAAAGAGAATTGAGCTCCAACATAAGGTCTCCAAAACGTGTTTTTGTATTGATAGCCAAAAGTTACGCCATATATTCGTCCTATCGGAACGTCTTCTGTCTGTCCATTTCTAAAAATATAACTGTCCTTGATAAATTTTCGCGTATTCAATCCAATTCCGCTCAGAATTAGCTTTTCAGAAGAATAAAAGTGATTGGGATCATAAAGATCTGAAGGCGATTCGCTGTAATTGACGTTCAAGAAACGAGCTGTTGCAATAAGGTTGGTTATGGCTTTATTATTATCCTCATACATTTTAAAAGCATGGCCAGCCCAAACATCTTGCGAAGTGTATTTTTTTGGCTGATAGGCAAATGTTGAATCTGGAGCCTGAAGCGTATCTTTTCTGAAACTTTCGTCCATATAAAAACCTCCTGCCCATTTGGTCAGAGGAGAGTAGAAGTCTCGCTCAATATCTATACTTTTAATATAGTTATTGTCTAAATCCATATTATAATGCAAGACAGTACCAATGTAGGTATTTTTGATATTTGGAACTGTGTAGGTCACTTCGTTAGCATTTCGGCCATCATCAAAACGGTTGGTAAAACGATATTCCAACTGCTGTCCGCTTCCAAAAAAGTCTTTTTCCTTAAAACCAACCGAAACTTGATTGCTGGAAATAGAAAACCTCGGAATTGTACTCCAGGAATCTAAAACACGAATCGTAACGTCTACCGAATCTGAGGCTTGTCCAACACTTTGATTGGAAATTCTAACTGCTGTAACATAACGCTGGGCACGAATCAAACGCTCGGTCTCTAAAACTTTATACGTATTGTATGGCGTGTTTTTCTTAAAAAGCAGCAAATTGTGGATGGCAATTTTTTTGGTTTTTAAGTGAAGTCTGTTACCCATTCTTTCTCCCCAATTTTTAGGAACCTGCGTGGTATCTGCAACTGAGTATCCAAATGGATCTAAAGTGATAATATTGATTTTTCGAATAATTTTTCCTTCGTAATTGGTCGAATCAATGGCAACAAGCAATTCTTCTTTTTTCTTTGGTTTTTTAGATCTGAAAAACAATTTATGCATGGTCTGCGTAAATTTATTTTTCTTAGAGTAATTCCTGATTTTAGTATAGATTTCTGTAGTGTCCTTTTCCTTTTTCGGTTCTTTTTTGTTTTCATTTACTTGTGCTTGGGCGCATTGCATACAAAGGCACAGCAAAATAAAAAACAATATTTTTTGGGATAAAGACATTCGGTAGTTTTCTTCAGATAGTTTTATGTATTATGAATATAAGGAATAAATAAATGTTATGCTAGCATAACGCTTTTTTTAATTTTCTGTTGTGACTTTTCTTTTTCGCCATACAAATTTTCTCGGAACGTGATTGCCCATAAGATAACCCCAAGCGGAAAGCGATTCAATTCGATCAAAAATAATTTTCAAAATAGCCAAAAGAGGGATAGCCAGAAACATTCCGGCAACTCCTGCTGCGGCGCCTCCAACTATAATTCCCATAATAGAAACAAAAGCATTTATTTCTACTTTAGAATTAATAATTAAAGGAACAAGAAGATTATTGTCAATAAACTGAACAATAATATTTACAATTAAAATTCCGAGAATTACAGATGTTTCTCCAGATCCTGTCAATGAAGCCAGAATGGTAATAATTCCTGCAATCGTAATTCCGATGTAGGGAATCAGATTCAAAATTCCTGTAATTAATCCGAGCAGAATGAAATATTTGATGCCGATAATCCACAAACCTAAGCTGGTAAGCACAGAGACTACGATCATTTCGATAATTAGGCTTACAATATAGTTGTTGATCGAAACTTTGATCTGAGATAAAATATCCTGCAAAACGGAATGATTTTCCTGTTTGATCAATTTGGCAAAAAATAATTTGAAATGTTCTTTATAAATTAAAAACAGAAAAGTATAGACAATAATAATCATGCTGTCTAAGAGAACATCGCTTACAGAAATTATAAACGAGCCTAGTTTTGCCTGACCCGTTTTGACAGAATCTTTGGTAACCGAATCCAGATATTTTTTCTGGTCTCCTATGCTTACCTGGAAATTCTCCCTTATAAATTTATGAATTTCAAGAATAAAAGAGTTGGCATTTTTCTTAATGGTATCAAAGTCATTTGCCATATAAGTCACTTGGTAAGAGATAAAAACCAAAATTCCGACAATGACAGATATAAAAATAATGAGGCAGACTATTGCTGCGAGATGCCTCGGAAATTTAAATTTTGTGTTTAAAAAAGTAAAAATCGGAAGCAGTAAAACAGCAAAAAGAAATGCCATTAAGATGGGCGTAAGAATATCTTTTCCGATGCAAAAAATAAATGCAAAACAAATTAAGGTAACCAGTATAAAAGAAAGTTTTGCATAAAAGGGTAATGTTATGGGCCGAGTCATTTTAATTTTATTTAGCTGAATTTATAGAACAAATATTACACTTTATTTGCCTTTTTATGTTCCAGCTTTTCTTTTGCCCGTTATAAAATTTCCATTACATTTTAATCAAAAAACTCACGTTCCTCGTATTTTGCCGGAATAATAGAAATCCCTTTTTGCAGCAGTAAATTGTTAGGGAAAATAATTTTTTCGCCTTCTTTGGTTTTTAAGCTTACGTGGAAGGTATTAATATCTTCAATTTCAGCCTCAATAGGAAAATCTTTATCATGTATTTTGATTGTGTCTCCAATTCGAAAAGGAAAAGAGAAAAATAAAACCATTCCTGAAGTGATATTGCTCAAAATAGACCATTGCGCAAACATGGCAACACCAATTACAGTTGCAATAGAAGAAATGGTAATGAAAATATCTTCCGTCTGAACTCCCCAAATTATAATTAAGATCGTCACCACAAGTATATTCATCAAAATATTAATATACTTTATAACGAGATTGGTTCGGTGTTCAAACAATTGGCTTGTAGCCGCAAATCGTCTTATTAGTTTGGCAATTACCATACGAAGCACAATCAAAATTCCAATAAGAATGATTGTGGCTATTATTTCGCGGCTATACTCTTTAAAAGAAAACATAAATAATTTTTTACACTAATGTAGTCAAAAATTCATAAACTTTGGCTGTCGGAAGTCCCATAACGTTGGTATAAGAACCTTCTACTTTTGCAACTGCCATAAAACCAAACCATTCCTGAATTCCATACGCGCCAGCTTTATCATAAGGTTTGTAATTTTCGATATAATACAAAATCGCTTCGTCTGATAGATCGTTGAATGTTACTTTGGTAATATCATGCAATAGAGTAGAGGAGTGGGCAGTTTTAAAACAAACCGAAGTTATTACATCGTGAGTGGCATTGGACATCGATTTGATCATTGCAAATGCTTCTTCGGCATTTTTGGGTTTTCCTAAAGCTTTATTCTGGTGCCAAACAATAGTGTCACTTGTAACCAAAATTTCGTTTTCTTTCAGTTCTCCTTCAAACGCACTAGCTTTCAATTCGGCAAGATAATCGGTAATTTCAGCAGCTTTCAATTCAGGCGGATAAATTTCCTCAATATCTTTTAAGCGAATTTCAAAATCTAAATCTAAATCCTTAAAAAACTGCTGTCTGCGAGGCGATCCCGAAGCTAGAATGATTTTATATTTTTTTAATTTTTCTTTAAGCATTGTATTTGATATTTAAGGCAATAACCAGAATGGATAAAATTCCGAAGAACAGAATGAGTTTTAAGATAGTGCTTAAATGATGAAAATCTTTTTGAGATTTAGCGTCAAATATTTTTACAATAAAATATAATAAAGGGGCCAAAACAGTGATAAAAGCATAAAAAACAGCAAAATATAGCTTATTCTGCATAAAATAGGTATTGCAGTAAAGGCCAGATAGAATAAATGCGATAATGGCAAAACCTAATGCTATTTTTGCCGCTCGTTTTACGCCAATTGCGACAGGCAGCGTGTTCATTCCCATATTATAATCGCCATTTACATCTTCAATGTCTTTTATAATCTCTCGAATAAAATTAATCATAAAAGCAAATAGCGCATAATCGATCAGGATAGAGAAAAGACTTGCCATCTGAGCCTGATTTTCGTTAGTGGTGGCCGGAAAAATATCAAAAACTCCAATAATTAGAACGCTCACAGCCAAAAGCAGCGCTACAACAAAATTGCCTAAAATCATGATTTGTTTTAGTGTCGTTGCATAAAAATATAGGAGCGATGCGATTAGAATAAAAAGTGAAGCAAAAGTTGGCCTCATTATGATGTTTGAAAGAATAAACCCGATTGCAACTCCAGAAATATTCAAACCGATATAAATGTTATAGGCGGCCGTTTCTGTAATTCCTTTTCCGACAACAACATCATTAGGTTTGTTGATGCTATCGGTTCCAACATCATAAATATTATTGATAACGTAACCTGCAGCAGCCAGTAAAACAGTGCTTAAAACGAGCAGTCCGTATTGCCAGTCAGACAGCGCAAGCGGAATTTCCTGCTGTTTTAAAAAGGCATAACGAAAAAGCAGCTGCATAAAAGCAAGCATTAAAAGGTTTTTATAACGAATGAGTTTGAGGAATTTCATTTTTTTGAAGTTACAAAGGTTTTGAGGAACAAAGGTTCAAAGGGGCGACGCTAACTGAAAACTGCGGCTTATTTAATCGTGTTGTCCGTTAAAGTACTCCATCCATTTTCCTTGTACTTTCATTACCTGCTCGATAACGTCTCTTACAGCGCCGCGTCCGCCTTTTACGTGCGAAATGTAACGGCAAATATTTTTAATTTCAGGGCTTGCATCTTGAGGACAGGTTGGAAGCCCAACTAATTTCATGACATGATAATCAGGTATATCATCTCCCATATATAAAACATTTTCAGGTTTAATAGCATGAGTTTCAGTATATGCTGTAAAAGTTTTTACTTTATCTGGAGTTCCTAAATGGATGTCTGTAATGCCCAAATTGCGAAGACGTATGCGTACGCCTTCATTGCTTCCGCCAGAAATAATGCATACATGATATCCGCTTTCAATTGCCGCTTTCATCGCAAAACCATCACGGATATTCATTGTTCTTAACATTTCACCTTCATTGGTTACAAAAACAGAACTGTCTGTAAGTACGCCGTCTACATCAAAAACAAAGGTTGTGATGTCATTCATTAATTCTTTATAACTTTTTGCCATTATGCTGTATAGATTGTGTTAGGATTTTATAGATATTTTTTTTGTTTTCGTCTTGTAAAAAAGCCAAATGCGCATTAATCGTACTTGAATCATGGCGTATGGCTGGCCCTGTTTGGGCGTCAATAGGATTGAGAGTATTTATTTTATCAGCGGTTTCCTGAATTAAAGGCCTTAAAATAGCAAAAGGAACTTGATTCTCTTCACAGATTTCCTGTCCCATTTGGTATAAATGATTCGTAAAATTGCTCACAAAAACCGCGGCTACATGAAGTGCTTTTCGCTGTTCGGAGCTGATTGAATATACCGCAGTAGAAACACTCTTTGCAACGGTTTCTAAAAGTTTAAAATCGGCTGTGTTTTCTGCTTCAAGACAGAAAGGCACTACAGAATAATCTAATTCTTTGCTCTTAGAAAATGTCTGCAGCGGATAAAATACGCCTCGACGATTTTTGGGGTTTAGAAACTCAATTGAAGATGTTCCTGAGGTATGAACCACTAGCTGGTTGTTAAACGGAAGCTGTTCTGAAACTTCTGGAATAGCATTGTCTGAAACTGAAATAATATGTAAATCAGCTGTTTGCAATTGGCTTAAATCGGTTATGATTTTTTCATCATTAATTAAATGCTGAAGGGGTTCTTTCTTTCTCGAAAAAACCTGTTTGATTTCAACAATTTTGCTGGCAGAAAAAGCCTTTATCAAATGCTGCGCAACGTTGCCGGAACCGATTATTGTTATCTGAATCATGAAAGCAAAATTAGTATTATTTTTTTTAATGCAGGGCGGTTTGAATATAGATAATGCTTTTTTGAACTTTTTATTGCCTGCTGTTTTTTACCAGAATTGCAACGCTTTTTTGGCAAAACCAATTAATCAAAAAATGGATATTAATTTTGTAGGTTTAAACTTTCTATATTATCAATTTGTTTGAAAAATAGTTCCTATTTTTGGTTTTTATTAACAAAAGGCAAAGACTGCTAATCAACATTTTTAAGTACTTTTGTCGCACTTTTATACAATGTAATTCCTAAGAAATGGATAAAAAAATATTCTCTTTTTTGTTTTCTACACGATTAATGGCCGTTCTTTTTTTAGCATTTGCAATTGCAATGGGTGTTGGAACTTTTATCGAAAGTAAATACAATACCGATACGGCTAGAATACTAATTTACAATACATGGTGGTTTGAGGCAATTATGGCCATCTTTATGATTAATTTCTTCGGAAATATCAAAAAATACCAACTGCATAAAAAAGAAAAATGGGCAACGCTAATATTACACCTTGCTTTTGTTTTTATCATTTTGGGAGCTTTTATTACGCGTTACATCAGTTATGAAGGAATGATGCCAATTCGCGAAGGCGCGGCAGAAAACCAAATATATTCAGATAAGACTTTTCTAACTATTTTCGCTGATGGCGAATATAAAGGCGAAATGAAGAGAAGAGTTTTCGAAAAAAGCCTTTTACTTTCTCCTGCGACAAACAATGATTTCAGCATTTCAGGAAAATTCGATGAAACTCCTTTTGAAGTTACGTATTCAAACTATATCATGGGAGCCAAAGAAGTGGTTAAGCCAGATCCAAATGGAACTTTATACCTTAAATTGGTTGAAGCCGGAGCTGGCGGACGTGAAGAACATTACCTAAAAGAAGGTGAAGTTCAAAATATCCACAATGTTCTATTTGCTTTAAATAAGCAGACAGATGGAGCAATCAATATTAATACAACTGGAAAAGAATACACGATTCAAACTCCTTTTGAGGGTGAGTTTATGCGAATGGCAGATCAGTTTAAAGGAAAAGTTACAAAAGATAATGTACAGCCTTTAATGATGCGCTCTTTATACAGCATTGGAGATATTAGAATTGTATTTCCAGAACCTCCATTGAAAGGTAAAGTGGATTACGAATCCAATAATGACTTTAAAGCAAAATCTCATACTGATGCTTTGGTTGTAAAAGTAAAAGCAGAAGGACAAGAAAAAGAAGTAATGCTTTTTGGTTCTAAAGGACAAATTGGAGAACCAAAAACAGTGAAAATAGGTAAGGTTGAGTATTCTTTATTCTACGGAAGTAAAGCTTATGTTTTACCATTTAAAATTCGTTTAAACGATTTTATTGCAGATAAATATCCAGGAACAGAAAAGAGTTATTCTGCTTTTAAAAGTAAAGTAACCGTTCAAGATTCTACAGAAACTTTTGATGCAGACATTTTTATGAACCATGTTTTGGATCATAAAGGCTACCGTTTCTTTCAATCTTCATTTGATCCAGACGAAAAAGGAACAGTTTTATCTGTAAACCATGATTTTTGGGGAACTAATATTACGTATTTAGGTTATTTTCTTTTATACATCGGTTTAATGGCTATTATGTTTACAAAACATTCTCGTTTCGGAGATTTGAAACGCAAACTTGATGCGATTCAGAAGAAAAAGGAAAAATTAATCACCATTTTAATTTTATTGATTGGTTTAAACGGTTTTGCACAGCAAACGCCTCATGTTCATTCACACGATCACACTCATGATCACGCGCATTCTGCAGATCCAAATGACCATGCAAATCATGTTACGGCTCCGCCTAGTCAGAAACAGTTAGATTCTTTATTGACTATTTATAAAGCGCCAGAGTCTCACGCGGCAAAATTTGGACGTTTGATTATTCAGGATGCTGGAGGTAGAATGAAGCCAATTAACACGTTTTCATCTGAGTTGCTTCGTAAAGTAAGCCATAAAGACACGTACAACGGAATGAATTCAGATCAAGTGTTTTTATCTATGACACAGTATGCTCAGGTTTGGATTCAGATACCATTAATTTATATTAAATCTGGAAACGATAGTATTCGTAAAATCATCGGAATTGATTCAAAAGATCAGTACGCTCCATTTGTAAAATTCTTTGATGAGCAAGGAAATTATAAATTATCTCCTTATTTAGATGCGGCATATAAAGCGGCAAATCCAAATAATTTTGAGAAAGATTTTGTCGAAACAGACAAGAAAGTAAACTTAATGGAATCTGCTTTAAGTGGCCGTATTTTAAAAATATTTCCTGTTCCAAATGATCCTGGAAACAAATGGGTTTCTTACTTAGAACGTGATAATGCAGGTTTTAAAGGAATGGATTCTACTTATGTTCAACAAATCCTTCCATTATATTTTAGTGCTTTAAACAATGGTTCAATTCAGAAAAACTTTGATACAGCTGATAATTTGGTAGAAAGCATTAATGGTTTCCAAAAGAAATTTGGAGCTAAAGTAAGGCCAAGCGAAGATAAAATTGATGCTGAGATCGCTTATAATAAGTATGATGTTTTCAAAGTATTGCCTTATTGGTACATTACAGCATCTATTCTTATGCTGATGTTTACTATTCTTAATATTTTCTTTGAGAAAAAGTGGCTTAGAATTACTATAAACGGTTTCCATATTATCATCGGATTGTTATTTGGGCTTCATACCTTAGGCTTAATTGCACGCTGGTATATTTCGGGTCACGCACCTTGGAGTAATGCTTACGAATCTATTGTATATGTGGCTTGGTCAACCATGTTCTTCGGATTGGCTTTTGATAGAAAATCGAAACTTACAGTGGCTTCATCAGCGTTTGTTACCGCAATGATTTTAATGGCGGCATACATGAACTGGATCGATCCAGAAATTGCAAACTTGCAGCCAGTTCTTAATTCTTATTGGCTAATGATTCACGTTGCAGTAATTGTAGCAAGTTATGGTCCGACTGCTTTAGGAATGATTTTAGGATTTGTGGCTCTTTTATTGATTTTCTTTACGAATGATAAAAACAAAGCCAAAATGGATCTGCATATCAAAGAAGTAAGTTACATCAACGAAATGGCTCTTACAATTGGTCTTATCATGCTTACAATTGGAAACTTCTTAGGAGGACAATGGGCAAACGAAAGCTGGGGACGTTACTGGGGTTGGGATCCAAAAGAAACTTGGGCTTTAATCTCAATTATGGTTTATGCCTTTGTAATTCACGCGCGTTTTGTTCCAGCATTAAGAGGAAAATGGTTCTTTAACTTAATGAGTATGTATGCTTTTGTATCAATCTTGTTTACTTATTACGGAGTAAACTTCCACTTAGTGGGGCTACACTCTTATGCAAGCGGTGAAGCACATTCGTTAAACTGGATTTATTATTGTTTGATAACAATTTCTATAATTGGAGCAGTTACTTATCCAAAATATAGAAAATACTATAAAACTAAAAAAGTAAAAAAATAATCATTCGTATTTCATAGAAAAAGGGTTCAAATTTTGAACCCTTTTTTATTGCTTAAAATTTGATTTCTTAAGAAAACTTTCCGCTCAATAAAAACACAATCGTTAAGAAAGCAAAAAACGAAATGAAAAATATGATATGGCTTAAAATAGACAGTAAAAAAGCCTTTGTTTTTGATAGTTTGTTGAAAAACTGAATATTAGTCCAGAATATTAAAATCAAACCTATAGCATAAGTTATATTTGAGAATTGCTGTATATGATTTGTTTTGTTTAGATATAGCAAAACAGGAAACATTAAAATCTGAACAAAAAGCCTCTGAGAAGCCTTAAATGTATTAAGCACAAAAAACTCTACAAAATTGTATCCTTGATTTCTAAAAACTGCGTACGTTCCTATGGTGTAAAACGGAATTGTCGCAATTGTAACCCAAGAAAAATGAGTTGCAAACCATTCATTCAAATGATCATAATCTAGATACTCGCTTGATGAATTTTTGAAAAAATTAATTTCAAAATAGTGGCACATAAAGCCGTAAAGCGTTGCCAAAACTACAACAAGAGATAAAGGTTTAAAGTGACGAACTCTTTTGCCTTCAATAAATTCACGGATAGAATGGCCAGGTCTGGTAAACAATTGTTTTAAAGAGTACAGAATTCCTTTGTCAAAATGCAATAAACCGTGCTGAATATCGTGCCATAAAAAATGAGCGTTTATCTTGTGTGTTTCTGCGGGCTGTCCGCAATTGCTGCAATAATGACCTTTAAAAATCTGATGGCAGTTTTTGCACGTTATCTCCATTTTAACTCTAAATTTTATTAATGTTTATGAATTGCTTTGTTTTCTTGAGATGCCATCAGGGAACATAATTGCTAATAAAACAATTATCAGGAGAAAATTATATTCGACACCGTTTCTTCCGCCGCCTACAACAAACCAGCCTTCTTTGAAATGTACTAGAATAATGCCCATCATAAGAACAAAAATGGTAACAAAACCAGCAAGTTTAACGTATCTATTGGCAAGCAGAAGTATTGCTGCTGCAACATGAGAC
Organism: Flavobacterium sp. TR2; assembly: GCF_025252405.1. NCBI lineage: Bacteria > Pseudomonadati > Bacteroidota > Flavobacteriia > Flavobacteriales > Flavobacteriaceae > Flavobacterium > Flavobacterium sp. TR2. The sequence continues at coordinate 3,645,800 of NZ_CP104307.1, read as the reverse complement.
AATTTGATGCTCCAGGCAAGAAACACGCCATAAGGAGCAAAACCGATCTGATTTAGAAAAAGATTTCCAAAATCGTTTATGCCATTATTAAACATTCCAAAAACGGAATGGGTAAGAAGAATAATAGCCATAGCAATTCTTAAAAGTAAGGTTCCTGTCATAAAGTGGTTTTGGTCAAATAAAAATAATAAAAAAACGCATATTACAGTAAATATGCGTTTTTAGCTTTTTATGAAAGATTAAAATTAAACTTTTCCTAAAGTATAAAGCTGTTCCATTGTCGGAGTTGGGCTTCCGCCAGCTGGCTCTAAAGTGATTCCAAAAGCTTCTGCTGAATCGGTTTGATTTACAGCAAATATTTTCTGCTTGTTTCCTTCAAAATTATCCAGTAGGCCAATGCTTGTTGGAGTAAGAACAGGACTTAATTTTAAAGACCATACCTGATAGACCATTCCTTTTGGAGGAGCTGGCAAACCGGCAGCATCAATATAAGTTGTTTTAGTCTGCTTATTCCAGTATACTTTTGCAAAAGATGTTGGCGATACAGCCTGTCCGCCTAGGGTTACTCCAGTATTTTTAATATCTCTTACAATAGTCAGGTTTTTCTCAGTTTCTTTATTCTGCTGATCTAAAAAGGCATATTCTCTTTGAATTTTATTCTTTTCATTCCCAACAGTAGAAATTGCTTCTTTGGTTTTTGTTAATTCTAAAGTTTGGTATCCTAAACCTAACAGTAAAAGTACAGCTGCAGCCCAGCCCACATATTGCGCCCAATTTGAAGCAGGCTTCATTTCGACTACTTTTCCGTGTTTCAGTTCAAGGCGAGCTTTAATCTTCTCAAAATTCTCTACAGAATGGAAAGGAGAGAAGCTTGAAGAAAGAGCAATCACAGCTTTTTCTATCGAAATAATTTCCTGATCCATTTCTGGATTCTTTTTGGCCATTTCGGCTATTTCAAGATTTTCTTTTTCACTTAGCAAGCCATAAACGTACAGCTCTAAGATTCCTGATTCTATATATTCTTGTGCTTCCATTATATCTTCAAATAATTACGTAAATCGTTAATACAGTTTCTGTTTTGCGTTTTGATAGTTCCCAGTGGCAGTGCCAATTCTTCTGAAGCTTCTTGCTGGGTATATCCTTTAAAGAATAATAAATTGATTATTTCAATACATTTTGGTTTCAGTTTTTTTACAAATTCCTGAATTCCGATTGCATCAAGTTTATGGCTCAATTTGTTGCTCTCATCTAAGAGATTTACGAAATTATCTGATGAAAGGTTTTTTTGGCTGTTATTGAAGTCTTTAGAACGAAGTTTATCGATCGACGTGTTTCGGGCGATATTGAGAATCCAAGTATAAAATCGGCCTTTGCTCTCGTTGTAGGAATCTATGTTTTTCCAGATTTTAACAAAAACATCCTGAAGCACATCTTCTGCCTCTTCGCGATTCTTGATTAGGACATGAATGACAGAAAACAAACTTTTTGAGTACATATCGTACAAATGCGTAAAAGCTTTTTCGTCCTTTTTGTAAATTAAAACTAACAGTTCTTCTTGACTCATAGATTTGGATTTTTAAGTTTAAACATTAAATGTTAAGCTATTAGGCGTTAACCCGTTTATAAAGTTAATTTATTTTTTTCTGATTTTTTTATTTTTTTTTAATAGTCCAAAACCTAAGAAAATAAAGGGGTCAGAAAAATAATGCACTTTTTTTTACTTTTTTTAAAACCAAAAACAATCCAATTACGTAAATGAATTTAAATGCGATAAGAAAAATCTTAGATGTGTTATACAGAGTCAAAAAAAGCTGTTGTTAAAATATTATTAAGAGGCATATGGATAGCAAAATAATAGTCAAAATATTAATAGTTGGATTAACAACAGTTTTGTCATTAGCTCTTTTTACTGATAAAGATTTTTTAAAAGATGTTTTGTCAGAACGGACAATTACGAATTCTGGCAATTAAAGAAAAAAACATTTAATAGTTGATGTGCTCGGACTTCCAGACTGACGATTTTTTTAATATGTCTCGGATATTTTAGGATTTAATTTTACATCAATACAAGCCATTTTAAAGATTTTTGAAAGACGTTTGACATATGGGGGTTAAACAAATTTTCAGTAAAACCGAGACATCAACTATAACTTATAAAAGATTGCATAATAATTAATTCATGGTTTGATTTGTTTGTATGGGGGGAAGCCTAACGTCTGATTAACGTTAGGCTTCATTTATATATTTAACTTTTGATTGGCAAAAATTAAAGACCCAAAATCATTCTTGTGAAATGGATTTTAGCTAATTTTATAAAAAATTAAAAGATGAAAAAAATACTTTTTATGCTATTTGGAGCATTAACATTGTCTGCGACGGGGTTAAATGCTCAAACCAGTACAAACAAATTATCTAAAAAAGATAAAGCCATGGCAAAAGAAACAATTTATCAATTTAAAGTAGAAGATCTATCGGGAGACACTTTTGATTTTGCATCTTTGAAAGGCAAAAAAATTATGATTGTCAATACTGCTTCAAAATGTGGTTTAACTCCGCAGTATAAAGATTTAGAAGCGATTTACAAAGAGTATAAAGATAAAGGCTTTGTAATTGTTGGTTTCCCTGCAAATAATTTTGCCTCTCAAGAACCGGGAACAAATAAAGAGATCGAAACATTCTGCCAGCAAAACTATGGAGTTTCTTTTCCTATGATGAGTAAAGTTTCTGTAAAAGGAAGCGATATGTGCGAGGTCTATAAATTCTTAACCGAAAAATCAAGAAACGGCTTGCAAGATTCTGAAGTAGAGTGGAATTTTCAAAAATATCTAATCAATGAAAAAGGTGAATTGGTTAAAGTAATCAAGCCAAAAACGTTACCTACAGATCCAGAAGTAATCAATTGGATTAAAAGTTAATACTTTTAAAAAAAAACTCAAATTTGAATATTCAAATTTGAGTTTTTTTTTGAGTTTCAAAGTTGCAAAGAAGCAAAGGAACAGAGTTTTTTAAATACTTTGCGTCACTTCCGTAATGTTTAGTGTGCTTTGCGGTTAAACCAGAATCAGCTGCATAAAAACCAGATCTAACCAATGGTCAAATTTATAGCCTACTTCTCGGATAGTTCCCGTAGCCACAAATCCGAATTTTTCATGAAAAGCAATACTTCCTGCATTATCAGCATCAATGGCGCCAATCATAACGTGATATCCTTGTTCTTTAGCCAAACGAATTAACTCTGTTAAAAGCTTAGACCCAATTCCTTTCCCAATGATGTTATCCATCACATAAACAGAATGTTCTACGGTATATTGATAGCCTATCTTTTCTCTAAACTGCCCATAACTTCCAAAACCAACCACTTCGCCATCTAAATCGGCCACAATTACAGGAAGGTTTTTAGCCATTTTATCTTCAAACCATTTAGTCTGAACTTCCAAAGTCTGGATTTCGTAACTGTAATTGGCCGTAGTATGTAAAATAGAATGATTTACAATTTCTAGAATTTTTTGCAAATCGCTTGCCGCTGCAGGTCTTAAAATAACGCTCATTGATAATTATACAGATTATTTAGTATTCAGTTCAGCTAATAAAGTATCCACTTCCTTAGAATTCCAATCCATTTCCTTTGCTATGGCTTTGGCATTTTTAGCATATTCTAAAGCTTTCTTTTTATCCTTTATTTTATTGTAGAGTTTGGCTTCAAGCAAATTGCCATCATACGAATCATTTAATTCTAAAGAACGGTTTACCCAGAAAATAGCTTTCTTCAAACTTTCAACATCTTTAATATGTTTGAAATACGTATTTCCGATATCTTTTAAAAAACTGGCATCATTCCAAACCAATTTCTGCGTATCCTCTAGTGTAACTTTTTTATAGAAGTTCCATTTTTCAGTTCTTTCAGCCAATGTCAAATCGTACTTGAAAACCAAAGAATCGGTCTTTTGCAATCGGATAGATTTGGCCACTTCTCTCTGTTTGTAATAATTTACAGTATCTAAATTGTCAACCAAAGGACGTAGCAGCTCGTTTACGATGCTTTCAATTTTACGGTCAATTCTATTTTGAGAAGCAACAGCGGCAAACTCTTTCTGGTGATTCAAAACATATTGAAACTCCCTAGACTTAATATCGGTGACTCCGTTTGCAATAACGCGCCAGTTCAATTCACTGACCAATTGCTTATCAGATTGAGTGTTTAGATAAGTATGCGTTGGTACAGACAATTCTGTTCTGTCTTTTCCTTTTTTTAATGTATTTAAATAGCTAAAAAACTTGTCTGAATTGCTCGGATCATCAAGAAACTGTTTTTCTAGATAAGGCAATTGCAATTTAGGATTCAACGAATTATTAAGCTCGTTTAAGAATTCAGGCTTTTTCATTTCACCTTTCAATGCATAAACCAAAGTTTCATTATTGTCCAAAAATAAAAAAGTAGGAAGCGATTTGGTGTTGAATTTGTTTTTTAAAGCAATTCCTTCTTCTTTTTCGATATTTTTATAAGTGCAGACAAAATTTTTGTTCAAAAAGTCCATAACAGCAGAATCACTCAAAACTTCTGTTTTCATTAAATGGCAATGCGGACACCAATCTGCATAAAGCATAATAAAAAGCGGTTTTCCTTCTTTTTTTGCATTTTCTAAAGCTGTTTTGTACGGAATATCAACAGGAACAAATTGATTCTGAGAAGTTACGGTTTGGAAAGCAACAGATAAAAAAAGTATAAATAGGAAACGCATATCAGGTCAGGCTTTTATTAATTATTCGATTTTACAAATATATTCCCTTTTTCGAGAAAGAGCCTTAATATATTCCTAATTATAATATAAATCAAGTGTGAACTTTGTAACTTTGTAAGCAAGATGAAGAAAAATCAAATAGAAGATTTTCTTTAAAAAAAGTAATATACGACCGGAATGATTTACCCCAAAATAGCGCTTGCACAAAGCATTATCGAAATTTTATCTGCCAAAGGCATTGTTAATATTATAATTTCTCCAGGATCTAGAAATGCACCGTTAACTATCGGTTTTGCTCAAAATCCAAATTTTACCTGTTACAGTATTGCAGACGAACGTTGTGCAGCTTTTTTTGCTTTAGGAATTGCACAGCAGACCAAACAGCCGACCGCCATAGTCTGTACTTCAGGATCAGCTTTATTAAATTATTACCCTGCTCTTGCAGAAGCATTCTACAGTCAGATCCCATTGATTGTAATTTCGGCTGACCGCCCGCAAAGCAAAATTGATATTGGTGACGGACAGACGATTCGCCAAGAAAATGTTTTTGCTAATCATTCTGTTTTCAATGCCAATTTAACCGAAGAAGCCTCAGAAGAAAATGATATAAAAATCAACCTGGCAATTGAAACTGCTATTCTAAAAAAAGGCCCTGTCCATATCAATGCGCCTTTTGAAGAACCGCTTTATGAAACGACAGAAGAACTTTCTATACAGCCAAAAATCACTCATTTAGAAGAGGGAAACAATTCTAAAACAATAGAAAACAGCGATGAAATTGTTTCTGTTTGGAATAGCGCAAAACGAAAATTAGTTTTAGTAGGAGTAAATGAGGCCAACAGTATCGATCAGGAAGTTATAGAAAATTTAGCTTCAGATCCGTCAGTTGTAGTGCTTACAGAAACTACTTCCAATCTTCATCATGAGAGTTTTATCAATTCGATAGATACTTTAATTACACCATTTGATGATTCTGATTTTAAAGAGTTTAATCCAGAGGTTTTGATAACCTTTGGCGGAATGGTAGTTTCAAAAAGAATTAAAGGATTTTTACGAAAATACAAACCCAAACACCATTGGCATATTGACACTTTGCGTGCATATGACACATTTGGCGCATTGACCAAACATTTTGAAATGAAGCCAAATGATTTCTTTAAAGACTTGCTTGCTAAAACTTCTTTAGTTAAAAGCAATTATTACAAAAACATCGATTCCATTTACAAAACGAGACTTGCTAAAAGGAAAGAATATTTGCGCCAGATTGAATTTTCGGATTTTAAAGTTTTTGAAAAAGTAATTGAATCGCTTCCTAAAAATAGTATGCTGCAAATTAGCAACAGTTCTGCTATTCGCTATGCGCAATTAATCGATATTGATCAATCGATTGAAGTTTTTTGCAATCGAGGAACTAGCGGAATCGACGGAAGCACTTCTACAGCAATTGGCGCAGCAGTAGGAAACGAAAAACAAACTGTTTTTGTAACGGGAGACATCAGCTTTTTATACGACAGCAATGCTTTATGGAATTCTTATATTCCTAAAAACTTTAAAATCATTTTAATTAATAATGGAGGAGGAGGAATCTTTAGAATTCTTCCTGGACATCAGGAAAAACCGGTTTTCAATACTTACTTTGAAACTTCTCATAAACTGACTGCAGAACATTTGGCTAAGATGTATCAGATGAATTATTTTACGGCTAAAGACATTGATTCATTAGAAAACGCAATACAGTCATTATACAGCTCTGATGATGTTCCGTGTATTTTAGAGATTTTTACGCCAACGACAGAGAATGATCTTATTCTAAAACAATACTTCAAATACTTAGTTTAAAATTGAAAGAAAATATTTGTTAAAAATATTGTTTTTGTTACTGCTTTAGCTATAACTTTGGTCTATTATTCACCAAATTAATTATATAGTTATGAGCAGAAGAGAAGATTTAATTGAAAAGTATACAGCTGATCTAAAAGAAAAGTGCGGAATTACAGCCGATGCAGATTTGCTAACAAAAGTTACAATAGCTTGCGGGCCGTCAATTTACAATGATGACGCTTCTACGGTAGCTTCTTCGCAGCAATCGGAATTAGATACTGTAAAAAATAATTTTTTAATTAAGAAATTAGGCTTAACAGATGGACCAGATTTAGAAGAAGGAATTAATGCTGTGATGGAAAAGTACGGAAAATCAAATAAGCAAAAATTTAGAGCTGTTGTATATTATTTATTGACTGTACACTTTAAAAAAGAAAGCGTCTTTAATTAATTGACATTATAATATAATTTGAAATCCCTTTATGGCATCTGTTATAAAGGGATTTTCTATTTTTTGTAGGCAACTTAAGTTTTGTTACAATTAATTTCTTTCTACCGTGTCAAACTTCGTACCTTTGCGCCTCAGAAACTTAGCAGTCTTACTGCTTAGAAATTTATAAAAATGTTAGAAATAGGAAAATACAATACCTTAACTATATTGCGTGATACTAAAGTTGGTTTGTTTTTAGGAGACCCTGAAAATGATCCAGATGGTGTTCACGATGTCTTGCTTCCCAATAAATATGTGCCAAAAGTATTTGAAATTGGTGAAGAATTAATTGTTTTTGTGTACTTAGACCACGAACAGCGACCAGTTGCAACTACTTTGGTACCGTATATTTTATTGAATGAATTTGCACTTTTGAGAGTAAATTATATCAACAATGTCGGCGCATTTATGGATTGGGGAATGGAAAAAGATATTCTTGTTCCGTTTAAAGAGCAGGCGCGTCCAATGGAAAAAGGAAAACGCTACTTGGTTTATCTGTATATGGATAAACAAACGAATCGTTTGGTCGCTTCAAGCAAGACCAATCAATTCTTAAGCAACGATCAATTGACAGTTGAAAAAGGCGAAGAAGTAGATTTAATTGTTTCGCATATTACTGATATGGGAATCAATGTTATCATAAACGAGCGTCACAAAGGACTTTTGTACAAAGATGAAGTTTACGATGATTCGATAAGAACGGGAGATAGAATGCGCGGCTATATCAAAAATATTCGTCCTGACAATAAAATTGATGTAGCGCTTCAGGCACAAGGTTTTGAAAGCATTGAGCCAAATGCCGAAAAAATATTAAGCGAACTGAGAGCCAGCAGAGGTTTTCTTAGATTAAATGATAATTCTCATCCTGAAGACATTAAAACGGTTTTAAAAATGAGTAAAAAATCATTTAAAAAAGCAATCGGAGCTTTGTATAAAGAAAAACTGATTGAAATAAAAGAAGACGGGATTTATTTGGTGAAATAAATGCCAAGATTGATTTAATGCAATCCATTGGAATTTGGAAAACCGTAAAGTTATAAAACCACAAAAGGCTGCTCATTACAAGCAGCCTTTCGCTTTTTATTCAGTTTTAAAAAAAATTGTAATTAAAAAAAAACAGAAATAAAATAATTCGAATCCATCTCAGAACAATAGCTTTACGTATTTTAGAAATTATCCCATTGATGGTATGTCTTTTAAATAATTGATGCACCTATCTTAAAAGCAAAAAAACAATTTCACGGCTCATCCATTGGTTTTATAAAATAACTTTTAGAAAGTGTGAATTAGTACTTTTTCCTCTTTTCGTTATCATTCCTATACTAATTATATAACAATTCTAACATTTAACCTTAGGTGTTACTTTTTTGTTTTTGAAGTTTCGACAAACACATAAATCATTTGCTCTTTTAATTGAGGTTTGTAACTAAAAACCCTAAAAAAATGAGCGACAAATTTTTTAAATTTTCTCAAAAAAATCATTTTTTAGGTTAATAAATCAGTGAAAGAAAATCAATCTGAAATCTTTGAAATATTTTGTATCTCATTGATTTCTAGGCTGTAAAATTAATTATTATTTTTCTAAACTAATGTTAAAAAATGTTATTTTTTGTAAGTAAATACCAATTGTTAACATTGCAGGCCAATTTAGCAAAGACTTAAGACAGATTGAGTAGGTAAACTAGTAAAAATGCTTTATTTTTACCGTATAATTATTTAAACAAAAAATCAAAATGGATTGGATTACAGCCAGAGAATTTGAAGATATAACTTATAAAAAATGCAATGGAGTAGCAAGAATAGCTTTTAACAGACCAAATGTAAGAAACGCATTCCGCCCTAAAACAACTTCAGAATTATACCAAGCTTTTTACGATGCGCAGGAAGACACTTCGATTGGAGTTGTTTTGCTTTCTGCAGAAGGGCCTTCAACAAAAGACGGAGTGTATTCTTTCTGCAGCGGAGGAGATCAGAATGCACGCGGACATCAAGGATATGTAGGAGACGATGGGCAGCACCGTTTAAATATTTTAGAAGTGCAGCGTTTAATTCGCTTCATGCCTAAAGTGGTTATTGCAGTTGTTCCAGGTTGGGCTGTAGGAGGCGGACATAGTTTGCACGTAGTTTGCGATATGACGCTTGCTAGTAAAGAACACGCTATTTTTAAGCAGACAGATGCAGACGTAACTAGTTTTGACGGCGGTTACGGATCAGCATATTTGGCTAAAATGGTAGGACAGAAAAAAGCGCGTGAAATTTTCTTTTTAGGACGTAACTACTCTGCTCAAGAAGCTTTTGAAATGGGAATGGTAAATGCCGTAATTCCTCATGACGAACTTGAAGCTACGGCGTACGAATGGGCGCAGGAAATTCTTCAAAAATCGCCAACATCTATTAAAATGCTGAAATTTGCAATGAACTTAACAGATGACGGAATGGTCGGACAGCAAGTTTTTGCAGGCGAAGCAACCCGTTTAGCTTATATGACCGAAGAAGCAAAAGAAGGAAGAAATGCTTTCTTAGAAAAGAGAAAACCAAACTTTGGAGAAAACAAGTGGATTCCTTAATAATTTTAGATTTCTGATTTTAGATTCTAGATTTTCAGTCTATAATTTCAAATCAGAATATAATAATCTAAAATCTATATTCTAAAATCTAAAATTAAAACATGAAACATTGGATTGAAGCCGCAAGACTGCGCACATTACCTTTATCCGTTTCCGGAATTATAGTTGGAAGCATTTATGCTTTGTCAAATCCAACAGAAACTATTAATACCCCAACCGAAGTATTCAGCTGGAAGGTTTTTGGTTTTGCTTTATTGACAACGTTAGGATTACAGGTTTTATCCAATTTTGCAAACGATTATGGAGATGGAGTAAAAGGAACGGATAATGCAGACCGTGTTGGGCCTCAGCGTGCTATTCAGAGTGGCGTTATTACGCCTCAGGCAATGAAAAAAGCCATTATTATCACTTCATTCCTTACGTTGCTGTCTGCAATAATATTGATTTATTTTGCTTTTGGGAAAGACAATTTCGGGTATTCCATCTTTTTTCTGCTGTTAGGAATCGCTGCTATTATCTCTGCAATTCGCTACACCGTTGGTAATTCTGCTTATGGTTACAGAGGATTTGGAGATTTATTTGTTTTTATTTTCTTCGGATTGGTGAGCACTTTGGGCGTTAACTTTTTGTACGCAAAAGAAGTTGATCCGCTTTTAATTCTTCCAGCCGTAGCAATCGGATTATTGAGCGTTGGCGTTTTAAACCTAAACAATATGCGCGATCAGGAATCAGATAAAAAATCAGGAAAAAATACGATCGTAGTGCAGATTGGAGCTAAAAAAGCTAAAAATTATCACTTTTTCCTAATCATTACTGCGATGGTTTTAGTAGTTGCATTTGCTGTTTTGAGCGATTATAACTTTGATCAATACTTATTTGTACTGGCTTATATTCCGTTGACAAAACACTTGATTACGGTTTACAAAAATCAAGATCCAAAATTATTAGACCCAGAATTGAAAAAACTGGCACTGAGCACATTCTTGCTTTCTATATTGCTTACAGTGTGTATGATTTCACTGATTTCAGATATTATTGTAAACCTCTTTTTAGGAGGAAGATAAAAAACAAATGTTTAATTTTAAAAAGGTAACAAAATGAAAATTACATACTACGGACACGCTTCATTAGGAATTGAAGTAGGAGGAAAACACATTATTGTGGATCCATTTATTACCGGAAACCCACAAGCGGCATCAATCAATCTTAGCACCATAAAAGCCGATTATATTTTGCTGACTCATGCGCACGCAGATCACGTGTTGGACGTTGAAGCTATTGCCAAAAATACAAATGCTGTTATCGTTTCTAACGCCGAAATTGCTAGCTACTATGCAAAAAAAGGATTCAATTCGCACCCTATGAATCATGGCGGAAGCTGGAAATTTGATTTCGGGAAAGTGAAATATGTAAACGCAATCCATTCAAGCAGTTTTCCTGACGGTGCGTACGGAGGAAATCCTGGAGGTTTTGTTATTGAAGGCGAACACAAAAACATCTACATCGCTGGAGATACTGCATTGACATATGATATGAAACTAATTCCGCTTCGCACAAAACTGGATTTGGTAATTCTCCCAATCGGAAACAACTTTACCATGGATGTTGAAGACGCTATTATTGCTTCAGATTTTGTAGAATGCGACAAAGTACTTGGATACCACTATGATACTTTTGGCTATATCGAAATCAATCATGAAGAAGCAATTCGTAAATTTTTCGATAAAGGAAAAGATTTAATGCTTTTACCAATCGGAGATTCTATTGAATTATAATTGTCATCCTGAGCGGAGTCGATGGAAGGAGCTAATCCCGCTTTCGGCTAAATTCCCGATTAACAAAAACTACGGCTGAAAAAGCCTTGTTTTTCTAAATCGGGAGATACCGCCTCAAACGAAGTTCACTGAACTCCAATTAAAATAAAAGTTTAGTGAAGTAATCGGGGCTAGGGCACTCAATTCCATAAGAAAGTTATTTGGCATAATCTATGTTAATTGAATTAAAGTTTTTTAAAATAAAAATCATTTTAATCTGTGAAATCTGTGGCAATTAAAGCATCATCACAAAATACAACTTTCAAACAAATCATTCTTTTACTATTTATCGCGGTTTCAGGTAACGCTTTTGCTCAAAAAGACGGTTATTGGGACAAAGAACGGGCTACAACCAAAGAAATTATGGTTCCGGCACGTGATAGGATTTCTATACCAACAGAAGATTTACCCGTTGGAACCACAGAAATTGTATATAGAATCACACTTTTAGACAAAAATCAAGAAATGGCCAATAGCTTGGTCTCTTTATTAAAAGCAATTCCAGATCCAACAGGCATTAGCCAAGGTTCGGCAGGAGCTGTATTCTTAATGTCAAAAATCTCGGGCGATGACGAATGCACGTATTCGATTTTTACCTCAAATGAAAATGCAAAAAAGTATGTAGCAGACGGTAAAATTGATAAAGCCTGTTATTCTCAGGCAGAGCCTGTTAGCAAAGATGCCAAACGACTGTCTGTCAATAAATCATCTTGCTTAAAAGAAAACATCAGTACGATTTGGTTTGGTTTCGAAAGCAAAAACTGGCTACTAAGCCAAAAAGTAGTTCTAGAAGTAGTGCCGTGGGTAGATGCAAAACTCAACCGCGGATGGAATCAGGACAACAAAAACGAAATTATTAGCTTGTGCAAAACTTCTACAATGGCACAAAAAATGGCTAATTCAGATGATTTTTGCGTTTGCATTCTCAACAAAATCATGAAACAATATCGTTATGATGAGTTTCAAAAATTGTTGGCTGTCGAAAAAACAAAAGTGTATAAAGATTTTGGAAACAGCTGTTACAGAGATGCTGATATTTCTAAAAATGTATTTAACGATTTAAGAGTCCAAGTGGCTTCTTTAATCAAAGCTCAAAAATACAACGAGGCAATTCCAAAATTAAATACAATTGTAAATGAAGGCAAAGCTACAGCGTTAGATTACAGTTCGTTGGGATATTGCTATATTTTGACCAAACAATACGCAAAAGCATTAAAAGCACTTCAAGAAGGCGAAAAGCTGGATGATACAGAATTATTGATCAAATTAAATTTGGCTCATACTTATTTGGTAAACGACGACTACAGCGCAGCCAAAGCGATTTACAAAAAGTATCAGACTCAAAATGTAACGGACAGTTTAAGTTGGATTGCAAAAACAAAACTTGATTTTCAAACTTTTGAAAAAGCAGGTTTGCCTTCAAAAGATTTTGAAAAAATCTTAAAATTATATAATTAAGTTTCTAAGCTGCTGAGATACTAAGTTGCTTAAATGTGAGATGCTTTTTAAAGCATACTTTTTTAACTCAGTATCTCAGAACTTAGCATCTTAGCACCTTAAAGAAATGAAAGCATCTTATCATAAATACCTTCTAGAATTTAAACGTCCGTCTGGAACTTCCCGAGGAATTATGACCGAGAAAGAGACTTGGTTTATTGTTCTGGAAGAAAACGGCAAAAAAGGAATAGGAGAGTGCGGTATATTGCGTGGATTAAGTGCAGACGATCGTACAGATTACGAAGAAAAACTAAAATGGGCTTGCGATAATATTCATTTAGAAGAAACAGCTCTTTGGAACCAATTATTAGAATTTCCTTCTATACAATTCGGAATCGAAATGGCTTTTTTGTCATTGAAAAGTGAAAATCCATATCTCTTATTTCCGTCTAATTTTACCAGAAGTTCAAGTTCAATTGCCATAAATGGATTAGTTTGGATGGGTGAATCTGCTTTTATGAAGCAGCAGATAGAAGAAAAATTGGCTGATGGTTTTAGCTGTATCAAACTTAAAATTGGAGCGATTGATTTTAATAAAGAACTGGAACTGCTGCAATTCATTAGAAGTCATTTTTCTCCAGAAGAAATAGAAATCAGAGTGGATGCCAATGGCGCTTTTTCTTCGATGGAAGCTTTAGATAAATTAAATCAATTAAATCAATTTCAGCTTCATAGCATCGAGCAGCCTATTAAAAAAGGCCAAGTTTTAGAAATGGCTGAACTTTGTAAACAAACGCCTTTTCCGATTGCTTTAGATGAAGAGCTTATAGGCGTATTTTCATTTGAAGAAAAAGAAAAACTGCTGCAGAATATAAAGCCTCAATACATCATTTTAAAGCCAAGTTTCATTGGCGGTTTCCGCGGCACGCAAGAATGGATCACTCTTGCAGAAAAATACAATATCGGCTGGTGGATTACTTCGGCATTAGAAAGCAATATCGGGTTGAATGCGATAGCCCAATGGACCTTTACATTAAACTCAGATATGCCTCAAGGTTTAGGAACAGGAGCTTTATATGCTAATAATATAGATTGTCCATTAGAAGTTAAAAATGGAAAACTATGGTATAATCCTAAAATGGAATGGAGTACTTTTTTTTAGTGACAAAGGTTCAAAGGTACAAAGGTACAAAGGTACAAAGGTACAAAGGTGCAAAGGTTCAGAGATGCAAAGGTTCAAAGTAGTAGAGGCTCAAAGGTGCAAAGTTGCAAAGGCTCAAAGATGCAAAACACAATGTAGAAAACCTCTGTCCCTTTGCACCTCTGAACCTCTGAACCTTTTTTAAAGCAGCAAGGCTCAAAGATGGAAAACACAAAGTAAGAAAACCTCTGTCCCTTTGCGCCTCTGAACCTCTGAACCTTTTTAAAGCAGAAAAAACTCTGTCCCTTTGCACCTTTAAACCTCAGAACCTTTTTTCACTCTTTTCCGCCCAAAAGGCTATCTTGCCACTCTTTCAAATCTTGCCATTTTCCTTGATAAGCCATTAATGCTTGTCTTGCCCATGTACTCGGATTATGCATGGCATAATTTTCTCCTCCTGCATCCAAAATAGACTGTAATTTTTCTGTAGAAGCTTGAGAAAGATCATACCAAGTATTGATTCCTGCAGCATTAAACAAAGCTTCGATTTTAGGGCCGATTCCTTCAACTATTTTTAAGTCATTCTCTTTTATTTTTTTGCCCAACACATTTGCCGCTAAGGCCGCATCAAAAGGAATTGTTATGGGAGCAGCTGCCGCAAATGACTGGACTGAAGATTTAGCTTTTGCAGCCAGATCTGCTTCAAGAGTAGAAATTCTTGCATTCAAGTTTTTTGTATTGGCCTTGCACGCGTCCAAATCTGCTTGAAGTGACGCAGCAAGCGAATCATCATTTTTCGAATTCATTTTTCCTAGTAAGTAACCTAAAATTCCGCAGATTAATCCCACTAGCACAGGTATTAAGATACAAGGTATATTCATGATCGTATATTTTGATTGTTATTTAATGGTAATTACTGTCCTTCTGTTTTCTGCCTTTCCTTCTGCAGTGCCATTGTCACCAATTGGCTCGTCAGGACCTTTCGACTGCGTTTCAATTCGCTCAGAATCAATTCCGTTTTTAGAAAGATAATCTTTAGAAAAGTCAGCTCTTTTTTGGGCTAAAGCAATATTCGAGCTGCGGTTTCCAATATTGTCAGAATGTCCTACTACTAGAATAACAGCATCCTTAACATTTTCTGTGTATTTTGCAATATCGGCCACTTTTTGTTTCTCAGCATCGCTTAAGGTCTGACTAGATCGGTTTGTATTGAAATGTAGAATCAATGGCTGTGCATTTATTTTATCTTTTAATGCACTCCATTCATTATTTGTGACAGCTGTTGAGTCAATAATTTCAAACGAATAATTAGCAGGTCCAAGAAGTGTGTCTGCATTCATTTTCCATTTGTCTAGAATTTCTCCTTTCGTATTAAATTGATTTTCAGAAAGTCCTTTTGAAACAAAATAATTCCTTACATCATTTGCCCTCGCAAGGCCAAGGTTTTCAAAAGTGGTGGAATTTGTTTCGTCAGAAGTGGCATAACCGGTTATGGTTATTTTTTGTTTCGGATTTGATTTCAAAAACATTTGTAACTTTTCGATACCAGTTATTACAGAATCACTTACAGGCATTATTAATTTCGCGCTGTTTTTTAGGAACTTGAGATTATCATTTGTATGATATTCAATTCCCGAACCATTTAATACAAACGGAACAAAATTGGGCTCTTGGACAGTATCTGAAACTGTTTTAGGAGTATCATCCGTTATTGCTTTTTCGCAGCAGTTGCAACAAAATTTCAGATATAAAAATGTACCCAAAACAATAGTAATTGCAATGCCTAATAGATAAAGTGCTTTTTTAGACATAGGTGACGGATTAAGATTCTATCAAATTTACTTAAAATAATATTCTTAACGTGTTAATTATCAGTTATTTTCATGTTGCGTATTTGTACTGAGACAAAATAAATTAACTTATTTTTCATTTTTTATAAGCTCAAAGGCTTGATTAAAATGAGTAACTTGCATAAAAAATAATCTACATTTAAAATGGTTGAAATAGAAAGAAAATTTCTTGTAAAATCTGACAGCTTCAAAAAGCAAGCCTTTGCTCAAAATAAGATTGCTCAAGGCTACTTGAGTTCTGCTCCTGAGCGCACAGTGAGGGTTAGGATTAAAGGACACAAAGGCTTTATTACGATAAAAGGAATAAGCCATAGCGGCGGTATGTCGCGTTTTGAATGGGAGAATGAAATTCCGCTTGATGAAGCTCAGGAACTATTAAAATTATGCGAAAAAGGTAAAATTGAAAAAACTCGCTACGAAATAAAATATGGAGAGCACGTATTTGAGGTTGACGAATTTTATGGCGAAAATGAGGGCTTGGTAATGGCTGAAATAGAGTTAAATTCGGAAGATGAAGTTTTTGAAAAACCAGAATGGCTTGGAGAAGAAGTAACAAACGACGAAAGATATTACAATGCTTATTTAAGCAAAAATCCTTATAAAGACTGGCAAAAATAAAATGACAGAATCAATATACGACCTTGTTATTGTGGGTGGCGGACCAATTGGACTTGCCTGCGCAATAGAAGCTGAAAAGAAAAAATTAAAATATCTCATTATTGAAAAAGGAGCGATCGTTAACAGCATTTTTAATTATCCTCTTTACATGACCTTTTTCTCAACCGCAGAAAGATTAGAAATTGGCGGAATTCCGTTTAACTGCTTGGCACCCAAACCTGGAAGGCAGGAAGCGCTAGAATACTATCGAAATATTCATCGTTATTTTAAATTCAATATTAATTTATTTGAAAAAGTAACTGATATACTGAAGAACCAAGATATTTTTAAGATCACAACCGATAAACATAAGTATGAATCAAAGAATGTTATAATGGCAACAGGCTTTTATGACATTCCGATAGAAATGAACGTTTTTGGGGAACATCTTTCAAAAGTGCGCCATTACTACAAAGAAGCGCACGAATATGCTTTTAGGAAAGTTTTGGTTGTGGGAGCAAACAACTCTTCGGTAGATGCGGCTTTGGAATGCTGGAGAAAAGGAGCAGAGGTTACAATGGTAATCCGTAAAAACGAAATTAATAATCGTGTCAAATATTGGGTAAAGCCTGATATTGAAAACCGTATTGCTGAAGGAAGCATTAAGGCGTATTTTGAATCTAATATAACCGAAATTCGCGAGGATGAAGTAGAAATTCTAACGCCAAACGGAAAGATTACAATAGAAAATGATTTTGTGCTTGCATTAACAGGCTACAAACCAGATTTGAATTTTCTAGAAAAAATCGGAATTCAGCTTTCTGATGATGAATTAAAAATTCCAGTTTATAATCCTGAGACAATGGAAACCAATGTGGAAGGTTTATTTCTCGCAGGTGTTGTGTGTGGAGGAATGCAGACGCATAAATGGTTTATTGAAAACTCTAGAATTCATGCTAGTATGATTGTAGATTATTTAAGTTCGAAATAAGAGTTTTTCGAATACTGTTTTAGGCGCTAAAAAGCATTTCGACTCTGCTCAATGTGATAAAACTATAAATAGAGCAGAGTCGAGAACCTTTTAATTAGTTAAGAACTGCAAGAAAGCATAGAACAGCCAACCTTTGTTCTTGCCCAATCTGGACGTTTTGCAAACCATTTTTCAGATTCTGGCTGTTCGTCATACGGATTTTTTAAAAGCTGAAATAATTCGTCTACCAAAGAGTAATCTTCTTTATCTGCTGCATCAATGGCTAATTGTGCCATATAATTTCGCAATACATATTTTGGATTAATTTGATTCATTTTTTCTGAGCGTTCTTCATCAGAAAGCGATTCGGCATTTAATCTTTTCAAATAAACACTCAACCATTTTTGCCAAGCATCCAGAATATTTTCTTTGATTTCTTCTGGAATGTAGAATGCATATTCTATTTTTTCGAATGCTTGTTCTACAGAGTCATCTTTTTTAATTTTGCTCAGACTTCTAAAAAATATGGTCATATCAGTTTCTGAGAGCTGCAAAATTTCTTCTAAACCTTTAATGATTTTATTGTCAGTTTCACTTGAAGTAAATATTCCTAATTTACTTAAAAACACTATTTTATAATCATTGTCGAAATCAATTATAAATGAATCTAAGACTTTTTCTAAAGGTGCAGCTTCATTGATTAAAGGATAAAGCGCATTTGCCAATTGGAACAAATTCCATTGGGCCACATGAGGCTGATTCCCGAAACGATATCTTCTATTTTGACTGTCTGTTGTGTTTGGAGTCCAATCGGGATCGTAGTTTTCTAGCCAGCCATACGGACCGTAATCTATCGTAATTCCATGAATAGACATATTATCGGTATTCATTACGCCATGAACAAATCCGACACGCTGCCAATGCAAAATCATTTCACGAGTTGTATCCGCAACTTTCTGAAAGAACTGTAGGTACTGCTCTTTTGGTTCTCCTGAAATTTCAGGAAAATAATGCTTAATTGTAAATTCTACAAATTGTTTCAGGTTTTTAAGCTCATTTCTGGCCGTCAACATTTCGTAGCTTCCAAAACGGATAAATGAAGGAGCCACACGGCAAACCACAGCACCTTTTTCATAAGCAGGATTTCCGTTATACAAAATATCTCTTAAAACCTGATCTCCAGAAAGAGCAAGCGAAAGTGATCGGGTAGTGGGTACACCTAGATAATGCATTGCCTCTGCGCATAAATACTCTCTTATAGAAGAACGCAAAACAGCCAAACCATCTGCAGTTCTTGAGTATGGAGTTTTTCCAGCACCTTTTAGCTGTAGTATATAAAATTGATTATTGTTTTCAACTTCTGCCAAATTGATTGCGCGGCCGTCTCCCAATTGCCCTGCCCAATTTCCAAACTGATGTCCCGCGTAGCACATAGCATACGGCTGAGTTTCTGGAAGAATTTCTTTTCCGGAAAAAACATTCAAAAATTCTTCTGATTGTATTTCTTCCTTGGAAATTCCAACCAATGCAGCAACTTCCTCAGAAGCGTGAATCAATTTCGGATTTGAGGGTTTTGTCGGATTTACGTACGAGAACAGCGTGTTTTTAACCTGACGAATTTCATTTGTCAAATCTGAATCTGCTGGCAATTCGGCAGTAAATCGATTATTTATTTTTAGATTTTTCATTTTGTTGATTTTCTTTTTGCCATAGATTACAAAGATTAAACTTTGTCAGGCTGAGCGAAGTCGAAGCTCAAGTCCAATTGGAACTCTCTTCGACTTCGCTCAGGGTGACAAGCTAATTGATTAATAATTTCAACCTCGAATCTTTTTAATCTGTAGCTAAAACTAAATTTAGCTGATCAACTTATCAGCATACATTTTTTTAAGTTTCTGAATTTTCGGATCGATTACAACTTGGCAATATCCTGCTTCCTGATTTTCATTATAATAATTTTGATGATAGTCTTCGGCTTCGTAAAAAACTTCAAAAGGTTTCAGCTGCGTTACAATTGGATCTGCATAAGCAGGCTGTACTTCATCAAAAACTTTTTCAGCAATTTCTTTCTGTGTGTCATCATGATACAGAATTATAGAACGATACTGGGTTCCGCTATCACCGCCTTGACGATTTAAAGTTGTCGGGTCATGACTTGTCATGAATATGAAAATTAAGTCATTGTATGAAATTATGTCAGGGTTGAAAGTCACTTGTATTACTTCAGCGTGTCCTGTTTTTCCTGTACACACTTCGCGATACGCTGGATTTTTGATAAATCCGTCTGAATAGCCTGATTTTATTGATTCTACACCTTTTAAACGCTGAATTACAGCTTCAATACACCAAAAACATCCACCACCAAAGGTAGCTACTGATAAATTTCCCATAAATAATGCTTTCTTTAGATTTAATGCCTATTAATTCGATAGGATATTATGATAATTTATTAAAAAAAAGTTGTTTTAACTAAAAATACTAAATGGTAATATAGCGTTTGAAGTTTACTATTGATAAATTCGCAATTTTATAAAAAAACTATATATATTTGCAGTCAAACACAAGGCACAACTAATGAATAGCAAAAATAGTACCATGACACTGGAAACTTATTTCCAGGAATTTAGACAGAATATTGTTGGTATAAATCAAGAATTTACTTCGCCGTATGGCAGAAAATCAATAATTTACACCGACTGGACTGCCAGCGGAAGATTATATCGTCCGATTGAAGAAAAACTGCTAAATGAGTTTGGTCCATTTGTTGCCAATACACATACCGAAACTACAGTATCTGGCACTGCTATGACAAAAGCCTATCATCATGCCAGACATATTATTAAGCGTCATGCCAATGCAAACAGCGATGATGTTTTAATTACAGATGGAACTGGAATGACGGGAGTTATCAATAAATTCCAGCGAATTTTAGGTTTAAAAATTCCTGAAAACCTAAAAAGTTTCACCAATGTTCCTGCAGAGAAAAAACCTATCGTTTTTATTTCGCATATGGAGCATCATTCTAACCAAACTTCCTGGTTAGAGACTATTGCAGATGTAGAGATTATTCCTTCTTGCGAAAAAGGCCTTTTTAATCTCGAAAACCTTGAAGCTTTATTAGAAAAATATAAAGATAGAACAATCAAAATTGCTTCTATTACAGCTTGCTCAAACGTTACAGGTTTAAGAACTCCTTTTCACGAAGCCGCAAAACTAATGCATCAATATAATGGTGTCTGTTTTGTTGATTTTGCCTGTTCTGGACCTTATGTTGAAATTGATATGCATCCTGCGGATCCAGAAGCGTATTTGGACGCTGTTTTTATGTCTCCTCATAAATTCTTAGGCGGTCCGGGAACTTCTGGAGTTTTAATTTTCAACAAAAAATTATACAATAACATGATCCCTGATTGTCCGGGCGGAGGAACGGTAAGTTGGACAAATCCGTGGGGAGAACATAAATATATTGATAATATTGAAGATCGTGAAGATGGGGGAACGCCTGGTTTTCTTCAAGTTATCAAAACTGCATTGGCAATTGAGCTGAAAGAAGAAATGGGAATTGAAAACATCATGCAGCGCGAGCATGAAATTGTCGATTATGTTTTCTCTCAATTAGAGCCAATTTCGAATATTAAAATCCTAGCTGGACAGCACAAAGAACGTCTTGGCGTGATATCTTTTTTTATTGATGATCTTCACTTTAATTTAGGGGTTAAAATTTTAAACGACCGTTTTGGAATCCAGACTAGAGGAGGATGCAGCTGTGCAGGAACTTATGGACACTATTTATTGCACGTTGATCAGGAAACTTCGAATAAATTGGTTAACGAAATCACAATAGGCGATTTAATTAAAAAACCGGGATGGATTAGAATGTCAATTCATCCAACGACAACTGATGAAGAAATTGCTTTTGTATGTAAAAGCATAAAAGAGATGGCGGCCAATCATAAAACTTGGGCTTTGGATTATTCTTATGATAAAAAACGTAATGAATTTATTCATAAAGATGCTACTTCATTTGAAGATGAATTGGTAGAAAGCTGGTTTAAATCTTAGATTGATAGCCTCAATTCGCTAAAGATTTTTAGCCACATATTATACGGATTATCAGTTATTTTTTTTTAAATCTTTTAATTCTTATAATCTGTGGCTATTTTTTTCTAACGCAGAGAACGCTAAGTTTTTTTTAAAATTTTACTAGATAATCTTTACGCTTATTAAGGTCGCAAAGCAGCATTATACCTTTCGGGTCTTTCTAATCTGTGGCTTTTTTTAACGCAGAGAACGCTAAGTTTTTTTTAAATTTTACTAGATAATCTTTACGCTTATTAAGGTCGCAAAGCAGCATTATACCTTTCGGGTCTTTCTAATCTGTGGCTTTTTTTTAACGCAGAGAACGCTAAGTTTTTTTTTAAATTTTATTAGATAATATTTACGCTTATTGAGATCGCAAAGCAATAATACACCTGACAGGTTTTAAAAACCTGTCAGGTGTATTACTTTTAAAGTATATTTTGCAAAAGACGCACTTGGGTGCGCCTCTACAAAAAAAATCACATAATCAATCTTACACCGCCGAGATCGGCTATCCGATATGAAAATTTATTTCCTGGAGAGCCTATAAACATGAAGTTCTTCGGGATTTTCCATTTTTCAGAAAGTTCATCAATAATTTCTGGACCGAATTCGCCTTCTATTTCTATGTATTCTATGTCAAGACCATCGTAAGCGCGATCTAAGACTTCTAAATCTTTTTTGAGCGCTTCATTGTCCACCGGGTCTTTTTTGACATAAACAATTTTCAGTTTCTTAGTAGTTTCGTTGTCTTCAACGTACTGCAATACTTTGTTCAAAATGGTAATATCGTCGCCTTTTGTAAAGAAAACAAATTCTTGAGAATTGATTTTGGAGCTTAAACTTTCTAAGTAACGATTGCTGAGAATAACCATTTTACGCAATGGCTGATAAAAATATTCTAGAGCTTCGATCAATAAACGTATCAAAGTAACACGATTGAGCATGATTCCAATAAAGATTAATGCAGGAATCATATATTGGAGAAATGTATAAAAAGAATTGATATTCAGATACATATTTCCAACAAATGCTGCAATAACAAAAAATACGGCTGTCACAACAGCAATACCTCGGGCGCGTTCGGGTCTAGGAAGCTTTTTGCGTTTGTATTTTAAAAGTAAATTTCCAATCCCGAAAAGTGCCATAACAGCCAAAAAAGAAAAGGTATAAACTCCTGCTAGAGATTCTAAATGTCCGTTTGTAGCAAAAAGAACGGATAAGCAAAGAATCAAAAAGCTTATAACGATTCGGTAATGAGAACCTCTTTTGTTTTGCTTTAGGAAGTAATTGGGTAGAATTCTATCTAATGTCATTCGGTTTAGAAGCCCTGAAACTCCAACAAATGAAGTCAAAACCGCTCCGCAAAGTACCATAACGGCGTCTATAGAAATAAGCCACGCAAGCCAAGCTCCACCAGTCGTATCGCCTAAGTGTGCGAGAAGCGATTCTTTGTTTTCTCCAACTTCTGTCAACGGAATTACGCTAATCAATAATATAGCAATTACTGGATTGAAGAAACTCACGATTGCCCACATATTGCGAAGAGTTTTAGGGAAAATGCCGTGTTCTTGTTCTTCCACAAAATTGGCTGAACTTTCGAAACCTGAAATTCCTAACATTGCCGCAGAAAAACCAAGGAAAAGTGCAGTTTTAATGCTTCCCGAAGCAATTGGTGTCTGCCAGTTAATGTGAAAAGTATCTAAACCATGCGTTAAAACAAACCAAGCCGATGCCAAAACCAGCAATGTCAAAGTCGCAATATGTGTCATGAAAATGATGACAGCAACAAATGCAGATTCTCCGATTCCTAAAATAGCCAATCCTGTAAAGAGCACTAAAACAACAACCGTTGCAATGGTGACATTTAGACTTTCAAAAATTCCGTGCAGATAATGCATTCCTTCAGAAGCCGAAATGACAGCAGTCGCCATATAGGATAAAACGGTTAGTGTTGCTGCTATAGAAGCTAGCCGTTTTGTCGAAGTATTCAATAAAACGTTGTAAGCGCCTCCATTTAAAGGAATTGCTCCAACAACTTCGGCATAAATTTTTCTGAAAAGAAATAATACAACAGCAACAATAAGAAGGGAAATCCATGCGTATTGTCCCGCGTACAAAATGGTTAAAGCAGAAACATATAGGCAAGAAGAACTAATATCGTTTCCGCAGATTGCAGTTGCCTGTAATTGATTTAATTTTTTGTGTACGATTTCTTTCATTACTATCTGGCATTAATACTTTTAGCAAAATAATGAGCAACAAAATAATTATAATCGGGGCGTAAGGCTAATATTTAGATTCTAGACCAAATAGAAAGCAGTATATTTTAATTGGCGTTCTGAAACTGTTTTAATGCTGAAAGTGCTTGTGCCTGCACTTTTTTCTGAAAAAAACCTGTCCAGCCTAACAGATAACCAGTAATGCCAAATGCTTGTTTCGACCATTTCCAAACATCAAAATTATCAGTATGTTTGATAATTAATCCGTCTTGAAAGATAAATTCGGCTGAAATTTTATTGATGACTTTTCTGTTTGTCTTGCTAAAATTGTAAGTAGCGATCCAAGTTGCTGAACCGGTAGTTTCGTCTGCCTTAACATTTGAAAATTCAATTTTTAAATTGCCTTTACTCTTTAAAAGCAGCATTTCCCACATTTTAGAAACCTGTTCTTCTTTTAATAAACCAAAAGCAGGATCTATAAAATGAACTTTCGGATGATAGCATTCGCTCATTGTTTTGGCGTCAGCATTCGCGAAGGCGGTATAAAATTTTGCAATCAAGGCTTCATTTGAGTTCATAAAAAAATATTTATGTTAAATATAAGATTTATTATATTAAAAAATCACTACAAAACACTAATTTCTTTAGCTGTATCAAATGTTTTTTTAGATTTATCAAATGCTGTAGAAAAATATTTTACTTTGCTATAAGCTGTAAAATGGCCCGTTAGATTTCCAGAAATATCTGGTCCGCCGGCAATAATGAATCTTATGGCATAAATATCAGTTTTTTTAAGCTTCAGCCATTCTGCTGGTGTAAAATAATAGTAAGCAGTGGTTTTTCCGTCCGCAGATTCTTTTACATTTTTGTCTGTGCAGGCGATAACATCGGCATTTGTCAAATCAACGTAAACGCCTCCAGCAATTTTTGCTTTATCGCTTGCTGTTGAGATGGTTAATTTTAAAATACCTCCTTTGTCTGTTTTGGCTATCTGTACATTTATTTCACCGGAATAAGCATATTTTTCGCAGATGAAAGTATATTCTTGTGTTGCGGGATAGGGTGCAGATCCTTTTACACTAATCGTTTGCTGTGCTGAAGCAAATGTTGAAACAAATAATAAAAGAAGAAGCGGTAGTTTAAAATTCATAAGTATTGCAATTTATTGATCGGCTAATTTCACATCAAATTTTTCATCCCAATCCATAGATTTTATGGCAGAAATGAGATTGTCTTCATTTACAAAGATGCGCAATTCTTTATTGGCAACTTTTTTTGTATACAAAGCATGATAGCGGTAAATGACTTCATGTTTGGTTTTGTAAACTCCATCTAATTTTAAATCTATAAAACTTCCGTAGTATTGTCTAAATCTCTGGCAGGTTTTGGTCAAACGTTCTTCTGTTGTGTTTTCCATAACCGTTTTAGTCACTTCAGTTTCATTAAAAGGTTTAAATTTTGAAGTATTACACGTTTCCAAAACTCTCTTTCCTAAATCATACGCTTTGCGCTGCTGATTTGCATTCACATCTGCTCCAGAAACCTTTTTAATTTTTAAATCTTCTGTATCTCTGCTAACGGTTTTAGACTTACATCCGATTAATAACAACAAACATATAATCAATCCTGCTTTCTTCATAACTATTTAAGTAATTTTTAATAATAAGTTAGGATCGGGACAATTTTCTATATAGAAGTTTAGGTCTTTTGTATTGCAGACTCCTGGATAATCTCCCCAATAATTTCCAATGTTATGGATGATTTGAAAATGGACGTGAGGTGCATAATCGCCATTTACTGAGGCATTTCCTAAAGTCGCAATTTTTTCGCCTTTCTTAAAATTGTCTCCGACATTTAAATTCTCTATACTTTCTAACGATAAATGTCCGTATAAAGTATAAAATTTCTCATTTTCCACTTCATGTTCCAATATAATAGTTGGGCCATAATCGCCTAAACCAACATTATTTTTAAAACTGTGCACTGTTCCGTCAAGGGCTGCAAGCACGGCAGTTCCTTCTTCAGCCCATAAATCTAATCCGATGTGAATATTGCGTTCTGGTTTTGAAGCATCTAAGAAAATGGAGCTTCTTTGATACAAAAATCGGCCTTCTATATAACCGCCAAATGCGACTTTAGCATTGTTTTCTTTAAGAAAGCTAGAAATATATTTTTCAAAATCTTCTGAAGTATCTAATTTCTGATTTACCAATTCTTGATTCGAAACCGATAGATTTAACGGCGTATATTCAGAAATAGTAATGGAATCATCAATAACTTTAGCAGGCGGCAGGGAATTTAAGATTGAGGCAAGGGGTTTCATAAAATTAAGCTACTTTATTTATAATTATTAATTCATTATGCGATTCTATGCGAGGCAGCATTTTTGTTTTAAATATTTTCGGATTTACTTCTGCAACATATTTTCTGTTTCGAACATTGTGCGCTTCATCCAATATCATGGTGTTAAACAAAACAAAACCATTGTCTTTTAAAATAGTGCAGACTCTGTCGACAAAAAACTTTTCGAACAAAAAATTAGGCATATGCGTATCTTCAAAAATATCAATGATGATGAGATCGTATCTGTCCTTTGTTTTCAGAACAAATTCAAATGCATCATCAATGATAACTTCTAACTGCTTAATTTGATTAAGGTTGAAATATTGATTGGCAATCTGAATCATATCTGGATCGATTTCTACTCCAGTAATTTTTTCTTTGTATGCAATCTCGTCTACCAAAGTCTTTACCACGCTTCCGCCAGCAACCCCCAGTAGCAGAATATGCTCCATTTCTAAGATTTTATCATAGCCTATATTTCGAAGTCCATACCTTAATATGCGTTGCAGACTTCCGTATGAATAATTTGTGTTTTCAGTGTCCAATACTAACTCGCCATTTGCCCAAGTAACTTCGATCATTTTGCTTCTAGCTGATTTTTTCTTAAATATTTTTATTGGAATTATATAACTGAAAATTTTTCGAATCATTTTTTACGCTTTTACTCAAATTTACCATTAAATCTTTTATTTTGCACTAAATATTAAATCTTTCATGAAAAAACTATTATACAAATTCATCTTTTACAAGCTAATGGGCTGGAAGATAGTGGGAATGGAGAATGCTGAAGTAAAAAAATGTGTGTTAGTAGTGATGCCTCACACGAGCAATCATGACTTTTATATAGGTCTTTTTACTCGCGGTATCTCTGGATTGCAGATGAATTTTGTAGCAAAAAAGGAGTTATTTAAATTTCCTTTTGGTTTTTATTTTAGAAATGTTGGCGGAGAACCATTAGACCGTTCGGGTGGTTTGAATAAAGTAGATGCGATTGCTTCAATTTTTGATAGAAAAGAAATCTTTCGTTTGGCCGTTGCTCCGGAAGGAACCAGAAAAAAAGTTAACGAAATAAAAACTGGGTTTTATTTTATTGCGCTTAAAGCGAATGTACCAATTGTTCCCGTTGCTTTTGATTGGGGCAAAAAAGAAGTGAATATTGGCAAACCTTTTTATCCGACTGGAAATTACGAAGCCGATTACGAGGTTTTAAAAAAACATTATGAAGGAGTTCTAGGCAAAATTCCTGAAAATGGCATCAAATTGTAATTTCTGAGAATTATTCCAAACGCGTGAGAATGGCGTATTTGAAAATTTTCTGAACACAGAGTCAAATACGCGCTAATTTTTACATTATGGAGAATAAGCCTTAAAAGTGCCATTTTTATAGAACAAGACGATTTTTTCAATTTCTTCATCTTCAAAATTCAAATTTTCATTTCTGAGAACAGGAGATTTTTTGGTTTCTCTTTTTTCTTCTTCCAAATTTATTTCTATAGCCGAAAATAAATCATTTTCTATATCCGGATTCGATGGAAGAGGAGAAGAAAATTTTTGAGATTCGATTGTTTCATCACTATTACTTTTTGGAAAACTGCCTTTTCCAATCAAAAGCCAATATAAATCTACATCAGGAAAAACCTCCAAAATTTTCATCACAAAATCTAAACTAGGTTTGTTTCTGCCTGACAATAGATGGGACATACTTGAACGCTGCACACCAATTTTATCAGCAAAGGCAGATGCATTCAAACCATGATATTCTAATACAGCTTCAAGTCTTTTTACAAAATCATCGATGTTTACCATTGTAAATTCTTTCTTAAAATTTTACTATTTACAAATGTAAACAAAAAGAAAAGATATCCACATATTATTGTTGCAATTTTAAATAGTGCTCATTTTTATGTTAAATTTAAAATTTATATAAAAACTTATAACAGACTGAAATATATTAAATTACACATCTATTTACTTTGTAATAATCTCTAGCAAAAGAAGTTAGATGAGCTCAAACAACTTGTACTTGAAAACTGTTTACAATTCTAAATTATTAAATTTTTTATCAGTTTACAATTGTAAAAATAAAGATATTTACTTTTGTAAACTAATCGAAACACAATGAATTTAGAACAGCTTTTTACAGAATACAAAGAACAGTCTATATCTGGTAAATATCTTACATTGGATCATATAAAACCGCTTTTGGATAAGTTAAATACAAATGGCCAAGTACAGATTATTGGAACATCTGTTCTTGGTGAACCTATATATAGTTATCAAATTGGAACAGGAAAAATACGCGCGTACCTATGGTCGCAAATGCATGGTAACGAAAGTACAACCACAAAAGCTCTATTCGATTTCATTAATCTGTTAAATGACAATACGGATTTTGCAAAACAAATGTTGGATACGTTTACCTTTTTCTGTATTCCAATGCTTAACCCAGATGGTGCAAGACTTTATACGAGAGCTAATGCAAATGAAGTTGATTTGAATCGTGATTCGCAAGATTTAACGCAGCCTGAAAGCAATGTTTTGCGTCAAGTTTTTGAGCAATTTAAGCCAGATTTCTGTTTTAATCTTCATGATCAGCGAACTATATTTGGCGCGGGCACAACAGGCAAGCCTGCAACAGTTTCTTTTTTGGCTCCATCTTATAATGAAGAAAGAGAAGTAAATGATAATAGGCTAAAAGCTATAAATATCATTGCAGGAATCAATGAAGAGCTTCAAAAGTATATTCCCGGACAAGTTGGACGTTTCGATGATTCATTCAATATTAATTGTATAGGAGACACTTTTCAGTTTTTAGGCGTTCCTACAATACTTTTTGAAGCAGGGCACTTTCCAGACGATTACGAGAGAGAAATCACAAGAAAATACATATTTTTCGCGTTAATTTTAAGCTTTAAATTGATACTCGAAAACGATTTAGTTAATAATAGATTCTCTGAATATTTGAATATTTCACAAAATAATGTCGTTTTTTATGATTTTATGTATAAAAATGTCAAAATAAATTATGATGGTATCGAAATTATTACGAATTTTGTCGCACAATACAAAGAAGAATTAATCGAAAATAAGATTCATTTTAACGCTTACATAGTTGAAGTAGGCGAATTGGAAAATTATTTTGGACATTACGAATACGATGCAAAAGGCGCAGAATATTCGGACGATTTCCAAAACTTTCCAAAAACGGGTCAAAAAGCAAATTTTTATTTAAATAAAAATGTTAAATTTGTTAACGGATTAATAAAAAGTTAATTTTTATGTGAATTTGTTGTTTTTTATATATAATTTTATACTTTGTAATAGCAATTAGTAATATTAATTAAACAATTATGAGTAAATTTCGTTTAGATGAAGTAGATCACCAGATTTTAGATATGTTAATAGACAATACGAGAGTTCCGTTTACTGACATTGCAAAAAAACTTTTGATATCTGCTGGTACAGTACACGTTAGAGTTAAAAAGATGGAAGATGCCGGTATCATCATGGGATCTTCATTAGCATTAGATTACGATAAATTAGGTTATTCATTTATTGCTTATGTAGGGGTTTTCCTTAATAATACATCTCAAACTAAATTTGTATTAGAGAGAATCAATCAAATTCCATTCGTAACTGTAGCTTCTGTAACTACAGGAAAATTCAACATCTTTTGCAAAATTAGAGCAAAAGACACAAAGCACGCGAAAGAAGTTATCTTCATGATTGACGATATTGACGGTGTTTACAGAACAGAAACAATGATTTCATTAGAGGAAAGTATTAACGACAAAAAGCGTTTGATGCATACTATTTTCAAAAATATGTAAGAACTTTTCTTGAATGCTATATTAAAATATAACCTCAAGTTTATTCTTGGGGTTTTTTTATGACTAATTAACCAACCAACTATAACACGATTATGTATACGTTGCCCAAAATTGAGCGTTTTAATCAAGACGTTCTCTCAAAATACCACATTTATAATAGTGTTTTTATAACATTACCTTTTGATTCTATAGATAATACCGGAGTTTTACTTCCTTTATTTACAGAAACTTGCGAAACAGGCTTTAAAAAACAGGAAACTCCTAAAGAAATTGTAGATTTCTTCTCAAATAAATTCTTAAGCAACGCTTCTGAAGAGGAAAAAATCGATCTTATGTTTCGATTTATTCAATATATAGAGCGCCAAATTGTATTGTTTGATGCGATCGAAGATGCTGCTTTTCCAGAGGTGAATAACATGGAAGGACGCGGATCTCTTCGTGATATTAAAGAGAAATCAGATGCCAAAGAGAAAGATGATGAGTTAATTGAATTTCTTGAAAGCTTCAATGTCCGTACCGTTTTAACAGCGCACCCTACACAGTTTTACCCTGGGCCGGTGTTAGGAATTATAAATGATTTGACAGAAGCAATTCGTCAAAATGATTTGCTGCAAATTAAACAATTACTCGCGCAATTAGGAAAAACGCCTTTCATTCAGAAAGAAAAGCCAAATCCTTACGATGAAGCAGTAAGTTTAATTTGGTACCTTGAAAATGTCTTTTATGCCACAGCAGGAGAAATTGTGCATTACCTGCAAAAAAATATTTTAGAAGGAAACCCAATTCACAATCAATTAATCAAACTTGGTTTCTGGCCTGGAGGTGATCGTGATGGAAATCCTTTTGTTACTACAGACATTACGCTTAAAGTTGCCGATCGTTTACGCACGTCAATTTTAAAGTGCTATTATGTAGAAATGAGAAACTTAAAACGTAAGCTAACTTTCTCAGGTGTAGACGCTTTAGTAGCTGAACTTGAACATAAACTTTATCGTTCTGTATTTTATTCTAAAGGCGATATTTTTATCACATTAGAAGAATTATTATCACAATTGAACAAAATTCGAGCTATAATTATTGAAAAACATCAATCTTTATATTTGGATGAATTAGATGCGCTTCTAGTAAAAATTAATTTGTTTGGATTCCATTTTGCAACTTTAGATATTCGCCAGAATAGCAAAATTCACAATGCAGTTTTCAAAGATGTTGTAAACTATTATTTAAATTCTGGTTCAGATGTTTTTCCGAAAAATTATTTCGAATTGACAGAAGATCAAAAAATTAATGTTTTATCTAAAGTTAAAGGAAATCTGAATCCTAGCGATTTTGAAAATGAAATCACCAGATATACTTTAGAATCAGTTCATGCTATTAAAACGATTCAGCAAAACAATGGAGAAGAAGGGGCTAACCGCTATATTATCAGCAATAACGAAAGCGCCTTGAATGTTATGGAAACTTTTGCCATGATTCGTTTGAATAATTGGGAAAAACCGACCGTAGATATTATTCCGCTTTTTGAATCTGTAGACGATTTGCAGAATGCGCATACTATTATGGAACAATTGTACACGAATCCAGAATATGCTAAGCATTTGAAATCTAGAGGAAACAAACAGACTATCATGCTTGGATTCTCTGACGGAACAAAAGATGGCGGATACTTGATGGCAAACTGGAGTATTTATCAAGCTAAAATTTCATTGACTAAAATTTCTAGAGAATACGGAATTAAAGCCATTTTCTTTGATGGACGTGGTGGGCCTCCAGCTCGTGGCGGTGGAAAAACACATAAATTTTATGCGTCTCTTGGACCAAAAATTGAAAACAACGAAATTCAGATTACAGTTCAAGGCCAAACAATCAGTTCTAATTTTGGGACTTTAGATTCTTGCCGTTATAATATCGAAAACTTATTGAGTGCCGGTGTTACAAATCAGGTATTCAGTAAAGAGAAAAACGAATTGACTTCGGAAGAAACTCAAATTTTGACTGATTTGGCTAATTTGGGTTATGATAAATATTTAAGCTTCAAAAATCATCCGAAGTTTATTCCGTACTTAGAAAAAATGAGTACGCTAAAATATTATTCGAAAACAAACATTGGAAGCCGTCCTTCAAAAAGAAGCAAATCTGAGTCATTAGATTTTGCCGATTTAAGAGCAATTCCGTTTGTGGGTTCATGGAGCCAGTTAAAACAAAACGTACCTGGATTCTTTGGAGTAGGTTCAGCTTTAAAACATTTTGAAGAAAATGGGCAATGGGATAAAGTGAGTGATTTATATCATAATTCATTGTTTTTCAAAACATTGCTTGAAAACAGTATGATGTCATTAGCCAAATCATTCTTGCCATTGACAGCTTATATGAAAAACGATCCTGAATTTGGTGAATTCTGGCAGATTATCTATGATGAATTCTCAGAAACAAAACGTCTTTTATTGAAAATTGCTGGGCATAAAACCTTGATGGAAAATTATCCTGATGGTATTGCTTCAATTCAGATTAGAGAGCGTATTGTTTTACCTTTATTGACTATTCAGCAATATGCGTTGTTGAGAATCAATGAATTGAACAAAGCGGCAGTTCCTAACGAAGAACTGGTTAAAGTTTATGAAAAAATCGTTACGAGATCATTGTTTGGAAATACTAACGCAAGCAGAAACTCAGCTTAAAATATAAAAAAATGAAAGCAGCAGAATTATTAGACACTGAATATTCAGGGCATTTTGGTACGTATGTCAAAGCCGCTGGCGATGGAATTTTAATCGAACAATTAGAAATTTCACTTCACGAGTTTATCCGATTTGTGCAAAACATTCCAATGGATAAGTTTGATTATCGTTACGCGGAAGGGAAGTGGACAATAAAAGATATTATTCAGCATATTATTGATACCGAACGAATTTTTGCCTACCGCGCTTTGCGTTTTTCGAGAAATGATAAAACGCCTTTGCCAAGTTTTGAAGAAAATGATTATGCAGAAAACACCAATTCAAATAGCAGAAGCATTCAAGATTTATTAACTGAATTTTCTGCGGTAAGACACTCAACTTTACTATTTTACAAAAGCTTATCTGACGAACAGCTTAAAAGAATTGGCACAGCATCTAACAATCAAATTTCGGTTCGTGCCTTAGGTTTTGTCATGATTGGACATCAAAAGCATCATCAGAAAGTTTTTGAAGAGAGATATTTGTAAAAAAAATATTTGAAAATTTAAAATCCCAAATTCCAATTTTGTTGGAGTTTGGGATTTTTACAATTCTAAAAAGCCGACAGGTTTTAAAATCTGTCGGGTTTGATATTTTGTATAATTATTGCATTCTGGAAAACGAGGGCTTCGACTTCGCTCAGCCTGACAATTGTGTTCTAACTATCATTAAAGGCTGAGCGAAGTCGAAGCCTTTCTTCTAGACCTTTTTATTCTTTCTTTCCAAAAAAGCCAAACCAAATCTAATTTTATCATAAGACATTTTCTCTTCAAAATAATCAAAGTAAGGTCTTAATGCATTTGGATTTTCTAATTCTGCTTGGGCTTTTTCTATTTGAAGAATTTCATCTTCAGAAACAAACTGGCTTAAATCTAGATCTTGACCGTCAACATATAATTTTGCCAAATGCGAAATGATTGTAGTTGGACTTAAATCGCGCTGTTCTGCTATTTCTTCAACCGAAACGCCATTCTGAAATAATTCCAGCGTCTTTTTATAAGTATTGTCTTTTTTTTCTTTTTTGGCTACAGATTTATTTCTTTCAAACTCAATAATGGCTTTGATGAAATCTGCTCCGTATTTTTCTAATTTTGCTTTTCCGACACCTTCAACAGCAAGAAAATCTTCATCACTCATTGGTCTTAGTATTTCCATTTGACGAAGAGATGCATCGCTAAAAATAACATAAGCAGGAACTTCTTCTTCTTGAGCAATTTCATAACGTAATTTGCGAAGTGTTTCAAATAAAGAATTTTTACCAGCTTTTGGTTTTGCTTCTTTAACTTCACTTTTATCAATTGCTTTTTTAACCACTGTTGTCAGCTTAACTTTTTCGCCTTCAAACAAAACTTTCTTTGCAAAAGGAGTAAGCAGAATTTTATTATGCTGATGAAAAGCAATTTCGCAATATCCTAAATTTATAAGCTGAATAAGGTATTGGTTCCAGTCATACCAAGAAACGTCATGGCCAATTCCGTACGTTTTTAGCTCTTGATAATTTTTTTCGTAGATATACGCGTTTCTCGAACCTCTCAAAAAATCGACAATTACAGCCAAAGGCTCAGATTCTTTCAAACGCACAATAGCAGACAAAGCTTTTTGCGCGAGAATCGTCCCATCGAAAAAAGTTGGCGGATTTTTGCAAATATCGCAGTTTCCGCAATTCTCAGTTACGAGTTCGCCAAAATAGGACAGCAAAATTTTTCTTCTACAGCTCACAGCATCTGCATATTGTTTCATACGATCCAATTTTGCCAGCTGAATATCGGAGTTAAGCCCCTCTGAAGCAAACTTCTGCAATTGGATCACATCGGCATAACTTTCAAATAAAATTGTTTCAGCTGGAAGACCATCACGCCCGGCACGTCCAATTTCCTGATAATATCCTTCTATATTTTTTGGAAGATTGTAATGAATTACCCATCGAACATTCGATTTGTCGATTCCCATCCCAAAAGCGATTGTTGCGCAAACGACTTGGCAGTCATCATTTATGAATTGATCCTGCGTTTTGGCACGAGTCTCATTGTCTAAACCAGCATGATAGGCCTTGGTTTTAATGCCATTTTTCTTCAGCTTTTCTGCAAGTTCTTCCGTAGTTTTACGGCTCAAGCAGTAGATTATTCCAGATTCGCTGGGTTTATTTTCAATGAAATCAATTATTTGTTTCACACGATCCAAAGCTGGACGAACTTCAAGACTTAAATTTTTACGGTCAAAAGAAGCGATAAAGGTTTTCGGATGCTTTAAATTCAGTTGTTTGGAGATATCTGTTCGTGTTGCTTTATCGGCTGTAGCAGTCAATGCTAAGATTGGAGTAGAAGGGAAGCGGCTTTTCAAATAGCCTAAATTGGTATAAGCAGGTCTGAAATCATGTCCCCAAGACGAAATACAATGCGCTTCGTCTATAGCTATTAAGCTAATATTCAATTCATTGAAAGCCATATCCAAATAAGAAAGACTTTCTGGCGCTATGTAAACTAATTTAAAATAGTTTGATTTTAAGTTATCTATATAATACTGCTGCTCTTGCGATGATTGTGTACTATTGATATAACAAGCAGAAATTCCGTTTGTCTTCAGACTATCTACTTGATCTTTCATTAAAGCAATCAAAGGCGATATCACAATAGTTATTCCAGGCAAGATTAAAGCGGGAAGCTGGAAACATATCGATTTTCCGCCACCAGTAGGCATAATCGCCAAAGCATCTTGTCCAGATAGTACGGTATTGATTATAGTTTCTTGATTGGGTCTGAATTTTTCAAAACCAAAATTTTCTTTTAATGTCGCGTGTAAAATTTCTGAAGTCATAGGCCTATACTTTTTGTTTAAGACTTAAATGTAAAAATAATCTTATAAAAACAAAAATATATTTATTTAGTAATACTGTGTCACAAAAAAAGGAACCCTAAACAGAGTTCCTTTTAATTATTAGAAAGAAAATGAATTAATCTTCATCATCTTCGTCTTCTTCATCATAATCAGTATCAGCTTTGTCATCATCATCATCGTCATCGTCATCATCGCCACCATCTGTATCAGGCTTATCGTGATTATCATCGTCATCATCATCGTCACTTATATCATCATCAAGATCTATACCTTTAACTGGTGCAATTGCATCTACATCAACATCTAAATCGTCATCCTCATCGTAGTTTTCAATTCTGTCAGCAAGTTTTGTACTAATTTTTACCAAGTAAATTGTATCTTCAGTACGAACTTCAACAGCTTCAACCAATTCGTTTTTAGCATTTCTAAAACGGATTACATCCGAATCATCATAACCATCAGGAAATTTTTCAACCAAAAGGTTTAAAATTTCGTTGGTAAGTTTGGCGTAGTCTACTATAACTCTTTTCATAAATTATCTTATAAATCTAATAAGTATGCAAAAATTAACGGAGCTACAATTGTAGCATCCGATTCAATAATAAATTTTGGGGTTTTGATGTCTAATTTACCCCAAGTGATTTTCTCATTTGGAACTGCCCCAGAGTAAGAACCATAACTAGTTGTTGAATCTGAGATCTGGCAGAAATAGCTCCAAAATGGAACATCGTGCATTTCCATATCTTGGTATAGCATTGGCACTACACAGATAGGGAAGTCACCCGCAATACCACCACCGATTTGGAAGAATCCAATTCCGTTTGAACTGTTTTTAGAATACCAATCCGCAAGAAAAGTCATGTATTCTATACCAGATTTCATAGTAGATGCTTTTAAATCTCCTTTAATTACGTATGAAGCAAAGATATTACCCATTGTGCTATCTTCCCATCCTGGAACGATAATTGGTAAATTTTTCTCTGCAGCTGCATACATCCAGCTATCTTTTAGATCAATTTCGTAGTATTCTTCTAAAACGCCAGACAATAACATTTTGTACATAAATTCGTGTGGGAAGTAGCGCTCACCTTTATCGTCAGCATCTTTCCAAATTTTGTAAATATGTTTTTGTAAACGACGGAAAGCTTCATGCTCAGGAATACAAGTGTCTGTAACACGATTTAATCCTCTTTCTAATAAAGCCCATTCGTCTTCTGGTGTCAAATCACGGTAATTAGGAACTCTCTCGTAGTGAGAATGAGCTACTAAATTCATGATGTCTTCTTCTAAATTTGCTCCAGTACATGAAATAATATGCACTTTGTCTTGTCTGATTACTTCGGCAAAAATTTTACCAATTTCTGCAGTACTCATTGCGCCAGCCATACTTACCAGCATCTTCGCACCATCAGCTAATTGCTGCTCGTATGCTTTTGCAGCATCAACTAACGAAGCAGAGTTAAAATGCAAATAATGTTTCTCAATAAACTGACTGATTGGTCCTTTCATTTTTTTTGTTTTTTTTTGAATTAAAAAGTTTAACCTTTTTGGATGTTAATGCAAATTAAGAATTTTTTAAGAAAAATTATTACTTAATCTGCCGTTTTTTTACAACTTTTTTTTGTAGCCTAAGATCTTTAAAACATCGTCTGAAGTCTGTTGTTCTGAGAACACTTCGGTTGCCAGAATTCCATTTTCATCACGGTCAATCAAGATATGTTTCGGCTGCGGAATCAAACAGTGGTGCAGACCTCCGTATCCTCCAATTGTTTCTTGATAAGCTCCAGTATTAAAGAAACCAATATATAAAGGCTTCTCTTTATTGTACTTAGGCAGGTAAATTGCATTCATGTTTTGCTCAGAGTTGTAATAGTCGTCACTATCACAAGTCAGACCTCCCAACAGTACCCGCTCGTAAGTATCATTCCAGCGGTTGATTGCCAGCATGATAAAACGTTTATTTATAGCCCAAGTATCTGGTAAAGTGGTAATGAAAGATGAATCGATCATATTCCATTTTTCTCTATCATTTTGTTGTTTTTGATACAAAATCTGATAGATTGCACCACCGCTTTCGCCTACAGTAAACGATCCAAATTCCGTAAAAATATTTGGAACATCAACTTCAGCTTCATCACAAGCAATTTTAATCTGATTGATAATTTCATCAATCATATATTGATAATCATACTCAAAGGCAAGTGAGTTTTTAATAGGGAAACCGCCGCCAATGTTCAGTCCGTCCAAAGTCGGACATTCTTTTTTGAGCGCAATGTAAACTTTAATACATTTTACAAGCTCATTCCAATAATATGATGTATCGTTGATTCCGGTATTGATAAAGAAGTGAAGCATTTTCAGCTCTAGTTTATCATTTTCCTGAATTTGTTTTTTATAGAAAGAAACGATGTTTTTGTAACCAATACCTAAACGAGAAGTATAGAACTCAAATTTAGGCTCTTCCTCGGCAGCAATACGGATTCCAATTTTGAATTTCCCTTTAATTTCTGCCTGAAGCAAATCTAACTCTTCGTAATTATCAATAATCGGAATAGTGTTTTTATGTCCGTTGTTGATTAACCTGCCTATGTTAGTAATGTATTCGTCTCTTTTAAAACCATTACAAATCACATACGTGCTTTTGTTGATTTTTCCATTTTCTAATAAATTCTCCACAATATTAACATCAAAAGCAGATGACGTCTCGATGTGAATGTTATTCTTGAAAGCTTCATTCATAATATATTCAAAATGAGAGCTTTTTGTGCAATAACAATAGTAATATTTTGCGTCGTATTTGTTCTTTTCCATAGATTTTCTGAACCAAGCTTTTGCTTTGTTGATGTTTTCAGAAATCTGAGGAAGGTAAGTAAACTTTAATGGCGTACCATACTGTTCAACCAATTTCATCAAATCGATATTGTGAAACAATAAGTTGTCTTTGTTTAGTTTAAATTCCTCTTGCGGAAAGTAGTATGTTTGGTTTATTAGATCAGAATATTTTGTATTCATTTATTTGTCAATGTTTAGAGATTGTAATTTTAATTTAATTTAGGTTTTTGGGGACTTAATCTTAAATTCAAACTCTAATATTGGCAAATATAATAGGCAGTTTTTCATGCTCTGCTTTTGTACATTGGAACACATCAAAACAGAAAGGGCTTTTACTATTATAGAAACGGTTCAACATTCTTAATAAAGAACTGTTGAGTCTGTTTCGGTAAGAGCTGAAGTGCCTTTGCTGCTTGTTTGTTTTCATGGGGCAAATGTAAAAAATAATATATACCAAATGCAACGCTTTTGATTAAAAAAAGTTTAAGATTTATAATCTTCAAACGCCTCTAGAATCAATTTATTTTCAACGGATTGGTTAATTTTTATTTTTCCGATTCCTTCAATTAACGCAAATTGAATCAAACCGTATTCATTTTTTTTGTCATGAATTAACAATTCTAAGATCGGATCAATGTCATTTTCGTCAAAAATCACATCATCATAAATGTCTTTTATGACAGCTTTGATTTCTCTGTATTCTTCAGCAGAAATTAATCCTTTTTGAAGAGAGATATAACTTTCTAAAATCATTCCTACTGCAATAGCTTCTCCATGCAATAAAGTTGCTTTTTCTTCGCTTTCCAAAAAGTACCCCTCAATGGCGTGTCCCAAAGTATGTCCGAAATTCAATGCTTTACGAATATTCTTTTCTGTTGGATCCTGAATAACGATTTCATTTTTTATTTCAACAGAACGGTAAATCAATTGATCTAATTCGTCAAAAACGATCGACTTTAAATCTGAAAACTGTCTCCAATACGGGGCATCATATATTAAACCGTGTTTTAGCATTTCTGCCAAACCAGAGCGCATTTCGCTTTGCGGTAAAGTTTCCAAATACTGAGTGTCTATCAATACCATTTGAGGCACATTAATTACTCCAATCTGGTTTTTAAGATTTCCCAAATCAACTCCTGTTTTTCCTCCAACAGAAGCATCAACCATCGATAATAGAGTAGTAGGGATGTTTATAAAATCTACGCCTCTCTTAAAAGTAGAAGCAACAAAGCCTCCTAAGTCTGTTACGACACCGCCACCTAAATTAATAATAAGCGATTTTCTGTCTGCTCCAAGTTCTGTCAATATATTCCAGATCTCAATGCAGGTTTCGACATTTTTATTTGCTTCACCAGCTTCAAATTCTATGATTTCGATTGCCAAATCTGTTTCCAAAAGCGGAATAAATTTAGACAAACAATATTCATTAGTCTGATCATCAACAATTATAAAAATATTAGAATATTTACTTTCTCTTAAATGAGTATTTAAAGCAGTGTATGCATTTTGATTAAAATGCACAAAGTAGTTATTGGCTTGAATAGATTTCATACTTCTAAGTTAATTGAAACGGCAAAAATAAGGCTTTTTGAGCTAAAAAATATTCAAATTTTACTTCTAATTTGTTTTAAAATGAAGGTTTTGGATTTATGAAATAAACTAAAAAGCAAATGCTGCTCTATTTTAAATAAAATTATCGGCAGAATTTTTTGATCATTTGACCCGCTTCAGAATAATTCTTGCTTTTTGATGCATCTAGATATTTGCACGCATTAGCAGCATCATTCTGCTGAATGTAACAAATGGCTAAAAAATATTCTGTTTTGCCATCATTTAAGCCTGGAGATTTTAAGGCATTCAATAAATAATTTATCGCTTTTTTGGATTGCCCCGTTTTTAAATAATAGAAACCAATATTTTGAGCCGCGTAAATATTTTTAGGATCAATTTTTTCTGCTTTTTGGTAAGACAAAAGCGCCTCCCTCATTTTGTTCTGTTCTTCATTTTTTTGCCCTTCTGCAATATATTCAGCAATCAAATGATCATTTTTTCGTTTTGTTAGAGCCTTTTGATCGACTCCTTTTATGTTCTGGATTTCAGTTATAATCTGTTCTGCTGCAGGATAGCCCTTGTCTTTTGATAAATTAAGGTATTTTAAGCCATTTGCTTTATCATTTTCTTTAAAATAGCAAATGCCCAGAAAAAACTCTGTTTTTCCATCGGTAAGTCCCGGATGCTGCGATGCTTTCAGCAAACTGCTGATTGCGTTTTTGGTTTTGCCCTGCTTCAAATAATTAAAACCGATATTTTGCAACGCATAAACATTTTGAGAGTCGATCTTTAAAATTTGTTCGTACGAACTCAAGGCTTTATTTAAATCAGATTGCATTTCTAGATTTTGCCCGCCAATAAGATAATCGCTTATTAAAAGATTATTTTTCATTGCTGTTAATATGCTGTCTTTAGGGAAAGCTTCCAATCCTTGATTCACAAAAACAAGTAAATTTTTATAATTATACCCCGAAGCTCTTAGGGCTTTAGCTGCATCAATCCAAGTTTGACTTGCTGGTCTGTACTCGTTAAATAATTTATGCTCTTTTATCATCTCCAAAGTATCTTTTCTTAAAGCAGCAAAGTTGAATGAAGCCTGATAAAAATCAGAATTTCGCGGGCGTAAATAAAAGGCTTGCTTTGAGTAAAAGTAAGCACTGTCTAGATCTTTTTTATTTCTGGAAATTACAGCTTTATAAAACAAAACTCGCCCTGTGTAGCCATTTATCTTATTAGCCTCTGAAAGGCATTTTAACGCCTTATCATATTGTTTTTCACGGATATAATAAATTCCTGCATATTCATAAAACGATTCCGAAGTATTAAAAACATTAGGATACGCCGACATTCTTTTAATGACTTCATCGCCACTTAGCTCTCCTTTATCTTTCATATTAATGTCATCAAGAAAAATCAAATATTCTAAATGAGAAGCTTTGTAAATTTCATATGCTGAAAAGCTGGTTATTAATGATGTTGCAATTAATACTGCAATCATAATTTTAATTACAGAATTACTTATTGATCTTGCTTCCAAAGTTTTAGCATTATTCAACAAGCTAAGAGCAAGCAAAAGGCTGAAGAAGATAGCCATCGTTGGCCTGTACATTGGGAAATTAAACAGAGAATCTATTCCGTAAACAATAAGCAGCATTAAAATTAAAATAGAACGCAACTCAGATTCTTTATTGCTGGATTTAATTGCATTCTTCACGCTGACAATTAAAAGACAAACAAAAAGCGAAAAGTAAATTAGTCCATTGATAATTCCGGTTTCTGCTAAAATTTCAAGAAAATCATTGTGTGCGTGGAGGGAAACAACGAGATCATTCGAAATTGTTCTTTCATACGGAATTGATTCTATCTGATAATTGCCTAAACCAATCCCTAAAAATGGATATTTATGACTCATTTGGAGCGCATTTTTCCAGTACGAAAGACGCGCTTTAGATGAAGCATCTTCAGCATTGATTCGTTCAACTCTATTTTCTAGTGAAACATATCGCTCATTATCTCTTGTCTTATCGAATATTGAATTAGAAAAAATGATGGCAAGCAATAGCGGTAAAATCAAATAGGAAATTCTGATGAAAGCGGCTTTTTTAAAAGCATATTCTCTAAGTATATATGCTGTATAAATTAAGCACAATAAAAATATATTTATTAAAGGTGTTCTCGCTCCAGTTAAAAAAATGACTGACGCAACTGAAAAAAGCGCGATTAGAAGAAAAAGTCTTTTGTAATTCCTATAATAAAGCATTGCAGTCAGTATAAATGGGATTTTTATAGTTAAACTGGCCGCTAGAATGTTTATGTTTCCTGTATTGCCTTTCATTCCGTCCAAAAGGTCGATTATTGCAACGTTTTTTGGTGTAATGACAAACTGTGCCAATTGTTGCCAGGCCTGAAAAAAAGCGCTAATGGAAACAATGAAAGCTATTTTATAAATGAGATTTAATTTGTC
Source organism: Flavobacterium sp. TR2 (assembly GCF_025252405.1). Taxonomy (NCBI): domain Bacteria; kingdom Pseudomonadati; phylum Bacteroidota; class Flavobacteriia; order Flavobacteriales; family Flavobacteriaceae; genus Flavobacterium; species Flavobacterium sp. TR2. The sequence goes on along the minus strand of NZ_CP104307.1, from coordinate 3,603,500 downwards.
TTTAAGAAGAATAGAGAGGTTTACAAATAAGCAAAATACAATTGCTATTTCTGTAATTTTTGTAAATACTAGCGATGTGTTTTTAGCGCCAAAATAGGATAGTGCACAGAAAAAAACAAAACCAGAATACAGTTTTAAAACATAACTTTTCTTAAAAATTGAAATAATATCCTTAGAAATTAAACTTGAATTCGTATACAAATAAATCGCTGTCAAGACATTAACAAGCGAAAGATAGAAAAACTGAGGATTAATGATTTCTAAACTTTTAAAATAGGGAAAAAAATCAATTGCTAATAAAGAGACTATAAAACACAGAATTATGGCGCTTGGAAATGTGTTTTTTCCTTTAGTTTCATTTATTATATTTTCGACGGTTTCTATCATGACACATTTTTTTTGCAAAAATATAGAAAAACAACAGAAAATTCCTACTTATTGAAAAGAAATAAATTATAATTTCATTAAAGATATTAAAAAATATGGCATCGTTTTATGAATAATATTCAAAACACTCTCTATATTTGCATAAAAAATAAATTTTAATGGAAAAGATATTCGATAACACGCAGGTTGCATTTTCACTAAAGAGTGACACGGAACTTGATAGAGCTTATTTTCTTTTCAAAATGATTGACAGTGAGCCTTTAGTAAGAATAGGGACTGCTGTAACTAATTTTGCAATTAAAGCTCATTTACCAGTAGAAGGATTAATTCGAGCAACGGTTTTTGACCATTTTTGTGGTGGTGTAAACGAAAATGACTGTCTTACTGTGGTAGACAAAATGTTTACAAAAGGAGTTTCTTCTGTCTTGGACTATTCTGTTGAAGGAAAAGAAGAAGAGGAGCAATTTGATGCTGCTTTGGAAATGACTTTAAGAACAGTCGATTTTGCTAAAGAGCGATTAGCTATTCCGTTTGCCGTTTTCAAGCCAACAGGTTTAGGACGTTTTGAATTGTATGAAAAATTAGGAGAAAAACAAACTTTGAACCCAGCCGAGCAAGCAGAATGGGATAGAGTAGTGGCTCGTTTTGACAAAATATGCAGTGAAGCGCACAAAAAAGATGTTGCCTTATTAATTGATGGTGAGGAAAGCTGGATGCAGGATGCTGCCGATGATTTAGTTACCGATATGATGCGTAAATACAATAAAGAAAAAGCAATTGTATTTAACACTTTACAAATGTACCGTTGGGATCGTCTAGACTACTTGAAAAAACTTCACGAAGTTGCCAAAGCTGAAGGTTTCTATATCGGAATGAAATTGGTTCGTGGCGCTTACATGGAAAAAGAAAACAAAAGAGCGGAAGAAAAAGGTTATGTTTCTCCAATCTGCGTTTCTAAAGAAGCTACAGACGTGAACTACGATAATGCTGTACATTATATGTTGGAGCATCTTGATAAAATGGCCATTTTTGCTGGAACTCACAACGAATTGAGTTCATACAAATTAATGGAAATGATGGCTGAGAAAGGAATTGCTAAAAACGATTCTAGAATTTGGTTTGGACAGTTATATGGAATGAGCGACAATATTAGCTACAACTTAGCTGAAAACGGCTATAATGTTGCAAAATACTTGCCATTCGGACCTGTGAAAGATGTTATGCCATATTTAATTCGTCGCGCTGAAGAAAATACTTCTGTGGCTGGCCAAACAAGCCGTGAATTATCTATGATTAAAGCTGAACGTAACAGAAGAAAAGGGAAATAATCTTAGTTTTCTCAATTTACTGTTTATAGAAATAGTAAGCCCGACAGATTTTAAAAAACTGTCGGGCTTTCTTTTGAATAATATTTAAATAAAAAAACTGCATTTGAAAACCAAATGCAGTTTTTTTTTATTACAATTTAGCCTCGAAGCTTCGGGACTAAGAAAAGAATTTTCTTTTAAGAGTTGCTAAATTGCAAGTTGCTTAAGTTTTTATAAATTCCGTTCTCTAAATTTATTAATTCTTGGTGAGTTCCTTCTTCAGAAATTTTTCCATTATCTAAAACTAGGATTTTATCAGCGTTTCTAATCGTAGAAAGACGATGAGCAATGATAATGCTTGTTCTTCCTTCCATTAATACTTCTAGAGCTTCCTGAACAAGTTTTTCGCTTTCGCTGTCTAAAGATGATGTAGCTTCATCTAAAATCAAGATGCTTGGATTTTTAAGTAAAGCTCTCGCAATAGCAATACGCTGGCGCTGTCCTCCAGAAAGTTTGACACCACGTTCTCCAACCAAAGTTTCGAATTTTTCAGGAAAACCATCCACAAAATTGAAAGCATTGGCTTGTTTTGCAGCTTGGATAATTTCTTCGTCAGTTGCATCTGGTTTCCCGTACGCGATGTTTTCTCTAATTGTTCCTCCAAATAAAATTACATCCTGAGGCACGATACTCATATTGCCGCGAAGATTTTCTAAGTCATAATCGTAAATGTTTTTGCCGTCAACTGTAATTTCGCCGGAAGTAATGTCATAAAAACGAAGAAGAAGAGATGAAATAGTCGATTTTCCGGCGCCGCTTGGACCAACAATAGCGATTTTCTGACCGAATTCTGCTGAAAAGTTTACATCCTTAAGAACTTGAATTTCCTGACGCGTAGGGTAACTAAATGCTACATTCTTGAAAGTAACATTTCCTTTAATTTTTTCCTGATTTTTAGTTGAACCCAAATTGATTTTTTCTGGACTTTCATCCAATAATTCAAAAACACGTTCTGTAGCGCCAATTGCTTTTTGAATCTGAGCGTATAATTCGGCAATTCCGCCAAAAGAAGCACCAACAAAAGTAGAATATAATACGAATGAAATTAATTGTCCAACGCTCATTTCGCCGGCAATACTCAAACGAACTCCGTACCAAACAACCGCCACGATTGCGCCAAATAAACAGAAAATAATGAACGAAGCAAAATAACCACGGTATTTACCGCCTTTGATGGCCAGTTTTACCACTTCATTAATTTTTCCTTTATAACGGGCGATTTCATACCATTCATTAGCAAAAGCCTTTACGATACTAATTCCCTGCATCGTTTCTTCTACAATTACCTGGCTTTCTGCTACCTGATCTTGAACTTTTTTAGAATATTTTCTAATAAATCGTCCGAATACTACAGCCGCAATTGCAACTAGCGGAACTACAGAAAGCATTAATAAAGTCAATTTGAAACTTTCTGTCGCTAAAAGGATAATTCCTCCAATAATTAAAATAAATTGACGTAAAAACTCTGCAATTGTAGTGGTTAATGTATCTTGAATTTGCGTAATATCGGCACTGATCCTGCTATTCAATTCCCCGACCCTTTTTTGAGAGAAGAAAGTCATGGGCAGCTTTACCAGATTGGTATATAAAGCCAAACGCAGATTGGCCAATGTGTTTTCGGTAAAGTTTACAAATAATGAAAGTCTGAAAAATGAAAAGAAAGATTGCAAAAAAAGAATCACAATCAATCCTAATGCAATTTGATTAGCCTCGTCATTATCTTTATTTTTTACACAATCTACCAACATTCCCATCAATTTAGGAAAGGCTAGGGCAGTGGCGCCGGTGAGTAAAAGAAAAATCAAGCCAATGAAAAATTTCCATTTGTGATGTCCCGCGTATGTAAAAATTGTTTTTGCTTTGTGAAGTGAAGTAGCCGTTATTTTTGATTTAGGTAAATCATTTTCTTTAAATCGTGCCATTAGAATATACTATTTTTAGGTTTACAAATGTATGATTAAGTCGAATCACTGCAAAAGATTATTAAGAATTAGAACTCTTAATTTGGCATTTTAACGAAATAATAAGAAAACTTAAAATTTTCTCTGTTTTTAAATGGCTTAAAAATAGAGATCTAGAAAAAAGTTTTCTTTTTTTTCTCAAAAACACTTGCAAATACAAAATCTAGGTGTAAATTTGCAATCGCAATCACAAACGATAGTAGCCTAGTAAAATAGGGCGATTAGCTCAGCTGGATACAGAGCATTCCGATTTTTTATCGGAAGAGGTCGATAGCCGATAATTTTACTCGCAATTGCAAAGGATAGCAACCTAATAAATAGGGCGATTAGCTCAGCTGGTTCAGAGCACCTCGTTTACACCGAGGGGGTCGGGGGTTCGAACCCCTCATCGCCCACAAACTTCCAAAAACTCCAAAGTCATTTGATTTTGGAGTTTTTTGCTTTACATACTTTTATGAATTTTATTGTCTACATATTATTTAGCGAAAGCAAAAATAGATACTACATTGGATTTACTTCAAATTTAGAAGAAAGGCTGATTCGGCACAATCAAAAAAGCAACGGTTTTACTGGAAATGCAAATGACTGGAAAGTAGTTTATACCGAAAACTACGAAACAAAAGAACTTGCCTATAAAAGAGAACTCCAAATAAAATCATGGAAAAGCAGAATTAAAATTGAGAAACTGATAAAAAATAAAGATTAGCCCAGCTGGCTCAGAGCATTCCGATTTTTATCGGAAGCGGTCGCGGGTTCGAATCTTTTCTGATTTTATAGCTATTTGATAAACAATGCAGTAAAAAATATTTTACTTTTTTTTTTCTAAAAAACACTTGCAAATATAAAATCTAGCTTTAGCTGTGCTGTCACATACGAAAGACAACCTAATGAAATAGGGCGATTAGCCCAGCTGGCTCAGAGCATTCCGATTTTTAATCGGAAGCGGTCGGGAGGGTTCGAACCTTTTCTGATTTTATAGCTATTTGATAAACAATGCAGTAAAAAATAGTTTACTTTTTTTTTCTAAAAAACACTTGCAAATATAAATCTAGTTTTAGCTGTGCTGTCACATACGAAAGACAACCTAATGAAATAGGGCGATTAGCCCAGCTGGCTCAGAGCATTCCGATTTTTAATCGGAAGCGGTCGGGAGGTCGAACCTTTTCTGATTTTATAGCTATTTGATAAACAATGCAGTAAAAAATAGTTTACTTTTTTTTTCTAAAAAACACTTGCAAATATAAATCTAGCTTTAGCCGTGCTGTCACATACGAAAGACAACCTAATGAAATAGGGTGATTAGCCCAGCTGGATCAGAGCATTCCGATTTTTAATCGGAAGCGGTCGGGGGTTCGAACCTTTTCTGATTTTATAGCTATTTGATAAACAATACAGTAAAAAATATTTTGCTTTTTTTTCTAAAAAACACTTGCAAATATAAAATCTAGCTGTATATTTGCACTCGCAATCACAAACGATAGCAACCTAATAAAATAGGGCGATTAGCTCAGCTGGTTCAGAGCACCTCGTTTACACCGAGGGGGTCGGGGGTTCGAACCCCTCATCGCCCACAAAAGACTCCTTAAGAAATTAGGGATTTTTTTTTTGACTTTCCTGAATGCAATAAATTATAATTTGCGCTCAGATTTTGGGGAGATACTCAAGCGGCCAACGAGGGCAGACTGTAAATCTGCTGTGTGAACTTCGCAGGTTCGAATCCTGCTCTCCCCACAAAAAACAAAGCCTGTAAATCGAAAGACTTACAGGCTTTTTGCTTTTACTAGTTTTTATCATGAGCATAATCATTCACAAATAAAGAAATTCGGTTATGCTAATTGTAATTCTTAAATTTAGAGAATGGTTTGGACACCACTTTCCAGCCAGAGAAATTTTTCTTTCACAACAGATTTTTCAATTTCGTTCTTTAAAGATTTTACAGACTGCTTAAAATGCCACCATCCTTCGTAGTGTATCGGAATCACAATATTTGGATTCAAAAGCTGCGTTGCTGCAATTGCTTCTTCGCCATTCATAGTTACTCTTAAATTCTTTTTTAAGTACGGAAATGCTCCCGCGCCTAGGTGTAAAATGGCTATATCGACTTTCTTTCTTTTCTCCAATTCGTACAATCCGTCAAAAAGCACAGTATCTCCCGAGATATACAAACAGCCATTTTGCTGACCTTCCCATTCTATAACAAAACCAATTACCTTTCCCATAACTTTGTTCAATCTTTTGATATTGGTGTGCTGAGCAGGTATCGCAGTAATTTTTAGATTTTTTACTTTTTCAGTTTCAATACTATATTCTTGCCAGTCGTCAAGCCCTATTGTATTGGTGTTTTTTAAGCGTTTTACGGCATCTTTTGTTGAGAGAACAATTGGAACTGTTTGAATAAAAATACGCCCTTTTTTATCTAAATTATCGCTATGATGATCGTGGCTTAATAAAACCAAATCTATTGTACCTATTTCATCAAGTGACAAAGCAGGACTGCAGTACTTTTTTGAAAATGCCATCGGACTGCTGACATATTGCGGAAAAAATCCATCTTTTTGATCCAAAGTGGGATCAGTCAGAATTTTAAAGCCATTTATGTTTATCAGCACGCAAGCCGTGTCGATATGTGTAATTGTAACCTTCATTTGCATTTGATTTTAATTGTTAAAATATTGATGCAAATCTGGGTTTAATAACTGGTTCGAAAATTGACTTCGATCAAGAAATGCGTTTCCTAATCCTGCTTAATGTTTCTGGCACTACGCCAATGTAAGAAGCAAGGTATTTTAGCGGAATCTGCTGAATGTATTTTGGCTGCTCCAATAAAAGTCTTTCATATCGTTCTTGCGGAGTTTTGGTCAAAAGATCCAATTCTCTTTTTACTTTCTTTTCCAAGAGATATTCTGTTGCAATGCGACCAAGTTTTTTTGCCGTTTCGCATTTTTCGTAAAGGCGCTGTAGATTTTCGTAGGATATAGAATAGAGTTGGCATTCAGTCAAGGTCTGAACATAAACTTCCGTTTTGGTTCGATTATAGAAAGAATCGTAGGCGCAATAAAAGGAATTCTTGAAAGCAAAATCAAACGTAATTTCTTTATCATTTGCAACCACATAATATCTGACAACTCCTGTGTCAATAAATGACAAATAGTTTTCTAGCTGTCCTTGTGCTAAAATCAGCTCATTTGCAGAAAATTGCCTTGTTTTTATACAGCTCAAAAATTCTTCTAAAGTATGTTCTGGAAAACCCAGTTTTTCAAAATATTCTATTATAGATGTCATTTAAAACTTTATTTATCAAACTGTTGTTGAATAGTTGTAAAATACTTGGATTTTAAATTTCGGTCTTCAAAAATTAAATCTTTTATAGAAGTATTATCCGTAAAATAGGTAATTTTTACAAAATCTCCAACCTGAATCTGATTGTAATCCTTTTTATAAATTGAAATGTTCCTATATTTTTCTTCAATTGGAGAATAAATGGTTATTTCATGAGAAAGTGTATCCGATTCATAGCCTTCATTAGTAACAACTTCTTTTTTCAAAATGCTTACATTTCCTTCAATCTTTTTTTGCAGCAACAAATTCTGCTTTTCTTCTCTAACATCTATAATTCCTTTGACGGCTATATAAGTCCAAAAGCTAAAAACCACAATCACCATCAGCAATGCAAATTCTTTATCTTCAGCATATGACTTGACAGTAATTAAATAAATAAAATAAGCAGGCAGTACAATGCCGATTAGCGCTAAAAAAAGTGCAACCATGTACGACTTTTTTAAGTCTCTTTTAAGAAATTGGATATCCTCAGTATTTAATTCTTTAATTTCTAAAATTTCGTGCATCGTAAGAGACATATTAGATAGCTAGATTTTGGTACGCTAATATAAATGAAATCCTTTAACCTTCATTTTTATAAAACTTAAATTTAAATGTTGCAGATTTTTGGAAAAAGCAATACATACATTCAATAAAAATATGACAACAAAACTCCCCAAATTGATTGAGGAGTTTTTTGTTTCAGTTTATTTTAAAACATTGTCATAGATTGCGTTAAGCAAATTTTGTCTCATTTTTGAATTTCGCTGATCCAATAATATGATGATTCCCCATTTTTTGTCTCTGTTATAGCATATAATTGAAGACTGCCCCATAGAATCTCCTGATTTAGAATAAATGGTGTTTTTATCATCTGTCATGATGCCTAAACCTAATCCCATTTCTCTTTTTTGGTCTTTATAATAGATTTTTTCTGCAATCAATTCTGCTTTTCCAACAGCACTCTTGTCGTTCAAAATAGCTTTTAGATAAACAATCATATCTGCCGCATTTGATTTTACCAATCCTGCTGGAGCTGTAATATTCCATTTAAAAAACTCTTGAATCCCGCCATCTGGATTGTGGCTTGTGGTGATGTTTTTTACATTAAAATCTTTAGTCAGCGTTTGTTTCATTTTTAATGGTTGAAAAATCTTTTCTCTTATAATTTCATCATAACTTTTATTGTAAATTTTTTCTAGTATTTGACCAAGTAGAGTATAGCCAATGGTAGAATAGCGGTATTTGCCGTAATCGACTAATTCTGTGCAATTATTAACTAAGGAAGTCAAACTTTCTTGTGTTACGCTGCTTACTGGCTGTTGCGGATTCAATTCGATCAGTTTTCCAAAATCTATATCAGGCAAACCAGATTGATGAGAAGCCAAATCTGAAATTCTTATTTTGCTTTGAAGATTTGGGTGCAATTTATATGCAGTCGGAAGATAGGTATCTATAAAATCATCTGTTTTAAGTTTATTTTCATTCACTGCCTGCGCAATTAAATTAGAAGTTAAAATTTTAGTGATAGAGGCAATTTCAAATATTGAGTTTTTATCAATTTTAGCATCGCTTTTTGAATTCAAATTGCCATACGAAGTATAGTATTCTTTATTGTTATTGATAAAACCAACGCTAATGCCTACATTAGGATTTTTTTGATAATTATCTTTTATTATAGAATCTATTTTTTTTGCGGCATCTTGTCCAAAAGAAATATTGCTTATTGCTAAAATTACAGCTAAGATTTTTACTGAAGCTTTCATGGTATCGATTTTTTAGGTTAAAAATTTATTTCGATACAAAATTGAAAAAGAACCCGCTCTTAGGCGACCGAATAAAAAAAGTCGAACGCATTTTCTCAAAAAAAATGGTACGACTATTTTAAAACAGGCGTTCGAATATTCACAAAACACTAACAATCAATAATTTGACACTAGTCATTTTCTTGTTTTTGGAATTCTAAATTTTCCTTTGTTAATCTATCCAATTCTTTCAATAGAGTCGGCATTCTAAATTCTCCATGCATACTTTCGACTTTTTTAAAAGCATCGTCCAAATCAATTCCGATTGCAGTAATGTACAGCGGTTTTTTACTGTCACCTCTAAAAAGAGCTTTTTTATTCTTTTCTATAGAAGCAAAATTCGTTTTGGCAACCCCAATAATCGGAATTCTTTCATTTAGTTTTTCATATAAATAACCGCCCAAACCATATTTTTGCTCATCATTTAAGTACACAAAACCGTCAACAACGATTGCTTCAACCTGAGACAGGTCAATTTGATTTAACAAGCTTAAAATGCACGGCAATTCTCTTTTGTAAAATTCTCCTGGAATGTATTCTGCAACATTATCAATTATTTCAGAATGAATTTTGAAGTTTTTGTCTTCATTCCACTCTGCAAATTCAAGGCAGATTGTTTTTGCTTTTTGGTCAAAATAATAAGTATCAAAGGCTAGAATCATGGTATTTCTATAAAATATTTAGACTCTAAAAGTAGAAAAAGCTTTAATAGCGAACTACTCATCGCTAGAAAAACCTAAATCTTTTTTAAACAATATCCTTAGACTTTAAAATTCAAGCTTTTGAAAAAATCATAAATAAGCGTAGTTTAGCTAAAATTTTAAGTAACATTCCTCAATAGTATTTCAAAATGAAATGGATTACCAGAGAAAGACCCAAAATAGATCGAATCGCCTGTCCGTGGCTGATTCGAAAATTTGTTGATCCAGAATCTGAATTCATTTATGTTCCTTTTGAAGATGTATTAGTAAAATCAAAAGAGCTTGATGCTATTCCGTTTGACATTCCGAATGTTGAGTTTACGCATTACAATGAAGAATGCACTTTTGATTACATCGTAAAGAAATACGAAATTAAAGATCCGGCTGTCAAAATTATTGCAGGAATTGTGCGTGGCGCGGATACGGACAGGCACGAAATCGCGAAAGAATCGGCTGGGCTTTGGGCTATTTCTGCCGGGCTGGCTTACAATATTAAAGACGATTATGAACTATTAGAAAGCGGAATGATGGTATATGATGCCTTGTACAGCTGGGCCACGCATCTGTATCAGCAAAATCATCTGCAAAATAGTCCGTTTGAGAAACTGCTGCACGAGGTTTACAACAAATTTCTAAAAGACAAAAAAGCATCAGCCAAAACACCTTCATGGGTCAAGGAATTGAAAAATATCATTCAAGACCAAATTGATGCGCAGTTTGCTTTTGATTTAAAGAAAATTTCGAGCGAATTAGATTTAAATCCGTCCTATTTATCGCGAGAGTTTTCCAAACATTTTGAAGATTTGAATTTTGGCGAATATGTTAGAAAGCTTCGCATCGAAAAAGCAATTCATCTCATTGAAAATTCAACTCACACTTTAACGGAAATAGCTTATATGACTGGCTTTTCAGACCAGAGCCATTTTACTCGAATTTTCAAACTTCACACAGGAAAAAATCCTTCTGCATACAGAAAAAAGTCAAAAAAGTAAACCAGATACAAAAGGTAAACTGAGTTCTATTTTTTGGCTTCAGATGCTTTTAGCTTTGTTTTTATAACCAAAATTTCAAACAATGTCTTTTAAGCACACTCTTATTATTGCCATACTATTTAGGGGTTTTACTGTTTTTTCGCAAACTACTTATCCAAAAATAACGGGATACTTTGGCATATTGCACCCAATAGTGACCATTAATGAAGATGAAACTACAATAAACTTTAGAGATTACTACGCTGTAGGTTTTCCGACGGGAATAAATATTTGGAAAAATGAAAAAATCGGGTTTTCATTTGAAATGGTTCCAAACATAAAAGACGATAAAGGAACAAGCAAAGTAACCAATTTGCTATTTCATCCTGGAGTTTTAGTTGCCTTAGGAAAAGGTTACACGTTTGCCGGAAGAGCCGCTTTTGAAACTAGCGGAAGATATGGTTTTACTCCCGTTTTTAATAAAACAATTGTAAAAAGCGCCAATTGCAGTTATTTTGTTGCGGTACCTTTGCCAGTACGTTTTGGCAACGATCATCCTGCCAGTTTTACAGTTGGCTTTCAGTTTGGAATTGCTTTTTAATAGTTTACAGACAAAAAATATTTGTTCAAATTTCATTGATTATCATTAACTTAGTTGCAATCAATTAAAACTAAAGTTTATGAAAACTAAAATGATATGGGCCAACTTGGTTTCAAACGATTTACAGCAGACCATTAAATTTTACTCTGCTTTAGGATTCAAGCAAAATGGGCAAAACACAGAAGAACTCGTAAGTTTTTCTATTGCAGAGAATAATTTCATCATCAACTTTTTTACCGTTGAAAGATTTAAAACAGCCTTAAAAGGGGAACTGGTCAACGCTAAAAATGAAAACGAAATTATCTTTTCGCTTTCTGCAGAGAGCAGGGAAGAAGTAGATCTTTGGTATGATGAAGTCAAAAAAGCTGGCGGAACTATTTTTTCTGAGCCAGAAAACTACCAATTGGGCTATACTTTCGGTTTTGCCGATCCGGATGGGCATAAATTCAACTTTTTATATTGGCCCGGAATGTGATTCGTTTTGCTGATTGAATGCTGTTACTAATTTTTTATTGGTATGTATGATTTTCTGCGGATTAATCATGTTTGGATTAAATATCAAATCATAGTTTTTGTCCTTTGGTTTAAACTGATTCACGCCATAAGCTACACTGTTTGAAGGGATATTTTTTGTAATGATGGCTCCAGCACCGATAACAGAATTTTCGCCAATAACGATTGGACCTAAAATTTTGGCTCCGTCGGCGATAATGACATTCTTAGCAATGATAGGATTTCCTACGTTTTCCCATTCATTGCTCGATTTATTGAATTTTAAATTAGCCCCAATAGAGACGTTTTGAAAAATAACCACATTTTCGCAGATTTTAGATGCTACGATTGTGCATCCGCGTGCGTGATGGGCAAACAGAACGCTTTTGTCCATTTCTGCACAGTTTATTTCGCAGCAATACAGCTTTTCCAATAACTGCGCGGCAATCTTTTTAAAGAATCTATTTTTTGAATGGCAATTGATTCTAACCAGCTTATCAAACATATTATTTTTCAGTATTTTTCAATAGCAAATTCACGCATAACTCATAATTCATTAACTAAATTTAAGGTTCCCAAAGTTCAATTTTATTGCCTTCAGTATCCATGATGTGCACAAACTTTCCGTATTCATACGTTTCAATATCGTCTAAAACAGTCACACCGTTTGCTTTCAGTTTTTCTAAAAGCCCTTCAATATTCTGAACGCGATAGTTTACCATAAATTCTTTTTTAGACGGAGAGAAATACTCATCTCCTTTCTTAAACGAGCACCATTGCGTAGACTCTATCTCTTCTGGGTTTTCCAGATTTCTAGACTCAAAACTTGCCGATCCCCATTCGTTGATTTCTAATCCTAAATTTTTAGCATACCATTCTTTAGTTTCTTTCGGATTATCCATAAAAAAGAAAATACCGCCAAGTCCAGTCACTTTTGGCGTTGTATCGTTTGAATTGTTTTCCATAATAGTATTTTTTAAGATTATTTTTCAAAAATCTAAGTTATAAATAATTCTTGTATCCGAGTTTTTTTTAAGTTTTGATTTATATTTACATAAAACCAAATTGGCGCTAAAAAGAATAAAATGAAAAACGAAAGAGTATATAAGCTGTTATTTTCTAGCGTTTATCCTTTATACATTCAGAAAGCTGAAAAGAAAGGGAGAACAAAAGAAGAATTAGACATCATAATTAAATGGTTAACAAGATATAACGATAAGCAGCTTCAAGAACAAATTGAGAAAAAAGTTGATTTTGAAACTTTCTTTGCCGAAGCTCCAGAACTAAATGCAAACGCTTCCAAAATCACGGGTGTGATCTGCGGTTACCGTGTAGAAGAAATCGAAGATCCGTTGATACGGAAAATTCGATATTTAGATAAATTGATAGATGAATTGGCAAAAGGCAAGAAAATGGAGAAAATTTTAAGGGATTAAAAAAAGAGGCGTTTTAAAGCCTCTTCTTTATTGATAATTTAAAACTCTAAATCTAATTTCGTGCAATTATCTTAAACCCTCAGCAAAGCGCGAAAACCTCTCGCTGCATAATATGATTCTGCGCCATTATGATAAACAAAAACGGTATTATATCTGAAATCTGAGAAAATTGCACCGCCGAGTTTTCTAATTTCTGGCGGAGTTAAAATCCAGCTCGAAGTTTTGGCATCAAATTTTCCTAATTTTTGGAGCGCTTTGTATTGCTCTTCATTTAAGATTTCAACTCCCATTTGTTCTGCCATATTTACAGCACTGTCGGCAGGTTTGTGTTCCTTTCTTTTTTCGAGCGCCTCATGATCGTAGCAAATACTTCTGCGCCCTTTTGGACTTTCAGCAGAACAATCTGCAAAAAGAAATTCGTCCGTTTTAGCATCATATCCAATCACGTCTGGTTCGCCTTCAGTTCTTTCCATTTCGTCAAGAGACCACAATTTTGACGGATTTGCCTTTAGTTTTGCTTCAATTTTTGACCAATCGAGATTCTCATGACGGTTTTTATTCTTTTCAAAACGTTTTTCGAGTATGCTCAATAGTTCGTCCTGTTCGTTTGCGGTAAGTTGCTTTTTCATTTTCTAAAGTTTTTTAATTAGAACTGCATCTTCTGGTTTCTGGTCTGAAATACCAAGAAACTAAAGTTAAAACAATCAATAATATTGGTCCAAAAAGAGATGAAGCGTCATCTTTTATCGCCAAATGCGAAACCACAGCGCCAGACATTGCAAAAAAGAAACCTGCATAAGCCCATTCTTTCAATAAACCGAATTTAGGAATTAAAATAGCAATTACTCCCAAAAGCTTCCAAACGCCTAAAAGGGTTAAAAAATAAAGCGGATACCCTAAACGCTGTATCATTTCTGCTTCTTCTTTTAACGGAATCAGCTGTACGATTCCCGTTGATGTCATTCCTAACGCCAGCCATAAAGTGGCAACCCAATACATAATTTTATTTCTTTTGCTCATGATTCTTATTTTAGTTTAGTTACAATTTCTTCCAATCGGTTATGCGCCATATTTAATCCTTGTGCAAATGGCAGTTTTAACTGCGTTGTTCTGTGCTCAATCGATTTATAAATAATTTGCATAGTCAGTTTGCTGGTTTCTTCGGTTAGTTTTTCAAACTCCAAAAATTCTAATTGAGGCGCAAAATTGATATTATCCATTTCAAAAGTGCGGACTATTTTTTCATTCGGAACAAAATCATGAAAAACACCATTCGCTTTAAAAACTACATTCCCGTTAGAATCGCTGGTTTCATATTCCCATCCGCCATTTTTTTTGCTTTCAAGTTTCAAAACTTTTGTGTTCATCCATTGCGCGACAATATCCGATTCTGTGTGAGCCTTAAATAAAAGTTCAACAGGCAGATCAAATTCTCTCGTAATTACAAGATCCAATCTGTCATCTTCTGCGTGAATTTTTGTTTTCTTTTCCATGGTTTATTTTTTATAGTTTTTCATAATTGCTTCTAACTTATTAAAACGATCGTCCCACATTTTTCTGAATGGTTCGATGAACTTGTCAATTTCTTTCATTTTTTCTGGATTTAAATGATAATAAATTTCTCTCCCGTTTTGTGTCTGGTGTAATAGTTCACATTCGTTCAAAATCTGAATATGTTTTGAAATAGTCTGTCTTGACGAATTAAAATTCTCGGCAATTGCTCCAGGCGTCATGGCCTGAATAGCAACTAAACTTAAAATAGCTCTTCGGGTAGGATCGGCTATGGCTTGAAAAACATCTCTTCTAATTTCCATTATGCAGTTATTTGACTGCAAATATAATGAAGTCATTTGACTGCGCAATATTTTTTCTGACTTTTTTTCAAAAAGAAACCTTCAAACTTTTCAATTTGAAGGTTTTATGATGTTTATAGTAATTGAGAAAACATTTTTAATCGAGTCCAGCAAACTGAAAAGGCTTGGTTTCTTTAAAGTTTAGCAATGAATCGCCAGCATAATTCTCATTATTTGCCAAGCTCAATTTTTTGATTTTTCCTTTTTCGCTAAAATCAATTTTACTGAATTCAACCCAAATAACATTCGGATTTAAGACATTGTCAAAATAATAAACCAGGTTTTTCTGGTCGGCAACTGTTCTCCAGCGGGTAGAGGAGATGTTAGGTTCTGTTTCTGATGAAATTCCTAAAGGGACAGAGCAATTTCTAATTACGCCAAAAACACTAGATAAAGCTGTTCTGATATTATCCGTTTTCGGAATAGCATCAATATAATAAGAGGCTCTCACAAAGCGGTCTGCGGCGCGATTGGTTCCCGGAAGCATAATTGTGCCTGGAATTCCTTTCCAATACGCATTTATAGCCAATTGCTGCTCAAAAATAGGGGAGTTGGTCATTGCCACATATTTTCTGTCATGATGAATTACCAGTTCTCCATTTATGTATTCGAAAATAGCATTATCACCACTAGAATCTGAAATCGATAAATGCACTGTTGCAAAAATATTGGTTCCCGGAATATGAGAGGAAGTAATGACAAATTCCTTTTTAGCCAATGCATTTACAGCTTCAGATACGGTCGAAAAATTATCAAGCACATATTGAAGCCACAATGACACCGCTAAACCTTTTACTTTTCCGTTTTTCTCAAATGCAGGATATTGCGATTCTACAAGCCATAAAAGATTGCCTACGAGCCCTTTTTCGTTCATGCCGTCAGAAGAGGCAATGTCCCAAGAACTGGTAACAACGCTTCCGTACTTGGATTTCCATTTGATCGAACTGGTTCCAACTTCTCCAGCTCTTTCAATTCCACGCGGAAAAATCCACAAATTGGCTGGAATTTCGCCACGCCAATCCATAGAGCGGGCAGTAATGACTGTTCCGTTTAAGCCTTCGTAGACGATTCGCGTGCAAGGCAGAACAGTTTCGGTTATCAATAATGTAAAAGCAAGAAGAGCGGGAAAAATTCTGTTTCGTGATTTCATAAAATTATAGATTTTGAATAAACATTACGGTTTGGATTTTCTAAGAATTTCATTTCGAAAAACAAACTTAAATTTATAAGCTTTTTCTGCAATTTACGGAATTTTTATTTTACTATCCTGAATTTCAAACGAATGCTAAAAGAAAAACGCTGAGATAATTCTCAGCGTTTCCAGTTTTAGTTTTTAAGCAATATGTTTTTCTCGATGTTAATCTGGTCCAAAAATGACTGATCGTGCGAAATTACTATTAATGTCCCCCGATATTCATTGATTGCCGCGGTAAGTATTTCAATGTTCTGAATGTCCAGATTATTGGTTGGCTCGTCCAAAATAATAATCTCAGGAGATTCGTTGCTAATGGTTAAACAGCAGAGCATCAAACGCATTCTTTCGCCCCCGCTTAGCGCGTTGCAGGGTTTATCCCAGTCATTTCGAGAAAATAGAAAGCGATTTAGCCTCATTTTTATTTCATGCTCTTCCAAACCGCTGTCATTGAAAGCTTGAGCCTGCTCGTAAATTTTAAGATTCTGATTCAATAGTGAATAATCCTGATCTATATAAATTGCTTTTTTAGCCAATGAATCCGTTTGTCCCTGCGATGGAATCAATGCCTCAAGAATAATTTTGATTAAAGTTGTTTTTCCTGAACCGTTTAAGCCTTTTATGGCAATGCGTTCTCCAGAAAGAATTTCAAAATTGAGATTTTCATTCCAAAGGAATTTAGTACCATAAGCATAATTAACATCAGATGCTTTAAAAAGTGTTTTTCCTTTAAGAAATGAAGTAGTGTCAAATCCAAATTTCATTTGATCTATAGCCGGGAGAGAAGAGCGCAACTGCCTCAAATCTTCAGAAATACCGCTTATTTTTTCAGCATGAACGTCTTTGAGCTTAGAACTGCTATTTTCGGCTTTATTTCTAAGCGTGTTCATCATGATTCTGGCAACACCCGATTTCTCCTGTTTCTTTTTGCCTCTAGAATCTAATTTATTTTGACGTTCAATAGTTTCCCGTTCTTTTTCTTTGGCTTTTCGCAATGCCTTTTCTTTGCTCTGAACGTCTTGTTCTAAAGCATTGTTTTCAACTTTTTTCTGTTCGCTATAAAAATCGTAACCGCCGCCATAGACCGAAATTTCATTTTTTGTCATTTCTAACGTCTTATTCAAAAGATTCAGCAGTGTTCTGTCGTGGCTTACAACCAATAACGTGCAGGAAGTAGATTTTATAAAATCATACAACAATGTTCTACCGGCAAAATCCAAATGATTGCTAGGTTCGTCGAGCAAAACGAAATCGGGTTCATGAATCATAATTCCCGCCAAAAAGACTTTTGTTTTTTGTCCTCCGCTTAAAGTTTCCATTTTCTGATCCAAATCCAAATCATGGAGCTGCCAATAAGACAAAGCTTCCTTACAGCGTTCCTCAATTGTCCAGTCATCATTCAGCAGCAGCAGGTTTTCTTCTGTGACAACACCTTCAAGTATTTGTTTAAGTGAAGTTATTTTTTCCTTTATTTGCAAAGCTTCTGCAATAGTAAGATTATTAAACTGCCCAAAAAGCTGAGGAACAAAATAGTTTTTCGAATCCTGCATTATCTGACCTGAAAAAGGCTTTAATTCGCCTGCGATAACTTTTAACAATGTAGATTTTCCAACACCATTATTACCGACCAAAGCGGTTTTGTCATGATGGTTTAGTGCAAAACTGATGTTTTGAAACAGCATATCTTTATTCTCATGCTGATAGGAGATATTTTGGAGAATAAGCATAATTCCTTTCTTTTATAGATAAATATTCTAGCAGCCACTAGGTGTGGTTGCTTGCTAAATTTTCCTGAAAGAAATTATTTTTCACATAGAGCAGTGCTTATTAAAAGAGGTGCAAAGATACTTATTTTAATTCTATAAATCAAAAAACCATTCAGTACTAGTGTAGCGAATGGTTTTTGAATTGAATTAAAATGTTAATTCTTAAATTTTATCAAATGTTAGTTTGGCTTCTTTGGTGTCTAGAATTAATTTATCGTCTGTGATGGTGCTTTCACAAACATATGGCGTACCAACTTCGTCTTTAATGACAAGTTTTTTTCCTTTTTGCGTTAACGCATAAGTTCCGTCGGTGATTTCACGAAGCAGATATCCTGTTACGTGCCCATCTTCGGTAAAAGTTAGCATTCCATTGGCTAAAATCGCGTTTTTTGTAGAATCAGAAACAGCTTCCTTCGGTTCTACAGCAGTAACTTTCCATGAATTCACAAGCTTGTCTCTTTTCAGATGGCATGAAACAATTAATACAACGACAGCAATGGCAATTACGAGGGTAAATAATTTAGAGTTTTTCATGATTTTGTGATTAAAAGTTAAACAGGAAAAAGTTACAAAAAAAAATAACATTAAAACATTCGAAATCAAATATTTATAAAGATTTTTTTTACTTCTAAAATTGAATTGCTTTTAATCTGAAAAACCGTTATTTTCGGGGCTTTTATTGATAATCAGCTATATACAAATCAGTTATTTTAAGCATGAAAATCAGTAAAAGAAACTTTTTAAAACGCGTTAATTAAGCGTTAAAGCTCCCAAAATTTCTTCGTACATAAATGGACCGCCAGGATATGTTGCAGTATAATCGAGATTCATCCAGACCTGACCGCGCTCATCTATGTGATAGTGCAGTTTTTTGCCGTAGCTTTCTTTTGCAAAAAGCACATTTTTAATTAAATAATTGACTTTTTCCAAGTCAATCATCGAACCGATTAAAATTTCTGGATAAATATGCCCTTTGGTATGAATAAGGCGTGGAGTTCCGCCGATGGAGCGCACAGCAGCAGCCATCAAAATAGAGTGATCATCGCAATCGCCAGAGAAATATTCTAGAGATTCGCTGGCGGTTGCAATATAATCACCTTCTTTTGGATCGTTTACATAATTCCATCTGCTGTTTATTTCTTTAAAAACAGCAAAACACTGAATTATAGTTCGATAATCTGAATAGCCGCGAATTCCTTTAAAATGCTTGGTTGTTGCCATAATAGCAAAATTTCGCACTTTTGGGTTCTGGTACTCTATAGCATTGATAATCTTTGATTTATTTGGAAATGGAAGCAGTTTGGCCACAATAATATCCTGCGGATACGGATTGTCGGACATGGTGTAAATCATCGAATTATAATCTTCTGAGATTTCGCTGAAACCATAGTTTCCAATTACAGAGCCGTAAAATAATATCAATAAATAAACTGCAACGCAAAGAATTATAATCGTTCTGAGATACATCAGAAGAAAAAATATGGCTGCAAAAACAAAAATAAATATAAATATGCGGTCTAGATTGAATGCCCATTCTAGATCGATCAAGTTTTGATGCAGTATGATGAAAATCGGAATTGTGATTAAAAGACTTAAAATCGAAATAATAATCCTGTCCCACGGTGATTTCACCTGTAGTTTAGATTTTAATAGCGGCAAGTCAATTTTAGGGAATTTCATCATACGAATCAAAAAGCAATATCTACAATGCTTTTACGGTTTCTACAAAAATACTTTTTTTATCAATAATTCCCAGATCAAATAATTGATTTTGAATTTTATTAAAAGACTTTTCAGTCAGGTTTTTCTGAGACCACTGGGTCAATTTCAGCCATTCTTTAATATCTTCTGCTTTTTGATTAAACAGTTTAGATAGTTTCTTGTCTATTTCTGGAATCTCTTTAAAATCAACAGTTGTTTTGTTGATGATTTTAAGGATCGTTTCTACGGTTTTAGCATTCTTTTTTAAGAATTCGTCACGAACGACAATAATAAATGATGGCCAAGGAGTTGGACAGTCGTCAATACGTCTGAAAACGCCTTTATCTACAAGAGGTTTCGTCATAAAACGTTCCCACATAAAATAATCGGCTTTTTTATTGGTCAAAGCATCAACAGCTCCATCAATTGTATTTACGATTTCAAATTCAAGATCATCCATTTCCCAGCCTTGCTCATTGGCATTCACATAAGCCATTAATTGAGATCCTGAACCCACTCTCGAAATTGCCGCTTTTTTGTTCTTTAGATCTTTCAGCGTTTGAAAATCTGATTTTGCATCAACGTGAATTCCCCATATCAGAGGAGACTGCACATAAATCTGCACAATTTTGCTCGGATTTCCGGCTGCGATATCTTTTAGAATTCCTTCGGTTAGAATAACAGCCAAATCTGTTTCTCCGTCACGAAGCATTTGACACATTTTCCCGGTTCCTTCGGGAACATTTGTCCATTGTAAGTCGATGTTCTCTTCTTCAAATTCGCCGTTTTCAATGCATAGATGCCACGGCAAATTGAAGTGTTCCGGAACACCTGCAATTTTGACAGTTTTCATTTATTTTAAGTTTAAGTTAAGTTGCTTGGTATGGTATGCGTAATCTTATGGTTAAATTTGGTTTTTTTAGTTTTTTAATAAATCTGCTCTGTGTTTTTCTGATAGGCAAGGCTCAGCAAATTCGATAATTTCTTGAGATTCATATTCATTCAGAAGGCTTCTCACCAAAGAATAATCAACATCTTTGGCTATTTCTGCGGCAAAAAAAGTTTCATTCAATCCTTCAGATAAACAATTGAGCGCTTTTAGTTTTTCTCGGATAATTTCTTTATCAAAACCTTTTTCCAAAACAGCAACCTGAATGATCGAATTTCCTGAATTCTGAATCGTTTTTCGATGCATAAAACGCTCTTCATCTTCATCATATTCTGCATAAAAAATGTCGTCTGTAGCAATTAAAGGCCCAAAAAAAGGAATGTTATCAAGTTTGAAAAGACCTTTTTCCAGATCAATAATTTCTGCCCACATCGTTTCAGATACTACTTCGTCCAGATAATCACTATAGTATTTAAATAATATTTTTTTATGAGTTTCTTGTTCCATTATTCTATTTCGCTTATTACAGCTTTCAAAGGAGATATCACGATTCTATAGCCATCTGGATCCTGAATCATTTTTCCGTTTTCGTTCCAAAAAGGATTCAGCGATGGTATGACTGCAATATTATGCTGCGTTAATTTATTCACTAATTTATCGTAATCTGCAATAGTTTTGGGGTATAAGACCATAACATCGTCTTCATCAAAAGTATGCTTGGCTTTAACATCAGATTGAGTAAACTCAAAATGCCAGTCTAAACCAGGTTTACCGATAAAAACGCCATCATAATTATTGTGATGTTCAAATCCGCCCAAGCGTTTAAATTCGAGCACATCAACATAGAAATTTTCAATTCTTTCTAAATCATTCGTATGTCTGGCCACTCTCAAAAACATAATTTACGCTCTTATTTGATTAATATGATGTTCTAAATGCTCCACGTAATCGGTCATTAAAAACCTCAAATCAATTTCAGATTCGTCGGCCAAAATGATTTTATAATCCAAGGCTTTTTCATCAACAGACTTCATCAGTCGAACCATCTGCCTGTTTATTGTAAACCATAACTGCGTCAGTTCCTGAATGTCTATTTCCTGATACTGATTTAAATTTACTAAATCCATTTGATTATATGGTCTGTGGCGATATGGTTTTTCTGCATAATTAATCTCTGTAAAACGAACCAGATTGTGAACAGCAGAATCTACCAAATGTCCTAAAATCTCTTTTTTAGACCATTTCCCAGGATTTTTAACTTCTAAAACTTCATTATTTATTGTCGGAATATAATTGACATTCTCGTTTAATAATTGCTCAAATTTAAGAATCGCGTTTTGCATAAATGATCTGATTAATTACCTGCCAATTTATTCAATGTATAAGCAATCAATTCATCAACAGCTTTGTACGGATCTGCACTGAAAGTTCCAGAAGCACGGTTGGCAATAATAGCGTTTAACGATAAAGCATTGTGTCCTAAAAGAGCCGAAAGCCCGTAGATTGCTGCGGTTTCCATTTCTAAATTAGTGATTTTAGTTCCATCAAAACTAAAATTATCCATTTTATTATTCAGTTGCTCATCTTGAATATTCAATCGTAAAACTCTTCCTTGCGGTCCGTAGAATCCTCCAGCTGTTGCAGTAATTCCTTTAAAAATTCGATCAGATTCGATTAATTTTTCTAATTTTTCAGAACATTGTGTTACGTAAGGCTTTCCTTTTTTAGGATCCCAATTGGTGTGCGCTACAAATGCGTCTTCAATTTCCGTAATTGAAACGTCATCAATTAAATAGGAGCGAAGCATATTATCCAAACCTAAACCAAACTTAGACATTACAAAACTGTCTACTGGAATATCTTCCTGCAAAGAACCCGAAGTTCCAATTCTGATAATGTTTAAAGAAGTCAGTTTCTCTTTTGGCTGGCGTGTTTTTAAATCGATATTTACTAAAGCATCCAATTCGTTTAGTACAATATCAATATTATCAGGGCCAATTCCTGTAGAAACCACAGAAATTCTTTTGCCTTTGTAAATACCGGTTTGGGTTTTGAATTCTCTTTTTTGAGCAGAATGCTCGATTGAATCAAAAAATTGAGTGATTTTTTCTACTCTGTTCTGGTCACCAACAAAAATAATGTCGTGTGCTATATGCTCAGGACGAAGATTTAAGTGGTAAACGCTTCCGTCTGGGTTTAATATCAATTCTGAGGATTGTATCATATTTTTTTTATAGTTGCTAAGTTTCTGAGATGCTAAGGTTTTTGTTTCAAGTTTCAAGTTTCATGTTTCATGTTTCATGTTTCATGTTTCATGTTTCGTGTTTCGTGTTATTAGAAAAACTTGAAACATGAAACTTGAAACTTTTTACCCTCCTACACGTTTGGTTTTGAATCCTTTTTCTTTTAAGATTGCCATTATTTTATCTCGGTAATCGCCTTGAATTATAATCGAATCGTCTTTAAAAGTTCCGCCAACGCTTAATTTGGTTTTGATTTCTTTGGCTAAGATTTTAAAATCTTCGTCAGAACCTTCATAACCTTCAATAATGGTGGTTGGTTTTCCTTTTCTTTTTTCAAATTTGCAAATCATAGGTTCTTTCTGAACATAAAGAACGTGTTCTTGTTCTTCAACCTGTTCAGGTTCATTTGTTTCAACATGATCTGGAAATAGATTCTTTAATTGATCTTTTAAGTCCATATTCTTTTATTCTAAAAATAAATTTTCAAGCATAAAGATATTTAAAAATTAAATTCCAAACCCCAAGAAAAACTTGGAATTTGGAATTTTATGTTTGGAAATTAGTTAAGTTTATTTCTTAATTAAACCTAATTCTACTAAACGTTCGTATAAGAACTCTCCAGCTGTAATATCTTCGTATTTCTTTGGGTTTTCTTCATCAATGCAGTTTTCAAGGCAATCCAGACGCATATCGCTTACTGGGTGCATGAAAAACGGAATTGAATAGCGTGAAGTTCCCCATAATTCTCTTGGCGGATTTACCACCTGATGAATTGTAGATTTCAACTTATTGTTAGTGTGTCTAGACAACATATCACCAACATTGATTACCAACTCGTCGTCTTCAGCAATAGCATCAATCCAATCGCCATTGTGATTCTGAACCTGCAATCCTTTACCTTGAGCCCCCATCAATAATGTGATCAAATTGATATCTCCGTGAGCTGCCGCGCGAATTGCGTTTTCTGGCTCAGAAGTAATAGGAGGGTAATGGATTGGTCTTAAAATAGAGTTTCCTTCTTTTGCATATTCATCAAAATAAAACTCATCAAGGCCTAAATGTAAAGCTAAAGCTCTTAAAACATAAACACCCGTTTTTTCCAATTTTTGATACGCTTCTTTACCAACTGCGTTAAAACGTGGTAATTCTTTAACTTCAACATTGTCTGGGTATTCAGAAGCCCATCTTGAATCTTTGTCAACGTATTGGCCAAAATGCCAAAATTCTTTCAAATCTCCTTCTTTGCGTCCTTTAGCATGTTCTTTACCAAAAGATACATAACCTCTTTGTCCGCCAATTCCAGGAATTTCATAATTATGCTTAGTTTCTATTGGCAAGGCGAAAAAGTTTCTAATTTCACCATAAAGTTCGTTTACCAATTGATCATCCAGAAAATGACCTTTTAAGGCTACGAAGCCAATGTTTTCAAATGCACTGCCGATTTCATTTACAAATTTTTGTTTACGTTTCGGGTCGTCCGAAAGGAAATCACGTAAGTCTACACTAGGAATGTTTTGCATACTTTACATTTTATATTTAAAGAAGAAAGGTGTCATAAATACCTTTCGCTAACAAAGGTAGATAATATTTTAGAAAATAATCTTAAGCTCAGGCATTAAAAACAAATTTCTGCTCAAAATTTTATTTCATAATTTAATAAAATAGCTACAAATTGTTATATTTGAAACACCTAAAACTAAAAATTACATGCTTTTTTATCGCCAAAACCTGACTGACGCGCAATTATTAGATTTATACAAGAAAATATTAAAACCCAGACTGATCGAAGAAAAGATGCTCATCTTAATTCGGCAGGGAAAAGTTTCCAAATGGTTTTCTGGAATTGGGCAAGAAGCTATTGCCGTTGGAGTTACTGCCGTTTTAGATCAGTCAGAATATATACTTCCAATGCACCGAAATCTAGGTGTGTTTACAACGAGAGAAATCCCCCTTCATCGGCTGTTTTCGCAATGGCAGGGAAAAGCTGATGGTTTTACTAAAGGACGGGACAGAAGTTTTCACTTTGGGACACAGGAATATAATATTATTGGAATGATTTCGCATCTTGGTCCGCAACTTGGAATTGCTGACGGAATTGCTCTTGCAAATAAACTTCAAGACAATAAAAAAATAACCGCAGTTTTTACCGGTGAAGGCGCCACAAGCGAAGGTGATTTTCATGAAGCTTTAAATATTGCAGCGGTTTGGAAGCTACCTGTCATGTTTGTCATCGAAAATAATGGCTACGGACTTTCTACACCTACCAACGAGCAATATGCGTGTGAAAATCTTGCCGATAAAGGAATTGGCTACGGAATTGAAAGTTGGATTATTGACGGAAATAATATTGTAGAGATTTACAATAAACTGTCTCAACTAAAGAAAGAAATGCAGGAAAATCCACGTCCTATTTTGTTGGAATTTAAAACTTTCAGAATGCGCGGGCACGAAGAGGCAAGCGGCACTAAATATGTTCCTCAGGATTTAATGGATCAATGGGAGTTGAGAGATCCTGTTACGAACTACAGAAAATATTTGACCGAAAACGGAATTCTAACTCCAGAATTAGACGAGCAATTTCATGCAGAAATTAAAGCTGAAATTGACGAAAATTGGGCTATAGCCAATGCCGAACCGGAAATAGAACCAACTTATAGCGGAGAATTAGATGATGTCTACGAAGAGTTTCAATATGAAGAATATAGCCCAGGCACAGAATTAGAAAATATTCGTTTTATAGACGCTATCCGAAATAGTTTGGAGCAATCGATGTGGCGCCATAAAAACCTTGTCATCATGGGACAGGATATTGCTGAATATGGTGGAGCTTTTAAAATTACAGACAATTTTGTGGATGTTTTCGGAAAAGACAGAATTCGTAATACGCCAATCTGCGAAAGTGCTGTAATTTCGACAGGAATGGGACTTTCTATAAATGGCTATAAAGCGATTGTAGAAATGCAATTTGCTGATTTTGTTTCGACTGGATTTAATCCGATTGTAAATCTTTTGGCAAAATCTCATTACCGCTGGGGCGAAAAGGCCGATGTTGTCATTCGTATGCCTTGCGGGGGCGGAACGCAGGCAGGACCATTTCATTCGCAGACCAATGAAGCTTGGTTTACCAAAACTCCTGGCTTAAAAGTGGTATATCCTGCATTTCCGTATGACGCAAAAGGACTTTTGAATACTGCAATCAATGATCCGAATCCAGTTTTATTCTTCGAACATAAATTATTGTATCGCAGTATTTATCAAGATGTTCCGAAAGACTATTATACCATTCCTTTAGGTAAAGCAGCTTTGGTTAAAGAAGGAAAATCGGTAACTATTATATCGTTTGGAGCTCCTGTTCATTGGGCTTTAGATACTTTAGCCAAACATCCGGAAATCGATGCAGATTTAATCGATTTAAGAACTTTACAGCCTTTGGATACCGAAACTATTTTTACTTCAGTTAAAAAAACAGGAAAAGCCATAATCTATCAAGAAGACACTATGTTTGGCGGAATCGCAAGTGATATTTCAGCTTTAATTATGGAAAATTGCTTTGAATATCTGGATGCCCCAGTAAAACGCGTGGCAAGTTTAGATTCTCCAATTCCGTTTACAAAAGCGCTCGAAGATCAGTTTTTGCCTAAGAATAGGTTTGAAGAGTCCTTGAAAGATTTATTAAAATATTAAAATAGAAAAGCGTTTAAATAAACTTAAACGCTTTTTATTTCTTAATCTGAATTAAATCCAGTTCTCATCACCAAAATATGAATAATAATTAAATTTTTATAGTATAAATATTGATCATTAATTTCCAAAGAGATTTTCTGTGGAGAATTCCACATTTTCTGTTTTGTTTGAGCAATTTTAATTCCCTTTAATGAATAAGAATAATTTTGATTCAAATCAAAAAAGTCGTCTTTTTGTCTTTTCAAATTTTCATTTTTATTAAACAAAATATAATCATAAGTAAAATCTTTGATTACTTTTTCTTCTATCGTTTTTTGAAATAAAATTTTGATTTTTTGTAATTTAAAGGGCAATTGAAGAATTTCAATTTCCAAAATCAAATCATCTTTATCGTCGAAAATCTTTATAATATTCTTTTTTGTCCATTTAAAATCAATTGTCGAGTAGAATAATAGTATATCATTTTCGTAAACATACAAACTTTGTTTTTTATTTTCTACGAGTTCAATTTTCATCAAAAAATATATTAGTTTGATTCCACTTCAAACAGCTGCACCTGATTTTTCAATCTATCAATCAGCAAATTCATCATTCTTTTATTTAAGTCCGAAGAATTTTGGATATAAGTATTGTATTCGTCGACTGTAAAAAGCGCCATTACGATTCCTTTTAGCGAATTTCTAAACTTAATGTCTTTTTGAATGGAATTTTCGATTGTCTGAAGTTTCTTTTCTACCGAGTACGAATAAAAATCAGGTTTGTTTTTGTTTACATAATTGATAAAAACGGCAATGAATAAGTCATTTTGGAGCTTCAAAATAGGTCTGATGGTTTGGTTTTGAAAGATCTCATCTGCTGAAGATTGAGCGCTTACGGTTCCTAAAGTTTCGCCTCTGAATTCTTTTAAAAAAGTGTCTCTATCTTCCATGATGTTCGTTTAAAGTTTTTCTTAAAGTTAACTAAATAATCCCACAGTAAAAACCTATTTTTGTTTTTCTAAAAATAAATTATGCGATTTTTTCTGTTTCTATGCTTATTGTTAGCTTCTTGCAATTCAAAAGAAGACAAAGAAAAATACAATCATCAATTGTACCGTGCCGTAAATAATAAAGACACAGCCGTTTTAGATATTCATATAAACGACAAACGTTTTTATGGGCGCTACGAGATTTCGCATTACGGAACCGGAAAAGATTCTGGAGATGTCAGAGGCGATTTGAGAGGCGATACGCTTCGAGGAGATTATCATTATATTTCTTTTGGAGGCGCTTGGAAAAGAGTTCCTTTAGCACTTTTAAAGAAAGACGGAAAACTTTATTTGGGTAAAGGCGTAATCGGAACCTATTTCAATCTTCCGTGCTACGTTCCAGAAGTTCCTATTGAATATAAAAATCCAGAGTTCCTTTTTGAAAGGATAGAGAAGGAGTGAAGGAATGTTTCAAGTTTCAGGTTTCAGGTTTTAGGTTGAATGGCTTGTGTATTTTAACGCAAAGAACGCAAGGTTTTGTTATATGCCAAACTTAATATAAACGCAAAGTTCACAAAGCTTTATCTAAAAAACTTTGCGAACTTTGCGTAAAACTTTGCGTTCTTTGCGGTAAAATACACGCAATCTATTTCAACTTGAAACTTGAAACCTGAAACGTGAAATAAAAATCAATTTAACGTTGAAGGCAGTTCAAAAATTTCAAGATCAAAATACCTTACAGATGCCATAACGTGGTCAAAAATATCGGCCATGATATATTCGTAATTTGCCCAGCGTTTGTCGCTTGAAAAAACATAAATTTCCAACGGGACTCCGTGCGCGGTTGATTGCAACTGCCTACACATAATATGCATATTTTTGTTCAATCCCGGATGGTCATGCAAATACTGCATAATGTATTTTCTAAACAACCCTAAATTGGTCATGTTTCGGCCATTTAGCGAAAGCGTTTTATCAATTCCTCTAAGGTCATTGTACTTGTCAATTTCCGCTTGACGGCTGTCAATATAAGAGGTTATCAGCTGTACTCTTCGCAATTGGCGCAAATCTTCATCATTTAAAAAACGAATTGTACTGCTTTTTATCAAAATATGCCTTTTAATACGCCTCCCATCAGATTTCTGCATTCCGCGCCAGTTCTGAAAGGAATCGGAACTTAAAGCATAAGTCGGAATTGTGGTAATGGTGTTGTCAAAGTTTCGAACTTTTACAGTGGTCAGATTGATTTCGATAACATCACCATCAGCTCCAAATTTATCCATTGTAATCCAGTCGCCAATTCGAACCATATCGTTTATCGCAACCTGAACACTTGAAACGAACCCAAGGATTGTATCTCTGAAAATTAAGATGATAATTGCCGAAAGTGTTCCTAGAATAGTTAATAGTTCGCCTTTTTTGATTCCGAATAAAGTCGAAATAATCATGGCAACGCCAAAAATCCAGAGCACAATCATAATAACCTGAACAAAACTGTCAATTGGTTTGTCGCTATACTCAGGTTTTTGTTTTAAATAATCGCGCAACGAATTAAAAATAGTTCTAACAATCCATAATCCGAGCAGAACGATGTAGATGCCGACGATTTTTCCAAACATGGATTCCCAATACTCGTATTTATCCAAAATAACGGGAACAGCTTTATAGATAAAGAAAAACGGAATTAGGTAGGCGGTATATCTAGTTGTTTTATTCTGAATTAGATAATCGTCAAATTTAGTTTTGGTTCGCTGAGCAAACACAGCAGTCAAAGTGACCAAGATAAATTTGGCTGCGTAATAAATTACATAAGCCAGCGCTATCAAAATAGCAATATTAATGACTAGACTGGTATAAGACGCCACATTACGGCTCATTCCCCAATCTCTAAAAACAGGATATAAAAAATTAAATATTTTCTCCAAAAGCTTATGCATTTGCCTTAGTTTCTAGATATTTTTTCTCAATATAAAAAGTTCCAAACGGAATAAGAGAAGCAACTAAAATGATTGCAAAAGTTTTTAAATCCCAGTTCATTGATTTTTTCAATAAAAAGGCCAAAAGAATGTATCCGATAAATAAAACGCCGTGTGTCATTCCTAACGGACGCAATAAAGTATGATAAAGTTCAGGATTATTATTTTTGATAATCAACATATTAGCAAATAACACTAAATAAGAGATCCCCTCTAAAATGGCAGTAACTTTGAAAATCTTGAGCATGTATATATTTTTTAAGTTTTATTGGGGCAAAATTACGGATTATCGTTGGTTTTTCGGATATTTATAAGGAAAGTAATTTACTTTTGTAACCTTAAGTTTTGAGAATGAGTAAAAGAGATTTAAAAAAATATTTAGGCGAATTAACCAAAGAGCAATTGGAGGAACAATTGATAGAATTGTACGAGAAATTTGCTCCTGTAAAAGTATATTATGACTTTGTTTTTAACCCAAAAGAAGACAAATTGCTTCAGGAAGCAAAAGTCAAAATCTCGCACGAATATTTCCCGATCAAAAAACCTGGAGCAAAATGGCGTCCAAAAGCCAAAATGCGAAGATCGGTTGCTCAAAAATTAATCAAACATTTTATGATGTTGGGCGTAGACTCATATGTTGTTGCCGATATTATGCTTTACAATATAGAAATTGCGCAAACGTTTTCTTCGCAAAATTTCATCAAGCAGGAATTATTCTACAAAAGCATCTTCAATTCTTTTGAACAGGCGGTAAATTTTATTGTCTCTAATGGAATTTTTAATGATTTTAAATTGCGAATTAATGCAATTCAGGAGGAAACTTTAGCGCAAAAATGGAAAAATAAGTACGATTTTGAGGCCATTTTAGAGAAAATCGGCTACTAAATGCCTTTCTCATAAAAAATCTTTATTCAAAAAAAAATATTTATTTTAGGTTAAAAGAAGATGAATAACTGTTTTTTCGATGTATTTTTGCAAAAATCCAAAAATAAACAATGTCTCAAACTTTAGAAATACAAAGAGAAGATAAAAAAGAACTGTATGCATACCAAAAAGGCGATATTGATGCCATTTTTGACCGTTTAGATAATGCTCCTCCAAAACACCATTTACTGTATCAGCTTCCGACAGGGGGAGGAAAAACAGTAATATTTTCTGAAATCGTTCGCCGCTATTTGTCTAATAATGACAAAAAAGTGGTTGTTTTAACGCACCGTATCGAACTTTGCAAGCAAACTTCAAAAATGCTGACAGGTTTTGGCGTTACAAACAAAATAATCAATAGTAAAGTAAAAGAATTGCCGGATCAAAATGATTTTTCTTGTTTTGTGGCAATGGTTGAAACATTAAAAAACCGTATTAATGATGAAAAGCTTCATCTGGACAATATTGGTTTAGTTATTATTGATGAGGCACACTACAACTCATTTAGAAAATTATTAAACTCATTTAAAAATGCTTTTATTCTTGGAGTAACGGCAACGCCTTTGAGTTCTAATATTAAATTGCCAATGCACCAAAGCTACCACGAACTTATTGTTGGCGACACTATTGGTTCATTGATTGATAAAGGATTTTTGGCTAGAGCAACGACTTATAGCTACGATGTTGGATTGACTTCGCTGAAAGTAGGTATCAACGGTGATTATACCGTAAAATCTTCAGACGATTTATATACGAATACTTTGATGCAGGAGAAACTGCTTCATGCGTACACAGAACGTTCTCTAGGAAAGAAAACATTGATTTTTAATAACGGTATCCATACTTCTTTATATGTATATGAAACTTTTAGAGAAGCAGGTTACGATATTAGACACTTAGATAATACAAGCAGTTCTGAAGAGCGTAAAGACATTTTGCAATGGTTTAAAAAGACTCCGGATGCAATTTTGACTTCTGTCGGAATTTTAACAACTGGTTTTGATGAGCCGACTGTAGAAACGATCATTTTGAACAGAGCAACAAAATCTCTGACATTGTATTTCCAAATGATTGGCCGAGGTTCTCGTAAATTGCCTGGAAAAGATGAGTTTACAGTTATTGATTTAGGAAACAATGCGGCCCGTTTTGGTTTATGGAGCGATCCTGTAAACTGGCAGCATATTTTTAAATCGCCAGAGTTTTACTTGGAAAATCTGCGTGACGACCATGAAATTGAAATGTTCTTTAAATACAGTATGCCGCCAGAATTGCGAGCAAAATTCAGCAAAACAGCCGATGTAGGTTTTGATGTAGATGAAGAGCACAAATTAATCATTAAACAAAATCTTCGTTCTAAAGTCGTTTTAGATAAATCTCTAGATCAGCACGCTTCGATGTGTGTAGACAATACAGAAACGCTGCAGGAAGCAAAAATGCTGGCTAAAGAACTAGAAGATGATATCGAAGACCGTATTAAACGTTATTCTAAATGTTTAAGCCAATGCAGTAAAAACTACCGCGAATGGCTGGTGGACGATTACAAACAAAGATTAACTTTATTGATTGGTAAAAAGTATCGTGAAAAAATCATGAACGAACCAGATTGATAAATTTAGTCTGAAAGTCTAAAGTTTAAAAGCCATAAAGTTCCTTTACAGAACTTTAAATAAAATAAACCATTAATATATTTAGAAGCAACTCTAAATATATTAATGGTTCAATAATTTTAAGGAGAAATAAAATCTTTAAAAGATTTTGGCAAAATCAAAAATCTAAAGTCAAAAATCTAAAATTAAAAAATCATGTCTCAACCATTCTCAACATTAGGAATTTCAGCACCAATTTTAAAGGCTTTAAGCGAATTAAATATTGTTGAACCAACAGAAATTCAGCAGAAAACAATTCCGTTATTTTTGGGCGAAACCCATGATATTGTAGGTTTAGCTAAAACAGGAACAGGAAAAACTGCCGCTTTTGGACTCCCGCTGCTTCAATTGGCAAACACAGAATCGAATGCCGTTCAAGCTGTAGTTCTAGTGCCAACAAGAGAATTGGGACAGCAGATTTTTAGAAACTTAGAAAGTTTTTCAAAATATATTCCTAATATATCTATCGCTCAAATTTGTGGAGGAACTCCAATAAAACCTCAAATAGAGCGATTGAAAGAAGGCGCTCAAATCGTTGTGGCAACTCCGGGACGTTTAATTGATTTGATTCAGCGCAAAGCGATCGATTTGAAGCAGACGGATTATTTAGTTTTAGACGAAGCTGACGAAATGGTGGCAATACTAAAAGAAAGCTTAGATGAAATTGTTGCCGAACTGCCTAAAAAACACCGCACTTTATTATTTTCGGCAACGCTCCCTGGAACGATCAAACAGCTGATACAGAATTATTTACATAAAAATGTAGTTCAGATAAGCGCCAGCATGGAAACAGTTGGAAACGAAGGAATTGACCACGAATATATTGTGGTGGATCCTATTGAAAAACTGGAAGTTTTAATGCATTTTTTAAATTCTAGAGACGGAGAACGTGGAATTATCTTCTGCAAAACAAAAGCTGCTGTGAATAAATTAGCTAAAAATCTGGCGATAAATAAGTTCTCATCGGGTGCGCTTCATGGAAGTTTGACACAGGGAATTCGTGATAGAATCATGGAGCAGTTTCGTGAAGGGCACATCAATATTCTGGTTGCAACCGATCTGGCGGCAAGAGGAATTGACGTAAAAGAAATCTCATATGTGATTAATTACCATCTTCCTGACACTTACGAAAATTACGTTCACCGAAGCGGAAGAACTGCAAGGGCGGGGGCAAAAGGACTTTCTTTAACTGTTTTGCAGCAAGAAGAAGTTTTTGAAATTGCAGATTTTGAAAGAGAATTGGGAATTAGATTTTCAGAGTTTAAAAAACCTTCAGCTGCGAGTCTAGAAGAAAACAATATGCTTTTATGGGCCAAACAGATCTTTAAAACAAAACCAAATCATGAACTTTCAGGAGATTTAAAAACTAAGGTTAAAACCATTTTTCACCATTTGACTAAAGACGAACTAATCGAGAAATTAATGGCAAGTTATGTCCTACAGAACAAAATCGATATAGTTGATAAAACCGTTAAAAAATTCAAAAAGTAATAAATATGACAATTGTCATTGCATATTAAAGTTGTATATTTATAAGGAATTATTTTATAATCCCCTTAATTAAATATATATGAAGATAGTCATTATTGGAGGCGGATTTGCAGGAATCAATCTAGCAAAAGAGCTTGTAAATCAGCCTCAAATACAAGTAACGCTTGTAGACAAGAATAATTATAACTTTTTCC
Organism: Flavobacterium sp. TR2; assembly: GCF_025252405.1. Taxonomy (NCBI): domain Bacteria; kingdom Pseudomonadati; phylum Bacteroidota; class Flavobacteriia; order Flavobacteriales; family Flavobacteriaceae; genus Flavobacterium; species Flavobacterium sp. TR2. The sequence continues at coordinate 3,569,935 of NZ_CP104307.1, read as the reverse complement.
CTCCACTTATATATCAGGTTGCAACGGCATTTTTAGAACCATCGAGCATCAGCTATCCTTTTAGGAAATTTTTTGCCGGTAAAAAAAATCTACAGTTTCGTTTAGGCGAACTATTGTCTGTTTCTCCTGCTGAAAAGAAAATCACTTTAAGCAACGGAGAACTAGAATACGATTACCTTGTTTTTGCCACTGGAGCTGAAACGAGCTATTTTGGAATGGAAAACGTGATGAAAAACGCTATTCCGATGAAAACCTTAAATGATGCCATCGTAATGCGTAATACACTGCTTAAAAACCTTGAAAAAGCTGCCATATGCAAGGATATGCGCAAAAGACGTAAATTACTTACAATTGTAGTAGCAGGAGGGGGGCCAACAGGAGTGGAAGTTTCTGGAATGTTTGCTGAAATGAGAAAAAATATTCTGCTGAAAGAATATCCAGAATTAGACACCTCTGCCAGCAATGTTTATTTAGTCGATGGCGGTGATGCGCTTTTGTCGCCAATGAGCAAAGATTCACAAAAAGATACTTTAGAAGCGCTAACAAAACTTGGAGTTGTAGTAAAATTAAACACCAAAGTAGTTGATTATGTAGACGATACTGTAGTTTTTGAAAATGGAGAAACCATTAAAACCAAAAACTTAATTTGGGCTGCAGGAGTATCTGCCAGAATTTTCGAAGGAATTCCTAAAGAAAGCTATGGGCGCGGCAGACGTATGGCAACTGATGAATTTAATAAAGTAAAGGGTGTAGAGAATATCTATGCAATTGGAGATACCGCTATTTTAGCAGGAGATAAAAATTTCCCTGACGGTCACCCGCAGGTTGCACAGGTGGCTATTCAGCAAGGTTTAAATCTGGCGAAGAATTTTAAAGCCATGGTTGCCAATAAACCTCTTAAACCATTCGCTTACAAAGACAAAGGATCAATGGCAATTATCGGAAAAGCAAAAGCAGTTGTAGATTTGCCAAGTCCAAAATGGCATTTTAAAGGTTTCTTTGCTTGGATCATCTGGCTGTTTATCCATTTAATTTCTTTGATTACGTACAGAAACAGATTAAACACATTTTGGAACTGGATGGTTGCGTATTTCGCAAAAGACCAATCTCTCAGAATGATTATCAGACCAGATAAAAAGACGCAAAATTAGAGTTTTAAATTCCAATTTATAGAAAAGCCAAGATCAAAAGATTTTGGCTTTTTATTTTTAAATCATCGAAGTTTTAGTTTTGGAATTTGGAATTTCTTTTTTGGAATTTAAAACTTTTAATGGCCTACTATAACATCGTCGCTATCAGACAATTCTACTTTTTGTTTAATGAAACGTTTTCCGATATTTAGAACAATAAATGCTGTAATAGTTGTAGTGGTCATGATTGCAACCATAGGAGTAACAGAATTTTTAACAAAAACACCAACCGCAAACGATGCCAAAGCTCCAATTCCTAACTGAATTGCGCCCATTAATGCAGAAGCGCTTCCAGTATTCTTTGCAAAAGGAGCAAGCGTCAATCCAGCAGTATTTGGATTTGAGATTCCCAAACAAGCCAGAAACAAGAACAGCATGACGATAGTTTGATACAATCCCAAAAGGTCATTTAAAGCCAAAATTAAGAACACAATACTTATAACAGATTGAGAAATTAAAGCACCAAAAATCATCTGTTCGCTTGAAAAACGCTTTAACAGCATAGAATTCAACTGACTTGAGCCGATAAAACTAACAGACATCAAGGCAAAAATCCATCCATAAGTTTTAGCATCAACTTTATAAATATCCATAAAAACCAGTGGAGAGGCTGCCACATAAGAAAATAATCCTGAAAAAGCGACCGCACCTGTAAATGCGTAAGTGTAAAATTGAGGTTCTTTTAAAACCAAAGCAAAATTAGAAAGAATCGGTTTTGGCTTTAACGAAATTGAAGTATCTGGCTGATATGTATTTGGCAACCCAAATTGCGAAGCCAATAAAATAACAATTCCCATGCACATCAGTATAAAAAAGACAGCGTGCCAGCCTAAATCTTCGGTAACATAGCCGCCAATAGTGGGTGCCAGCATAGGAGAAAGTCCAACAACAAGCATTAAAAGCGAAAACACTTTAGGAATATCTTTTACAGGAAATAAATCGCGAACCATTGCCACAGAAGCTACGGTTGCGGCACAGCTTCCTATGGCTTGAACAAAACGCAGCAGTATAAAAGAATCAATATCAGCAACATAAATACAGCCCAAAGAAGCAAGAATATAGATCAGAAGCCCAATAAATAAAGGCTTTTTGCGTCCAAAACGATCCAAAAGAGGCCCATAAAGCAACTGTCCAGCAGAAATTCCGATAAAATAGCTCGATAAACTCATAGAAACTTTAGCCACAGAAGTATTTAAGTCTTTTGCAATTCCTGAGAAACCAGGCAGGTACATATCTATTGAAAAAGGACCAAGAGCGGTTAAAGAACCTAATATCAGGATGAGCTGTATGTATTTTTTTGTTGTCATTTTCTTAAAAAAAGGCGTATAATTTTTTACAAAGGTAAAGATTTCATATCTTGTAGTATGACTTGAAAAAGTTTAAAACAATAAATTAAAGTAATTGTCAACTTATTTAGTGTAACTCTTTATGAATCTTTAAATTAGAAAATTATGAAAAAGTACCTTTTACTATTAGCAGTTTTATGCACGTCAATTTCATTTGCACAAACCATTACATCTAAACAAGAAGAAGCGAGTATAGACCAATACGAACTTCTGAAAAAAGTAAATCAGTATTACCCGGACATTACATTAAGCAAATCGGTCACAAATTTTTATGCAGACGGAAAAATTATCGATTCGCAGCAGGATTTTGATTTGAGAGGAACAAAATTTTCAAGTTACAAATTAGGAATTGAGCCAGGAAACAAAAAAGTTAAATTTGATTATAATTCTGATGCAACTGGCCATGTTTATGGAGACGTTACTATTTTTAATGGAAATGCTCTTCGAACAACTTTTAATGAAAAGACAAATCAGATTGATGTATCATTAAATGGAAAATCGGTTTATTTGAAAAAATTATAAATTTAATACGATTTAGAAAAAGCATCGCAGACCTGTGATGCTTTTTTAGTTTATATTTGATTCAGATTTTAATAAAACAAAATACAATGAAAAAATTTCTTTTCCTAGCATTTTTAATTTCCATGCAGGCATTCGCACAACAAAATAAATTTTCTGGAACATGGGGAAATCAAAAATGCAAAGACTGCAAGAAAGAATATATTTTTACAATTACGATTGCACAGTCTAATTATAAGGTTTTTGGAACCGCCGAAGTTACAAGCGAACATAAAGAATTAAACTCAGGCATTCTAGAAGTTTCTGGACACGTTTATCCGCATGGCGATAAAGCGCAGATAAAATTGATAGATAAAAACGGAAATAAATCTAGTGCAGTTTTATTTGTAAGTGACGCGGTAATTCAATTTACTAAAAATGGAGGAAGCGACATTGTACCAAAAGACATGATTTTGAACAAATTATACGAATAAGCTCTTTTCTGGAGCTATTTCATTTTGAACTATAATTTATAGTATGATTTGCAGTATGTCCAAGAAGATGTTAACAACTTTATTAACAGTATAATTTAGCCTTATTTTTGAAGAAATCTAATATATAAAAATTCGGAACATAAAAAAAGCCCCGTTTTATTGGGGCTTATTTATTGGTTATTATTACCTGTATTGCTTGTGATCAATAGCTATGAGCACATCAAATTGAATTCTGTTGGTATTCACTATTGACGAATTACTTTCCGTTTTACCACCAACTTGAAAAATCTGAGCAACTGTAATTTTACCACCTACGTCATCTTTATTTCCTTCACTTGATTGAACACCAATATCAAAATTTATTTTTCTATAATTATTACTTACACCTTCTGAATTGGGTGATTTTTCTTTGATATATTGCTGACCTTCGATAAGTCCATCGACAATTTGTTTTATAGATTCTGATATAAATTCTTTTAATTCCATTCTTTAAAACGTGTATTGGTTAATATTAGTTAATTTCTGTAAATAACAATTTATATTTTTTTATCCTTTTACCTCATTAATTAATTTACCATTAATAAAATATTGCATTAAAGATTTTCCTTTATCAAGTTTATACAATGTCCTTACTGTATTACCATCAAACGTTCTTACTTCACCAAATGTCAAAACATCGTCTGGAGTTAAAAATGTGTATGATAAACAGCGATTATCTAAAATTGTGACATTGTACATTTTATATTTTGAAACATTTTCATAAACAACATCAGCAGAAAGAAACTCATTTGTTTTAAAATTGTTTTTAAATTTATTCTTAACCTGCTTACTAAGCATAATATCAGGATAAAATGAATTAACTTTTTTTATCAGTTCATACTGCTCGATCGTTGCAACATCTGTTTTTTCAAGATAGACTTTCATATCTGAATCCTGAGCAAAAACAGGGATTGAAAGTAATATTAAAAGCAATAAAGTAATTTTTTTCATGTGGTTTTGTTTTGTGAGTTTATAATTACTAAAGATTTCCAAATATAGTGCCAATAATTTTAATTTCACTTTGTCAATTGCTATAAAAGAATAAATAATTATACCTTAAAAAAAAGTTTTATATTCGTCATATATAAATAACATAAACCTAATAAATATGAAATTCATTGAATTAACAACAGAAAGTGGCAAAACGTATTTTATTAACATCAATTCAATTGATTGCATTTATGGAACAGCTGGCAAAGGGTCAACAACACTTAAATTTGCAGGCGAAACTATAACATTTAATGTTGAACTTACTGAATTAAGCAAAAAATTAAAAGGCGAGGAAAAATAAAAAAAAAACAGAACAAGCCTTTGTAAATTAATACAAAGGCTTATCTATAATATACTCATTATAGTACTGTCTTGAAATGTACTTACCTGTTTTACGGTTGTAAATATTAATGTAATGATAATCAAATTTGATATTCTTACACCAGTTATGCAAGTAAAATATTGATTTACAAAACTCAACTTTTATTGGTCTTACAGATTTATCTTTATTAAAGATTGTACAGCTATAAGGAGTAGGGGTAGTATTAGCCATAAATCGTACTGATTTGTATTTCTACATCTTGAAGAAGATTTTTAATTTTGAAACCGCCATTTACACAAACAAATGTTGAAATGTCAAATTCTCCTTTTTTGATGATACTTGTACCTTGTTCAATGTAATTTGTCAAAATCCAAAATTCATTAGTTCTTATATCAGTGAAAATGTAAACTCTTAATCCGTAAGGATATGAGGTTTTGCTAGTTGTCATTTTTACGTAAAAATCTCCAAACTGAATGATACCGCCGTTATTCTGAACGGGGAACGATGTAACCAAATCATAACCATTTCGAATATAATTTGGGGTTTCACCCTGAAATTCAATTGTATCTACGTGAGTAGAATTCGGGTAAGTATCATAACTACCAATGTAAAATTTGTTATCTCCCTGAATTGTTCCGAGATTAAGCATTGAATAAACCCTACGATCAAATGTATAGCCTGAACCCTGAGAAAATCTGCCATCGATACGAAATTGAGGTAGCTTATATTCTTTAAGGTATCTCAAAGGTTTTTTCTGAAAATCACTAAAATTTGAAATTTCTACACTTGATGAGCTACTTCCATTAGGAATGATAAAATAAATTTCTGTAAATGCAGTAGCAAAGTAATTTTCTGGAATAACATTTAAATCGACATTGCCTAAATCATTAATAACTGATAACATAGGTAAACTATCGTAATTCAAAAAATCAACACCCTGAACACGTTTATTGTCGACAAATACAGATAAAATGAAAAATGGCGTTTGAATTCCTCTAATTAAATATCCCTCAGAAGATTCAATCTCTTTAACTTTGACAGCATAAGTATCATCTATATATTGAATAAAATCCATATCTGATTAATTAAATAACGGAACTTTTTTCAAGTCCGAGGTTGATAAATATTTTTTCAAATCGGCTTTTAAGTCACGTCTTGTTATAACGTAATAACAGCCAATCACTAAAGGAACAGTTGTAACTTGTCTTACTTTTAATAACTCGTTAATTGTCTCTTTTTCATTTTCGAAATTTGACATTGGCTCAGTTAACCAAGTGTACCAAGGCGCGTCTTTTGTCTGCTTATTTGTTCCTAACCAAACCGCTAAAGATTCTGCTATATTATGAACTTCTTTACGAGGTGTAATTTTGTTCAGTTCAATCTCTTTCGTCATTGGGTTAGAAACAGCAATTTTTAAATCTTTTTCTGCATCTTCCAAAGCTTTTTCCTCGGCATCTTGCGTGAATTTAGCATACCACTTTTTCAATAATGGATAACACACAATGATACCAACACATAAAAGCCAGTATTTCTGCAGAAAATCAAAGAGCCAAACAGTATTGGCTTGGCTCTTTGTTCTATTAACTATCTCTCTTTGAGCCATAATTATTTTTTCTTGAATAATTTATAAGCTAAAAATCCTGCTAAAGCAACTAATACAACATTTGCAATAGTCTTATTGTTTGCGTAAAAAAGTTTGATTTTATCTAACATCTTGTTTAAATTTTGAATTAATAATTTTTATCGTTTTCGGCGTTTGTTTAGACTGTAACGCTGTAAACAGTATAAAAAAAAAGCAGTACGGGAATAATCAAATAATTGAATCTGAATTTCTTTTTTGCATTTACGGTAACGCTTGCAAGATTGTAATCTCCCATAATATCGATTGCATCCTGAATATCAGAATCGTAAATTAAATTATGATCGGGAGCGCATTCGTGCTTAATAATTGCCCTTGCAATAACCATGTAAAACTTTGCATCTACAATTTTAATTGTTTGGTCAGGGTCTAAACCGACAGCTTTTGAAATAACCTCAATATACTTTTGCGTATCATTTTCAAATGGCGGTGCATATTCGGTTATAAGTTTTCTTACCGTATTTTTTCCTTTGTCAATGTCGTTTGTCAAATCTCGCAACATGGCACGAATACCGTATTTTACTTCTGTAAACTGCTCAAAATGTTTGTCGGTATTTTGTGCATTTGGTATTTTTCCCTGCCAAGCAATATTTGTCAAAACCAAGTTACCCGGATTATTATTTCGAATACCTCGTGTTAAGTCCTTTCTACCTAAAAAATTACTCATTTTCTTCTACAATTTGAGGTTTAGCAGAGGTTTCAGGCTCGTCTTTTCCGAAATCAAGTTTGCCTAATTCATCAGAAACAACCTGAATACCTTTTAAAATGGCAGTAACAACCGCACCATATTTCACGATAATACCAATTATCGAAACAATTCCTTTCAAATTTTTCATAACTTATTTTGTTTTAATTGTTTTCTTTTTTCTAAATGTTCTTTGAGTAAATCAACTCCCTCATGAAGTATAAGAGGGAGGAACTTTAATATAAACCTAAACATTAGTTCGAACGAATAAATGTTCCTGCATAACCACCGTTTTTTGCACGAGGATTAATTACAAATGCCATACTGTCAATTACGACCTTACCGCCGTTTTTCTGCATTGTTCCCCAATGAAAAGATTGAACACCAGTTTTAGTGTTAGTAAAAGTGCATGCCACAGAACCAAACCAACCTTTGTCTGAAAGATTTGACTTTGTTGTTGTCACACATTTAATTGCAATCAATTCTCCTTTAGCTAATCTCCAACCAGTTGTTAGATGCTGTTCAACACCTTTATTTGGACCCGAAACAGGGGTGTAAGTAGTGTACTTTGCACCTGAATGCTTTACTTTTTGTTTATTATTGTTATAATTCTGATTATTGTAATTATAACTTTTTCTATTTTGTGCCATTACTTTATAATGTGTTTAATTAATAATATGATTTCAGCCAGTTTTTTAATTATGATTACTGCCGAATCTATCAGAAATACAATAAGATAGATTCGATAGTAATTTTTAGGCTTACGATCTTTTTCGAGCAACTCTTTTTCCTGAATTATTGCTATCACGTCTTAAAAACCAAATCAATGCAATAAGACCAGCGACAGCACCTAAGACAATTTTCCAGTTTCTTTCGAACCAAACCTTAATAGTTGAACTCACTACAGTAGCACCAACCTGACCTGAACCCTGAACAAAACCAGTACTTAAACCGTCATTTATTCCAGTTGTTACAGCTTTCGCAAAAATCTGAGAACCTGCGTTTGCTACAGCACCAACCGTTTGACTTGCAGTATTTAAAGCCAGTTGTTTGTTATATTCTTCCTCAGCTTGTTTGTTTGCTTTTTTCGCTTCGTGAGCGTCCTGCAAATTCTGCGATATATTTTGAACAGTTCCGCCAACGAAAGGAATTGCCCCCATAATAGGAGTAGCAACCTTTACCAAATTTTTGAACGAAACATTTTTCTTAATCGCAGTTCCAATTTTTTTGAAAAATCCCATAGTTTACACAGTTTTTAAACATCTTACGACGAAATTAATAATCGAGCCTTGAGACTTATTAATCTCAATTCCAACGACAGCCACCAAAGGGAGAGTTAATCTATCCGCTAAACCTTGAACAACTTTTCCGTCTGAAAGCACAGCTTGGATTGGGTCAATATCACGGCTTAAAGTCTGCAATTCAAAAGGAAGATACTTAACGACTTGACCGTTTGAATATTGGTAAGACAAATCACTTACTGAATTATCTACAGTCATGACAGCCAAGTCAAACCCTTGAACATCAATTTTTTTGTTGAACTCCTCTGACGCAACAGATTTTTGTTCGAAGAAAAATAAATTGTTGGTTTGTTGTGGCTCTTCAATACCGTGCAAATCGTAACGTTTTCCTGCGATTAAATCTTCAAGAGTAATTTTAATACTCTCTTTATCTGCAAGATAAATCGAACCTTCGTCTGCCAATTCGCATAATGCAATCAAAGCATTATCTTCATCGGATTGAGTGTTTTCAGTTCCGTAGGTACTTGCTAAAATGAAATCTTTAAGCAACACTTTGTTTGCTAAAATGACATTCGAACCGTTTCCACGTTCAATGTAAATACTGATTTTTTCAGTAGTTAAGGCTGATAAAGCCACATCACTTGAAACAATCAAAGCACCGATTGCTTTTGTTACTTGTAATTCTGGCGATTTTGTAACGCCTGTAATAGTTGCAATTTTCATTTGTTATAATTTTATTTGTTTAAATTTCTTTCACAAAGGTTATTGCAACTATTATTTGACGTTTTCTATTTCTTTCTATTCCTTTCTAATTTTTTCTATTTTTTTCCAGTTTAAGAAAGAATTTTGTACTCAATTAAATCCGAAATCATTAAATATTTCCTTTTTAATGCGAGACTATCTAAAATGATTTGATACTCTTTTCTTGCTGTAGGGTAGCTGACTTCAAGAATGTGCATTAATTGAGTTTTGGTAACTTTTTGGCTTGTATTCTGTGTTTTCATGGCTTATAAAAATAAAAGTTGGTGTTCGTGGAATAATTCAAAGTCAAAATCATTTACTAATTTTTCCTTTGTTCTAAACTCATGCATATAGAAATGTAATTTGTTTCTGAACCAATTTATAAGTGGTTTTTCAGTAATCATGTCTAAATCTTCAAGTAAAAGATTTAGAGCAACGATATAAGATATATCCTGATTGTTTGCGTAATATTCTCTAAATAGAGATTTTGCAAGACGTTTTTTAATGGTTGTAGAAGAAAGAACAACCTTTTTCAAGCGTTTAATTATAGGATTGAACTTGGTAATTTGAGATTGCAAAAAATCAAAATCAAACAAAACTATTTGCTTTTCTTTATTGATTTGGCTTTTACCAGTATTCTCACGAAGTTCAAAAAATCCTTTATTTGCAATCTTCAATAATTCATAAAGGTTAGCTTTATCAAAAACACCCCAAGTCATTGCTTGACTGATATTTACATTTCCTTTCGAATGTTCGTTTAACCCTCTAAAAAACGCTGAATTTAACTGATATTCAAAACGCCAAACATTCTCATTTTTCAAACCATTATTTGCGTAATATTCGTTTATATATGGCTTTTCAGTTAATTGCAAAGACAGCGTTTTGTTATAACATCGAATTATTTTGTCGGATGTTCTTTTTCCTATTTGGAAACCGTTAAGTATTGATTTTCCTTTGTACGTTTCAAAATAGCTTTGTAAATTTTTCGGACGCCCTGAAATAAGGTAGTTACCTGCAACCACATTACTATATAAATTACGGTAAGAATTGTTGATATCAGACTTGTCAAGACATATATCCAGTCTATTAACAGACTTAAATAAGTAGTTCGTTTCATCGCAAAAAGCATTTATGACACCTTTTAAAGCGTCGTTAGATAATGTATAAAATAGATTGTTTTCAAATTGAAGCTGTGCAAATTGTTCGCTCATAATTGCAGAACGTGGTTTTGCTGTGTAAATACCGATTTTTAAATCTTCATAATATAAGTCTGCTCTAATCTCAAAAATCTTAGTTCCGTATTCATAAGGTTTTAAGCGAAACTTTGAATGTTCAGGAAATTCTCCAAACGGTTGACCCTCTAAATTGATAATTAAGTAGTCTATATTTATAAGAGTAGGTTTTAAATTATTGTTTTTGAATTTTGTTTGGGCTTGATGCCTTTCTCTATATGAAATCATTGTTTTTAGTAGGTTTTGAGTGAGTTAGTTGCCGTTATACCCAACGGCAACGAGAAAAATTTTGAACTAATATTTCTTTGATTCATTTTTAACCCAATCTAAAAAGGCGAAAAATGTATCTTTAATATATTGGGGGAGACCTATGGTTTTAATTTCATAGCAGTAAAACAATTTACCATCCTGAGTATATGATTTGTATTTAAATTTCAAAAAGCACAGATTCTCAGTCGCTATATCTTTCAATACTTCGTAATGAAGTTTTCTATAAATTTTTACTTCCATAAATTATTTATTTAAGAGGTTACGTTTTGCCACAGCGAATAATGATTCTTTGGTAAATCATTGACAGTAAACTGCTTTTTAGAAATTGCTTCTGAAATTTTCTTTTCAAATTCTAAGAACTTAGTTTTATAATGGATTATCTGAGAATTAGACAAAACATTTATTTTTTGCGCAATCTGTTGAATTTCTCTAATTAAAAAATCATGCTGATATTTTAAGCCAATTAAGTCTACAGTTTCCACAGGATTTTTTGAATATTCATTCAAATCAAAGTTTAAACTGGCTAATTCAAAGATTAAATTTTCTCTTTTTTGAATTAATTTTAGAATTTCAGACATATATTAAGGTATTAGCAGATTATGTTTAAGAAGTTTTGAAATCAGGGTTTTCATAGAATTACAATAAAAAATAAATTCATGAACACAAAAAGATTGAGTTACTATAAAGCAATCCGTACAAACTTTAATTGTAATTCCTATATTTGAACCACGGATTCTTAGAAATAATGTTTTAAACTTTAAGTGTGAAGTTTTGCAAAAGGGGCGCATCTTTTTCAAGAATGTTTTAGCATTGAAATTTGTGTGACGCATTTTGTTTAATTCTACAAGTAATAGAGTGTAATTCTCTAAAGATGTTCGTTTTAAGGCCATGTGGTATATGTTAATTAGTTATACCACAAATGAACTATAATTTATATTATGTAAAATAGAATATTTTAAAAACCACTCTATAAATGAGCTGTACGTCTTTTTGTTTGAAATATTTTCTTTTATCGAAAATTTATACGCCCTACTTATTTATTAGATGTTCACTCTTTAAATAAATGATAGTTTTATTTCGCTAAGCCAAATTTTAAATCTCGTATAAATGCGCTGTATGATATTTATTTTTTTTTAAATCAAATATTGAAAAATTAGCTAGCTTGAGATATTGATAACTCCGTAAATCTTCCTTGAATTCAAATCAATCATAAATGCGTTAAATGATTTTGAAATCAAAATATTTTCAAATATTGAAAAATTGGCTTCACAAATTATGGATTAATTTGAAAAATCTTCTTAGAATTCAAATCGGTCATAAATATATGTTTTTAGATTAAAAAATTATCAAATATTGAAAAATTATGAGGCTTGCTTCAAAAAGTTTATTTAACTTGTTTTTTAAAACACAATACATTTATAACCCTTATTGGCATTAACTTTTAACATTTCCTTAAAATAAATAGTTTCTGCTAAAGATACTTTCGAAGTAAGACTTTATTTTACTATTTTTACATTCGATACTTTAAAAAATAAATTATCAGATATATGAATACAGTTGCTGAACATATTGCAGATTTTTTAAAAGAATACAAACCGTTTGATAATTTAACTTTTCAAGAATTATCTGACATTGCTACGAATATTCGTGTCATTAATTTAGAAAAGCATGCGGTATTATTTCAAAATAACGATCCGCTTCATGAAAGTTTTTATGTTGTAGCTTCTGGTGTCATTAATCTTACCACAATTGCTGACGCTGAGGAGACTATTATCAATAAATGTCATGAGGGAGATATTTTTGGTTTGCGTCCGTTTTTTGCTAAAAACAACTATATGATGACTGCTAAAGCGCGCGAGGAAAGTATTATTTATGCTATTCCAATCGCTGTTTTCAGACCATTTGTAGCCAATAATTCTGACGTTTTAAACTTTCTGCTGGAGAGTTTTGCTGTAAATTCTCGTCATACTAAAGACAGTATGAGCTCGAATGGCAAATTGATCTCTGACAGCGATTATATTGATCAGCAGACTGAAATGCAATACATTCAGTCACTTAACTACAATAATTCGCCTCTAACTACTCAGGCAAACTCTATAATTAAAGATGTAGCCATTTTGATGACAGATGCTATGGTAGATAATATCATAATTTGCGGTGAAAAAAACCATCCAATCGGTATTGTGACCAACGCTGATTTATCGTCAAAAATTGCAACAGGCCGCTATCCTATTACAGAAACTATCGACAAAATTATGTCCTCTCCGGTTGTGACGGTTTTAGAAAATGTTTCATTGGCAGAGGCGCAATTGCTAATGCTAAAACATAACGTAACCCACTTATGCGTTACCAAAGACGGGACTAGCAAATCTGTTGTAAAAGGAATTATTTCAGAACACGATCTTATTGTAGCTCAAGCTAGTAACCCTGGTGTTTTAATCAAAGAGATTAAGCGTTCGCAGCTTCCAAAAGATTTAAAGCAAATACGCGATCGTCTATCAGATTTAATACAGAATTCAATTCAAAAGAATATTCCAATATCTCATGTTAGCAATATTGCAAGTGAGATTAATCTCGCTATCATTAAAAGAGCTGTAGAATTAGCAATTTTAGATTTAGGCTCCCCTCCTGCACGTTTTGCATGGTTAAGCATTGGGAGTCAAGGGCGTAAGGAACAATTATTGCTTACAGATCAGGACAGTATCTTGATTTTTGAAGATGTTACTCCTGAGAAATATAGAGAAGTAAAAGACTATTTCTTAAGATTGGCAAAACGCGCAACTTCTATATTGGAAAAAGTAGGCTACGATTATTGTCCAAACGGACATATGGCGAGCAATATGCTTTGGTGTAAATCATTGAGCGACTGGACAAAACAGTATAACAGCTGGATGAATACTCCAGGTGAAAACAGCAATGATTTGAGCAGTATTTTCTTTGATTACGAAATTGTTTTTGGAGAGCCAAAAATCGAAGAAGCTATAGAAAGCGTTATCTTTAAAAATGCCGTTAACAATACTTTGTTTTTTGACTTTTTAGGAAATGATGCATTAAAAAGAAATTCTCCTTTAACTTTCTTCAAAAAATTTGTAACCGAAGAAGACGGCCCTAACAAAGATAAATTTGACATTAAGACAAGAGCTTTGATGCCATTAATTGACGGTGCTCGTTTACTAATATTAAATGCCAACATAAAAGGAATTCAGAATACTTATTTAAGATTTAAACAATTAGCAATTACAGATTCTAAAAATGCCGAAATATATTTAAGCTGTGCAGAAGCATTCTTAACCCTTTCTAAATTTAGAACTGTTGAAGGATTAAAAAATGACGACTCTGGCCAATATATTAATCTAAGAGAAATGTCAAAATCTGACAAAGAGAAATTAAAAAATGCATTGTCCCCAATGAAAGATCTGGAGGAGCTTATTAAAAGTAAATTTCAATTGACGCAATTCTCATAAAATATGCTAGACTGGCTAAAAAATATCAATAAAGACTATCCAGACTTCTGGAAAGAGTATTTAACTAAATTCGAAACTAAACCTAATAAGTTTGTTGTCCTATCAACTGAAACTTCTGGCTTAAATCCGGATAAGGATGTTATATTATCGCTTGGAGCCTTTTCTGTTATTGATGATAGCATTGTTATTAAAGAAAATTTCGAAACAGTTTTATTGCAATATAAATACCTTCAGGACAACGGACTGTCAAATGAATTTATCATTGAAAGTAAAATGATGAAGATGCCTGAGCCTGATGCGCTTGAGGCCTTTGTGAATTTTATAGGCAATTCAATTTTAGTTGGACATCATATCAATTTTGATATTGAGATGCTAAATGCAGCTTTAGAACGTCTAGATTGCGGCCGTCTAAAAAACGAAGCTCTTGACGTAGATGTCATGTACAGAAAATTGACTGATATCAATGACAAACAATTTTCTCTAGATGATTTATGCGGTATTTATAAAATTCCAAAAAGCGATAGAAATTCTTCTTCTGAAGATGCATATAGAATTGGGCTTCTCTTCTTAAAGCTAAAATCTAGATTAGGAATTAAATAATTTTTTTAAAATTCTAATCAAAGTCATGAAAAAAAGCTGTCTCAAAAGGATAGCTTTTTTTTATGACTGAATATTTCTAAAATTTATTTTATTTGTAAAACTCTCAGAAGGAAAAAAAAATATTTTGCTTCTCTTAGGCTTAGACAGAAATCCATCCTTTTCGCCTCTCTTATCTATTCTTCTACTTGTAAGAATTAACAGAAAATTACAAGTTCATTGATTTTTCAAATTAATCAAAATCGTAATTTTATAATAAATTATATCTTTAAAATATAATAGTGCTAAATTCTTTTTAAAATTAAAACTCTATGAAAAAGCTATTATTTGTTGTGCCATTGCTATTTTATGTTTCAGCAATTTTTGCACAAGACCAAGATCCTTCATCTAAACGTATTTTAGGAAATTGGTATTCCAAAACCAACCGAAGTATAAAATGGGTTTTTACCCAAGATGGAAAAGTTTATAATTACAACAACGACAAGATGAGCGTAATGTACAAATATACGGTTTCTAACAGTTGTCAGAACTTTTCGGACGATACGGCTGAGTTTATAACTTTACGAGATAAAGACGGAAATGAGTTTTGTTTTAGAATAAATGGAATTAACGAAAATAAAAATGGAATTCTGTCGCTTACTAACTTAAGCAATATGCAACAGCTCCTTTTTTTGAACGATGCAGGTTTAAAAAGCATACAATAATTACGATAAAAAAGCCTCTTAAAAAAATTAAGAGGCTTTTTTAGATTTATATTTTCAGTTAAGAAATTTTACCTTTAATAATTTCATCCACAATTTCTGGATTTAATAATGTTGAAGTATCTCCAAAATTAGAATTATCCCCTTCAGCTATTTTACGTAAAATTCTACGCATGATTTTTCCTGAACGAGTTTTTGGCAAACCAGAAACAAACTGAATTTTATCCAATTTTGCAATTGGTCCAATATGATCAGAAATATATTGATTAATCTCTTTACTCAAATTCGTTCTATCTCTAACTTCTCCAGTTTCTTTCAGAATTACATAACCATATAATGCATTTCCTTTAATGTCATGTGGAAATCCAACAATAGCAGATTCTGCTACAGCTGGGTGTTCGTTGATAGCATCTTCAATTGGCGCAGTTCCAAGATTATGACCAGAAACAATTACCACGTCATCTACTCGACCTGTAATTCTGTAGTAACCAACTTCGTCTCTTAAGGCTCCGTCTCCTGTAAAATATTTTCCAGGGAAAGCAGAGAAATAAGTGTCTTTATAGCGCTGGTGATCTCCCCAGATAGTTCTGGCGATTCCAGGCCATGGGAATTTTATGCACAAACTTCCAACTACTTGATTTCCTTCAATTTCATTGCGCTTTTCATCCATTAAAACAGGCTGGATTCCTGGCAACGGCAATGTAGCATAAGTTGGTTTTGTTGGCGTTACAAAAGCGATTGGCGAAATCATGATTCCTCCGGTTTCTGTCTGCCACCAAGTATCAACAACAGGACATCTCTTGTCTCCAACGTGATCGTTAAACCAGTGCCAAGCCTCTTCGTTGATTGGCTCTCCAACAGATCCAATAACTTTAAGAGACTTAAGAGGGTATTTTTGAATATAATCTAAACTTTCTTTTGCCAACGAACGGATTGCTGTTGGAGCAGTATAGAATTGTGTAATTTTATGTTTTTCGATAATGTCCCAAAAACGGCTAAAATCTGGGTACGAAGGAACTCCTTCAAAAATAACAGTTGTAGCTCCATTTAATAATGGTCCGTACAATATATAAGAGTGACCTGTGATCCATCCGATATCTGCTGTACACCAAAAAATATCATTGTCTTCGTAGTTGAAAACATTTTTAAAAGTATAGGCTGTATAAACCATGTAACCAGCCGTAGTATGAACCATTCCTTTTGGTTTTCCTGTTGATCCAGAAGTATATAAAATAAACAACGGATCTTCAGCGTCCATAATTTCAGCAACACTGTTATCAAGAGCGGCATCTAATAATGGCTGCAACCAAATATCACGGCCATCTTTCATTTTAACTTCAGTATTAGTTCTTTTTGCAACCAAAACTTTTGTTACAGAAGGACAAGTTTCTAGAGCTTCGTCTACAATTCCTTTTAAATCAATTGTTTTATTTCCTCTATAACCTCCGTCTGATGTAATGACCATCTTACACTCGCAGTCATTAATTCTTGCTGAAACTGCAGAAGCAGAAAATCCAGCAAAAACAACAGAATGTATAGCCCCTATTCTAGCGCAAGCCAAAACAGCAACTGCCAATTCTGGAATCATTGGCAAATAAATACAAACTCTATCTCCTTTACGCACGCCCTGCTCGCGCAAAACATTGGCCATTTTTGAAACGCGTTCGTATAATTCGTTATATGTTATATGCAAAGCTTCTTCAGACGGATCGTTCGGTTCAAAAATAATAGCCGTTTTTTCGCCTCTTTTGCTTAAATGTCTATCTATACAGTTTTTAGTAATATTTACTTTAGCATCTGTAAACCATTTTACTTCAGCATCGGCCATATTAAAATCAACTACTTTTTCCCATTGCTGGTACCAAGTAAAATTCTCTTCGGCAATTTTGCCCCAAAATTTTCTCGGTTCCCTTATTGACTTATTGTAATGTTTAAAATATTGTTCTAAATTTTCAATTTTATAATAACTCATATGTTTTTGGAATTTTTTTTATAAATGTATTAAATCTCACTGTATTCTTAAAATTATTTAATTTATAAATTTTAGCAAATAAAAACACATATTAAAAAAAATATCTCTTTTTATTGCATTTAATACAAAAAAACACTTTTTTACATTAAAAAGCATATTACAAAAAAGGCGCAGCAAATAATTACCACGCCTTTTTGTTTTTAACAATTTCAATAACAATTAATTTCGTAATTATAGAATTACAATACTTTCTCTATTTTGAAAATAGCAGCATCTTTATTAATTAAAATAGAAATTTCAACAAGTACATTTTTTTCAAAATATACCCCATTTTAGGGATCCGCTTTCACTTAACTCACTCTCACAGAAGTTAAGTGAATGCAATATGCATCTATATCTATTATCTTAATAAGTGCTTACTAATTCAAAATATTACAAATCATTGATACAGTGCAAATTCCGCAGAATCGGATTCTGCGGAGTTCCCAAATTATTATCCAATTTTTTTCATTGCTGTCATAGACTCTCTCAACCAAGCTCCTACTTCTTCAATAGGATGCTGACGGATTTCTTTGTTTACAGCAATCAATACAGTATTATCTACTCCGTTTGAAGTTGAAAATGGCTTACCAATAATATTAGTTTCAACTTTTTTCATGAATTCAGTCAATAATGGCTTACAAGCGTGATCAAATAAATAACATCCGTATTCAGCAGTATCAGAAATTACACGGTTCATTTCGAATAATTTCTTTCTTGCAATCGTGTTTGCAATCAATGGCAATTCGTGCAATGACTCATAATAAGCAGATTCTTCAATGATTCCAGCTTCAGTCATTGTTTCAAAAGCCAATTCAACACCAGCTTTTACCATTGCAATCATTAACACTCCGTTATCAAAATATTCTTGCTCTGAGATTGGAGCTTCTTGCGGAGCTGTTTTTTCGAAGTTCGTTTCTCCTGTTGCAGCTCTCCATTTTAATAAATTCACATCGTCATTTGCCCAGTCAATCATCATAGTTCTTGAGAATTCTCCAGAAATGATGTCATCTTGGTGTTTTTGGAATAATGGACGCATGATATCTTTCAATTCTTCAGCCAATTCGTAAGCTTCAATTTTTGAAGGATTATTTAAACGATCCATCATATTTGTAATACCACCGTGTTTCAAAGCTTCAGTGATAGTTTCCCATCCGTATTGGATTAATTTAGATGCGTAAGCAGGATCGATTCCTTTTTCAACCATTTTATCGAAACATAAAATAGATCCAGTTTGCAATAATCCGCAAAGAATTGTCTGCTCACCCATTAAATCTGATTTTACTTCAGCCACGAAAGATGATCTTAAAACTCCTGCTCTGTGTCCTCCTGTAGCAACAGCATAAGCTTTTGCCTGATCTAAACCAAATCCGTTTGGATCATTCTCTGGGTGAACAGCGATAAGAGTTGGAACTCCAAATCCTCTTTTGTACTCTTCACGCACCTCAGAACCTGGACATTTAGGAGCACACATAATAACAGTGATGTCTTTACGAATCTGCATTCCTTCTTCTACGATGTTGAATCCGTGAGAATAAGCCAAAGTAGAACCTTGTTTCATTAATGGCATAATAGCAGTCACTACCGCTGTGTGCTGTTTGTCTGGTGTAAGGTTGCAAACTAAATCTGCTGTTGGAATCAATTCTTCATAAGTTCCTACAGTGAAACCATTTTCAGTTGCATTTTTATAAGAAGCTCTTTTTTCTGCGATTGCATCTGCGCGCAATGCATAAGAAATGTCTAAACCAGAATCTCTCATGTTTAAACCTTGATTCAAACCTTGTGCTCCACAACCAACAATTACAACTTTTTTTCCAGCTAATGCTGCAATTCCGTCTGCAAATTCTGATTGCTCCATAAATTCGCAAACTCCTAATTGTTCTAATTGTAATCTAAGTGGTAATGTATTGAAATAATTTGCCATTTTTGTTTTAATATTTAATGAAATGAAATTTAATATTGATTATATATAACTAAGATTTTATTATTTAGAAGGTTTCCAATAATGAAGAAATTTCCATTTTTTGCTTAGAAACCGATATTCTTCCCGAACGTACAAACTGCATAATTCCGTATGGTTTGAACTTTTGGTATAATTCTTCTATTTCAGAACGTCTTCCTGATTTTGAAATCACAAAGAAATCGCGAGAAACTGTTACAATTGTAGACTGGCTCTCTTTGATGATATTCTGAATTTGCTTCTCGTCAAACAACAAACTTGAAGCGATTTTAAACAAAGCATTTTCTAAGAAAATAGTCTCTTCATCTGTATGATAAAATGCTTTTATAACCTCAATCTGTTTTTCGATTTGTCCCACGATATTCTGAACCCATTTTTCTGTTGTATTAACTACAATGATAAACCTTGAAACATTCTCTATTTCTGATTCTGAAACATTTAAACTTAATATATTAATGTGACGCTTTAAGAATATCCCTGATATTCTGTTTAACAAACCCACGTTATTTTCTGAGTATACCGATATGGTAAATGTTTTATCTTCCATTTGTTTTTTAGTTTTTTTTTGTTTCAAGTTTCACGCTTCAAGTTCTGCTGAGAACGTAAAACCTGAAACTTAAAACATGAAACTTTTTTTAGCTTAATCTAATTTCTGACACACAAGCTCCCGTTGGAATCATTGGGAAAACGTTGTTTTCTTTTTCGACTACAACTTCCAAGAAGTATGAATCTTTTGAAGCCAGCATCTCAGCGACCGCTGCGTCCAAATCTTCTCGCTGTGTAACTTTTTTAGATTTGATATGATACCCTTCAGCAATTGCAATGAAATTTGGATTAATCATTCTTGTTGAAGCATATCTGTTATCAAAGAATAATTCTTGCCATTGGCGAACCATTCCTAAGAATTCGTTGTTTAAAACCACAATTTTTACCGGAACCTCCGTTTGGAAGATTGTCCCAAGCTCCTGTATTGTCATCTGGAAACCTCCATCACCAATAATCGCTACTACTTCGCGTTCTGGTTTTCCCATTTTCGCTCCAATCGCAGCAGGCAATGCGAATCCCATTGTACCCAATCCGCCAGAAGTAATATTACTTTTTGTTGAATTGAATTTTGCGTAACGGCAGGCAAACATCTGGTGCTGTCCAACATCTGAAACGATAATGGCATCTCCTTTTGAGTGTTTGTTGATCATTTCGATAGTTTCTCCCATCGAAATTCCTTTACCGTTTGTCGGGTTTAATTCTTCTTTTATTACAGAATCGTATTCAACCTTACTTAATTCTTTAAATTCATTATGCCATAAATCGTGAGATTTAGCATCAAGAAGTGGCAATAAAGCGGCTAAAGATTCTTTTACGTCTCCTAAAACAGCGATTTCCGTTTTAACGTTTTTATCAATCTCAGCAGGATCAATTTCAAAGTGAACTACTTTTGCTTGTTTTGCATAAGTGCTTAATTTACCTGTAACACGGTCGTCAAAACGCATTCCGAAAGCAATTAAAACATCGCACTCATTTGTCAATAAATTTGGCGCATAATTTCCGTGCATTCCAAGCATACCTACATTCAAAGGATGATCTGTTGGCAAAGCTGACAATCCTAAGATTGTCCAAGCAGCTGGAATTCCAGCTTTTTCAACTACTGCTTTAAATTCAGCTTCGGCCTGGCCTAAGATAATTCCCTGACCAAAAACAATAAGCGGTTTTTTTGCACTATTGATTAAAGCTGCTGCTTCGGCAACTTTATCTAAATTTAATTTTGGAACTGGAATATAACTTCTGATTCCAGTACATTTTTCATAACTAAAATCTAACTCATCAAACTGAGCGTTTTTAGTAATATCAACCAAAACTGGTCCTGGACGACCAGAACGAGCAATGTAAAATGCTTTTGCAATAATTTCAGGAATCTGCGAAGCTTCAGTTACTTGAAAATTCCATTTTGTAACCGGAGTTGAAATCCCGATAATATCTGTTTCCTGAAATGCATCAGATCCTAATAAATGTCTTCCCACCTGTCCTGTTATACAAACTAAAGGCGTTGAATCGATTTGAGCATCTGCAATACCAGTAACTAAATTTGTTGCTCCCGGTCCCGAAGTAGCTATTGCCACTCCTACTTTTCCTGTAGCTCTCGCATAGCCTTGAGCTGCATGAGTAGCACCTTGTTCGTGACGCACTAAAACGTGGTGCAACTGATCTTGAAATTTATATAATTCGTCGTAAACTGGCATTATCGCACCACCTGGGTAACCATAAATTAAATCTACTCCTTCTGCTAATAAACATCTTATAACGGCTTCTGCCCCTGATATTTTCATAGTATATTGTTTTTATCAATTTCAATGCTTTTGAAACTGATTTTTGATTTTTTTTATAATTATTTATCGGTTACACATCCTGTTGATGCGCTCGAAACCGATTTAGCGTATTTAAGTAAAACCCCTCTGTCAACTTTTAAAGCCGGCTGAACCCATGCCGCTTTTCTTGCTGCAAATTCTTCGTCAGATATCTTCAGGTCGATTGTATTTTTCACAGCATCGATAGCAATTAAATCACCGTCTTTTACTAATGCAATACCACCACCGTCATATGCTTCTGGTGTAACGTGACCTACCACGAAACCGTGCGAACCGCCCGAGAATCTGCCGTCTGTAATTAGTGCACAACTGCTTCCTAATCCAGCACCGATAATAGCAGATGTAGGCTTCAGCATTTCAGGCATTCCCGGACCACCTTTTGGTCCACAACCTCTGATGACGACTACATTACCTGGTTTAATTTTTCCGGCTTGAAGACCTGGAATTACTTCAAATTCGCCTTCAAATACAACAGCTGGCCCTTCGAAATATTCTCCTTCTTTTCCACTGATTTTTGCTACAGCACCTTCAGAAGCAAGATTTCCGTATAAAACCTGAATGTTACCTGTTGGTTTTAATGCTTTTTGAATTTCATGAATCACTTCTTGCCCATCTTGTAAATCTGGAGTTGAAGCTAAGTTTTCAGCAACTGTTTTACCTGTTACTGTTAAACAGTCTCCGTGGATAAGTCCCACTTTCAGTAAATATTTCATAACTGCTGGAATACCTCCAACTTCGTGAATGTCTTCCATCATATATTTACCGCTTGGCTTCATATCTGCCAACACTGGTGTTCTATCGTTAATCGCCTGGAAATCATCTAATGTGATTGTAATTCCAACCGAGTGAGCCATTGCAATTAAGTGCATAACAGCATTTGTAGAACCACCTAAAACGGCTACAATTGTAATAGCGTTTTCAAAAGCCTTACGAGTCATAATGTCTCTTGGCTTAATATCTTTTTCTAATAATATTTTGATTGCTTTTCCAGCTTCAAGACATTCGTCTCTTTTTTCTTGGCTTAAAGCAGGGTTAGAAGAGCTGTATGGCAAACTCATTCCTAATGCTTCAATTGCAGAAGACATTGTGTTTGCAGTATACATACCACCGCAAGCACCTGCTCCTGGACAAGCATTTTGAATAACACCTTTAAAATCTTCTGGAGTAATTTCGCCTTTTACTTTTTTTCCTAATGCTTCAAAAGCAGAAACGATGTTTAAAGACTCTCCTTTCCATTTTCCAGAGTGGATAGAGCCACCGTAAATCATCATTGACGGGCGATTCAATCTTCCCATTGCAATTAATGCTCCAGGCATATTTTTATCACAACCAGGAATAGCTATAATACTGTCATACCATTGTGCTCCAGCAACAGTTTCAATAGAATCTGCGATTACATCACGAGAAACTAGCGAATAGCGCATACCTTCAGTTCCGTTCGAAATACCGTCACTGACACCAATGGTATTAAAAATAAGTCCGACAAGATCTGCATCCCAAACACCTTTTTTAACATCTTTTGCTAAATCGTTCAAGTGCATATTACACGTGTTACCATCGTAACCCATGCTCACAATACCAACTTGTGCTTTCTTTAAATCTTCTTCAGTTAAACCAATTCCGTACAACATCGCTTGCGCCGCTGGCTGTGTTTGATCTTGTGTGATGGTCTTGCTGTACTTATTTAATTCCATTATAGTTTTATTTTTTTTTAATTTTTTATTCAAAAAAAAACCTTCCAGTATTTGGAAGGTTTGTAATATAGTCTTTCAATTATATTTATAACATTCCCGATGCAGATGTGTGAATCACATTGACAACAACGACAGAAGTAATAATAATTGAGATTTGCATCTTTTATTTTTTTAGTGTGACAAAAGTAAAGAAACTTCTGGAACTAAAAAAATAAAATCTCAACATTTCCGATACTTCTTGTTATTATCTTCACATTTTAACAAAAAATATTAAACAATTGTAGATTGCCCAATACTTACATTGTCATTATTGAAATACAGCAAATCATCTTTGCTAAAAATAAAATTAGAAACGAACTCTCCTACTTCGTTGGTTCCAAATTTTGAATCTGGTTTCAAATCAACTGTAACTACTTTGTATTCAATTGCTTTTTCTACCGCTTTATAGATTACGTGAGCTTCTTTAGTTAATCCGAAATGCTCTAACAGAAGAGCTGCAGCTAAAATCGAAGCGATCGGATTGGCAATGTTTTTTCCTTTTGCTTGCGGGTATGATCCGTGAATTGGCTCAAACAAAGCATTTTTTTCTCCTAAAGAAACTGATGGCAATAAACCAATCGAACCTGTAATTACACTGGCTTCATCAGATAAAATATCTCCAAACAAGTTCTCTGTCAAAATCACATCAAATTGTTTCGGATTTAAGATTAACTGCATTGCCGCATTGTCAACAAATAAAAAATCAAGTTTAACATCTGAATACTCTTCGCTCACTTTCTGAACTACTTTTCTCCACAATCTTGAAGTTTCCAAAACATTTGCTTTATCAACCATCGTTAGCTTTTTGCGTCGTTTTTGTGCCGCTTTAAAAGCTAAATGTGCAATTCTCGTGATTTCTTCTTCTGAATATTCACATAAATCTGAAGCGTGTGTCCCTTCTTCATTAAGTGTTTTTGTTCCGAAATAAGCACCACCCGTTAATTCTCTAAAAATGGTAAAATCTGCTCCTTCGATAATCTCTCTTTTTAAAGGAGAAGCTTCAATTAAGGCCTTATAAGGTTTTATAGGACGAATATTTGCAAACAAACCAAGTTCTTTACGCAGTTTCAGCAAACCTTGCTCGGGACGGACTTTTGCATTTGGGTTATTATCGTACTTAGGATCTCCAATCGCGCCGAGTAAAACTGCATCTGTATTTAAGCACAGATTCAGAGTCTGCTCTGGCAAAGGGTTTCCTGTCTTATCGATAGCAACCGCTCCCATCAGCGCTTCTTCAAAAACAAATTCGTGATTGTACACTTCGCCAATGGCGTACAAAGCTTTTTTAGCCTGTAATATTACTTCAGGTCCAATTCCATCTCCTGGTAAAACTGCAATTTTTAAATTCATAATCTCTCGCTCTTTATGTCTTTAAATCCTTATTGTTCCTAGTTTATTTTTTAAATATTAACTTCAATTTTAGAAGCTTCAATAATTTGGTGGATATCTGCGTCTACAACTTCTTTTTTAATGTCAGCAAATTTTAAGAATTCGATGTAAACGATATCCAATTGTGTTTTTGTCAATTCGTAACCTACTTTTTTAGCGCGGTAAGCCAAAGCTGCTCTTCCGCTTCTTGCCGTTAAAATGATCGAAGATTCATTTACACCTACATCTAGCGGATCCATGATCTCGTAAGTTGCTCTGTTTTTAATCACACCATCTTGGTGAATACCAGAACTGTGCGCAAAAGCATTTGCTCCAACGATTGCTTTATTTGGCTGTACAATCATTCCCATACTTTCAGAAACCAAACGGCTCATTTCGTTCAATTCTCTTGTATTGATGTTTGTATCTAAATTTAAGTAAGGATGCTGTTTGAAAATCATTACCACTTCTTCAAGTGCAGTGTTTCCAGCTCTTTCGCCAATACCATTAATAGTACATTCAATTTGTCTTGCTCCATTTATAGCTCCTGCGATTGAGTTTGCAGTTGCCATTCCTAAATCATTATGGCAGTGGCATGAAAGGATTACGTTTTCGATTCCTTTTACGTTTTCTTTTAAGTATTTAATTTTTGCTCCGTATTCTTCTGGAAGGCAATATCCAGTTGTATCAGGAATATTCAATACCGTCGCTCCAGATTTGATAACTTCTTCACAAACTTTAGCCAAGAACGCATTATCTGTTCTACCTGCGTCTTCTGCGTAGAATTCTACATCTTCTACATAAGATTTAGCGTGTGATACAGCATATTTTGCTCTTGCAATAATATCTTCAGGCGTAGTATTTAATTTGTGGAGTATATGAGATTCCGAAGTTCCGATTCCAGTATGGATTCTAGGTTTCTTAGCGTGCTTTAAAGCAGCTGCAGCAACATCAATGTCGTTTTTTACGGCTCTTGTTAGTCCGCAGACGGTTGCATTTTCTACAATTTTACAAATCTCAGAGACCGATAAAAAATCGCCCGGACTTGACACAGGAAAGCCTGCTTCGATAATGTCAACTCCCATTTTGTCTAGTCGTTCTGCGATAACTAATTTCTGTTTAGTATCTAACTTACATCCTGGAACTTGTTCACCATCTCGCAATGTGGTGTCAAAAATTTGAACTTTCTCTCTATTCATATTCATTTATTTAATGTAATTTCACATCTTGATAACAAATATATATTGTACTATTACAGTGTGAAATTCATTTTCATTAAATTATACTGTTTATAAAACGTTTTATCCTATACTAACTAACTTATATTCAATAAGTTATATTATTATTTTTTACAATGGCTAACCATCAAAAAGATTTCTTATTTGTTCTAATCAAATCACTTTCGAAATCAGAAAAAAGGCAATTTAAAATTTTTGCAAGCCGATTAGAAACGAGTTCAAATACAAAATTTATCGAATTATTCAATATTTTAGATAAATCTGAGGTTTACGATGAAAAACTCATTCTAAAGAGCGGTGTTATCCAAAAAGTACAGTTATCTAACTTAAAATCATACCTATACAAGCAAATTCTAGTTAGCATAAGATTAAACATCCCAAGCCAGAATATTCGTTATCAGCTTCGTGAGCAAATGGATTTTGCTGTTATTCTTTATAATAAAGGATTATACAAACAGAGTTTAAAAATATTAGACAAAACAAAACAGCAGGCTCTTGAAAATGATGAAAAATATATGGCGTATGAAATTGTGGAGTTTGAAAAATTAATCGAATCGCAATATATCACTCGAAGTATTCAAGGACGCGCCGACGAATTGGTTGTTCAGGCCAAAGAATTGAACTATAGAAATACCATTTCGAGCAAATTGTCCAATTTATCACTTCAGCTTTACGGAATCATGCTAAAAACAGGTTACGTAAAAAATGATGAAGAGTACCGATATATAGATGATTATTTTAACAAGCATATTTCCAAACTTGACGAAAGCAAATTTGGTTTCCGCGAAAAATACTGGTTTTACAATGCCAATCTTTGGCGAAGCTTTCTAGTGCAGGATTTCTTGGCGAGTTATAAATTTGCCTATAAATGGGTTCAGCTTTTCTATGATAATCCGAATATGATTTATCTTAATCCTGTATTTTTTCTAAAAGGAAATCATTATTTCTTAGAATCGCTTTATATGTTAAAGTATAAATCGAATTTTAAAAAATACTTGAATCTTTTGGAAGAAACGATTGCAGACCCAAAGTTTCCTGCAAATGACAATCTTGCTTCGTTGTCTTTTCTGTATGTGTACAACAACAAATTAAATCTACACATTTTAGAAGGCACTTTCGCGGAAAGCGAATATTTGATTCCTGAGATTTTAAGCAAGCTTAAATTGCATAGCGAACATCTTGATGAGCACCACGAGATGCTGTTTTTCTATAAAATTGCTTCTATTTATTTTGGTAACGAAAAGTACAATGAGTGTATCAATTATTTAGATAAAATCATCAACAATAAAAACTTGACGATGCGCGAGGATTTAATGTGTTTTGCCAGATTATTGTCGCTCATTGCACATTATGAGCTTGGAAAAGATTATTATTTGGAAAATCATTTAAAAAGCACTTATAAGTTCTTGTTAAAAATGAACGACTTGCACGAAGTTCAAAAAGAAATCATCAAATTTTTAAGAAACTTAAACAACTTCTACCCTGCTGATATCAAAAAAGAGTTCAAGAAAATGCATACTCGTTTTGTAGAACTTGAAAAGAATACGTACGAAAAAAGGGCTTTCTTATACCTTGACATCATTTCTTGGCTGGAAAGTAAAATTGAGAATAGAAAAATCGCTGATATAATTAAGGAGAAAGCGAAACTTAACAATCGTTAAAAATTCTAATAAAGAAATTCCAAATTCCAATAAAAAAGGGTTGAAAAATGAAGTTTTTCAACCCTTTTTGTCATTCTGAGGAACGAAGGGCCACACTAAAAATTATTGAATAGTAATTCTCCTATCTTTGTTCATTTACGAGTATGATCCTTCGTTCCTCAGGATGACAAACTAAACGCTAAAAACAACAAACCCGACAGGTTTTAAAAACTTGTCGAGTTTACTTTTTTATATAAATTTTAAAAATTACAAATTTGTAATTCTTTAAATACGGCTTTAGTTATATCTTTTCGGCAACTACCAAAATCACTCCTGTTATTTTTCCTATCCTGTAAAAGTCTAGTAGCAAAAAAATAACTTCTACTCTCTTTCTCAATATAGCCTACCCACCAACCAATATTAACGCCTTTTTCTCTTGTCCATCCAGTTTTTGAATAAACTTTATAATCTGAACCTTCATCGCTTAACATTACATTTTTCACTATTTGAATATTTCTTCTCGAAAACGGCAACTTCTCATCGTATAGTTTCTTTAGAAATTCAACTTGATTAATTGGGGAAATTCCAAAATCTCCAAAGTTCCAAAAATCGCTATCCTTTTGAGAGAGATTGACATTTCCATAGTTGCATAACTGCAAATACTTTTCGTAATTCTTCTTACCAATTTTCTTTGCTAATTCTACAAATACCCATCCAGCAGAAACTTTAAAAGCTTCCTTTACCGTCATATCATGATATATTTCAGGTCTATAACCATACCTTACAGTATCCGTTTTTCCTACCCATTTTACTATATCATTCTCACTGCTTATAGTTTTTGTTTCAAGCGCAATAAGAAGATTAACGATCTTAAAAGTAGATGCTGGCAATGTTTGTGCATTGTCAGCATCCTTATCAGACAAAATCCATTTGTGGTTTACGTTATCATAAATAGCAATTGAACCCGTAACACCACAAGAATCAAAATATTTTTTAAAATCTTGGCGAACTATAACAGTATCTTTTGCATTTAACAAAACACTATTTTTATTTGTGCCCTTAGACAGGCAAGAAATTAATATTGCGCTTGTTAAACTTAAGAATACTTTATATGTCATTTTTAAGATGGATTATTAAAGCTTATTCGACAATATTAGAAGTCGTTACATAGAAATCTTTATCTACTTCTAGTTTTCTATCTTCATTATCTGTTTTTACAGATTGCCATTCTGTTGTTGGCTTCAGCCAAGTTTCAACACCATTTAATTTTACTCTTACCGGCATATCAAATTTAGAAACACAGTTAGTCCAATGATATCCGAAAGTTCCGTTTTTAAACATATATTCAAAAACCGGAATTTGTGTTGTAGTCAAATATTGCGCAAAAACTCTGTTGAAGTTAATTCCAGACTGTTCATTCATATAATCCTGAATCTGCTTTCCTGTAACGGTTTGATGATAAAAAGTCTTGTTCATGCCTCTTAAAATCGATTTCCATTTTGCATCATCATTGATGATCTGGCGTATCATATGAAGCATCGAAGCCCCTTTTGGATACATATCGCCAGATCCTTCATTGTTTACATCATAATGTCCAATAATCGGAATATCATTTTGAATGTTTTTTCTGCATCCAATTATATATTCTGCAGCAGCATCTTTTCCGTAATAATACTCCACAAAAAGACTTTCTGAATAATTGGTGAAACTCTCATGAACCCACATATCTGCAATATCTTTGTACGTAATATTGTTAGCGTACCATTCGTGTCCAGATTCATGAATAATGATAAAGTCAAACTTTAATCCCCAACCGGTTCCGCTCAAATCTCGTCCTAGATAACCATTTTTATACTGGTTTCCGTAGGTTACAGAACTTTGGTGCTCCATCCCTAAATATGGAACTTCAACCAATTTATAGCTGTCTTCGTAGAATGGATAAGGCCCAAACCAGTTTTCAAAAGCTTTCAGCATTCTGGGAGCATCTTTAAATTGCTCTTTTGCCAAAGCCAAATTATCTTTTAACACATAATAATTACAGTCTAAATTTCCTTTTTCTCCTTTAAAGACTTCTGAAAAATTCACATAATCGCCAATATTGATGTTAACTCCATAATTATTGATCGGATTTGAAACATACCAGTTGAAAGTTTTTGTTCCGTCTTTTTCTTTTTTAACGCTTTGCAGTCTTCCATTAGAAACCTCTGTCAAGTCACCAGGAACATTTACGCTAATAAGCATATTCTCAACTTCGTCGTACATATGATCCTTGCAAGGCCACCACACGCTCGCGCCTAAACCCTGACAAGAAGTGGCAATAAAATCTTTTCCGTTTTTATCTTTTTTCCAAGAAAATCCGCCGTCCCAAGGAGCTCTTACAGCTTCCTTTGGTTTTCCTTCAAAGAAGACTACGATTTCTTTTACATCACCCACTTTCTGTTTTTCGTTTAGAGTAATAAAAAAAGCATTTCCATCTCTTTCAAATTTCAAATCTTTGCCGCTCTGCGTTACTTTAGTAATGTTCATTGGTTCCTGCAAATCGATCTGCATACGGTTGTTTTCTGTCAAAACAGTGTAACGAACTGTATTGGATCCCGAAATTGATTTTTCAGATGGCTTAACTTTTACATTAAGATGATAATATTTCAAATCCCACCAAGCTCTTTCCTTTGTGATGCTTCCGCGTAAAGTATCCTGATGCGTAAAAACGGTTGCTGACTTATTTAAAAGTCCTTGTGCGTTGGCGGTAAAACCAAATAGAAAAGCAGTTAGAATGCTTCCAAAGTATTTTCTCATTATTTACAATTTTGCAATAAAGGCTTTTAAACCTATTTAATCTGTAACAAATGTAAACATTCATATTAATTATTTTAGGTTTTTATGATTTGTCAAAACAAAAAATAAACCCAGCTGAAACTTAAACAATTCAACTGGGTTTGATTTTTAAACTTTTACAAGAATTAATCTGTAATATCAGACGTAATAATATAAAAGTTTTTATCTACAGCAAGCGTTGGCTTATCGCTTTTAACATCTAATTCTTGCCATTCCTTTTTAGGTTTAAGCCAAGTTTCGACACCATTTATTTTTACCTTTAAAGGCATATTGAATTTGGGCGTGCAATTGATCCAGTGATATCCTAACTTTTGGTTATAGAAAAAATACTCAAAAGTTGGCACTTGGTTCGTTCTTAAATACTGATTGAAAACATTGCTTAAATCGATTCCTGATTCTTTACTCATATAGTCCTCAATTTCTTTTGTGCCAACGGTTTTATGGTAAAAAGTGCTATTTAAGCCCCTTAGGATATTTTTCCATTTTGCATCGTCATTTACAAGCTGACGGATGGTATGCAGCATATTGGCTCCTTTGGGATACATATCGCCAGAACCTTCTTGGTTAACATCGTAAATGCCAATAATTGGAATATCATTGCTAATTAATTTTCTTTGCCCGATAATATATGCCGCAGCAGCATCTTTGCCGTAATAATATTCAAGAAAAAGGCTCTCAGAATAAGTTGTAAAACTTTCATGAATCCACATATCGGCCATATCCTTGTAGGTGATATTATTAGCAAACCATTCGTGTCCAGATTCGTGAATAATGATATAATCAAATTTTAGCCCCCAACCTGTTCTGCTCATATCATGACCCAAATAGCCATTTTTAAACTCGTTCCCATAAGTTACAGAACTTTGGTGTTCCATACCCAAATAAGGCGCTTCGACCAATTTATAGCTGTCTTCGTAGAATGGATATGGTCCAAACCAATTTTCAAGCGCTTTCAGCATCTTTGGCGCGTCTTTAAAATGTTCTTTGGCAATGGCTAAATTGTCTCTCAAAACATAGTAACTGCAGTCTAAATTGCCTTTTTCTCCTTTAAATTTTTCTGTAAAATTGACATAATCCCCGATGTTGATATTGACTCCGTAATTGTTTATCGGATTGGCCACATACCAGTTAAAAGTTTTGGTTCCATCTTTTTGTTTTTTAACGCTCTGAAGCCTTCCATTTGAAACATCAGTTAAATGCCCAGGAACATTTACGCTGATCAGCATATTCTCTACTTCATCGTACATATGATCCTTGCAAGGCCACCATACGCTTGCGCCTAACCCTTGACAAGACGATGCAATAAAATCTTTTCCGTTTTTATCTTTCCGCCAAGTAATTCCTCCATCCCAAGGCGGATCAACAGCTTCTTTAGGAATACCGCCAAAGGACACTATAATTTCTTTTGTTTCGCCAACTTTTTGATTTTCGTTCAAAGTAATAAAAAAAGCATTCCCGTCTCTTTCAAATTTCAGTTCTTTTCCATTCTGAGTTACTTTTGTAATATTCATTGGTTCCTGAAGATCTATCTGCATACGATTGTATGGTGTCAGAACCTCATAACGAACTGTATTGGTTCCCGAAATAGTTTTATCTGCGGGATTCACTTTAATATCAAGATGATAATATTTCAGATTCCACCAGGCCCTTTCCTTTGTTATGCTGCCGCGTAAAGTATCCTGATGTGTAAAAACCTTTCCAGACTTATCGCTCAAAAGTCCCTGAGCATTGACAGTAAAACCAATTAGAAAAGCAACTAAAATGCTTCCAAGATAATGTTTCATATTTAAAAAAATTGGAGTGAGATATTTTGCTGTTTTTAAACAAATGTAAGCATTCAAGTTAATTTTTTATTTTATATTATTAAAAAACAACACTTTATTAAAATATTCTTCTCTATTTTAGCTTTTAATTTATATTTTAACTCTATGAAACTGCCGTTTTCTATCATCGCCTTATTCTTAACCATACAATTCTCAACTTACTCCCAGACATTTCCTGTTCATAAAACAAAAGAAAAAATTAATATTGACGGTGATTTATCAGAATGGAAAATGCCGTTTCTTGGCCCCTTTGTTATTCACAATACAGGAGAAAAAGCCACGCAGCAGACTTTTGTTTCGCTTTTATGGGATAACGAAAATCTTTATGTCGCTTACAAATGCACCGATTCTAAAATCGTTGGAAAGGCGCAAGCCAAAGATTCACAGATTTTTGACACAGACGATTTAGCAGAAATTTTTCTAGATCCTGATGGAGACAGCCAAAATTATATAGAAATCGGAGTTAATGCATTTTCTACCCACTATGATTTGCTTTTAAAATGCATTTCGCCAGAATGCGGAGGATGGAATACCTCTATGAATTTTGATATTAATGACCTAGAATCTATAAGTAAAATAACGGCTGAAGGCTATACGGTCGAAATTAAAATTCCGTTTTCAAGCCTTGAAAAAATTGAAAATGGCGGTTTCCAAAAACCCAAAATCGGAACAAAATGGAAAGGAAATGCTTTTAGAATTGATTACGGTAACACAACCGAATATCTTGCTTTACAGCCTTATAAAAGTTTGCAGTTTGGTTTTCATCAGCCACAAGAATTTACGGTTTTTGAATTTGTGAAGTAATTAAATTACGGAAAAAAAATGCACTTCTGTTGGGTTAAAATATTCTACATCATCAACTAAAAACTTAAAAGCCGAATTAGTTTTTGTCATTTTATAAACTTCGAAAATGGACTTATTACGCATGAAATTTATACTTTGATAAAATCTACCATTAAAATTTCCGTAAAACATATACGTTTCCAAGAACATAGAAATCCCTTTCTTTACAATTATCGGATTTAAAAAATCTTTCGGCAAGAATATGTCTAGAAAAGCATTATTATCAACATATAACTCTCCAGTACTTTCATTAATTGGATAAAAATTCCCATAAGGTGATCTTTCTAAAAATAAAATTAACCTTTGTCCCTTTTTTAATTCTTTAATTCTGGAATCACATAGCCATCCTTTCCAGATTGCTACATTAATTTTCGAACTCGATTTCCCTTTTATGAACTGACTTATAGTGAATTCATATTCATTTTTGGAAACTTTAGAAACAGTTCCGTCAACAATCAAAACAGCTTTAGATATAACCAATGAATATGGCATTATATCTTTCTTAAATCCGTAATTAAACACAGAGTAAAACAAAAACACTAAACAAAAATTAAGCCTCATAAAAGTTCTTATTAATAAACTAAAAGTACTTTTTTTTTAGATATTAAGACATAAAAAAATCGTATTATGAACCACAATACGATTTGATTTATTTCATAAGAAAGAGCTAACAGACTACTTCTGGCGTTTCTTCAAAACTTCAATAACATCATTTAACTGAAAACCTTTTGCCTGCAATAAGATCAGGTAATGAAATAGTAAATCGGCGCTTTCGCTAAGGAACAAATCGTCGTTGTCATCTTTTGCTTCAATAACTACTTCTACAGCCTCTTCACCCACTTTTTGAGCAATTTTATTGATTCCTTTTTCGAATAATGACGCTACATAACTCTTCTCAGAATCTGCATTTTCTCTACGCATTTTAATGGTATTCTCCAATTGCGAAATAAAACCGTAATTCGCATCATTTGGTTCCTGCCAGCAAGTATCTGCGCCCGTATGACACGTTGGCCCGACAGGTTTTGCCTGAATTAAAAGCGTATCGCTATCGCAGTCGTTTTTTATATCGACTAAATTCAAAAAGTTGCCACTCTCCTCGCCTTTTGTCCAAAGTCTTTGTTTGGAACGGCTGTAAAAAGTCACTTTTTGAGTTTCTATTGTCTTTTGAAGCGATTCTTCGTTCATATAACCCAACATCAGAACATTTTTTGTTTCTGAATCCTGAATAATTGCTGGAATTAATCCGTGTGCGCTTTTGATATCAATTTCCATTTTAATTTTAGAATTTAGAATTCAGATTTTAGATTCTCTGAATTCTTGTTATTTTAGATTTAATCTATTCTCTCTTCTTATTTCTTGCTTCTTCCTTCTTTCAAAGTCTAACCTCAATTCCATTCCCTCTAAGTTCTTCTTTCAGCGCTTTGATTTCGATTTCTTTAAAGTGAAAAACACTCGCTGCTAAAGCTGCATCGGCTTTTCCGACTTTGAATGAATCAACAAAATGCTGTATATTTCCAGCACCTCCAGAAGCAATGATCGGAATATTTATTAATTCTGACAGCTTCGCCAAAGCTTCGTTTGCAAAACCATTTTTGGTTCCGTCGTTATCCATTGATGTGAATAGTATTTCGCCGGCACCTCGTTCTGCAACTTCTACAGCCCAGTCAAATAAATTCAACTCTGTTGGAACTTTTCCGCCAACCAAATGTACAATCCATTGCCCTTCGATTTGTTTGGCGTCGATGGCAACAACAACGCATTGACTTCCAAATTTCTGCGCCAAATCGTTTATCAACTGTGGATTTTTTACAGCCGATGAATTTATCGAAACTTTGTCAGCTCCGTTGTTCAGCAAAATTTCAACATCTTCAACAGACGAAATTCCGCCACCAACCGTAAACGGAATATTGATTTTCTCCGCCACACTTCGCACCATGTTTACCAGCGTTTTACGTCTTTCTTCCGTTGCCGAAATATCCAGAAAAACCAATTCATCTGCTCCTTCTGCTGAATAGATTTCAGCTAATTCCACAGGGTCGCCTGCATCACGCAAGTCAACGAAATTAACGCCTTTTACGGTTCTTCCGTTTTTTATATCTAAGCAAGGTATGATTCTTTTTGCTAACATTTATTTAATGTGTTAATTTGATAATTAGTCAATTAGATAATTCTATGCGTTTGCTAAATTAATTATCTAATTAACTCATTATCTAATTATATAATTCTCAAGTTGTTTCAAAGTAATTCTTCCTTCGTAAATCGCTTTTCCGATAATTGTTCCTTCACAGCCTAATTCTGCAAGTTTTGGTAATTCATCGAAAGTTGAAATTCCGCCAGAAGCGATTAGTTTAATCTCGGCTCCACTTGATTTGTCATTACAGTTTTCCAAAATTTTACCGTACAAATCAAAACTTGGCCCCTGAAGCATTCCGTCTTTGGCAATATCCGTGCAGATAACGTACTGAATCCCTTGTTTTTGATAATTTTGAATGAACGGAATCAAATCTTCATTTGACTCTTCCAGCCAACCAGAAACGGCAATTTTTTCATCTTTGGCGTCAGCGCCTAAAATAATTTTATCTGAACCATATTCTGAAATCCATTTTTCAAAAATCGCTCTGTTTTTTACGGCAATACTTCCACCTGTAACCTGACTTGCACCACTTTCAAAAGCGATTCTCAAATCATCATCTGATTTCAATCCTCCTCCAAAATCAATTTGCAGATCAGTTTGTGTCGCAATTTGCTCCAATATTTTGTAGTTGACAATTTTACTGGATTTTGCACCGTCTAAATCAACTAAATGCAAATATTGAATTCCGTGCGCTTCAAATGATTTCGCCACTTCAAGCGGATTCTCGTTGTAAATTATTTTGGTATCATAATCACCTTTGGACAAACGCACGCATTTTCCGTCAATGATGTCTATGGCTGGTATTATTCTCATGTCTGCTATTTTAGATTTTAGATTTCTAATTTTAGATTCTCTAAATTTGATATTTTATTACCTTTGATTTTTTGAAATTTATAAATTGGAATTTAACTTTAAGAAGTTCCCTAAAATTTTCTCCCCAACATCACCGCTTTTTTCTGGGTGAAATTGTGTTCCGTAAAAATTATCCTTTTGCAAAGCAGATGCGTATTCAAGATCATAATGGGTTGTTGCAATAGTTTCAGGGCATTTTGGCGCGTAAAAACTATGAACCAGATACATGAATTCTTTCTCTGAAACTCCTTTAAACAAATCGGTTTTCAGATCGTAAATCTGATTCCAGCCCATTTGAGGCACTTTTACGTTGTTTGAAAATTTCAAAACATCAACATCAAAAATCCCTAAACCTTGAGTATTTCCTTCTTCGGTTTTATTGCACATCAGCTGCATTCCGAGACAAATTCCTAAAACGGGTTGTTTCAATTGCGGAATTAAATTATCCAAACCGCTTTCGCGAAGCTTCATCATAGCAGAGCTCGCCTCGCCCACGCCAGGAAAAACCACTTTATCCGCCCCTTTAATCTCCTCTGGATTATTGCTCAAAACCGCTGTAAAACCAAGTCTTTCAATAGCAAACATAATGCTCTGAATATTTCCTGCTCCGTAGTTTATAATTACTATTTTCATTAGTTTTTTGTTTGTTTTGTTTCAGGTTTAAAGTTTCAAGTTGCGTATAGAAGGTAAAACCTGAAACTTTAAACTTGAAACAAAATTTATTAAAGCATTCCTTTCGTTGAAGGTAAAATCATTTTTTCTGTATCTCTTTTTACGGCTACTTTTATTGCTTTCGCGAAAGCTTTAAAGATGGCTTCAATTTTATGATGCTCGTTGATTCCTTCTGCTTTGATGTTTAAATTGGCCTTTGCGCCGTCTGTGAATGATTTGAAGAAATGATAAAACATTTCTGTTGGCATTTTCCCTACCATTTCACGCTTGAATTCGGTTTCCCAAATCAGCCAGTTTCTTCCACCAAAATCAATTGCTGCCTGTGCTAAGCAATCATCCATTGGTAAGCAGAATCCGTAACGCTCGATTCCCAGTTTGTTTCCTAGCGCTTTCGCGAAAACTTCTCCCAAAGCAATTGCCGTGTCTTCGATGGTATGGTGCTCATCAACTTCCAAATCACCTTTTACAGTGATTTCCAAGTCCATTTGACCGTGACGTGCGATTTGATCCAACATATGATCAAAAAAAGCAATTCCGGTATCGATTTTGCTTTTTCCCGTTCCGTCAAGATTTAAATTGATGTAAATATCTGTTTCATTGGTTTTACGTGTAATTGAAGCTGAACGTGCTTCTAACTTCAAAAACTCATAGATTTTCTTCCAATCCATTGTCTGTAAAACAATTGTCTCGTTCAATTCTTCACGTTTTGATGAGATTTCGTTGCTTCCGATTCCGTCAGTATCATTCATGAAAATTGCTTTTGCCCCAAGATTTTTAGCCAGTTCAACATCTGTCAAACGATCTCCTAAAACAAATGAATTCTCCAAATCATATTCAGGATTATTCAGGTATTTTGTCAACATTCCGGTTCTAGGCTTGCGGGTTGGCGCATTATCTTCAGGAAACGATCTGTCGACAAAAATCTCATCAAACAAAACACCTTCATTTTCAAAAGCTCTTAAAATAAAATTTTGTGTTGGCCAAAACGTATCTTCCGGAAAACTATCTGTTCCCAGTCCGTCCTGATTGGTTACCATTGCCAATTCATAATCCAGTTCATTGGCTATTTTAGCCAGATATTGAAATGCTTTTGGATAAAACTCTAGTTTATCCAAACTGTCTAATTGATAATTTTCTGGTTCTAAAACGATCGTTCCGTCACGATCGATAAAAAGTACTTTTTTCATAGTTTATATTTTTCTGCCACAGATTGCACAGATTATAATTATTTTTTTTGCCACGAATTACACAAATTATCACGAATTTAATTAGTGGAAATTCGCGTAATTCGTGGCTAAAAATCACACACAGAAAGAAATCATTTTAATCATTCGAATCTGTGGCTATATTTTAATTCAATAGCTTCAATTCTTTTATAACAACTGCATTTTCTTCTTTTGTTCCAATCGTAAAACGAAGGCAATTTTCGCATAAAGGCTGAGTTGTTCTGTTACGAATAACAATTCCTTTTTCGATTAACTGATCGTATCTTTTGTTGGCATCATCAACTTTTGCCAAAATGAAATTGGCTTCTGTTGGATATACTTTTTCAACGAAACTTACCTCAAGTAATACTTTAAGCAGTTCTTCTCTTTGTTCTATAATAGAAGCTATTTCCTGTTTTATTTTTTCAGAATCCTGCAAACGTTCTTTTGCTCTTTGCTGCGTTAATTCGTTTACGTTATAAGGTGGCTTGATTTTATTTAAAATTGAAATTACTTCTTCTGAAGCATAGCAAATTCCTAAACGAATTCCAGCCAGACCATACGCTTTTGAAAGTGTTTGCGTAATCACTAAATTAGGATATTCATCAATCTCGGTCAGCCAACTTTCTTTGTCTGAAAAATCGATATAAGCTTCGTCAATGACTACCAAACCTTTAAAATTTTGAAGCAATTTAACGACACTTTCATCCGAGAAAGAGTTTCCTGTTGGGTTATTCGGCGAACATAAAAAGATGATTTTGGTGTTTTCATCAACAGCTTCCAAAATCTTTTCGACCTGAGGCTGAAAGTCTCTCGAAAGTAAAATTTCTCTGTTTTCAACTGCGTTAATATTCGCCAAAACGCCATACATTCCGTAGGTTGGTGGCAGCGAAATAATATTGTCTTTGTTAGGTTCGCAGAAAGTTCTGAAAAGTAAATCCAAAACTTCATCACTTCCGTTTCCTAACAGAATCTGGCTTTGTTTTGTATTATTCTTTTTAGCTAAAATCGCTTTAACCGAATTCTGCTGCGGGTCTGGATAACGATTTACACCATTCTGAAACGGATTTTCGTTTGCATCCAGAAAAATCATCTCAGCGGTATCAAAATCTTCAAACTCATCTCTTGCCGACGAATATGGTTTTAATGATTTTACGTTTTCACGTGTTATTGTATTTATATCGAAAGTATTCATTGTATTTTCTTTATTCCTGAAAGGTTTCTAAAACCTTGTAGGCATTAATTTATTAAGTTTCTAAATCGTAAATCTAGACCTACGAGGTTTTAGAAACCTCGCAGGACTGCAGACGTAAGGTCACAGCATTTTTATGCGCCTGCAAACCTTCGGCTTCAGCCATAAGCTCGATTGCTTTCCCTATATTTTGAATTCCTTTTTCTGAAATTTTCTGAAATGTCATCGATTTCATAAAACTATCCAGATTTACGCCGCTGTAATTCTTTGCGTAACCGTTTGTTGGCAAAGTGTGATTGGTTCCCGAAGCATAATCTCCAGCACTTTCTGGAGTGTAATTTCCGATAAAGACAGAACCTGCATTTACGATTCCGTTACAATAGAAAT
Source organism: Flavobacterium sp. TR2 (assembly GCF_025252405.1). Classification (NCBI taxonomy): domain Bacteria; kingdom Pseudomonadati; phylum Bacteroidota; class Flavobacteriia; order Flavobacteriales; family Flavobacteriaceae; genus Flavobacterium; species Flavobacterium sp. TR2. The sequence continues at coordinate 3,530,230 of NZ_CP104307.1, read as the reverse complement.
CATCGTATTCTGAGCAGATTATAAAGTGTTCAGGGCCATATTCGTTGATTAAATCCAAAGCAACTTGATCATTTTCGACGTAAATCAATTTTGAATTTTCAATCGCTTTTTCTGCAATCGCTTTTCTAGGAAGCACTTCTAACTGTGATTGAACTTCTTTTTCTACTTCAGCAATTAATTTTCTAGAAGTCGAAACTAAAATTACCTGACTATCAGTTCCGTGTTCGGCTTGAGACAATAAATCTGAAGCTACAAAAGCTGGAACAGCTGAATCATCGGCTACAATCAAGAGCTCTGAAGGTCCTGCCGGCATATCTATCGCCACACCAAACTGAGTCGCCAATTGTTTTGCCACCGTAACAAATTGATTTCCTGGCCCGAAAATTTTATAAACCTGCGGAATAGATTGAGTTCCAAATGTCATTCCGGCAATCGCCTGAATTCCGCCCACTTTTAAAATTTTGGTAACACCACATAAATTTGCCGCGTATAAAATCGCCGGATTAATTTTTCCTGTTTTATCTGGCGGAGAACATAAAACAATTTCTTTGCAACCCGCAATTTCAGCAGGAACAGCCAGCATTAAAACCGTTGAAAACAAAGGCGCGGTTCCGCCGGGAATATACAATCCAATTTTTTGAATTGGTCTTTTTTCCTGCCAGCAGCTCACTCCTTCAATCGTTTCAACAGAAACGCGGTCTGTTTTTTGAGCGTTGTGAAATTTATAAATATTACTTTTCGCTAATTCGATTGCTTCTTTCAATTCGTTCGGAATCAAACTAATCGCTTCTTCAATCTCTGCTTGTGAAACTTCATAATTATCTAATGAAATTCCGTCGAAAATTGAAGTATATTTTGCAACGGCTTCGTCACCTTTTCTTTGAACTTCTTTAAAAATTTCTTTTACCGTAAATTCGATATCATCTACAGTTTTAGTCGGTCTTTTTAATATTTCAGACCAGTTTTCTGGTTTTGGATTGTCTATTTTATTCATTTTTTTTTATGCTTTATGCTTATTTTGCTATAGGCAATAAGCTATAGGCTTTAAGCTTTATTAACTTTGTCTTTTTAGCTTAAAGCATATTGCTTAAAGCCTAAAGCGGGCAAAGCCCTAAAGAACCATTTTCTCAATTGGGCAAACTAAAATTCCTTCGGCTCCTACTTCTTTTAACTGATCTATTACATCCCAAAAAGTATCTTTATCAATTACAGAGTGAACGCTGCTCCAACCTTCTTGAGCTAGAGGAAGAACGGTTAAACTTCTCAGAACCGGAAGGATTTTTCCAACTGCTTCAATTTTGTCGTTTGGAACGTTCATTAAAATATATTTCGAATTTCTTGCTCTTAATACCGCTTGAATTCTAAACTTTAAAGTATCAATGTGTTTTTGGATTTCTGGAGAAACTTTTGGCGAAACAGCTAAAACAGCCTCACTTTTCAAAATAACTTCAACTTCTTTTAGGTTATTTTTAAATAAAGTGCTTCCGCTTGAAACGATATCTACAATCGCATCTGCAAGGCCAATATTTGGCGCAATTTCTACAGAACCAGAAATTTGATGAATATCTACAGTTAAACCAAATTTATTGAAATATTCGGTAACTGTATTTGGGTAAGATGTTGCTATACGAAGATTCGCTAAATCTTTTACCGAATTGTATTCGAAGGTTTTAGGAACAGCAACAGAAACTTTACATTTTGAAAATCCTAATTTCTGAACCACTTCAATTCCTTTTCCTTTTTCTACCAAAAGATTGTCGCCAACAATAGCTAAATCTACCACTCCGTCAATTAAATACTGCGGAATATCAGAGTTTCTAAGGTATAAAACCTCAAGAGGAAAATTTGAAGCTTCTGCTTTTAACTGGTCAATTCCGTTGTTGATTGAAATACCGCAGTCTTTTAGAATTTGAATGCTGTCTTCGTTTAAACGACCCGATTTTTGAATTGCAATTTTTAAAGTACTCATTTTTTTAGTTGTTTGTTAAATTAATAGTTTGAGTACAAAGAGAGCTTGAATTAAAAAACCCGTTTGATGTACTCAAACGGGTTTTAAAATATGATGATTTACACGCATACCATTAACACATCGCTTGAGAGCAATAATGTAAATGATGATGATGTAATTGAATTGAAATCATGATTTGTTTTGTTTTTTACTTCTTTGATTCGGTTGCAAATATAATAGATAAAATAATTAAAAAGCAATTTTTATTTTAACTTAACAGAAGTTTATTGTTAAAAATCGTTTTGAACGGCATTTTACTTAATGATTTTAAAATTACTTTAACGAATTGTCATATTCTTCAAAAACCAGTAAAACTTTAGTTCCGACCCCAATTTCACTTTCAATTTTAAATTTAATTTTAAGCAGATCGGTCATTCGTTTTACAATAAACAATCCAAGACCTGTTCCTTTAATTTCTGAATGATTTAAAGAATCTGATCTGAAAAAAGGATTCAAAATAGATTCGAGATCTTTTTTGGCAATTCCTATTCCGTGATCCAAAATGTTGCAGATTATCTTCTGGTTTTCTCTTGATAATGAAATTCTAACCGTACTGTCAGGCTTTGAGTATTTTACAGCATTTGAAATGATATTTCGAAGAATAGTTACTGTTAAATAATGGTCAGAATAAATGTAAAACTCTTCTGAGGCATCTAAAATCACATTTATTTTTCCAGATTTAATTTTCTCTGTATTCAATTTCAGAACATCTAAAATCACCGAATTTAGATATATATTTTCTTTGAGAATATTCTGCTTTTGGTTCTCAAAACGAGCCATCATAAGCAGCTGGTCTACAAGAGAATTCAAATGATCCACTTCATTAATGCAATAATTTATCTTCTCTTCGTACTCCTTGTTATTACGTGGTTTACGAATCAATACTTCAAGTGTTCCTTTAATTACCGTAAGCGGTGTTCTAAGCTCATGTGAAGCGTCAGATGTAAATTGTTTTTCACGTTCTATTGCATCTTCAATTCGGTTCAATAAATTATTGATGGTTTTAGAAAGCGTAAATAATTCGTCTCTTGTTTTTGGCAATGGAATGCGCGCTTTAAGATTATCTTTCGTAATAATCTTCGATGTCTGAATAATGCTGTTTATTGGCTTGATGCTTCGCCCGGCATAAAATCTGGCCAGAAAAAACAAAATAAGCAGAATAATGGGAAAAGTAATCAATAAAGTATCCATCAGATTATCCAACACTTTTGAAGAATCTGAAAGCGACATGGCAATAATCAGATAACCGACTTTCTTTTCATGCACGTGAAGCGGAACTTGTATCTGGCGAATTTTATTCCCTAATAATTTAGCGTCAAATGGGTTAAAATGCTCTTTGCTTTCATGAAAAACGAGTTTCTCATTTTTTAAATTAGGCGATTTTTCGATAATTTTTTTGTTCAAATCTAAAAACTGAACAAAAATAGGATTTACATCTACCGAATTATGCTCTCTTTCCTCCCATTCTTCGGCATCCATAAACACTACAGCACCTTTTTCTATTCTTAACTCTTTTAAATGATCCTGAATTTCAATATTCAAATTCTCATCAATATGATTGTAAACCGTAAGTTTCACAATAAAATAAATAGCAGAAAAGACCGCTAAAACCAACAGTCCTGTTCCGACTATATAATTTAACGCTATTCTGTTTTTAAAAGATAAGGATGTCATTGGGCTAATCATTGGCAATATATCCAATGCCTCGGATGGTTTTTATATAGTCTTCCTCAATTTTAAGATTCAGCTTTTTTCGAATTGCATTCATAAAAACATCAATAACGCCTGTATCATACTCAAAATTGATTTCCCAAACGTCTCTTAAAATCTGATTTCTTGTGCAGACTTTACCTTTATGCTGAATTAAATAAGCCAGCAATTCGAACTCACGCTGTGTAAGCGAAATTTCTTCTTCTCCTTTTAATACAATATGTCTGGATAAATCCATCGTAATGTTTCCAAGCGTCAGAGTTTCGGTTTGTTTTTTATTTCTAAAGTGAACTTTAATTCGCTCAACCAGTTCCTCGAAGCTAAAAGGTTTTTTGATGTAATCGTTTGCCCCAGCTTTTAAGCCTTCTATAGTTTCTTGAACTGTATCTTTTGCAGTTAAAAAGATAATCGGTGTAGTTTGATCCTTAACTCTTATCGCCTTGCATAAATCAAGACCGTTAATTTTTGGCAGCATCCAATCTAAAAGAATTAAGTCAAATTTTTGCTCTTGAAGCAGTTCAAAACCTTTAGAGCCATCACCTGCAGTAGTGATTTGATAGCCTTCTTCTTGCAAACCTTGTTTTAGAAATTGAACAATTCCTACTTCGTCTTCAACTATTAAAATATGCATTTATCGTATCTGATTAAAATTTGAATTTCATTTTTTCAATTCAAAGATAGATAATTTAGCCCTGAGAAATAGTCTGATGTGCCAATAAATAGAGAAAAATAGTATCTTAAGCAAACATTAAGTTAATATTAAGTAAGGTAAAAGTTTAACTTAATCTCACATTAATGATTCGAAATTAATTTTGTAAAAAAATTAATCCGATGAACTTTCACAAAAAACTTTCTCCTTTCTACAATCTTGCTTTACTGTATTTTATTGTAAGTTTCACGCTTAGATTGGTATTGCTTTTTCATCCCATTACCCAAAGTTCTTTCACTTTTGCAGAAAGCTTAAAAATATTCTCTTTTGGCTTGCTGTCAGATTCTTTAGTATTTGTACTGGCTTCGGCGTTTTTGTGGCTTTATCTTATTTTTATTTCAAATTCAAAATATAACAAACCATACGGATATATTATACTGGCAGGTTTTCTAGCGCTTTTAATCTATATAGCTTCTGGAAAAAGTATTTTTGATGAATACGGTGGCGCTTTGCCTAAAATCGTTTTGATTTTTGTTTTGATAAAAACAATTTTGTTTTCACTTTTTCTTTTTCTTCCAAAGCACAGAGACAAAATTAGATTCTGGCTTTTTGCTTTTGTGATCTTTTTATACGTTTTATTGATTCTGCAAAATGCAATCAGTGAGTTCTTCTTTTGGAATGAGTTTGGCGTAAAATACAATTTCATAGCTGTTAATTACTTGATTTACACCAATGAAGTAATCGGAAACATCATGCAGTCTTATCCTGTTGTTCCGATATTCTCTGCTTTGTTTCTCATTACCGGAACCATTACTTATTTTATTATCAAGAAATCTAGAAATTATATAGATGAGATTCCTTCTTTTAATGAAAAACTAAAAATTTCGGCTTTGTATGCTGTTTTATTTATTTTTTCACTATTGGCCATTCCTGAATTAGCCAAAACAGAAAATTCGAAAAATGTTTTTGTTAACGAACTTCAATCAAACGGAATCTATAAATTCTATCTGGCTTTCCAGAATAACAAATTGGATTATTTTAAATTCTACAAAACAATTCCTAACGAAAAAGCTTTTGCTTTATTAAAACAAGACTTCCCTGCTATTTCAGGAAAAAATACATTGCGCCAAATTAAAGAAGATTCTTTGGAACAGCGCAAAAATGTGGTACTAATTACTATTGAAAGCTTAAGTGCCGATTTCATGAAAATGTATGGAAACGAACAGAACATTACGCCATTCTTAGACAGTCTTGCGCAAAAAAGCTTGCTCTTTACCAATATATATGCCGCAGGAAACCGTACAGTTCGCGGTCTTGAAGCTGTAACCTTATGTTTGCCACCTACTGCTGGCGAAAGTGTTGTAAAAAGAGAAGACAATAAAAATAAATTCTCAACAGGATCTGTTTTCCTTAAAAAAGGCTACAATGTGAAGTTTATGTATGGCGGAGATGCTTTTTTTGATAATATGCAGGATTTTTTCACTGGTAATGGTTATCAAATAATTGACAAATCGAGTTTTGCTGAAAATGAAATCACTTTTTCAAATGTATGGGGAGTCTGCGATGAAGATATGTACAATAAGGCAATCAAAGTTATGAATGGTGAAGCTAAAGAAAACAAGCCTTTCTTTAATCACATCATGACTGTAAGCAACCACAGGCCTTTTACTTATCCTAACAACAAAATTGACATTCCAGGAAACATAAAATCTCGTGACGGTGGCGTGAAATATACCGATTATGCGCTGAAACAATTCTTTAAACAAGCGGCAAAACAGCCTTGGTTTAAGAATACGGTATTTGTAATTGTAGCCGATCACTGCGCTTCTAGTGCCGGAAAAACCGAACTGCCATTAGACAAATACAGGATTCCTGCTTTAATTTATACGCCAGACATGAAACCTGAGAAATACAACAAACTGATGTCTCAGATTGATCTTATGCCAACATTATTTGGGCTTTTGAATTTTGATTATGAAAGCAAATTCTTTGGACGCGATGTGTTTCAACCAGATTATCAGCCTAGAGCCTTTATTGCAACTTATCAGGATTTGGGACTGATAAAAGATAATGTTTTGACGATTTTATCTCCAAAACAGCAGATAAAACAGTTTCAGTTGAAACTTAATGAAAAAGCTGGAATTTCTCCTGAATTTCAAATATATTATGATGAAATTCCGATGAAATCTCAAAACCAAAGTCTTATCGACCAAACGATTTCTTATTATCAATCAGCTTCTTATGTGTTAAAAGAGAAAGAATATCAGTTTAAAGACTTAGCTAAAAAGAACAAAGAATTATACGCAAAAGTTCGTTAATTTTTGAAAGTTAACTCCAACAGGTTTTTTAAAATCTGATTTAATACAAACCCGACAGTTTTTTTGAAACCTGTCGGGTTTATCTTTTCGATTATCTCCTTAGAATAAAAAAGGCCTCAAATTCGTAAAGAGTTTGAGGCTTTTTTTACAGTTACACTTCAACTTGAAACATGAAACTTTAAAACTTAAAACAAAAAAGATTAGTCGTTTTGATTTTTCATTCCAAACAAATCTCCTTTTTGGAATAATTTTAAATCATCCTGCAGAAACTGATAATTTCTTTGTGTAACTGCTGGTGAATCTAAATCACTTAAATCTGGTTTTCCTGCATTCACCCATGCTGTATACCAGAAACTTGCAGTTGCTGCAATCGCTTTTCTCATTTGGCTTTCAACCATTCCGTTTAACTGTTCGTGAAGTATTTTAGCATAATCATCAGAGAAAACAGGCGTGTTGTATTTGCTTTTTAACACTTTTCCTTCAGCATCCATTTTAAAAACTTTGTCTTCAGCGGTACCTAATCTTAATTTCTTATCAATATCCAATAAAGGCTGTGCTAAGCTGTGAGTATCATTAATCATATCCCAAATTGCTTTATGAACATCAGGATAAAATTGCGCTTCAGGAACATTTAATTTGTAGTTTTTAACAAATAGTTCCGGCAATCTGCTTTCCCAAAGAGAATGAATTCCTTTTTGGTCAGTCAATTGTCCGTCGTGATTTTTAGAAGTATGCAATGGCATATGCGCATCACCAATATAGTGACCTAAATCTGCAGCCAAGAATAAAATTTCAGCTCTGTTTTTTTCTTTAAAAGCTTTAGTCAATTTTGCCATCATATCTTCAATATACCAAGGCAAGATTCCATTATCGCTTAAAAATTTAGCGTCATATTTTTGTTTCGCTTCTTCTAGTGTCTGCGGATAAGTGTCTGCAGCACCAAAATTTTCCATATCAAAATAATGCCTAGCCCCTTCTTCTTTATAATTTAAAGCATACTTGCGGATATCTGGAACCGAAGCTTCTTGTGTAATAAAATCAATGTGATTGTAAAAAAATATCTGTAATTGTTTTGGTAAAGCCATTACAGCTGCTTTGTTAATACGCTCATGGCCAACATTTCCCCATGATAACATAATAAAGCCAATAATTAAAGCACCGAAAGCGATTAATTTTGGTCTCATTTGGATTTTTTTCATTTGTTTTTTTATTAGAGGGAGCAAATTTAGCTTTAATTAAAGAATACGCAAAAAATACTGTTATTAAGATTCTCTTATTTTAGCATTTTGATATTTTTCGCCTTAAAATCGACAAGAAGCCCATATTAACAATAATTTTCTTTATACCTTTGGTTTTATAAACAAATACCATTTTATGCGCCAGATTACTTTAAATCTATTCATTTTATTTTCCTCGTTCTGCTTCGCGCAAGAAACTGATTTACAGTTAAAAAATATAAGTGATACTATATTAAATCCAAAACGGACTCTCAAAGTTTCTGATCCATTAGACGGTGTAAAAACAATGCAGAAACTGTTTGCTGGCAATCTGTATCATCTCACTGATAAAAACACTTTTATAAGCTGGAAATGCAAATCGTGCACTCCCTCGCCTTTTCTGGATGTAAATGGCGTAGAAGGCGACCAATTATTTCCGTATGCTGAAGGTGTTGCCACAAGACTTTTAGCAAATATTGATTATTCAGACTCTAAAGGAAATCAGTTCAAAATATTAGCTTTTAACCATTCGGTTCATGATGAAGACGGACTGCAGACGGGACGCTTTTCTGGAGGATTGCTAGGTTTGGCAAAATTTGCAAAAAATGGCAGTTCGTGGGATATGCGATCTTTTCAGCCTGCAGTTGCTGCTTTTGGCTCTTTTGCACAATGCCCAACTCCAAAATTGGTTGAAATTGGCGAAGATCAATTTGCTTTTACATTCTTGCACGTTAACGGTGGCGCAGGAGGTCCTTTTGAAGGATGGCTTTATCTGGTTGCTGGTTTTGATGGAAAATATCAGCCGATAATGGAAGTTGACAACTATCAGCTTACCAATGTTGAAAGCATAAAATGGTCTGGATCTTACACCGTTGTGAACGACAATGCTAAAAAACATTTTAGAGATATTATAATCAAAACAGCGGGATCCTATAACAAAGCTTTACAATCTAAAGACGAATTTGGCGCACCGATTCCCGAAGAGATTGCCGCAATGGCCAAAACAAAAAAGTCATTTAATTTTGAGATTGAAAGACGCTTTGCATTTAAAGGAAAATTCTACAAAATGATTGATAAACCAATTGTAAAATTTTCCAATGTAAAGTAATAGTTAAAACTTTGAGTATAGTTTTACCGCAAAGAAAGCAAACTTTATTTTATTCCTATTTTTTTAAGAAGTGAAAAGTTCGCAAAGCTAGATGTATAAAAACTTTGTGTGCCTTAGCGCAAAACCTTGCGCTTTTTGCGGTTAAAAAAATATTAATTCAAATAAATAATTGATACTAACGCTAAAACTGCAATAAAAACCCAAAGAAAAACTCCTTGAAGCAAGGGCTTTACTCCTACTGCTTTTAAAGTGGCAAAATTTAAAGTTGCTCCAATTAAAAACAAAGTGATAGTTAAGCCAATTTTTGCAATGCCTACCAAATGTCCTGTAAAAATAGCTGTTGACGGAAGGTAAGTATTGACCAGCATTGCCACAACAAACAAACCAATAAAATACGGAATTTTGATTTTTGAATTTTTACTTTTAAAAAGAAAAGCAGTCAGAATCGAAATAGGAATAATCCATAAGGCACGGGCTAATTTTACTGTTGTAGCAACTTGCAGTGCTTCTGCGCCGTATTTGTTTGCTGCACCGACTACAGAACTCGTGTCATGAATGGCAATGGCGCACCATAGTCCAAAATCTTTTTGTGATAAATCTAATTGGTGCCCAATAAACGGAAAAACAAATAAGGCAATTGAATTCAATATAAAAATAACTCCCAAAGCTATTGAAGTCTGATTTTCGTTTGATTTGATCACCGGAGAAATAGCTGCGATTGCGCTTCCTCCGCAGATTGCTGTGCCGCAAGAAATTAAATGAGACGTTTTTTTCTCTGTTTTAAGCCATTTCCCTAGCAGAAATCCAAAAATTATTGTACTGAATATTGAAAAAACAGTTAAAACGAACCCTTCTTTTCCCGCTGAAACGGCACTGTTGGCATTCATTCCAAAGCCTAAACCAACTACAGAAAACTGCAATAAAAAAGTGATGGCTTTATGATTGAATTCTACAAATGGATTTCCAAAAAGGTTTACAATCAAAACGCCTAACAAAAGTGCAATTGGAGGAGAAATAATCGAGAATAGGCATAAAAGAATTACAGCAAGAAAAAGTACTTGTTGCAGTGATTGACTAATTTCAAATAATTGTGCTGTTGTTTGTTTTTTTGTTTTCAAAATAAATGGTATTGATATTATGTTGCAAAGTTCCGCCGTTTATATTGAAAACACCAATCGCAAATTACAATTGGCTATAACTTCAAGTTATAATGATTTGCTAGATTTTGAATAAATAGTTCTGATAAAGCATCAGATTTCCCTTGTAAAGTGGCAATGTAAAAATATCTCTCTATTGATAGCTTTTCTACATCCAAAACAATCAATTCTTTGTTTTTCAACTCCTTACCTACAGCATGAATAGACATAAAAGCAAAACAATCTGAATTTAATAAATATGACTTTATGCTTTCTGTACTTCCAAGCTGCATTTCGATTTGTAAATCTGAAAATTTTAAGCCTGCTTTTTTTAAGGCAAATTCTATAACTTCAAGTGTTCCAGATCCCCGTTCGCGGGTTATGAATTTCATTGATTTTAAATCGTTTACTGAAATTTCATTATGTCGCACAAAAGGATTGTTGCTATTGCAGACCAAAACCAATTCGTCTTTTAAAAATGGAATATATTTTATGGATTGATTTTTTGAATGCCCTTCTACAATTCCAATTTCGATTTCTTTATTGATTAAGGCGTTTTCGATCTGTTCTGTGTTTCCATTCAGCAAATTGACTTTTATGTCTTTTTGTTTTTGATGAAAACTAGCCAAAACTGGCGAAATTATATATTGCGAAATGGTTGTGCTCGCTCCTAACCTAAGCAAACCCTGACGTTCTGAATTGAACGAACTCATTTCAAAATCTATCTCTCGGTAAATATCAAAAATACTCTTAGTATATTTTAGGAGCATTTTTCCCGCGGGTGTTAAAGCAATCTTAGAGCCGTTTCGTTCGAAGAGCTTCGTTTTATAGGTTTCTTCTAATTCTTGGATATGTTTGGAGACGGCTGGCTGTGTGATATATAATTCTGTTGCCGCTTTAGTAAAATTAAGGCGGAGCGCAACGGTGTAGAAAACCTTTAGCCTGAAGTCCATAACTATTGTTTGCTTTGTTTCATGTTTAAAGTTTCAAGTTATGCAAAAACTTTGAATCTTTTTTGTCTTATTTTACAACCTTACTGTATAGTCCCTACGGGACAATTTTGTTTGGTGCAATATTTTTTTTCTACCTATGTGAAACTCCTAGCGGAGTTTTTTTTATAAATATTGTTTTTATTGATCTTTTTTATCAGAATGAAATCCATAAAACATTTAACCGAAAATCCATATATTATTTTTCTCTAATTATTGCCGATCTATTGGGAACATTCCCGATTCATTTAACAATAGTACTAATTTATATTTATCTGTTTTTTTATCACTTCTGTAAATATATACTTTCTTTGAAAATGCTCTTTTTACTAAGCTGTCTTCTTTTTGAACATTTATTTTATAAGAATTAAAGTTTGCAAAACCGAATTCAGTTGCACTATCACTAACAGTCACCATTCCTTTTGCATCCTCGTCAATTTGAGTAATTACAAAACGATAATCTTTTCTATTTTCTCTTCTTACATTTATATAAATTAAAGAACAAATAACTAAAAAAAAAGATCCAAAGAAAATTAAAATCGTTTTTAGCGACATAATAAAATCGTTTTTCAAATTATTTTCAATTTAAATTTAGTCCCTACGGGACAATTTTACGTGGGGTCTTCTTTTCTTCCAATATGAAACTCCTAGCGGAGTTTTTTTTTATAAATATTGTTTTTATTGATCTTTTTAATCAGGCTGAAATCCATAAAATATTTAACCGAAAATCCATATATTATTTTTCTCTAATTATTGCCAATCTATCAGGAGAAACTCCTAGCGGAATTTTGTTTTATAAATATTGTTCTGAATGATCTTTTATCAGACTGAAACGTATAAAACAGTTTTATAAGACAGAAAAATTGCCAAAATTCTAAAGATAAAATTCTCGCAAAGATTAAATGCTGGTAACACCTCTCCTAATTTATCACTTTAGTCCCGTAGGAACTTAATATGAAAATTATAAAAGCCCATTATATTTTCTAACAAACCATTCAGCTGTTAAGAGCGCAACAATTAAAATCAACAGCCAAACCCAGTCGATAATTGGGGTTTTGCTTGAAATGTTTTTCTCAATTGATTTGTATTCTTTGTTCTCTAAAAGTGTGTTAATCAAATGATCGGCCTGATCTTCAAAAAATGCTTTTCCGCCTGTCTGTTGTGCCAATTGCTGTAATTTTACAACGTCTGGGTTCACAAACTGCTTTTCGATATCAAAATCTAATATTTCGAAATGGCTTGCGTATGAGGTATTTGAATTTAATTCTTTTACGGTAAAATTGTATTTTCCTGCCGAAAGCCCTTCCAGATTAGCCGAAAAAGAATTGCTTCCTTTCAGCAAATCGTAATTTTTGGTTTGTTTGGTTGCTGCGTTTACAACGCTAATTGTAAGTCTGGCTTTTTCGTCAAACTCATAATTTTTGTTGAAATATTGTGCGTTGATGATAATTTCTTCTCCAGAATTGTAAAAGCTTTCGTGCGTTACCACTAATGATTTTTTTGAAGCTGATGATGCTAAATATTGAACAATCTTATCAATGAAAACATCATATTTTTCGAAAGACTGGTTGTCAACATGGCTTTGCAAACGCCATTTCCAGCTATTTTCTCCAAGAAGAAAAGCGGTTCTTTTTCCTTGATTTTCGGCGAAAGCCAATAATGGCGCATTGGTAGAAACGTTTCTGATTTTTGACGAAAGTAAAACAGATACATTTCCGTTTGTACTTATATTTCCAAAAGGATTCTGCAGAGGCGGAAAATTTTCAAAACCGATATCATCGATGGCAAAAAGGTTAAAATCAGAATGAAATTCGCTAAGAAAATCTTCACGCTGATTGCTCATTTTAAAAATCAGATTGTTTTGCTGCTGATTCAAAAAGTTGAAATCGGTATTGTTTCCTGTTATGATAAAGGCATTTGTTCCTTTTAATTTGTTGTTGTCAAAAATGCCCTTGAAAGCAGCAGTAGGCTGATACATAACCAAAACAGAAATATCCTGCAAGTCATTAATTTGGTTTGGTTTAACCAATATTACTTTACGCTGTGCATTAACTTCTATCGAACGTTTTAAAGCTGCAATATCAGGATGGTTTATTGCCGAAACAATGGCAATTGTCGACTTCTGGTCGATAATTTCGACTGCAAAATTTTTAATATTGTTGTAGCTGTTTTTTTCTTTAGCCGAAGATTGAATACTGGCTTTATAAACTTGCAATCCTACTTTATCTGCTGGCAACAGCAAATTTAAAGAAGCTGTTTTTTTTGATGGCGAAAAGGAAAGCTTTTCTTTTGCCACAACTGTATTTCCTTGTGAAATGGTGAATTCTGCATTGGCAGTTTTGTCGCCGGCATATTGCAGAAAAACTTCGACAGGAAATTTATTTTTATGAAAAGCGTATTTGTTTACGTTGAGCTGATTGATTTTTAGATCAAAAAAAGTGGTTGTATCTCCCACAACCAAAGGATAAACTTTATTGACAGGGTCGAATCTATACACATAGTCGTTTCCTGTAGTTTGATTTCCGTCTGTAATAATTACGGTTGGGAAAATCAGGTTTTTGTTGATGCTTTTTAAATTCTTTGCCGCTTCGTCCAAATTGGTTTGATTTCCTTTAAAATCAAATTTATCTGAAGTTTTAAAATTGCTGTCAAATTGATAGGACTGAATGTCAAATTTTTCTTTTAGAGCAGGATTTGAAATTAGTTTTTGATATAATTCGACTGCTTTTTTATCTGATTTTAAAGCTGCAATAGAACTTGAATTGTCTACTACAATTGCCAAAGGCGTTTTGGTAATCTCCAAAGAATTTTTAGAAATTATGGGATTGATCAATAAAACCAGTAATCCGAAAATGGCCAAAAAACGTAAAAAAGCCAAAAGCATAATCACATTGGATTTACTTTTGGCTTTGAAAAAATATTGAAAATACGATAAACCACCCGCAATTACTAAAGAAAGCAATAATAAAAGAATCGTGTTTGTCGTCATAATTTATTTAGTAATTGGAAGATTAATAATTCAAAGATTTCAAAACCTTTGAACCTTTGCAACTTAGTACCTCAGTACTTTAGGTTAGCATTCCTCCGCAAACATTAAGCACTTGTCCTGTAATGTATCCGCTCATATCTGAAGCAAGGAATAAACAAGCGTTTGCAACGTCTTCTGGAGTTCCTCCGCGTTTCAAAGGAATACCTTCTCTCCATCCTTTTACTACATCTTCTGATAGTTTTGCAGTCATTTCAGTTTCGATAAAACCTGGAGCGATTGCATTGCAACGAATGTTACGAGAACCTAATTCTAGGGCTACAGATTTAGTGAAACCGATTGCACCCGCTTTAGAAGCAGCGTAGTTTGTCTGACCTGCGTTTCCAGAAACTCCAACAACAGAACTAATATTAATGATAGATCCTGCTCTTTGCTTCAAGAAAGTTTTCTGAATCGCTTTTGTCATATTAAAAACCGATTTCAAGTTTACATCAATTACTTGGTCAAAATCTGCCTCAGACATACGCATTAAGAGGTTGTCTTTAGTAATTCCGGCATTATTGATTAAGATATCTACTGTTCCGAAATCAGCTAAAACAGCGTCAACAAAGGTTTGAGCTTCGTTAAAATCTGCTGCGTTAGATTGGTATCCTTTCGCTTTTACTCCTAAACTATTTAATTCTGCTTCTAAAGCTTCTGCAGATGCTGCAGATGAGCTGTATGTAAAAGCTACGTTTGCTCCATGTTTAGCAAAAACTTCTGCAATTCCTTTTCCAATTCCACGGCTTGCACCAGTAATAATTGCAACTTTTCCTTCTAGTAATTTCATATTAAGGTATTCGTTTTTATTTTTTGAATTACAAATATAGATTATTTGGCCGTTTAATAAAATTTGTAATCCAAAAATTGGCTTAAGAATTTTAGATGCTGCTAAAACAAAAAAAACAGCTCATAAAAATGAGCTGTTTTCCCCCAAAATAAAAAAACAAAACTAAAAAAGTTTAAATGTGATTTTGTCTCGTTATAAAAAATACAATAATCATGAATGCCATCATAATTAGCATTCTGAAAATCGAAGTTCTAAATTCTTTTGTTTCTTCTACTTTATCCTTTTTCCATTCCTTGGTAAGATTCCAAACCATAAAAGGAAAAATTACAATTAGAGATAAATACAAATAATATCTAACGTATTCGCGGTAAGATTGATTTATAAGTAAAAGACCTATTCCCCACAAGAAAATTGCAATAAAGCCAGGTTTTAACACTTTTTTCATCATAAAATCTATAAATAAAAAGTTTGATTGTTTTAGTTCAGAAATTATGTTTGGTAAAAGCAGCCCAAAAATGAGCTGCTTTTTTCTACAATAAAAATTATTTCAAAAATCTTAATTATTGAAATGCATAAGTAGTGATTCTAAAACTGCTAGATGCTCCCGTGAAAGTATAAATAGCGTTTGAAGCACCACCAAATCTGAAACTTTCTCTATTAACATATAAACCTTTTGGATCCATTAATTTATCATCAAGATTTTTCACTAAAGCATCTGCTGGAATAACTGCAGTTCCGTTATGCCATAATGAATGTTTTAAGATGATTGTTTTATTAACAGCATCTTCTGTGATAGTTGCTCTATGGTAAACGGTTGCTTTTCCTCCTGTAAAACTGTACATAATGTCTACAGTACGATTATTATAAAAAGTAAATTGCACTCTATTTACTTTTGCTGCTGATGCACTGTTAATTTGATTTAGCAAAAACTTACATAATGGCGTATTTGTTGGAGCGCTTGCAAGATTAGCAGCGATATAGCCATAAGCAGTTGACGGAGCTCCGGCAGCAGGCAATGTCACTTTGTAATCGTCTGTAAGTCTTGGCGGTACATTTGAATACATGATAGTAGCCTTAACGCCATCTTTTCCTGTAGCTACAAAAGTGTTGGTCGCACTATCGTAAACAAAATCTGTAAGTTTTTGACCTTTAACATCTAATGGAAGTTTTGTAAAAGCTCCTTTTGGATTAAACGAAAATGCAAGGTCATAACTTGTATTAACAGCAGGATCTAAAGAATAAGCTGTACCAAAACGGGCACTTGTGTTATAATCAAAATCATAATTTTTGGTTGTTGTGCCATCATTTATTGCTAAAATTCTAAACAACGGACTATTCATATCTCCTGTAATTGCTTTGATGATTGGAACATTTCCCGCCAAATCAGCCCAGTCTTTTGGGGTAGCTTTTACAAAACGAAGAAAATGGCTATTTCTATTGGTTCTGAAAATAATGTCGCCATTTTTTTCTCCATAGTAATAAAACTGAAAATCTCCTAAATATCCTTTAGCAAGAAGCGCACCAGTTGGAAAATTGCTCGCATCTGATAAAAGATGGATTCTATTCTGTGTAGTAAAAACTAAACTTACTGTACTTCCTACCTGCATTTCGTATTGACTTTGATATATTTTTGTATCTATCTCGCCGTCTAAACCTGTAAAATCTGATGCCATATCTACTTTCATATTTGGCAAAAATTTAAACAGGTGTGTCCATCCTCCCAATTGCGTACTATCAGTATAGTAAACGGCTTTCCAACCATCTGCAGACGAAAGGAGCAAATCGTTTAATTCCTTTTGGCGTCCGCTTAATCGGTCTGTAGCATTTTGATCAAATTTTGCATCTACTTCTGGACTTGAACATGATCCCAAAAGCAAAGCTGCAAAAGCGATCATTAAGCACTTATATATATTTTTTACTTTCATAATATTGATTTTTATAAAAATTTATTGTCCTTAATTGTTTATTACAGCATCTGTATTTTTTTGAGCTTCGTCTCTTAATGCGTAAAAGTCTATATTGAAAGAATCTTTATAATATTTAACCACCAAAGCTTCTTTTGCTTTAATATTATTTCTAGCATTGACATCTGTAATGCTTGCTAAAATTGCATCGTACTCTGCTTTTGAACTGGTTAAGATTGTAGCTGCGGTTTCTGCAAAATCTTCGTAAATGTTTAATCTCGCATAACTTGTAATAAAACCTAATGATCTAGATGTAGCTATTGCTTCTGTATACCAAGTAGTAGTATATCCAGATGGTGTTATTTTTGCCCACGCCTGCTCATCAAAAGGTTTGGTCTGGTTTAAAATATGTACGTATTCGTGCTGAATGGTGTGAATGAATTGCGTCACACTCGATCTGTTCTTTTTATTAAGATTATCAACTTGAAAAAGAGACACTCTTTGACCCGCTTCTGCTAGTCCAAGCGTTACTGTACCATTTGTATTTAAGTTTACGCCTCCAACAAGCACAAATTCTCTTGGAGCAATTTTCTTTACAAAATCCTTTCCTCCAATAGTGCTATAACTATCGATCCAGATTTTCTTTACAACTTCCATTGCTGGCTGTACTTTATCTCCTTTTGGCGGATATAAGTATCTGTTTTCGTCTACCAAATTCTGGTTCCATTCGTAATAGACATTGATATTATAAGGATTTAAAAAATTTGCACCTATCCAATTGTCTAATTCTGTCTTTTGCGGTGTAGAAAAATCTAACTGACTTTCTTTTGGCTGATCTTCGTGTGCGCATGATGCAAGCAATAAGGCGCCCGCAATAACTACTGTTTTATATGTTTTGAATATCTTCATAATACTTTCTAATTAAAAATTTACCTAGGATTTTTTTCAATACCATTATCTGAAGCTCTAAGCGGTATTTGCAATGCTCTTCTTTTGTCGTCTTTTTCTAAGACATTGTTTTTTACCACTTTTCCAAATTCAAGCGTATTATGCGTTACAACAAGATTAAAACGTTTAATATCAAACCATCTAAGACCTTCTCTGATAAAATCTCTTCTTCTTGCTTCGGCAATTGCTTTTATATACGATTTCTGAAGATCTGTTAAGGCATAAAATGGAGTAAATTCATCTGCAATCACAGGAAACTTAGCCGTAATAATTGCTTCAGTCAATATATCTGTCGCTGCATTATATCCAGAAGTTCTAGTTCCTAAAAAGTATGCTAATTCTGTATTCACTTCAGCGATTCTGTTTTTCATCACCAAAGCTTCAATACGGTTCAAATACATTTCGTCATTGCTAAATAATACAGAACCGGTATAAGGCTCACCTGTACGAGATGTCAAATTCGTGTATTTAAAATATTCGTAAAGTTTCGGAACAAATACATTGGTTCCTCCAAAATATTGGCCGTTTGCTCTAATTAAATTAGGTTTAGCCCACACATTAGTCTGTGTTCCTAATATTTCATCAGATCTGTTTCCTGGAAGCGCAAATCTGTATGCTGCCGATCTGTTTGCAATTGAATTTGGATAAGCAACCAATAAATTGGTTTCTTGTTCAACTTTTGAATATTCGATTGGCATTTGAGCAAAAGGCGCTGCATTAAAAGCAGTATAATTTCTAATTTTTGTCGGTTTAGAACCAAGTCCTTCAGAATATTCCAATACTTTGTCCCAATCTCCTTTTATTAAGTAAAAACGGCAAGCAAATGCTTTTGCTGCATCTACGTTAAAGTGGTATTTCGGCTCTTTGTAATCGCTTGTAATGTATTTCATTCCTTCAATCAGGTCTTGCTCAATAAAGTCAAAAACTTCCTTAACAGTATTACGCTTATATTTTACCAATAATTCTGTTTCTGGTTTAGTTATATAAGGAACTCCCAAATCTGTCGCTGCGGTTGCAGGATTATAACGATTTGACCAAAGCGAAACTAGCATAAAATGATTGTAAGCTCTTGCTATTAACGCCTCTCCTTTTAACGGGTTAAGAGTTTCTTTGCCTCCAAGCTTTTCGATAGCATCCAAAGCCTGATTTGCCGCAGCAATTGCTTCGTAAGATGACATCCAGAATGCATTTTCACTATCAGTTCCGATTTGACTCTGCATTTCCCAGTTGTAACTCTCCTCATTAATTATGCTCACAGACTGTAATGACTCAGTATCAAAAACGTTGTCTGACATTACTTCCGCAATTGGAAAATACGATCTGTCAGGATAAGCGGTAACTAATAATTCTGCTATTTTTTCTGGAGTATCTATCTGTGTTCTATTATCTGGCACCTCTGAAAGGAAATCATCACAACTGCTAATTGTAACTAGTAATAATAATGACAGTGCTATTTTTATATTTTTCATAATCAATTTATTATTAGAATGAAATATTAACTGCAAACGTATATTGTGCCGTAATTGGGAAAGCTACCCCTCCTGTGTTACGGAATTCAGGATCTTGTCCGTTCAATTTTTTATCTGAATAAATCAGCCAAGGATTAACCGCAGAACCTTTCAAAGTGAAAGTTGACAATCCTAATTTTCTCTTATAATCGCTTGGGAATTCCCAGCTTAAAGAGATGTTTTTTAAACGTACAAAGTCACCGCTTGCAATTCTAACATCAGAGAAATTATAAGTGTTGTAAGCAATCTGCAAGTCGCTAGAACCATAATTTCTATTCAACAATTTATCTGCAATTACAGGAACATTAGTATAATTTTCGTCTCCTGGATTAATCCATCTGTTTGCAAAATCTTTTGTAAAAACTGTTTGATCTGTATACTTGTTGCTATACACAGGGTTTAGTCTTACTTTGTTTCCTCCAGATCCAACTACGAATACATAAAGCGACCAATTTTTGTATGTGAATGTATTAGCAAAACCAATAGATTTATTAGGCTCAACAGATCCTTCATATTTCAAATACTTTGTTACGTCGTTTGTGTCTTGAAAATTAGCTTCTGTTATATTATTATCTGCTCCGTCTTGTAAAATAAAAGTTGGAAGCCCTTCATTATTCAAACCTGTAAATTGGTAAGAATACAATGCGTTTCTTGGATGTCCTACTGTATTTCCTCCGTTTGTAGCAATCAAATCAAAAACAGCAGGTTTATTGGCCAATTTTGTAATTTTTTGATCATACACAGAGAAGTTTACTGTTGTAGACCATTTAAAATCTTTTGAAACAATGTTTTGAGTAGTAAAACCAACTTCAAGACCTTTTGTTTCCATGTCAGCATTGTTACCTTGCTTAATAGACTCTCCTCCAACTCCCGATGTAATTACGTAATCGATCAAATCGAATGCTTTACGACGGTAAACATCTGTTGTAAGCTGCACTCTATTTCTGAACATTCCAAGATCAACACCAATATTGGTTTCATACTGCTTTTCCCAAGTCAAATCTTTATTCTGCAAATCTTCTATACGAATTGCATTTTCTCTATCTCCAACAGCAAAACGGTCTGTAATGAAACTTTTATAAATTGCCAATGAGTTGGTTGCTGGACCAGCAGTTGCAGTTAAACCGTAAGATGCTCTAAGTGCCAATGTATTAATAGGCTCAACATCTTTCATAAAACTTTCTTCTTTAACATTCCATTTACCACTCACAGTGTACGTAGGCAGCCATCTAGAAGAACCAACATCTCCTTGTCTGTTTGAACCGTCATAACGACCTGTTAATGAAGCCGTATAACGACGATCATAAGTATATCCGATTTTACCAAAGAAACCAACAGTACGCTCTCTTTCTGCTCCAAACTCATAATAAGAGTTTCCTTCATTTACCAATTTTTCTATCAGCTTAGGATCAACAAAAGAAGTAAGACCTTTTTCGAACTGAATACCAGCAGCGGTAAAGTTGTCATTATTTCTATCTACAGATCTAAATTCTGTACCAAAGAATCCTTCCAATTCGTGTTTATCATTAATTGTATTTCTATACGTAATACTATTTCTAACATTGTACGAAGTCATATCGTTCGTAAACTTTCTTAAAAACCCACCGTTTGGCAATACAGAAACTTTAGGCGCTGTTAAATCATTTGGATTTTGATATAAAAACACGTTGTCTTTTTGAATTTGAGTATTCAAAGTCTCGCCTACACCCGCATTATACGCTCCTACTACGTTTGAATCTTCGTAGATTTTGTGCTCTCTTGAAGTATTAGCATAACGCGCTGAAGCGGTAAGGTTGTAGCTCAAGTTCTTGTTGATTTTATAATCTAAATCAGCTTGAAAACGAATGTCGTTTACTTTAATATCTAAAGTATTATTTTCCAATTCGTTAAGAATATTCATTGGCGCCCAGTTATTTTGATAATATTCTAGGTTTCCATTATCATCATAAGGTCTCAACGTTCTGCTTGTGCTTAATACATAATTGAATGGGTTGATGTCAAAATCTCTAACTACTTTACCAAAAACAAGATCATTTTTACTGTCGTAAGCACCAGGAGCCTCTTGATCACGCATCGATCCTAAAGTAGACAAAGTAATATTTAATTTATCGTTGATGTAAAAAGTACCTTTAATATTAGCCGATAATTGTTTTACATTATCTGCTACAGTCCATCCTGGATCTGTGTAATATCCTAAAGAAGCATAAAATGTGTTGTTTTTTCCTCCTCCAGAAAAACTTAATGAGTGATTTTGAGTAATTGATGGTCTAAATAAAACTTTAAACCAATCTGTATTTGCCAATTCGTACTTTTTCAAGAATTGATTAATATATGGCTGCTCATTTCTAATTCCGAACTGGCCATTTGAACTATCATATAAATTAATCTGCTTTGCCAAAATACCATAAACACCACTAAATCTAGCTGTTAATGAAGAACTTTGATCCAAATATCCTTTAGTTCTCATTTCTTGGAAAACACTCATAGATTCTTGAGAGTTTAAGATGTCAAACTGAGTGTAGCTCGGTACTGTTCTTACTGTATTTTCTACAGAATAGTTTATTTTTAAAGGAGAATCTCTTCGTCCTTGTTTTGTAGTAACAACCACAACTCCGTTTAATGATCTTGAACCATAGATTGAAGTAGCAGATGCATCTTTAAGAATTTCAATACTTTGAATGTCATTTGCATTTAAACCTGCAACAGCAGAACTTAATAATGTTGCAGAGTTTCCAGAGGCTAAATCTGCAAACGTCACATTAATGATATCTTCTTGAACAACACCATCAATTACCCATAATGGTTTGGTATCGCCAAAAATAGAAGAAGATCCACGAACTGTAATTTTTGGAGTTGCACCAAAAGATCCTGTCACGTTTTGCACAGTAACCCCTGCCGCTTTTCCTTCAATCATTCGGCTTACATCAACCACACCATCAACTTTTAACTCAGCTCCAGAAATCTTACTGATTGCACCTGTAAATGTTCTTTTTGAAGTTTTTTCGTAACCAGTAGTAACTACAACTTCTTTAAGATTCTGTCCAGCCTCTGTTAAAACCACAGTTGGCGTAGGATTAGTAATTCCGATTTCTTTTGTTTCCATACCAACATAAGAAATAACCAAACGGTCTACATTAGCAGGCATTTCAATAGAAAAATTTCCATCAAAATCTGTTAATACAGCTGTTTTTGTCCCTTTAGCCAGTACAGTTGCTCCAGGAAGCGGGCTTCCGCTCTGGTCTGTAACTTTTCCTTTAATGATTGGTCCAAAAGTTAAAATTTCAAACAAAGAATCATGATTGTTTGCATTAGAAAATGAAACAGCACTTTTTTGAAGCACGATCTGATTGCTAACTTCCGAAAAAGTGATATTAAAAGGAACCAATATTCGGCTAAGTATACTTGACAAAGTTTCTTGGTTTGCTTCTATACTTACCTTCTCTCCAAGTTGAGGAAGTCTTGAATTGTAGGAAAATTTTACATGAGCAGATTTTTCGATTTTCGATAAAGCATTGTCTAAAGTCAGGTTTTCAACTGTTATAGTTACTTTAGTATCTAATTTTTTCTGCCCATTTACATTATTTGCGAGAGTAACACTTGAAAACACAAGCGCTAACACAAACTGAAACAGCGTTATTTTCATGATTTGGTGAAGTAATCGTTGCTTGACAACAGGTTTTTTCATAATTTTGGTTTGTTTTGATTAATACTATTCGAGTGTATTTTAAGAAACATCATAAATTACCCTTTACAGAGAGTGATTTATTCAGATTTAAGTGTCGATAATGTTACAGCATTCTCGGCACTTTTTTTATGTATTTGTTTTTTACATAGGCAGTTGCAGTTTTTCTTTTAGTTTTTAATTAGTTTAATTTTGGATTTTATTTTTCTATTTTTTTTGATTGAATTAAAACTCTAGTTACAGCCAGAAGTCGTAATTACAATCTGATTTCCATTCATTTCATAATTGGTGTCATTGCCAATACTCTTACAGATTATTTTAAGTTTTTCTGCCAGCGGCTGATCGCTTAATGAAGTGGTCAATCTGCAGTCTTTCAATTTGTCATGAGGAAAATCGATGTCTACTAAATAAGCCTGCTCAATAGTTTCTAAAATTTGCGCTACAGGAATATCTGTAAACTCAAAGCTCAACTGCTCAATATTCCTAACGCTATTTACTAGGATCGGATCTGCGGTAATATTGGTTATTTTATTAAAAACCAAATCTTTACGAACAAACCGCAATGCCTGATTTGGAAGCAGAACAATCTCTTTGTTTTCGACAGTGCGAACCAAATCATTAGACTTTACCTTTACTTTACCGGTGCGAACAAGAACTTCAACATTCTGTTGATCTGGATAAGCCTTTATTCTAAAGCTTGTACCCACAACACGAGTTACAATTTCGTTAGCATAAACAAAAAAAGGCTTTTTAGGATTTTTACTAATTTCAAAGAAACCTTCGCCGGATAAATACACCTTTCTTTCGTTCCCGGTAAAGATTTTAGGGTAACTTAATTTACTATTGGGCTGTAATAAGACCGAACTTCCATCTGATAAAGTTACGATCTGTGATTTTTCAGAATTGTTGGTTTGTTCAACCAAACCTTCGTCAGTTTCCTGAACCAATTCATTGTATGTAACGACATTGTCGCTTGATATTAGATCATTTTTAAAAAACCATACAGAAAAAACGCCAATCAAGACAGCGGCTGCAGCACCGCCAATCCAGTAGCTTCGTGTTTTTAGTTTCTTAATTTTTGAAGTTTTTTGAGAAAGTTCTTCTCTATGTTCAATTTTACGCCAAGTTTGCTGCAGGGCTTCATGAACTTCATTTGAAGACAGATTCGATTTTGGAACTCGCATGGCCAGCAGTACAAGTCTGGCATCTTCGACAAGTTTTGCTCTTTGCAAATTTTCCAAAGTCCACTCTTCCCAGCCTTGTTCATCAATTTTAGACAAAATCCATAATTGAAAAGAATCATCAGCTAAAAAGTCTTCTATGTCGGTATAATTATTACGTTTTTGCATCGCACTATTTAGGGTTACAAAAACATAGAGGACAGGTTTTTTATTATATACTCACCTATTTAAGATTTTTTTTTAATTTTTTCTTAATTTTTTAAAAAACCCCTGAGGATATAAGGACTAGAAGCGGAATACTTCCTTTCCATTCTTTGCGAAGACTCAATAAGCCTCGATGAAGAAGATTGCTCGCAGACTGATAATTGACATCCAATAAATCGGCTATCTGATCTACACTTAATCCTTGATGATAACGCAAATACAGCGCTTCTTTCTGGCGCCCGGGCAAATCATTTAATAATTTATTCAAAAGCAGCACACGTTCGGCTGTTACTTCATCTTCAACCAAATCGTTTTCTATAGAAAAGTCAAAAAGAAATTCTAAAGCATCTGTAGTAGTCGTTTTTCTAAAAACATGATCTCTTTCATGCAGCCGAGCAATTCTCTTTCTAACACTCGAAAGCAAATATGCCTTAACAATAACATTATCTTGCAAAGAGTTACGATACAGCCAAATATCAGCAAAAACATCTTGAATACAATCTTGCACTTTTTCGGCATATGGACAAAGCGAATTGCCATAACTAATCAAGTCTCTATAGTATTTTTCAAAAAGCAATGAAAATGATTTCTCATTACCATTTTTCAAATTATTCCATAAAATAAAATCGTCTAAAACTTTGTTCTTTAAAATTTGGCTCATACAAAAATGCTTAGGGCGCAAAAAATCAAATTATTTAAGATTCATCTTAAAATTGTATAGATTAATTACAGGGGGTTAAAAAATTCTCAAAAATTTTAATTCCTTCTTGAATCAAAGTAAAGGCGAAATAAATTCAATTTAACAAAAATTTAACAAGTATTTCGTATTTCACCAGCTTAAATCAGAGAAAGAAAAAATCAAATTTTAACATTATTTTTTGTTTTTGTGTGATAAATATAGAAAAGCAAATAATTAAAACCCAATAATTCGCTAAAATTTGCCATTTTTTTCAAATTTATCAGTAATTACTCCATTTTTTTGATTAAACTTAAAATTTACCGTAATTTAAATTTTAATTAACAGAATTAAATTAAGCGATTCAAAATCGCTAGCGCTATTTCTATCCAAAAAAATATTCCACAAAAAAAGCCTCACATATTGTAAGGCTTTATTTTTTTCGGAAAAAGAATGCTTTTAAATTTTAATAAACTTCGCAGAAGAAGTTCCCTTTGCGGTTTTGATTTGAAGTATATAGTTCCCAGATTGAAATTTCGAAACATCAATTTTAGAAGTATTGCCAGCGCTTGAAATCACCTGAACCAATTGTCCTACAACATTATAAACATAGATTGACTCCACTTCAACCAAATCTTTTGAATCTATTTGCAGATAATTTTGAACTGGATTCGGATAAACATTAAAAGAAGATGAAAGCTCAAAATCTTGTCTTCCTAAAGTTTTAAAAGTCGAGGTTTCTTTATTTGTAAGAATTGGAAAATTATAGTCAAAATAAATATTAGCCTCATTTTCAAAAGAATCACCTACATTTAAAGTCGGTAAAGTTTTAATTTTAAAAGCAATATAACCATCGTTATAGGCATCGTCGAAAGGAAGATTTATTTTTTCGAAAATAAATTCAACCTTATTTCCATCAGAAATTTTAACTCTGTAAGAATGGCTTGCACTCGTAGGAACTAAAGTTGAAACATCAAATTTTAACGTATCAATTATATCCTTAACCACAACATTTTCAGCTTTGTAAGTTCCTGTATTTTCAAAGCGAATGAGATAATGAACATATTTGCCAATAAGTTCTGGCTTAATAACATTTCCTTCTAAACATTTTTTATCATTTGGGTCGTAAGATCCCACCACTGTCTGATTAAGTTTAAAAGCATTATCATCCAATGATTCATCTGTTTCTGTAGAGGCAATTGCTGCCGTATACTTCAGCACATCTCCATTATTTACCGCTGGAGATTCAATAGGAGAATTGACATTCAAAACCAATACAATTTCTCTGCTTTCAAAAGGTTTTAGATTTGAAAAATTCCAGACTAGTTTATCAGAAGTTTGACTAGAAACGCTATAATTTGAAGAAACGAAATCCAAAATTGAATCGTCAAAACTCAGATTTACAGTTCCTGATTGAACTGTATTTCCTTTGTTTTTGTAAACTAATTTATAATTTGCGTCAAAACCAGGTCGCGCCGCATCGATTGGTATCATAGTGATTTCTAAATCGTTATGAATACCATTTGGAGCAATGCAAAAATTTTGATTGAAAGGGCTTGCCTGCGTTGGAAAAACAACATCGACATAAGATGGCGAAACTGTAAAATAGCTTGAATTTTCTACAATAGGAGTTATTTTATAAGAACCAGCAGGAACCTTTAAAGCATATTCGCCATTAGAATCTGCAGTAAAATTCTGTGACTTTGCACCATCAAAAATTGAAAATTTTAAGTACACAGCTCCTGAATCACCAACATCACAGCCATTACTATCACTATCAATCTGGCTTTTGCCCTTTACAGCGTAATTTATACCGCCGGGCTCAAACGAGCAATAATTTCCAACTAAGCAATTTTCGTATTTATATGGCGCTATCTTTTCTGAAATCGCCACCAAATTAGAATCATCATCGCAGATATATTGCAGCTTAGGACAATTTGACAAATTAAAACCATTGTAGCCTAACGAACTTAAAGGCGCCTCTAAAAAACTTAAATTTTTAACAGCTCCGTTTTTAATATTAAGAAACTCTAAATTTGGACAATCTGATACATTTAAATCTTTCAAGTTTTTCAAATTACTTAAATCTAAAGATTTAATCGATGTGTGCCCAATCCATAAAGTTTTTAAAAGCACTTGGTTAGATAAATCAATAGATTCAATTGGATTCGCCCCGCCATAACAATCTGTTAGTTTTTTAGCGTTCGAGAAATCAAGAGCGGTTATCTTATTATCCCAAAAATCAAAATATTCAAGACCAGACAATCTTGCAATGTCTAAGCTTGGCAATAAATTTTGAGCACATTTTAAAAACCATAATACCGAAGAATTAGGAAGTTTTAACTCAGTAAGTTTGTTTTTGTAACAAACGAGTTCTTGTAAATGCGAACTATTTGAAACATCCAATGATTGCAAATCATTATTATTGCACTCGATTATATTTAACTCTGTTAAATTGCTAACATTCAAAGAAGTTAACTTGTTTTGCGCACAAATAAGTAAGCTCACTTTACTTAAATCTGAAAGGTTCAAATCGGTAATTAAATTTGATGAACATACTAACCTTGTAAGTTTTTTCAAATTACCAAGATCCAACACTCCTAAATTATTATTGGAACAGTTAAAATTAGTGAGATTAGAAAAATTTGATAATTGATCTAGCGATGATATATTAGATTCTCTAAGGTCTAAATAACTTACGTTTAAAGCTTCAGCAACTTCAATTTCGCCATTGCTGTTAGCATCAATTTTAAAATAACTTGAATTTAAATCTTTTGCGATCGTATTAGAACTATTTGCCTGAAGCAATTTTGCCTTGAAATTAGCATCCGGAATGTTAATTATTTGCGCTTTTAAGGAAGAAAAAAAGCACAAAGCCAGTAATGGCAGGTAGTTTTTTATCATAGGTTTTATTAGTTTTTGGTGTTTAAATATATAAAACCCCCAACTAAAAACCTATAGCTTCATAAAAAAAACCTTACTAATTAAATTAATAAGGTTTTAATAATCTGTTATTTAAAAGCAGCTTAAAAAGCTACATTCCATCTTGGCAATTTGGCATTTTCATCTAAGAAATTTTGCAGAACCTGCCCTTCAACAGCAGTTGGTATTGCTTTTACATCTCCAGCAAAAGTTTCATACCAAACTACTTCCAAAGCATCAATGTTTTCTAATTTCATTTGCGCTGGCCAAGAATATTTTCTTCCTGTTTTAGCAAACTGGTGTCCGTTTACGATTTTGTCATAAAGTCCGCCATTTTTACTTTTCAAAGTTCCGTCATTCTGAACCGTTCCTGTAGAACCAACCATGATCAGTTCTTTTGCATCACCCTCGACAGCGTATACAATAAAGATTCCCGCACTCCCTTCTGGTGCATTGCAAGCCTCTTCAAGACTATCATTTACGGTAAAAGTAAAACTGTTTGTTGATTTAAATTTTTCTAATTCTTTGTACATATTTTCTTTTTAAGCTTCTAAGATACTGAGGTTCTGAGATGCTAGGTTTATTTCATTTACGCCTCAGCCTTTAAAATGTAAAAAAGTCTCAACAATAATATTGAGACTTTTTTTTGAATTTATTATTTTTCCCCGAAACTTCGGGATGAAAATTATCCAAGTACTTCTTTTACTTTTTTACCAATTTCAGCTGGTGAATCAACAACGTGAATTCCGTTGTCTCTCATGATTTGTTTTTTAGCAGCAGCTGTATCATCAGAACCTCCAACGATTGCACCTGCGTGACCCATTGTTCTACCAGCAGGAGCAGTTTCTCCAGCGATAAAACCAATAACTGGCTTACGGTTACCGTCAGCTTTTACCCATCTTGCAGCATCAGCTTCAAGTTGACCACCGATTTCACCAATCATAATGATAGCTTCAGTTTCTGGATCATTCATTAATAATTCTACAGCTTCTTTAGTTGTAGTTCCAATAATTGGATCTCCACCAATACCAATTGCAGTAGTGATACCTAAACCTTGTTTTACAACTTGGTCTGCAGCTTCATAAGTTAAAGTTCCAGATTTAGAAACGATACCAACTGTTCCTTTTTTGAAAACGAAACCTGGCATAATACCCACTTTAGCTTCACCTGGAGTAATCACACCTGGACAGTTTGGACCAATTAATCTTGAATTTCTTTCTTTAACATAATTATTTGCTTTAATCATATCTGCTACAGGAATTCCTTCTGTAATAGCAATAATTACTTTAATTCCAGCATCAGCAGCTTCCATAATTGCATCAGCAGCAAAAGCTGGCGGAACAAAAATGATAGAAGTATCAGCACCAGCTTGGTCAACAGCATCTTTTACTGTATTAAAAACTGGACGATCTAAATGGCTAGTACCACCTTTTCCTGGAGTAACCCCTCCAACAACATTAGTACCGTACTCAATCATTTGAGAAGCGTGGAAAGTTCCTTCACTTCCTGTAAATCCCTGAACAATTATTTTGGAATCTTTATTAACTAAAACACTCATGATATATATTTTATGTAGTTTTTAAATTTGTGTTGCAAAAATAAGGTTTTGTAATGTATTTTGACTCTTTTATTGTCAAAAAAATATTAAGAAAATTGACTCATTTGATAACCTCTATAAAGTTTATCATCTTTTATCTGCCAAATGGTTGCAAAATGTGCTAAAAGCATTTCTTCTCTTGGATTCTCGATTGTTTTCACAAAATGAGAGTAACGCACTGATACTAAATCATCTTCGGCAATAATATGACTGATTCTAACCTTAGATCGCACATATGCACGGCTAAGCTCATTGGCCATTTCGATTATCGAATCATAATCCATCTGAATAAACCCCTTACTGCTGTTCCATTCAAGCGTAACATCAGGATGCAGATATGTTTTTAAAATTTCGCTATCAATTAGGGCATCTGACTTATAAAATTTCTGAACAAATTCTTTAATAGACATATTACTTCAATTTACTTAAAATTTCAGGAATCTTCTTGATATTGGCTAATTATTTCAATTTTTCACGCGACTCTTCAATTGGGGTGCCAAAATATGATTTTCCGCCTTCAACAGACTTAGTTACACCTGTCTGCCCCATAACAACGGCTTTTGCTCCAATTGTTATGCCGCTCGTAGTGCCTACTTGTCCCCATAAAGTTACTTCGTCCTCAATAATCACGCAGCCCGCAATACCGGTTTGAGAAGCAATCAGACATTTTTTACCAATTACAGTATCGTGACCAACGTGCACTTGATTATCTAATTTTGAGCCCGCACCAATGGTCGTATCTCCAGTAACGCCTTTGTCAATTGTACATAAAGCGCCAATGCCAACATTATCTTCAATAACCACTCTACCGCCAGAAACCAATTGATCGAAACCTTCTGGACGTTTTTTATAATAAAAAGCATCAGCTCCTAAAATAGTTCCCGCATGGATAATTACATTGTCGCCAATTACAGTATGATCATAAATAGACACATTAGAATGTATCAAACAGTTCTTACCTATTTTAACATTATTGCCAACAAAAGTATTTGGCTGAATTACAGTCCCTTCCCCTATTTCAGCAGAAGGCGCAATGGCAACATTAGCGAATTGGAATGGTTTAAAATGCTTTGTAAGAATATTAAAATCTCTAAATGGATCATCAGAAATTAAAAGAGCTTTACCTTCTGGGCATTCTACTTCTTTGTTTATCAAAACAATAGTCGCTGCCGATTGTAAAGCTTTGTCGTAATATTTTGGGTGGTCAACAAAAACAATGTCTCCAGGCTCCACAACGTGTATCTCGTTCATGCCTAAAACTTGAAAGTCTTTGTCTCCGATAAATTTGCAGTTAAGCAAATTGGCAATTTCTTGTAAAGAATGACTCTTTGGAAATTTCATATATTATAATTAGAAAATTTGTCAATCAGAAAATGAGTCAATTAGAATGTGAATATACGAAAATAATGTCTATTCACAGATTATCTAATTGACTCATTGTCAAATTTATCTTAATTAAAAACTACTCTTTTACACGCTCCATGTAAGAACCTGTAGCAGTATCAATTTTAATTTTATCTCCTTCATTGATAAACAAAGGAACGTTGATGTTTGCTCCTGTTTCTACTGTAGCATTTTTTGTTGCGTTTGTAGCTGTATTTCCTTTTACTCCTGGCTCTGCATAAGTAACTTCAAGAATTACAGATGCTGGCATATCTACTGATAAAGGCAAATCTGTTTCTGTGTTAATTTGAACCATTACGTTTGTACCTTCTTTTAACAAATCTGGAGCATCTAAGATGTTTTTGTTTAAAGAAATTTGCTCAAACGTTTCAGCATTCATGAAGTGAAATTCATCTCCTTCTGGATACAAAAACTGGAATGTATGCGTTTCAACACGGATAACATCAATCTTGTGACCTGCAGAAAATGTATTGTCTAATACTTTTCCTGAAGTTAAACTTTTCAATTTAGTTCTTACGAAAGCCGGACCTTTTCCAGGCTTTACGTGAAGGAATTCGATAATTTTATAGATATCGTGATTAAACTTAATACACAATCCGTTTCTAATATCTGATGTAGATGCCATTTTTTTTTATTTTAGATTTAAGAATGTAGATTTTAGATTTAAATCGGTCTACATTATATTTTTTTTTATTTTTAATATACTAATTTTGTAAAGTTTAGAAATCTAAAATCAGAAATCTAAACTCTAAAATTAATAGTTTCCTGAGTAACCTTTCATAATTCCTCTAGATGAATTTCTAATAAAATCTAGAATTTCATCTCTTTCAGGAGTCGCTTCCATTTCAGCCTCAATAATACTTAAAGCTTGAGTTGTATTGTAGTTCTTTTGGTATAAAATTCTATAGATTTCCTGAATTTCTCTAATCTTTTCAGTTGTAAACCCTCTTCTTCTTAAACCAACAGAATTAATTCCAACATAGGACAAAGGTTCCTTTGCTGCTTTTGTAAACGGAGGAACGTCTTTTCTTACCAACGAACCACCAGAAATCATAGCATGATCTCCAATATGGATAAATTGGTGAATTGCCGCCAAACCTCCAATAACAGCGTGATTTCCAACAACTACGTGACCTGCCAAAGCAACACCATTTACAATAATAGCATTGTTTCCAATCTCGCAATCGTGCGCGATGTGTGCATAAGCCATTATTAGACAATTGTTTCCAATTACAGTCTGGCCAGAAGCTACTGTTCCTCTATTTATGGTTACGCATTCTCTAATTGTACAATTATCACCGATAATCGCAAGAGAATCTTCGCCGCCGAATTTTAAATCTTGTGGCACTGCAGAAATTACAGCTCCTGGAAAAATATTACAATTTTTTCCAATTCGAGCACCTTCCATAATGGTCACGTTTGAACCAATCCAAGTACCATCACCAATAACAACATTATTGTGAATTGTTGTAAATGGCTCTATTACAACATTTTTAGCGATTTTTGCGCCTGGATGAACATATGCTAATGGTTGATTCATCTGTATGTTTTATATTTTTAATTAAAATATTCTGATTTGAAGCAACAAACCTAAACAATAAATTTGATAATTTATTATTGTTTTCTTGCTATTTGTGCCATTAATTCTGCTTCAGTAACCAATTTACCATTTGCATAAGCGTTTGCCTGCATATGGCAAATTCCTCTTCTGATAGGAGAAATTAACTCACATTTAAAGATTAAAGTATCACCTGGCAATACTTTATGCTTAAATTTAACATTATCAATTTTCATGAAATAGGTCAAATAATTTTCAGGATCTGGAACAGTGCTTAACACTAAAATTCCTCCAGTTTGCGCCATTGCTTCTACAATTAATACACCTGGCATAACTGGAGCTTCCGGAAAGTGTCCTACGAAGAAATTCTCGTTCATAGTAACATTTTTCAAACCAACAACATGACGATCAGACATTTCGATAATTCTGTCAATCAACAAGAATGGAGGTCTGTGAGGAAGCATAGACATAATTTTATGAATATCCATCAAAGGTTCTTGATGCAAATCATAAGTAGGAACATGATTTCTCTGCTCTATTTTGATAATTTTGGCTAAT
Source organism: Flavobacterium sp. TR2 (assembly GCF_025252405.1). NCBI lineage: Bacteria > Pseudomonadati > Bacteroidota > Flavobacteriia > Flavobacteriales > Flavobacteriaceae > Flavobacterium > Flavobacterium sp. TR2. The sequence goes on along the minus strand of NZ_CP104307.1, from coordinate 3,497,138 downwards.
TTCTTTGCAAATTGAGTATTTACAAAGTGTCCAGGTTTATTAGCAATAATTTTTCCTTGAATACGAACTCCTATTAAAGATAAGTCTCCAATTACATCAAGCAATTTGTGTCTTGCCGCTTCGTTTGGATAATGTAAAGTAAGGTTGTCTAAAACGCCGTTTGGCTTTACAGAAATCTCATCTTTACCAAATGCTTTCTTTAAATTAGCCATTGTAGACTCAGAGATTTCTTTATCTACATATACAATTGCATTATTTAAATCTCCCCCTTTAATAAGTCCGTGCTCTAACAAAGATTCTAATTCGTGAAGGAAGCTAAAAGTTCTTGAACTTGCGATTTCAGATTTAAAATCTGCTATACTTTTAAGAGTAGCGTTTTGAGTACCTAAAACTTTTGTACCAAAATCTACCATTGTTGTAACCTGATATTCATCGCTTGGCATCACCAAAATTTCGCTTCCAGTGGCTTCGTCAGTAAAAGAGATTACTTCTTTAACTACGTAAACATTGCGTTGCGCATCTTGCTCTTCAATTCCTGCCTTTTCAATCGCTTCAACAAAATATTTTGATGAACCATCCATAATAGGAAGTTCAGAGGCATTCAATTCAATAATAATGTTATCCAAATCGCAGCCAACTACTGCAGCTAAAACGTGTTCTGGTGTTTGGATTTTTACTCCTAATTTCTCAAGATTTGTTCCTCTTTGAGTGTTAACAACATAATTAGCATCAGCCTCAATGACTGGTTGACCTTGCAAATCTACTCTTACAAAAGTGAAACCATTATTAACGGGTGCAGGTTTAAAAGTCATTGTAACTTCTTTTCCAGTGTGTAAACCAACTCCTGTTAGCGAAATTTCATTTTTGATGGTTTTCTGTTTAACCATTATTTCCATTTTTTGGGTTTATTATTTGTTTTTTTAATTCTTCAACTTCAGCCACAATTTTAGGCAGATTCTTAAAATGAACGTACGATTTATTAAAATCTGTATATCCAAGAGATGGCGTTCCTTGCAGAACTTCATCGTCTTTAATGTTTCTGGCTACACCCGACTGCGCTTGAAGCCTAACATTATTGCCTATTGTTAAATGACCTGCAATACCTACTTGTCCTCCAATCATACAATTTTCGCCAATTTTTGTAGAACCTGCTACGCCACTCTGAGCGGCTATCACAGTATTTTTTCCAATTTCTACATTATGGGCAATCTGAATCTGATTGTCTAATTTAACTCCTTTTCTAATTATCGTAGAACCAAGAGTTGCTCTATCTATAGTGGTATTAGCACCAATATCTACATTATCTTCAATAATAACATTTCCAATTTGAGGCACTTTGCTGTATTCTCCGTTTTCATTTGGCGCAAAACCAAAACCGTCAGCACCTATAATAACACCCGAATGAACTGTACAATTATTGCCGATAACAGTTTCAGAATAGATTTTTGCACCAGCAAAAATGAATACATTATCTCCAATGACAACATTATCGCCAATAAAGCTATTTGGGTAAATTTTTACATTATTACCTAAAACCACATTTTGTCCGATATAACTAAAACTTCCTAAATATAGGTTTTCACCATACTTAGTTCCTTCAGACATAAATGACTGGGGCTCGATACCGTTTTTGTTTAATTTTACCTGATTATAAAAATGCAAAAGTTTAGAAAACGCCGCATAAGCATCTTCTACCTTTATTAGTGTAGTAGTAATTTCCTGTTCAGGAATAAAGCTGTCATTAACAATTGTTACTGTCGCCTTTGTCGTATATATATAATTGATATACTTTGGGTTAGCCAAAAAAGTAAGAGAACCTTCCTCTCCTTCTTCGATTTTAGAAAGCTTAGAAACTTCTGCATTGGGATTCCCAACAACTTCTCCTTCTAAAATTCCTGCTATTTGTTCTGCTGTAAATTTCATCGCGACAAAAATATAAAAAATAGGTTTTAAATGTTAATTTTATATAAGTTGTTTTGGAAAACAGATATAATATTTTGTCACCAATTTAGATAACGATTTCAGATTCAGCTGGTCAGAAGCCTCAACAACATCTTCAATTGTTTTATCTTTTTTCAAAATACGAATAGGTTCCGCTTCTTTACTATAAGCTTGGTTTTTAATTTTCCCTCTAAAAATAAAATATCCTGCCTCCAATTGCGAAATATGGTGCTTATTGGCAAACTGCTCTTTCAAAGACTGAGACTCTTCCATAGAAACTTTCTCGGCGCTCATTTTTATTTTAAGCAAATCTCTGTTGATTATCATTTTACTCAAAGTGCTTAAAACAAAATCATCTTGTCTCTGCCAAGCTTTTAGAGCACTAATAATATCAAAATCATCTAACTGTGAAAATAAATCTAACTTTTCAGCATCAAAATCTTCAAGCGTAATTTTGTTATGCATAAAATAAGAAAGCGGTTCACTGCAAGGAAGATCTACACCTTTTAAAACCAGTTCTTTTGCTCTTTTTAAAACTTTCATCAAAATTAATTCGGCAACCAGACTTGTTTTATGCAAATAGGCCTGCCAGTACATTAATCTTCTAGAAAGCAGAAATTTTTCTACAGAATAAATTCCTTTTTCTTCAATCACCAAAACGTCATTTTCTACATTCATCATCTGAATCAATCGTTCAGAATTTACATTTCCTTCAGCAACACCTGTATAAAAACTATCGCGTTTCAAGTAATCCATTCGATCCATATCCAACTGACTTGAAATCAATTGAAGCATGAATTTTCTATGGTATTCTCCCTTAAAAACCTGAATCGCCAGACTCAATCTTCCGCCAAACTCTTCATTCAGCTGATTCATAAACAATAGCGAAATGGCTTCATGATGCACATCTTCCACAATACTTTTTTCCATAGCGTGCGAAAATGGCCCATGTCCTATATCATGAAGTAAAATTGCTATCAGGAGCGCATTTTCTTCTTCATCCGAAATAACAACATCTTTAAAACGAAGCGTATCAATGGCTTTCTTCATCAAATGCATACAGCCTAGCGCATGATGAAAACGGGTATGATTGGCTCCTGGGTATACCAAATACGATAATCCCATCTGTGAAATACGACGCAGACGCTGAAAATAAGGATGCTGAATTAAGTCGTAAACCAGCTCATTCGGAATCGTAATGAATCCATATATAGGATCGTTGAATATTTTAAGTTTATTGATCTGAGTCACAGTCTGGTTATTTTTTTGGTCAACAAATATAAGTAAATAAGTATAAAGAGTTCGGTGTTTTTTATTTAAAAATAACAATCGAAATCACAATGATTATCAATACAATACATTAAAAAATGTTAATTTTCAAAATAAAATCGCGTTTCATCTTTGGTAATTTTATACTATTTTTAATACTTTTTTAGTTCTATAACTTTAAATTGCAGTAAAATTAAATTGATTTATGGATAAGATAAAAATACTTTGGGTCGACGATGAAATCGATCTTTTAAAGCCTCACATATTATTTCTAGAAAAAAAGAATTACGAAGTAACGACTTGCAATAACGGTCTCGATGCGATTGCCTTATTTGAGGAAGATAATTTTGACATTGTTTTTCTAGATGAAAATATGCCAGGAATGAGCGGATTGGAAACGCTTTCTGAAATGAAAGAAAAAAAATCTGCCATCCCAATGATTATGATCACCAAAAGCGAGGAAGAATACATTATGGAAGAAGCCATTGGTTCTAAAATCGCCGATTATTTGATAAAACCTGTAAACCCGAATCAGATTTTATTGAGTTTGAAGAAAAATCTGGATGATTCGCGATTAATTACAGAAAAGACAACCTTAGATTATCAAAAAGAATTCAGAAAGATTTCAATGGAATTGGCTATGGTTAATTCTTATGAAGACTGGATCGAGCTGTATAAAAAACTGCTTTTTTGGGAACTAAAACTCGAAGACATCAACGATACGGCAATGATCGAAATTTTGGAGTCTCAGAAAGTAGAAGCCAATTCGCAATTTGGAAAGTACATCGAAAGAAACTATGAAGACTGGTTTGCGCCAAAAGCTGATAAACCAATCCAGTCCAACACTTTATTTAAAGAATTGGTTGTTCCAGAAATAAAAAAGAAAGACAAACCGATTCTTTTTGTTGTAATTGACAACCTTCGTTACGACCAATGGAAAGCTTTTGAAGGCGTAGTTTCAAACTATTACAAATTGGAAAAAGAAGTTCCGTACTACTCTATTCTTCCAACTGCCACACAATATGCCAGAAATTCGATTTTTTCAGGTTTAATGCCTTTAGAAATGGAAAAGCAATTTCCGGAATACTGGAAAAATGATGTGGAAGACGGCGGAAAAAACCTTTACGAAGCAGAATTTCTGTCGGCACAATTAAAACGTTTAGGATTGAATATTAAGGAAGATTATTTTAAAATCACCAACTACGCAGGCGGAAAAAAATTGGCAGAAAATTTCAAGGCTTTAAAAGGGAACGATTTAGTGACGGTCGTCTACAACTTTGTTGATATGCTTTCGCACGCTAAAACCGAAATGGAAGTCGTAAAAGAATTGGCTTCAGACGACAAAGCATATCGTTCTTTAACCCTAAGCTGGTTCAAAAATTCTCCTTTATTAGAAATTATTCAGCAGGCACAGCTTTTAGGCTTCAAACTGATTCTAACAACAGACCACGGAACTATTAATGTAAAAAATCCGTCGAAAGTTGTGGGAGACAAAAACACAAGTCTAAATTTACGCTACAAAACCGGGCGCAGTTTAACATACGAACAAAAAGACGTTTATGTAGTCAAAGAACCAAAATCAATTGGTTTGCCTGCAATAAACATGAGCAGTTCGTTTATTTTTGCCAAAAATGATTTTTTCTTGGCTTACGTAAACAACTACAATCATTATGTGAGCTATTACAAAAACACTTACCAGCACGGAGGAATTTCATTAGAAGAAATGATTATTCCGTTCCTGGTTTTTAATCCTAAATAAAAGCACTAGCCGCGAATTTCACTAATTGATTTGAAAATTCTAAAAAAATAAAACTTTAATTCGCGAAAATTCGTGAAATTCGTGGCAAAAAATAAACAACAATGAACATCGTTTTTTCATTAGATCAAATTCAAGAAGTTGCCGAACAGATTATAGCTTCAAACCCAAAAAAAATCATTCTTTTTAATGGAGAAATGGGAGTTGGAAAAACTACTTTAATCAAACAGCTATGCAAAAGTTTGGGAGTTCAAGATGCTACAAGCAGCCCGACTTTTTCTTTAGTGAATGAATACCACACCACTAACAATCAAACGGTCTATCACTTTGATTTTTACAGATTAAACAAAGAAACCGAGGCGCTAGATATGGGTGTCGATGATTATTTGTATTCGGGAGGCTGGTGTTTTATCGAATGGTCTGAAAAAATTGCAAGTTTGATTCCCGAAGAACATTCTACCATAAACATAGAATTGCTTCCTGACGGAAAAAGAGAATTAGAACTGGTTTAAAATTCTTCTAAAGCAAAATCGATACTTTTATTGAAAGCTATTATGGTTTCTTAACTTTTAAGTGTGAGTATTAGCAGAATTTTTACACTAATTTTAAAACTTTTTACGTAATTTGTACTTTTAATTTTTTGCACTATCCATGTCAATCACGTTAACTCCATTTACAAAACAACAATTAATACCGCAGGAAGAAAAACTTGAGGTTGGTCGTTTTAAAAGAGAACTTTTTATAGGAATTCCTAAAGAAACAAGTTATCAAGAACGTCGTATCTGTCTTACGCCTGATGCAGTCGCTTCCTTAACTTATGAAGGGCATCGCGTTATGATCGAATCTGGCGCTGGAGAAAGTTCGAGTTATACAGACAAAGAATATGCAGATGCTGGTGCAGAAATTACAAAAGACACTAAAAGAGTTTTTGGCTGTCCGTTTCTATTAAAAGTAGAACCGCCAACTTTAACTGAAATCGAAATGATCAATCCAGAAACGGTAATTATTTCTGCTATTCAGCTTAAAACCAAAAAGAAAGAATACTTCGAAGCTTTGGCCAAAAAGAAAATTACCGCTTTTGCTTTTGAATATATAAAAGACCAAGACGGTTCTTATCCAGCAGTAAAATCTTTAAGTGAAATTGCGGGAACTGCTTCGATTCTTATTGCAGCCGAATTAATGATCACAAATGAATTCGGAAAAGGACTTTTATTCGGAAATATAACTGGCGTTCCTCCTACGGAAGTTGTAATTCTTGGGGCTGGAACTGTTGGCGAGTTTGCTGCTAAAACTGCGATTGGACTAGGCGCAAACGTAAAAGTTTTTGATAATTCTATTACTAAATTACGCCGTCTGCAAAACAATTTAAATCAAAGAATTTTCACTTCAACCATACAGCAAAAAGGCTTATTAAAAGCTTTAAGACGCTGTGACGTCGCAATTGGCGCTATGCGAGGCAAAGAACGCTGTCCGATTGTGGTCAATGAAACAATGGTGGAACACATGAAAAAAGGTGCCGTAATTGTTGACGTGAGCATTGATACCGGTGGCTGCTTCGAAACTTCTGAAGTTACCACTCACGAAAAACCGACGTTTATAAAAAGTAATGTTTTACACTATTGCGTACCAAACATTCCATCAAGATATTCCAAAACTGCTTCATTATCAATCAGTAACATCTTAACACCGTATCTGCATCAGATAGCTGAAGATGGTGGTATTGAAAGCGCAATTCGATGCAACAAAGGACTTAAAAATGGAATTTATCTTTATCACGGAATTTTGACCAATAAAGCCATCGGCGACTGGTTCGACCTTCCGGATAACGATATTAATTTACTTGTATTTTAAAGGAACTTTAGCGTACCTTTGCAAAAATTTTATTTCATGAAGTTCGCATACCGCTTAGCATATTATTTGATTGGTCTCGTAATGGGATGTTTTATTGTATCAGGATTTTTTATCGGAAAAGACACCCGATGCAATTATTTTCCAAATGCCCGAGTTTTAAACAATCTCAGAACAAAACCTTTCCAATATTCTGAAAAAGCTGTTCAGACTTTAAACGAAAAATGGGTCGATACTGCTGATATCAAAAATACCTTAACTTACGGAGACGTAAATTTCGATCAAAGCAACATTCCATTCAAAAAAGGAAAATTGTATATCATTGAAGGAAAAACAGTAAAAAATCAAGAAATTATTCTGAAAGTGGTTAATTACGAAAACAAAGCCGTTTTAGAAGAAATTGTAAAAAAATAAAAAATTAAATCTTTTGCTTCTCGCAGTTTTTGCAGATTCAAAAGATTTTTTTTTAGTAGTAAATTTTTCCCTTTGTCACTTTACAGCTCTGAAACTTTATAAATTCAAAAAATTACCATTCAATTTCTTTCAATCCTTTAGATTTTAAAAATTCATTTGTTTGGCTAAAATGTTTATTTCCAAACCATTTACCTTGATTAGCACTCATTGGCGAGGGGTGTCCAGATTCCAAAACAAAATGCTTTGATCTATCAATTTTTGATCCTTTTTTCTGGGCAAAACTTCCCCATAATAGAAAAACAACATTTTTTTTCTTATCAGAAATGGCTCGAATCACTGCATCTGTAAAAAGATTCCATTTTAAATGTTTATGACTATTTGGACTATCCTTTCTAACGGTCAGAGACGCATTCAAAAGTAAAACACCTTGACGAGCCCAGTTTTCAAGATTACCAGAAGTTGGCATAAAGATAGAATCAAAATCAGTATTAATTTCCTTGAATATATTACGCAATGAAGGCGGTATCTTAACATTATCATTTACAGAAAAACTTAGACCACTGGCCTCTCCTTCCCCATGATAAGGATCTTGTCCGATAATCACAACTTTCAAAGCTTCAAAACTGCAATTATCAAAAGCAGAAAAAATCAATTCTGCAGGAGGGTAACAGGTATGAGTGTCGTATTCTTGGTCAAGTGCAATCATTAATTCCTTAAAATACGGTTTTTCGATTTCATCCTTTAAAACAATCTGCCAGTCTTGAGCTAAATTAATTTCCATTTTATAATTTTTACTACAAATTACGCAAAGTTTTCTTCAAACTACCAATTATTAGTGCGGTTAAGTTTTTAAAACTTTGTAACTTTGAAATCTTTACAATTTACGATATATAATGATATCTATTACAGAAAAAACGTTACAAGACTTACAATTTCCAACCGTTCTCGAAACCATTTCAGATGGCTGCAATACCGATATTGGAAAAGAAAAGGCTTTACAAATAAAACCATTTAGAGATAAAGAAGAATTAATGCAAGCTTTGATGCAGACATCAGAGTATGTGTCTTCTTTCCAAAATAATAATGCAATTCCGAATCATGGATTTGATGCTATAACGCACGAAATTAAGTTTCTTGCCATCGAAGACAGTTTTCTTGAAGTAGGAAGTTTTAGAAAAATCGCCAATCTTTCTTTAACAACAAATGTCCTATTGAATTTCTTGAAAAAGTTTGATGATTATTATCCAAACTTAAATGCAAGAGCTTCTCGCGTAGAATTAACCAAAGACATTATAACTGCAATTGACGCAATTGTAGACAAATATGGAGAAATAAAAGACAATGCTTCTCCTGCACTAGCTGGAATTCGCCAAAACATGAATTTGGTTCGCGGAAAAGTGAATCAAAGCTTTGGCGTGGCTTTAACTCAATACAACAGTTTAGGATATTTAGACGATATCAAAGAGAGCTTTGTGCAGAATCGTAGAGTTTTAGCGGTATTGGCTATGTATCGCAGAAAAGTAAAAGGTTCAATTTTAGGAAGTTCTAAAACTGGAAGTATTGCTTATATCGAACCTGAAGCTACTCTAAAATATTCTAGAGAATTAGCCAATTTGGAATATGAAGAAAAGGAAGAAATTACGAGAATTTTAAAGAATTTATCCAATGTAATTCGCCCTTATCTTCCTTTGTTAGTTGAATATCAAGACTTTTTGAGTGATATCGATGTGGTTGCCGGAAAAGCAAAGTATGCAAATCGCATTAACGGAATTTTGCCTGCCATTACAGAAGAAAGAAGATTGTTTTTTAGAGAAGCGTATCACCCGATTTTGTATTTGAATAATAAACAAAAACAAGAAGTTACGCACCCGCAGACCATTGAACTGAAACAAGAAAATCGAATAATCGTAATTTCTGGCCCAAATGCTGGAGGAAAAACAATTTCCTTAAAAACGGTTGGTTTGTTGCAATTAATGCTGCAGTCTGGAATTTTGATTCCAGTTCACGAAAGAAGTGAAACTTTCTTATTTGATAGAATCTTGACAGATATCGGTGATAATCAATCTATTGAGAATCACTTGAGTACCTATTCATATCGTTTAAAAAACATGAATTACTTTTTAAAGAAATGTAATCGAAAAACCATGTTTTTGATTGATGAATTTGGTACAGGTTCTGACCCAGAACTCGGTGGCGCCTTGGCTGAAATTTTCTTAGAAGAATTTTATCATCGTGAAGCTTTCGGAATTATCACAACACATTATGCAAATTTAAAAATACTTGCAAACGAATTACCATACGCAACCAACGCAAACATGATGTTTGATGAAAAGACTCTTGAACCAATGTACAAACTGGCTTTGGGTCAGGCAGGAAGTTCTTTTACTTTTGAAGTTGCTCAAAAAAATGGAATTCCGTTTGGATTGATTAATCGTGCGAAAAAGAAAATTGAAGTTGGAAAAGTTCGTTTTGATAAAACAATCGCGAATCTTCAAAAAGAAAGATCGAAACTTGAAAAAACTTCTCTCAATTTGAAAGAAGAAGAAACTCGTGCGCGTGAGGAGAGTAAAAAGATGGAAACCATCAATACTAAGATTCAGCAAAAACTGGAAAGCTATCAGGAATTATACGATAGCAATCAGAAGATTATATATATAGGACAAAAAATTGATGATATTGCTGAGAAGTACTTTAACAACAAAAATAAAAAAGAACTTATTGGCGAGTTTTTGAAAATCGTTGAAATTGAAAATTCAAAACGCAAAAAAGCAACTCCAAAAGAGGTTAAAGCTAAAGTTGAAAAACAAAAAGAGATTATTGCTGAAGTACAGGTAAAAGTTGAAGAAATTCGAAAAGAGAAAAAAGAGAAAAAACTTAAACCTGTTGTAGAAAAACCAAAACCTATTTTAAAAGTTGGTGACCGAGTAAGAATGCTTGACGGAAGATCTGTTGGAAGCATAGACTTAATCGAAAAAAATAAAGCAACTGTAAATTATGGCATTTTTACTTCGAAAGTAAGTTTGGATGAACTGGAATTGGTTGAGGCTGTAAAAAAATAACTTTTCAGTCTCAATTGCAGTTTTTCAGCCTTGAAAAATGGCTAAAAAACCTAAAAATTAAAATAAAGCGATTTAAGAAACGATTTTTAAAAATACGCAAAAGAAGATTGCTAATTTTTAAAAAGCTATTTAAAACGATTTGTAGAGGTTGTTTTTGATTTATTAAATTTATTAAAATTTAATTTTAAATAAATTTTATCAATACATCTTTTCTTTTCTCATTTTTGTCATTTCGAGGAACGAGGAATCTCCGCAAGTAGCTCCGCAAACTATTTCCAATCAATACGGAATTTTGTCGCGGAGATTCCTCGTTCCTCGGAATGACAAACTAGAAAAATTCGTTAAACTCGAAACAAAGAAATTAAAATGGAAGACCTTCCAAAAAATAAAAAAATAGTTCTTTTTGACGGAGTCTGTAACCTCTGCAATTCTGCTGTACAGTTTATTATCAAACACGACCGAAAAGATATTTTTAGATTTGTCGCATTGCAATCTGATTTAGGAATTTCGATTTGTAAACATCTAGGAATCAGTTTTTCAAAGATGGACAGTATTATTTTATACAATCCTGGAATAGCATATTTTTATAAATCTTCTGCAGTTATTGAAATAGCTAAAAATTTTGACGGTCTTTGGAAACTAAGTCCAATTTTTAGAATCGTACCAATTTTTATCAGCGACAGAATTTACGATTACATTGCAAAGAACAGATACAATTGGTATGGCAAAAAAGAGAGCTGCATGATTCCAACCCCTGAGCTAAAATCTAAATTTCTTTAAATTTTCAATTTCTTAAATTCCAAAAACACACTTTACTTAAAATATATTCAATTCAAACCTAACAGTTTTTTTTTGAGCATATAATTCAAATAAAAATCCCAAACTCCGATAAATTTGGAATTTGGGATTTTTTATTGAAATTATCAGGTACTATTATCTGATTAATTTTCTGTATTTCAAACGTTTTGGAGTTAAGTCACCGCCAAGACGTTTCTTTTTATTTTCTTCATAATCAGAGAAACTTCCTTCAAAGAAATAAACTTCAGAATCTCCTTCAAACGCTAAGATGTGCGTACAAATTCTGTCTAAGAACCATCTGTCGTGTGAAATAATTACTGCACAACCCGCAAAATTCTCCAAACCTTCTTCTAGTGCACGAAGCGTATTTACATCCAAGTCGTTTGTAGGCTCATCCAGTAAAAGTACGTTTCCTTCTTCTTTCAAAGTCATTGCCAAGTGCAGACGGTTACGCTCACCACCTGAAAGCATTGATACTTTTTTGTTCTGCTCGCCACCGCCAAAATTGAAACGCGATAAATAAGCTCTTGAATTTACTTGCTTACCTCCCATCATAATCAACTCCTGACCATCGGCAAAGTTTTCCCAAATTGATTTGTTCGGATCAATATTTGCGTGCGATTGATCTACGTAGGCAATTTTTACAGTATCACCAACAGTAAATTCTCCACTATCAGTTTGCTGTTCGCCCATTATCATTTTGAAAATAGTAGACTTACCAGCACCGTTTGGCCCGATAATTCCAACAATACCCGCTTGCGGCAAAGTAAAATTCAAATTATCGTATAATAATTTATCGCCAAAAGCTTTAGCGACATTTTTTGCTTCAATAACATTTGTTCCTAAACGAGGACCATTTGGAATGTAAATCTCTAATTTTTCATCCAATTGTTTTTGATCTTCATTTAATAATTTGTCGTAGTTCTGCAAACGTGCCTTTTGTTTTGTCTGACGACCTTTTGCACCTTGGCGAACCCACTCCAACTCACGCTCTAAAGTTTTTCTTCTTTTAGAAGCCACTTTTTCTTCTTGAGCCAAACGGTTTGATTTTTGATCCAACCAAGAAGAGTAGTTTCCTTTCCACGGAATACCTTCTCCTCTATCTAACTCAAGAATCCAACCTGCCACATTATCAAGGAAATAACGGTCGTGTGTTACGGCAATTACAGTACCTGAATATTGTGCCAAGTGTTGCTCTAACCATAGAACTGACTCAGCATCAAGGTGGTTGGTAGGCTCATCCAATAGCAATACATCTGGCTGTTGCAACAGCAAACGGCATAATGCTACACGACGACGCTCTCCTCCCGAAAGGTTTTTGATAGGTGTATCACCTTCTGGAGTACGCAATGCATCCATTGCGATTTCTAATTTTGTATCGATTTCCCAAGCACCAAGAGCATCAATTTTATCTTGTAATGCCGCTTGACGGTCCATCAATTTATCCATTTTATCTTGATCTTCATAATATTCTGGAAGACCAAATAAGTCATTAATTTGATTGTACTCTTCTAAAACTGCCATAGTCTCAGCTGCTCCTTCTCGAACAATTTCGATAACCGTTTTAGAATCATCAAGAATTGGCTCTTGCTCCAAGTACCCAACTGTATAGCCTGGTTGGAAAACCACATCACCTTGGTAGTTTTTATCAACTCCCGCAATAATTTTTAAAAGCGAAGATTTTCCAGAACCGTTAAGTCCTAAAATACCGATTTTAGCTCCATAAAAGAAACTAAGATAAATATTCTTAAGAACCGGTTTGTCTGCTCCTTGATAGGTTTTACTCAATTTCTGCATTGAGAAAATTACTTTCTTATCGTCTGACATTTGTTTTATTTTTTATTTATATTGTTTATTATCATCAAATTATTCAATCAAAAAAGATTAAACCCTGCCTTTTAAAGCATTGAATACCCAGGCATTAGCAAAAAAACCAACTCCAACAGCACCAAATCCCCAGCCTGAAACATCACTGTACCTAAAGATTCCAAGACCTATAAGTAACAATCCCATAAGCACCATTATTAAAGTAGCCCATCCTAAAATGGTATTTTTATTCATTCCCATAATTGCATAATTATTTTTAACCTGATTAATTTTTAGAAAGGCAAATATCGTGAATTATTACGGCTTAATTAAATATTTTATACAGCATTTCTTTTAACAAATCTGACTGAGGCAAAGCGTTCGCTCCCACACCTTTACTTTTAATATCAATATCGCGTAAAGCGCCAACAATCTGGCTCACTTTTCGCATTGGATAATTTTTTACAGCCAAATCATATTCTTTTAAGAAGTACGGATTAACCCCAAGCGCTGTTGCGACATTTTTAGGGCTTTTATCTTTTAATCCGTGATATTTAAGAAGCTGTACAAAAAAACCGAATACCAAACCTGTAGTCATTACGAGAGGATATTCTTTCGGATTATGTGCAAAATTCTCCGCAATCTTATACGCTTTCAATTGATTGCGTTCTCCAATAGCTTTTCTAAGTTCGAATACATTATAATCTTTACTAAAGCCAATATTCTCTTCAATATGTTCTGCAGTAATCATGGTTCCTTTCGGCAAAATAATCTGCAGCTTTTCTAGCTCATTATTAATTTTGCTCAAATCTGTACCTAAAAACTCAACCAGCATAGCATTGGCTTTGGGATCTATAGTATATTTTTTACCAGCCAAAACACGTTTAATCCAGTCTCCAACCTGATTCTCGTATAACTTTTTACTTTCGTAAACAATGCCTTTTTGAGCTAAAAGCTTGGTAACTTTTTTTCTTTTGTCTAGTGTTTTATATTTATAGCAAAAAACCAAAACGGTGGTCTGCATCGGATTATCGACATACGATTCGATTTTATCGATTGTTCTGGACAAATCTTGCGCTTCTTTTACTATAACAACTTGACGTTCAGCCATCATAGGATAGCGCTTGGCCGTTGCAACAATATCTTCGACTGATACATCTCTTCCGTACAAAACTGTCTGATTAAAGCCCTTTTCTTCTTCAGCCAAAACATTCTCCTCAATATATTCAGACAACTTATCTATATAATAAGGTTCTTCGCCCATTAAAAAATAAATCGGTTTAATATCTCCGGCTTTTATATCATTAACAATTTTTACTACTTCGTCCATTCAAATCTTTTCTTTCAGGTCCAAAATTTCAGGTTCTGTTTCAAAACTTGAAACTTTATCCCGAGACTTCGGGAGAAACCTGAAACTATTTTATATTTTTGCTTTATGCTTAAACTTAATTTCCCAGCTTACACTTTCCGATTCAAAAATAGCGAAAATAAAGTGTCTATTTTTGATGAAATCAGGAAAAAATTTATAATTCTTACGCCGGAAGAATGGGTTCGCCAACACGTTGTTCATTTTCTGATGCATGAAAAAAAATACCCCAAATCACTCATTAACGTAGAAAAAGTTTTAACTGTCAACGGATTACGAAAACGATACGATGTTGTGGTGTATAATCCAGATGGCTCTATACATATATTAGTAGAGTGCAAAGCGCCCGAAGTTAAAATCTCTCAGGCAACTTTTGATCAAATTGCCCGTTATAATATGACAATGCAGGCACGGTTTTTGAAGGTCACAAACGGACTAAACCATTTTTATTGTCAAATGGATTTTGAAAACGAAAAATATGAGTTTTTAAGAAGCCTGCCTGACTATAAGCAAAACCATTAACAAAGAATAAATAACTAAGTACTTTTGGATAAAATAGCAGTTGTAATTTTAAATTGGAACGGAGTAAAATTGCTGGAGCAATTTTTACCATCTGTTATTCAGTTTTCAGAAGGCGCAGCAATTTATGTTGCTGACAATGATTCTACGGATAATTCTGTTGCATTTGTTACAGAAAATTTCCCTACCGTAAAAATCGTAAAAAACTCTGGCAATCATGGTTTTGCGAAAGGCTATAATGATGCTCTACAACATATTGATGCAGAAATTTATGCATTGGTAAATTCAGATATTGAAGTGACGGAAAACTGGCTTGGGCCAATTCTTGACACTTTCGAAAAAGAAAAGCAAACCGCCATTATCCAGCCTAAAATTCTTGATTTTAAAAATAAGGAATACTTTGAATACGCAGGAGCTGCGGGCGGTTTTATCGATAAATATGGCTTTCCATTTTGCAGAGGAAGAATATTCGATACAGTCGAAAAAGATAACGGACAATATAATGATAATATTGAATTGTTTTGGGCTTCAGGCGCTTGCTTTTTTATCAGAAAAAATGTTTACCACGAATTAGACGGTTTTGATGAGAGCTTTTTTGCCCATCAGGAAGAGATTGATTTATGCTGGCGCGCCGCAAACGAAGGACATATTATAAAGTATAATTCGCAGTCTGTTGTTTATCACGTTGGCGGTGCAACCTTACAGCAAGGCAACCCGAAGAAAACGTATCTGAATTTTAGAAATTCACTGCTAATGATGGTCAAAAATCTTCCAAAGAAAGGATTATTTTTTGTGATTTTCTTCCGAATGATTTTAGATGGCATTGCAGGTATCCGTTTTCTTACACAGGGCAAATTAGCACATACTTTTGCCATTCTAAAGGCGCATTTTTCATTTTATTGCTTATCTTTAAGCTATCTCAAAAAGCGAAAAGATTTTCAAATGCAGCAATACTATTCGGTAAAAAGCATCGTTTTCCTTTATTATATCAAGAAACAGACCGTATTTAAAGAAATCTTTAACAGTATTCAAAATATTAAAAACTAAATTTGTAATTCAAGTCTAATTAAAATTAAATTTATGAGAAAAATAGTTATCGCACTATCAGTATTAATGGCCCTAACATCATGTGTTTCTAAAAAGAAATATGCTGAGTTGGAAGCTAAAAACAAAGAGACTCAAGATTTGTTAAACTCATGTACTGTAAAATTAAATACGTGCTTAGAAGAAAAAGCTGGATTGGCTGCAACAGCTGAAAGCTACAAACAGCATAATCAAGATCTTATCAATAGTTCTAAAGATTTAACTATCTTAACTACTAAAGGTGCTGAAAACCTTGAAAAATCTCTTGAAAGTTTAAAAGAAAAAGATTTAAAAATCTCTAGACTTCAAGATGCTTTAACTAAAAAAGACAGTGTTACATTAGCATTAGTTACAAGCTTAAAAGGAGCAGTTGGAATCAACGATCCAGACATCGAAATCAATGTTGAAAAAGGAGTTGTATTTATCTCTATCGCTGATAAATTATTATTCAAAAGCGGTAGCTACGACGTAAGTGATAAAGCTAAAACTGTTTTGGCTAAAGTTGCTAAAGTTGTAAACGACAAACCTGATTTTGAGTGCATGGTTGAAGGACACACAGATGATGTTCCTTACAAAAGCAACGGAATTATCTTAGACAACTGGGATTTAAGTGTTAAACGTTCTACTTCTATCGTTCGTGTATTAACAAACGATCTTGGTGTTAACCCAGCTAAATTAATTGCTGCAGGTAGAAGCTCTTACGTACCATTAGTTGCTAATGATTCTGCTGAGAACAAAGCTCGTAACAGAAGAACTCGTATCGTAGTTATGCCAAAAATCGATCAATTCTATGATATGATTGAAAAAGAAATGAAAAAACAAGCGAAATAATCCTTGTTTCACATATTATAAAAACAGAAAAAGCAGGTCAATCGACCTGCTTTTATGTATCCTTAATCTTTTTTTAATAACCAATTAAATATAATTAAGAATAGCATTATCGTTAAGTAACTAACTAAATTTTAACATAATAAAGTTACTCATATTTTTTATACTATTATACTTTTAGTGTATTTTTTTACAAAATATCAATATCACCCTTACCTTCTCTAACTATAACCGGCTCATGCTCAGAAAGATCGATAATTGTTGACCCGACATTATCTCCATAACCACCATCGATTACCATATCAACGAGATGCTGCCATTTTTCAAAAATCAATTCTGGATCTGTGGTATATTCGATTACATCATCTTCATCGCGAATAGAAGTCGAAACAACTGGATTTCCCAACTGACGGACTATTTCCAAAATAATATTGTTATCAGGCACACGAATACCAACAGTTGTTTTCTTTTTAAACTCTTTCGGCAAGCTATTATTTCCAGGCAAAATAAACGTGTAAGGCCCAGGAAGCGCTCTCTTTAAGATTTTAAAAGTCGATGTATTAATCTGACGCACATAATCTGATAAATTACTCAAATCGTGACAGATAAACGAGAAATTTGCTTTTTCTAGTTTTACACCCTTTATTTTAGCAATTTTTTCCAATGCACGCGAATTGGTAATATCACAACCTAAACCGTAAACGGTATCTGTCGGATAAATTACCAAACCTCCATTCTGAAGCACTTTAACCACTTTCGCAATTGCCGCTTCGCTAGGTTTATCTGGATATATTTTTATAAATTCAGCCATTTTGTTTTTGTTTTCAAGTTTATTTTGTTTCAGGTTTCGGGTTTGTCAGGCTGAGCGGAATCGAAACCTTCATTAGTTAAAAAGCTCTTCGACTCCGCTCAGAGTGACAAATGTTTTTGAAACTTGAAACACTTTTTATCCCACAACATCTAATTTAGCAAATCTTAACAACAATTTCTTAATTCCGCCTACCTCAAATTTAATTTCTGCTTTTCGGTCTGCTCCTGCGCCTTCAAGATTTATAACTTCTCCTTTTCCGAAACGTTCGTGCATCACCACATTTCCAACTGTCAATTTACTGTCAAATAAATTCGAATTTCCGCTGCTTGGCGCATTTCCCGAAACAGGTTTCAATTTACGGATATTCAAATCTGGTTTAGGCTCATTGTTAGTAATATGAGCTGGCGGAGTTCCTCCAACAGGTTTGTTTAACCTTAATTTTGATTTATCTACATCGCCAAAAATATCACCATCAATTGGCGATTTATAACGATAGCTCGTTTCAGCTGGAGTCAGATATTCTAAATATTGATCGTCGATTTCTTCGATAAAACGAGAAGGTTCGCTATCAGTCAGTTTTCCCCAACGGTAACGTGACTGGGCATATGTCAAATACGCCTGATGTTCTGCACGAGTCAATGCTACGTAAAACAAACGGCGTTCTTCTTCCAGTTCGCTTCTCGTACTCATACTCATTGCGCTCGGAAACAAATCTTCTTCCATTCCCACTACAAAAACGTGCGGGAACTCCAATCCTTTTGCCAAGTGAATGGTCATCAATGCCACACGATCTTCGTCATTGGTATCTTTATCCAAATCTGTAGCCAAAGCCACATCTTCCATAAATTCAGAAAGAGCGCCTCTTGCTCCATCAATCTCTCTCTGCCCTTCAGTAAAATCTTTAATACCGTTTAAAAGCTCTTCTATATTCTGAATTTTAGCCATTCCTTCTGGAGTAGCATCTTTCTTCAATTCTTGAACCAATCCTGTTTTTTTCGCAACGTGATCCGTCAAGTAAAAAGCATCCTGATTCTGATCGATAACCTGAAAACTCTGAATCATCGTTACAAAATCTTTCAATTTGTTCTTCGTACCGGCATTCAGCTTCAAATCGATTTTATCGATATTCACCATTACCTCCCAAATCGAACGTTTGTAATGATTGGCCGCGATCGTTAATTTTTCTACTGTCGTATCTCCAATTCCACGAGCTGGATAATTGATTACACGAATCAGAGCCTCTTCATCTTTCGGATTCAGAACCAAACGCAAATAGCACAAAACGTCTTTAATTTCTTTACGCTGGTAGAATGACAAGCCACCGTAAATTCTATACGGAATATCACGTTTTCTCAGCGCATCCTCCATGGCACGCGACTGCGCATTGGTACGATACAAAATCGCAAAAGATCCATTATGAAGCTGATTTTGCATTTTTTGCTCAAAAATCGTACTCGCTACAAAACGGCCTTCTTCAGCATCGGTCAAACTCCTATGAACCTTAATTTTTGGTCCAAAATCGTTTGCTGTCCAAACTACCTTATCCAGTTTCGTTTTATTGTGGTCCATAACCGTATTGGCAGCTTCCACAATATTTCTCGTCGAACGGTAATTTTGCTCTAAACGGAACATCACAACACCTTCGTAATCTTTCTGAAAGTTTAAAATATTATTGATATTCGCGCCACGGAAAGCATAAATACTCTGCGCATCATCACCAACCACACAAATATTCTGAAACTTATCAGACAAAGCCCTAACGATCAAATACTGTGAATGGTTTGTATCCTGGTACTCATCAACCAGAATGTAGCGGAAACGGTTTTGATATTTCGCCAAAACTTCTGGAAAACGAGTCAATAATTCGTTGGTTTTCAACAATAAATCATCAAAATCCATTGCGCCTGCTTTAAAACAGCGCTCTACATATTGCTGATAAATTTCTCCCAATCTAGGCTTTTTAGACATCGCATCGGCCTCTATTAGCTCTGGATTGTTAAAATACGCCTTTACCGTAATCAAACTGTTCTTATAAGTAGATATACGTCCTAAGACCTGTTTTGGTTTATAAATATCACGATCCAGCTGCATTTCTTTGATAATCGAAGAAATCAATCGCGCCGAATCCTGAGAATCGTAAATGGTAAAATTAGAAGGATACCCCAAAAGTTCCGATTCTGCACGAAGAATACGCGCAAATATCGAGTGAAACGTTCCCATCCAAAGGTTTTTGGCCTCAGAAGCTCCCACAATATCCGAAATTCTATGCTTCATTTCTCTTGCCGCTTTATTGGTAAAAGTCAGCGACAAAATATTGAACGCATCAATTCCCTGATGCATCAAATAAGCAATTCTAATTGTTAAAACACGGGTTTTTCCCGAACCTGCACCAGCAATAATAATCATTGGCCCGTCTTTCTTTAAAACAGGCGCTCTCTGCGCTTCGTTGAGCTGGTCAATATATTTCTGCATGTAATTTTCTCCTTTTAGGCAAAAATAAGAATTAATGATTTAAAAAGCTACTAAGTTGCTAAGCTACTAAGGCGCTAAGTTTTTTGTTTTGCTTAAAACCTTTAAGTTGCTAAGCTTTTTAGATGCTAATTTTTTTTGAAGCCAAACATTAGGCATTTTTATAAACATGGTTTCCCGCTTTCGGCTATATCTCTCCGCTCCACTCCGAGGATACCGCCTCAATCGGGGCTAGAAACAAACAATTAAATTATTTTTTTTTGAAAGAAAATTCTTTAAATTATTTATATCTTTGTAAAATTTAATTTTAAGATAAATGAACGTCAAATTAACAGAACACGCCGAAAAAACGTTCTCGCAAATAATAAATAAATATAGTGATTCCAAAGCCGCTACGTTTTCAGATCAAACTATCGGCATAATCGAAATAATCGTCCAAAATAATTATATTGGTTCAAAATATAAAAAAACTTCCTACCGGAAGTTTCTAATATCAAATCAAGTCTATTTATTTTACACAATTGAAAAACAGACTCTATATATTGTCCTATTTTGGGATAATAAAAGAAATCCTTTAGAATTAGATATTATACTTAGCTCTTAATTTTTGCTTGAAATCTTCAAAATCGATTGTTCTTCCTGCCTTAATGTCTTCTTCACTTTTTTGTAATTCCTGCATCAAAATTTCTTCTGGAAACAACAAAGAGGTAATAAGCTTTACTTCTTGATGTGTAAAGCTATTTGATTTTAATTTTCTATAATAAGTAGCATGTTTTAAACCCAATTTTTGAATAAAAAACTCAGCTTTAAAATAGGATTTATTAATTAATTCTGGCAATGAATTAACGTATTTCTCATAATTTTCAACTATCTCTATCATTACAAAACATTTAAATTATCAAATAATGATACAAAAATAATCATTTTACAATAAAAAATCACTTTAAAAAAATTATAATTACAAAAAAAGAAATTTGAAGTCTTAGCAACATAGAACCTTACTTAAAAAACACATCATAAGCAAATCGAATCAATGTCCCGACAACTACAATCAAAAAGAAAATTCTAATAAATCCGTTGCCTTTATTGATGGCTAGTTTTGCTCCTAGCCAGCCGCCAAGTCCGTTGCTGATTGCCATTGGAATTGCAATTGCCCAAATGATTTTTCCTTTGATCATAAAGAGACAAATCGAACCGAAATTGGTTGCCAGATTTACCATTTTAGCATTCGCAGAAGCATGAAGAAAATCAAAACCTAAGAGTGCAATAAAAGCCACTACAAAGAAACTTCCTGTTCCTGGACCAATAAATCCGTCGTAAAATCCAACAACCATACTGATAATTACCGCATAAAATATTTGAGTTGCTTCTGAATGATCTTTTACTTCATGCTGCCCAAAGTTTTTCTTTGCATACGTGTACACAAACAGCAAGGACAAAACCACCAGTAAAAGCGGTTTCATAAAATCATTGCTTACCAAGGTCAAAATCGTCGAGCCTAAAAATGCTGACGGAACAGCCAGACACATCATAATAATAAGAAGCTTCCACTGAATAACAACTTTCTTTACATACTGAAAAGCAGCAAAGGCAGTTCCGCTAAAAGCAGGGATTTTTAGAGTCCCGATTACAGTCGAAACTGGAAGATTGGGCAGTAAAATTAATCCCATCGGTGTTTGGATTAATCCGCCACCGCCAACAATTGCATCAATAAAACCGGCTGCAAAAGCCGCTAAACAAAGGAAAAGTATTATGTATGAATCCATTAAAAAGATATTTCGGTCTCAATAAAAAACAAGTTGTAAAAGTACGTCTTCCTTTTTGTTTATTGCCATAAATTTAGAGTTGATTTTTGATCAAAAAGTATATTTTTGCTTAAAAATTATTCCGATGGATTTCAACAAAATAATAGAACTTGCGAGTTATACTTTACCAGCCTTAGTTACAGGAGTTGTAGCGTATCGTTTCTTTGAACTGCATATTAAAAACAATGACAGAAAGCGTGCTTTTTTACTAAACAAGCAAGCGAATAAAGAATCTCTTCCTGTGCGTTTGCAGGCATACGAGCGTATGACTTTATTTTTAGAGCGCATCAACTTGACAAAATTGCTCATTAGACTTTCTCCTATTTCTCAGAATAAACACGATTATGAAAATTACGTAATCGATCAAATCGAACAGGAATTTGAGCACAATCTTACACAGCAGATTTATATGTCTGAAGAATGCTGGACGATTATTTCAACTGCAAAAAATGCAACCATCCAAATGATCCGTAAAGCCGCAATGAGCGACAAAGTAGAAAACGCTGATAAACTTCGCGAAGTAATCTTGAATGATTTATTAGAAAAACAATCGCCAAGCAATGCTGCTTTGAGTTTCATTAAAAGTGAAGTTGCAGATCTTTGGTACTAGAATACATTGTAGATTTTAGATTGATTTTAAAATTGATTGTTTCCAATCCTTATCTGCTTCAGAAATTACAATTACTTTAAAGCCATATTTTTCACCTTCCATTTGAACTCCCTTTGAATCGTCAATATGAAGATCTATATTAAATAAAGGTGGGAATTTTGAGCAATAAATATTTTTATTCAATAAACTTCTTTGGTGTTTCTGCTGGTTAATAATGTAATCAACAGAAATACCATATGAATAAAACATCCATTTTATTTTGGAAACACTTCTGTAAGAAGTAGTATAAATATAAATTTTATGCTTTCTCCTTTTCAATTCTTTAAATAGAACTATTGTATCTTTTCTTAGCTTTTCAATTCTGAAGATCTTTTGAAATAGATTTATTTTCTCCAAATCAAATTTATTGTTTGCTATCAAAGTATCGTCAAGATCAAAAGAGATTATCATAAAAACTAAACCTTATAATCTTAAATCAATATTTTATTGTCACTCATAACTTCAGACTTATTCTGAGCATATTCGTAGCCTTGTTCCCACCACTCCTTCATCACTTCTTTATTAAAAATCAAAGCATTATCGGTTAATTTTATAGGAGTGTAATATAAATTTAATTTCACATTCTTGTTGTTTGCCATAAGTTTTCCTATAGCAATATCGTGTTTTTCTACTTGATCCAAAGCAATTCGGAACAAATCGATCATTAATGAAAATGGATTTTTACCAATAACCGTTTTTGTTGTATTCACCTCTGTTTCGAGTACGATTACATCTATTTCTGTAGCTCCTCTATTGATCGCTTCACGAATTGGCACTAAACTAGAGAATCCTCCGTCTCCATACTCGCAATTATTCTTTTCAACCAAACTCATGAAAGGAACGTAATTACTTGAAATCCAAGACCATTCACAAAATTCTTCATAAGTGCAGTCTTTTACCGACTTGTATTCAGATTCGTTTTTAGTAAAATTGGTCACTGTAACGATAACATCAGTTTTTAGCTTTTTGAGTTTATTGAAATCAGAAAGAGAAAAGTTGTTCTGAATATACTTTTTCAGTCCTTTGCTTTCTCCAAAAGTGCGTTTCCCCTTAAAAAACTGGCGGATTACATTAAAGTGATTAATAGTCACAATATCAACTCCATCCTTCGTTTTTACAACAAACGGGCAAATATTAAAAATACTTGACATCGTTACATTGGTATAAACAGAATGGATTTTCTTGATGTGTCCTAGAGCCAAATGCGGAATCAGCAGACTTCCTGTGGAGGTTCCTAAAAACAGATCGTATTCGTGTTTTTTCTCTTCAATTAAATATTGGGCAACACCGCCGGCAAATGCGCCTTTACTGCCGCCACCTGAAATAACCAATGCTCTCATAAATTATAATCTAGGTTTTATTTTTGGGGATATTTTTTTTTAGATTTAACAAGAGGAAAGAAGCAAGAAGAGAAATTTTCAGAGATTTTTACTCTCAATTCTTGCTTTTTTTATCTATGCACTCTAATATTTACTCTTTCAACAAACGATTCAATTGGAACTGCTCATCGGGTGTCAAATTAGGTAAAATTCTATTAAAAGAAGCACGCATTTCAGGATTTTTTAACAATAGCCTTATCGTATCTCTTCCAAATTTCGAAAATTGCCACATATGATGCGTAGTAGCAGCGACTAAATTACTCAAAACCTGATCGTTGATAATCTTAAAAGCAATCAATTTTTCTAACGCATTTTGTCGTGTTGTGGCTTCGTATTTTGCAGATGAAAATGCAATCAGCTCATTCGCTAAAACATCTTTTTCATTAGTGTAATTTGGTGTCGATAAAGCTAGAGAGAGCCATAAAGTCCTTAAATTGTAATCATTAAAACCAATCCAATTTTTAGCTTTATCCAAATATTGCGTTCTATGGTCTGGAAAATTTCTCCAAAGCCAATAAAGTGCCATTTCTTGCGTCTGATATGATTTATCATCCAAAAGTGTTTCATAATCTGCTCGAAAATCTTCTGGAATTTTGGTTAAAGAACCTGCAAGATTCTGACGGACTTTGACATTATTGGTTTGCAATGCCAAAAGCAAAAGCTCCTTTTTGTCTTCGTATTTTTCATTTTCCAACTGATCGACAACCGCTTCTTTTACAGACTGATATACGTCAGATTCTAAAATTGCTTTCAGAATATCTTTCTTCTCTGCAAAAGGCATTTTTTTCAATTTATCGATTTCCAATCGCTTTTGAATCGCATTGTTTTTACTCAACAATGCATTTGCTGTTGGCGTATCAAAAACAGTCGATTCCAGCCAGGTTTTCTGAAATTGATCAAGATCAAAATCTGAAACTTTTTTTATTTCATCGAAAAAATTCTGCGTGTTTACGGTTTGATAAGCATATTTATTCAGATAACTTTTAATTGCTTTTTTAAAAGCTTTATCTCCAATTGCTTCATGCAAAACAAATAATGCCCAAGCGCCTTTCTCATAAAATGTCAGCGAACTTGCTTTAGCGTTTAAAACAGGAATAGTGTCTGTGCGAGACGCAAACTTAATTTGCTGTGCTGTGTCATACAATTTAGAGTAGAAATAGTCGTCTCCGTAAATGTCTCTTTCTGCCAGCAAAGCAAAATAGGTTGCAAATCCTTCCTGAAGCCAGTGATGCGTGCTGCTCTCGGCGGTAATAAGATCGCCAAACCAATGATGCGCCAATTCATGCGCGTCTACATTGGTGTAATTGCGATCGCAAAAACCTGTTGAATCTACTACATACCGCGTTGCAAAAAGTGTCGAAGTAGTATTTTCCATTCCTGCGTACAAAAAGTCCCTTACCGGAATCTGTCTATTTATTTTCCAAGGATACTTCACGCCGATTTCTTTTTCAAGAAAATCAAAAATTCGTTTTGAATAGCGATAAGTAGGCTCAAAACGATCTGCATCTTTAGGTTCGTAGTAATATTCTAAGGGAACTCTGCTCTTAGATTTAAATTCTTTTTTATCAAATTTCCCAATTGCAAGCATCAGCAAATATGAACTCATTGGTTTTTCCATTTGAAACTGCCACTTATTCAGATTTCCGTATGCTGTTTTTTCTTTTAAAACTCCGTTCGAGATTACCTGATACTCTTTATCATAAGAAATAGCTAAATTGAAAATCAATTTTTCATTCACATCATCAAAACTCGGAAACCAATTGCTGGTATATCTGCCCTGTCCTTGCGTCCAAATTTGCACTTCGTCATTGCCCATATCAACAAAATAAAGAGCCTGTTTTGGTTTTGCCGTATAATCGAATGTCAAATGATTCTGCCCTTTTTTAAAAGGAAAAACCAATTTTAATTCTTTGTTAGTATTTACAAAAATGATTTCATTATCATTGATTTTCACATTCGAAAAACTCATGTTTTTAGCGTCTAGCGAAATAGTATCAGTATCTTTTAAGACCTCAAATTGATAGTCGACAGTTCCAGAAATCAATTTGTCTTTTGGATTTACAGACAATTGCACTGAAACCGATTTAAAATCAACGTATTGTGTTTGCTGCGCAAATAGAAAACTGGTAAATAAGAGAAAAATGTATTTCATTGAAACAATTTTGAAGGCGAAATCCCAAAGTTACAAAGGTTTCCTTTACAAATAGAATGAAATTTGTAAGTTTACAATATTAAAATTCCAAATCGTGCCAGAACCACAAATAGCCTTATTTAACTGGAGCAGCGGAAAAGATTCTGCTCTTGCCTTATACAAAACGTTACAAAATACTGATTTTAAAATTGAGTGTTTGCTGACTAGCGTAAGCCAGCAATACCAGCGCATTTCTATGCACGGGATTCGTGTGGAGCTACTGCACGCGCAAGCGCAAAGCATCGGAATTCCTTTAAAAATTCTTGAGGTGCCCGAAATGCCAACAATGGAAGTCTACGAAAAAGTGATGACGGAAACTTTGGCAGAACTAAAGCAAAACGGCATAACACATTCTATTTTTGGAGATATTTTTTTGGAGGATTTACGCCAATACAGAGAAAAGCAATTGGCTAAAATTGGATTTACAGGCGTTTTTCCGATTTGGAAAATTCCGACTCAAGATTTGATACAAGAATTTATTTCTTTGGGGTTCAAAACGATCGTGGTTTGCGTAAACGAAAAGTATTTGGACAAAAGTTTTGTCGGCAGAATAATCGATCAGGATTTCATCAATGATTTGCCTGAAAATGTCGATGTCTGCGGAGAAAATGGCGAATTCCATACGTTTACTTTTGATGGCCCAATTTTCTCAAAACCTATTGATTTTGAAATTGGCGAAATTGTTTATCGAAAATATGAAAAGCCTGAAAAACAAGATTCATCAGAAACGGCTTGCGATACAAATGATGAAACTGCTTTCGATTTTGGATTTTGGTATTGCGATTTAATAAAAAAATAAATGAAGCTCTTTTTGAAACTCTTTTTACTAACGTTTGTTTCTTTTTCTCTGCAAAGCTGTCTGGTCAACCGATGCAAGAGGCCACAGATTACGGGATATATTTATGATGCAGAAACAAAACAGCCTATTGGAAACTGTACAGTTGGAGAGACTTTAAGCCTGTCTAACGGCTATTTTTCATTAAAAGAAAAAAGGTATCGCCAATTTACATTTTTTGGTTTCGAAGCTCCCACTTTATCGGTAAACGAACCGATACAAAAGGAAGGATACGAAACAGAAAGCCTTCGATTTATGCAGCCTTTTGGCGGTGGAATGAAAAAAGGGGCTTTGCATCATGCAGATACGATTTACATCAAGAAAAGCATTTTAAAAACAAATTGACATGGATTTAAAAGAAAATGAAGAAGTAAAAAAAGTAATATTCTTTTTGGAAGAAATTGGCATCGCTATTCTTGAAAAAGAGCTTGGAGAAACTTTTTTGCCTGGTTTAGATTTAGGCCCCGACTGCATTTATATCGATTACAATAAACTGCTATATCCGGGAGATATTTTACATGAAGCCGGGCATCTTGCCGTAACGGTTTCGGCTGAAAGAAAATTAGTAGGCACGGCTGAAATTTCTAAAGACTGGCCAACTCAGGGCGACGAAATTGCTGCGCTTTTATGGTCGTATGCGGCGTTACATCATTTACAGCTTCCTGCTGATTTTGTATTTCACTCAAATGGCTATAAAGGCAATTCTGAATGGTTTATTTCAAACTTCACTTCAGGAAATTATATGGGGCTCCCGCTTTTAGAATGGATGGGATTGTGTCTTGGAAATGAAAAAGCTGAAAAAGAACAAAAATTGCCTTTTCCAGCTATGCAAAAATGGATTCGAGATTAACCGTTAAGTAGATTGGTCAACCCAAGTTTTCAGAAACCACTGGTTGTCTTTCAATTCAAAGATATAATCAACGTAAATGCCATTGTCAAGTCCGCGCTGCTCGAGAGTGGCTTTGCTTTTCTTTACCGACAGTGTTCTTTTCAAATGTTTCTCATCAGCTTTATTGTTCAAATGAAGTGTTCTATACTTCTCTTTAGTCATGGTATAATCCGTTAACTCAAAATCATCATTGTTCATTTTGTATTTTAAAGGAAAAATCACTCTGCTAATTTGAAATTTCGGATCTGAATTAAATTTCGCAAAAAAAGAATTGAAATCTTCCGAAACTGTTTTTGAGGTTTGAGCAAATGCTCCAGAACTAATGCTTAGTCCCAAAAAGAAGATTACACAAAAATATTTTTTCATTATTCATTATACATTTTAAGCAAGTTCGTAACCGTATTCCAGTTTCGAATTGTTGCGGTTACATTTAATTTTTTCTCGATGTATTTTTGATCAAAGCGCGTCTTTCCTGCACCAACAGCATATTTAATAAAAATCCTGTTTTCGTCAATACTTGCTTCGTCTGGCTTAAACTGACTTATTTTCAAATCGTTTATGCTTTCTTTTTTTAGAGCCATCGAAACGAAAGCCACATAAAGTTTTTTCATGTCAATGTCTTTCTCTTTCAAGAACAGATTATTTGCAAAACACGATTCTAAGTTTTCTTTTGTGATCATAACAACAGGAACTTCGTGCCCGAAAACTTTAAAGATTTCCTGTTTGATCATAAAACCAACTTTTGAGGCTTCTTCTTCGCTGTCTACAAAAACATTTCCAGATTGCAGATATGTGCGCACATTGTGAAAGCCAAGATTTTCAAGCATCGCTTTCAAAGCTTCCATTTTCATCATATTATGGCCAGAAACGTTGATTCCGCGTAAAAGTGCTAAATGTGTTTTCATTTTTCTAATTTTAATGCAAAGATAAAAAACTGCTATTCATCATCATCTTCCTCACTAATTTCAATGCCAAATTTTACTAAGAAATCATTGAATTTCTGCTTGTATTTTTTTTGCGCTTCTGCTACAATTTCATCTGCTTCTTCTTCAGATTCTATCGCATCCAAATTAAATTCTTTTTTTACCCATTCGTGAAACTCTTCGATATTTTC
The DNA here is from genome assembly GCF_025252405.1 of Flavobacterium sp. TR2. Lineage (NCBI taxonomy): Bacteria > Pseudomonadati > Bacteroidota > Flavobacteriia > Flavobacteriales > Flavobacteriaceae > Flavobacterium > Flavobacterium sp. TR2. The sequence continues at coordinate 3,468,309 of NZ_CP104307.1, read as the reverse complement.
GCTCTCTTCATAGTATTCATCATCTTTATAAAAATAAGCTTTATCAAAATCAACAGAGATTTCCGTATCAAAAGTCAGAAGATGAATTAATTTTTGAGTGTTTTCTGCTACAACGTGAACTCCGCCTTCATCTCCAAAAACAACGATCGGGCAATTATTCAAATCTTTATCCACAATCCAGTATGCATACGAACTTCCTGAGCCGTTTGCACCAGCAAATTCGATAAAACTATTATAGAATTCCTCTTCTTCAGACCATGTTTTTATGCCCGTTTTATCCTCATTTATTGTAAGTCCAAAACATTCCGAATACGTTTCAACTCCATATTCCTGCTCAAATCCATACAGTTTTACTAAATCGTCTGGCAAATTGTAATCGCCAAATTGAGCGGCAAATTCCTCCAACGAAAATCTATTGCTGTAATCTGAATATTCTGTCTCCTCCTCTTCGTCATCCTCCTCAACAACTTCAGCCGTCAATATTTCAAAAGTTTTCATGACAGCATTTTTCACGCAGAAAAGCTCAATTCCCGGGGCATTCTCGTCGTTCATCCATTGGTATTTTGGGTCACCGTTTTCGTCAAGATATTCCAGAATAAGCATAATTTCCTGGTCTTCATGGCACCATAAAGCACGCATTCTGATGCCAAAACCATTCGAAATCTCTTCTGAAATCTGGCTGTATTTTTTTCCTTCATAATCAAAAGGAATAAACAAGTACGTGGTTCCAGAAATATGTCTAACGATTTTTCCGTTTTCTTTCTGTTCTTCAGTTTCAGACAGAACTTCGACCATATTGATAAACTGATTGCGAAAATCAGCATACAAGTATTTATTTTTTTTATCGTAATCTAAAATTGAAAGGCCTTCTTTAAATATTTCCAGATAATTATTGCCTAATATTTCTTCATTGTAATCTGAATTTTCGATAAAAGAATCTTCTACAATATCAGACAATTTGTGGGTTGAAGGCAGATAATTCTCAACCGTTATGATAGCCCCATCAGTATCTTGAACATTACTGCAGATCAAAATATCGGGTCTGTTGGCGCTTATAATGGCCTGAACGTCTGTAAAACGCTCAAAATGAAACAGCATATCATCGCTATAAATCAGCCACGCCGTAAGATCGCCTTTTACAAAAAGTTCTCCATGATTATACTCGCCCGCGAGCGTGTCGCATTGCAAACCTCCGCCCAAATAATGCACACTCCCGAACAAATTGATATTTACTGTCGTCGTTTTTCCTAACACAATCAGCGCAGGAGAATTGTCTGTATCGTAAGAACTGATCAGTTTTGTAACGGTTAGATTTCCTTTAAAAATAAAACCTAAAATAAAAATATCGGGATGTTCTTCTGTGCTGAAATCCATTTCAAACAAATCCATTTCGACATCATTTTCGGCTAACAGAAATATCGGATTTTCTTCGTAATCTGGAAATCGCCAAGTGTTTTCAAAAACATTATAGATTTTCTGATTGTTGAAATCGGTAAGATCGCCAATAATATCGTGGGCTTGCTGTCGGTTAATCACTTTGAATGTAACACCCGAAAACACCATTGTTTCAAAAGGAATATTCTCTTCTTTAATCATAATTGGGGGCTTATATCTTAAATAGTCTAACAAATCTAGCAATTATCTTTATTTAATAAAATAGTGGCGGTAAAATAAAAAACTCCGTCAGAAACGGAGTTTAAAAAAATCTGAATTAGTAAGCATTCAAAAATTATTTCTTTTTCTCATAGACCAGTATAGGTCCATCGCATATACTCCACGTTCCATACAAATTCCCAATACTATTAATGATATATAAACTTTCTTTTGTCTTTGATGTACAGCTGCTAACTATATCGCTTTCTTTAGTATAAACTAACTCAAATCGAATTTGGTCAGCTGTTTTGACTACAGAATAAGTTCCAGAAACAGTAATCGTTTTGCCTTCTTTCTTTCTTGTTTTGGAGAATGTATTATTAGAATTGAAAGTATACGATTCCTCCCATTCTAAAACATCAATCGAATTTACAGCGGGATTACCGCTGCCCATTTTAGTAAGAATCCATTTTCCGTGATAACTTTCGGCTGGTTTATTGTCATTGTCATCGTTAGAGCAAGATACAAGCGAAAAAATTACCGCAATTAAAAGTCCAATTTTTTTCATTATTAAAGTTTTTGATGGTTAACTATTATTAAGATTTTACTTTCTTAAAATAGTTGCGTCTACAAACTAGGATTTAATGATAAGTTAATATTCAATCACTTGAAAACAGCAAATCATTTTCAAAATTCCCAATTAAAATCTATCTTCGCTTTCTAAAGAAAAAAAGAGCCGAGAAGAAAGAAATATTGAATAAACTGGACTTTTTTCTTTCTTCTTGGCTCTTTTATTAATCTAATCGTCGAATGTCTAATAATCTTCTTGAAACTCCAATTGAATACTTAAAAGGTGTTGGTCCGAGTCGTGGCCAGCTGCTTCGCAAGGAATTGGGCATTCATAAATATGGAGATTTAGTCAATCTTTTTCCGAATCGATATATTGACAGAACACGTTATTATAAGATTAACGAACTGCAGAATACGGGGTCTGAAGTCCAAATTATTGGAAAAATAATCAACATTAAAACGGTTGAGTTTGCTAAAAACAAAAAACGTCTTGTCGCGAGTTTTGTTGACGACACTGGGCAAATGGACTTAAACTGGTTTCAGGGCCACAAATGGATTCGCGAAAGTTTAAAGCTGAATGAGCCCTTGGTAATTTTTGGAAAATGCTCTCTTTACGGAAGCCAATTCAGTATGGCGCATCCTGAAATTGAATTGTTAAGCGAACATGAAAGAAGCTTGCGTTCGGCTATGCAGCCCGTTTATCCATCGACAGAAGCTTTAGCTAATAAAGGCATTTCGAACCGTACGATCAATAAATTGATGGAACAGCTTTTTCTGGAAACACAAGCGCTGTTTACGGAAACTTTTCCTCCGTTTTTAATCGAAGAGCTAAAACTGATTCCGAAACGTGCCGCGCTATTCAATATTCATTTTCCTAAAAGTGCTGAAATTTTATCGAAAGCGCAATTCAGATTGAAATTTGAAGAATTGTTCTTTATTCAGCTCCAGCTAATTACTAAAAATCTTATTCGAAAACATAAAATAAAAGGACATCCATTTGATAAAGTGGGCGAACTTTTTAATGCATTTTATAAAAATCACCTTCCGTTTGATTTAACGAATGCTCAAAAAAGAGTAATCAAAGAAATCAGAACTGATATGGGAAGCAACGCCCAAATGAACCGTCTGCTTCAGGGCGATGTGGGTTCTGGAAAAACAATCGTGGCTTTTATGAGTATGCTTTTGGCTATTGATAACGGTTTTCAGGCTTGCTTGATGGCGCCTACAGAAATCTTGGCAAATCAGCATTTTCTTGGTTTGTCTGAATTTGCTAAAACGCTAAATATCAATATTCGAATATTGACTGGCTCTACCAAAACTTCTGAAAGAAAAATTATTCATGAAGAATTAGAAAGCGGAGAGCTTAAAATTCTGATTGGAACCCATGCTTTACTGGAAGATAAAGTTCAGTTTCAAAACTTAGGTTTGGCTGTAATTGATGAGCAGCATCGTTTTGGCGTAGAGCAAAGATCTAAACTGTGGAAAAAAAATGATATTCCGCCACACGTTTTGGTAATGACCGCCACTCCTATCCCGCGAACATTGGCGATGAGCCTGTATGGCGATTTGGATATTTCGGTTATTGATGAATTGCCTCCGGGAAGAAAACCAATTCAGACGGTGCATCGCTATGATACGAATCGTTTGAAGGTCTGGAAGTTTCTTCGTGACGAAATCGCAAAAGGAAGACAGATCTACATTGTATATCCGCTGATTCAAGAATCTGAAAAAATGGATTATAAGGATTTGATGGACGGTTACGAAAGCATTTCTCGTGATTTTCCGCTTCCGCAGTATTCGATTTCGATACTTCACGGTAAAATGAAGCCTGCTGACAAAGATGCTGAAATGAAACGTTTCTCCGATGGAAAAACTAATATAATGGTGGCTACAACAGTTATTGAAGTTGGGGTAAATGTGCCAAATGCCAGTGTAATGATTATTGAAAGTGCCGAAAGATTTGGGCTTTCACAATTGCACCAGCTGCGCGGACGCGTAGGCCGTGGCGCAGAACAAAGTTATTGCATCCTAATGACGGGACATAAATTAAGTTCTGACAGCAAAACCCGAATGGAAACCATGGTTCAGACCAATGACGGTTTTGAAATTGCCGAAGTAGATTTAAAACTTCGCGGTCCTGGCGATATGATGGGAACACAGCAAAGCGGCGTATTAAACCTTCAAATTGCTGATATTGTAAAAGATAGAGAAATTTTGTCTTTAGCGCGAAATTATGCCATGAAGATTTTAAAAGAGGATTCTGCTCTTCAAAAACCCGAAAACGCCATTTTGAGAGCGATTTTTATTGAATTGACCAAGAAGAAGAATATTTGGAATTATATTAGTTAAGTAGCAAAGCTGCAAAGACACAAAGGCTCAAAGGTTTGAACTTAAAGCAAAACCTTTGAGCCTTTGCTCCTTTGGAGCTTTGAACCTAAAAAAATACTTCATTGGACTCTAATATTCATGTGATTTAGTTTTGCTGGGGGAACAAATTTAAAGGGGTGAATATTTTTATTAGACACAATGAAGTATATAGCCCATTGTTATTTTTTTGCGTCGCTTTTCTTTTCAAAAAGACCGCTGAATAAGCCTTTGCTTATTTTATTTTTATCGTCCTTGCCAGTTGCAATCAAATGATCTATATATTCCATGTACGTTTTCTTTCTCTCTTCCAGAAACCCTACCAGATATTCTTCAGAAGCGTGCATACCGCTGGTTTCTTCAATCTGCAAAAGTTTCTTGTACAAAGGCTCTATAAATTTTACGATAATATCATTTGGAACCGATTTTCGGGTACAAAAGAAGCCTACGATCTCGTCATCTGTGTCTGCAACAATTTTAAAATCGGTTACAACCCAGTAATAGCGTCCTGTTTTGGCCATATTCTTGATGATAACATGAATGTTTTCGCTAGATTTAATGCTATCCCATAAGAATTTAAAAATAACCTTAGGCATATCCGGATGACGGATTACATTATGCGGCTGGCCGACAAGCTCAAATTCATCATAACCAGAAACATCTATAAAGTCTTCGTTGGCATATAAAATGGTTCCTTTTTTATCAGTTTTACTTAGCAGTACTTTATTCTTATTCCAGTCCACTTCTCTATCAGAAGGTGTCGGACGGTGCAATCTGGTATCCATAAATTTTACATTTAAATTAATTTACATTTCAATTAAGCATATAAAATGAATCCTTAAACCTTTTTCAATTTGATTTAACCTGAAATCTAAATTCTAACTCCTGCTATTTGTAGATTTTACGTGAATATCATTAACCAAATCATCAATTTTTTTGGCGCTTTCTCTCATCATTTCGAGATAGCTCAGCAATTTATCATTGTCGGTATGCCCTTTTGAAACATCAATAAGTTTTAAAACAGAATTTACGGGCAGTTTTAAATCTAAAGTAGTTCTGTGGATAAAATCATTGTAATCTTTTGTTGCCGACATAGAGCTGTATTTTGCAGAAGCCAATTTCATGTTTTCCAATTCATATTCATCTGAAATTTTGGAGATATGGTTCTCGCTATGTTCTTTGAAATAGTAAGCCCAGTAGCCATTCATAAAAAATACTACAGCTGCCAAAACGGTATGGATAATTAAAGTCTCTAGATCAAAATTTACTTGAGAAAAATAAACCTGAAGTCCATTTGCATCATTATAAATATAGTTTTGCAGATAAGCCAATCCCGCATGATGCAGTACAACCAGCAAGGTAAGCGGAATTTGGAGCCTCCAGTTCTGATAAATGATCAAAATGGTGCTGGCAATAAATACCGTAAAATGCATTTCGAACATACCGTGCATCTGATAAATGTACTGCGCCATAAAAATAGCCAGAACAACTGATAAGACGTACTGGTAAAATTTAGAATTTTTCATGAAAAATTTGGCCGAATAATAAAGCAAAAGGTTTAATGTTCCCACGCCAACGCCAATTTCAAAAGTATCGTATTTAAAAGACAGTCCGATACCCAGAAGAAAATATACTGCAAGTACATAATTAATAATCGTATCTGATTTTTGCGTCATTGTAGACATAAAACTGTGCAGATAATCTTGTTCGTTTAAGCTAGCTTTTGTTCTCATAGGTTTTAGTTTTTGGGTTTTGGAAATAGTTATTTAGTGCATTTTGGTAATGAACATCCGTACGCTCTAAGAGCTAAAGCGTTAAAAGATGGGGTGACTTTTCGTCTCAGAAGAGAATCAATCGCCATTTGGGCATAATTGCTTTGCGCATCTGTGCAATATCTCGACTTATTGTAATTGCCTCTGAAATACAAATTATGCGACTGATCTAGCAAAACAGCTTGAGGTGTCGAAATAACGCCACATTTTTTAGCAATTGTTTCATCAAAATAAACTGGAATTTCAGCGTCAAACTTTTGCTGGATTTCATCAATCGTAAATTTCTTCTGTTTGTTTAACACCACAATTTTAAAATTGATCTGATCACCATATTTTTTTATCAAATCGCTTACATGAGGCACATTAAATCGCGAACATGGGCATTCGGGATTAAAAAAATGAATAAAAATAGGCTTATTATCAAAGGCACAGCACGGACCCAGTTCTATTTTTGATCCCATTGCAATAGCGTGATAATTCTTAGGAATTGGAGTTGGAAGACTGTATTTAAATTCATTCTGCCAAAACAAGTAGCCAATCGATAGAAGTAAAAGTGTAAACCATAAACTTAGAAGTAATTTTTTCTTCATACATTATTTTTTTTATATTATTCAACAATAAAGAATAAACACTTGTTAATATAATTATTCATTATATCTAACTAAAACCAAAAAAAAACAACTTCTACATACGTATTTTAACACAAAACCCGAACTCAATCGTTAGATAATGCATTAAACTTTTTCATTTTGTTTAACATATCAATGTTACAAATAAAATCGATAAAGTGCAAAAAAAATCAGACAAATTGCCAAAAAATTCTTTCATTGCAGAAATAGCCTGCCTTTGCACAACTTACCGAAGCTCACTTTTGATGAAGTTCTATTTATTTTCTTCAAAAAAATTAATATTTAATTAAACCTTTTTCTCCGCCTGCAGTCTAAATGCAAACCTTTGTACATACAAATGTTAAATAAAAGCTAACAGCTTTCGATTTCATATCAAAAAGTTAAATTTGTAAGCTTACCTAAAAACAGAAACCAAAAATCTATATTCACCTCAATTTTATGAAAGTAAAACACCTCATTTACACCCTTTTAATTATTACAATTGGAGGATTTATCACCTACAGGATCGTATCTAATAAGAGCAAAAACGATGACTCCAAAAAGTTTAATGACAAAAAATCCCCAACAACTGTTAACGGACTTGTAATAAAAACGGCCACTTTTGACAATAATTTAGCATTGTCCGGCTCTATTGAAGCAAACGAACAAGTAGAAATACATAGTGAGGTTTCTGGAATTGTTGAAGGAATATTTTTTAACGAAGGCACCAATGTCACAAAAGGGCAAGTGCTTCTTAAAGTAAATGATATTGAATTAAAAGCGCAATTAAGACAAGCTGTAACCAGAGAAGGTTTGGCAGCTGAGAACGAAAGAAGAGCCAAATTACTGCTGCAGAAAGAGGCTATCAGCCAAGAAGAAGCAGATGTTGCAAAAGCCGATCTTGCCTCTGCACAGGCTCAGTCTCAATTAATCAGAGCACAGATTTCTAAAACTTCTGTTAGAGCACCATTTTCAGGAAAAATCGGTTTGCGCAATATTTCTCCGGGAACTTATATCACTCCAACTGTTTTGGTAGCAAAATTGGTAAATACAAACAAATTAAAAATTACTTTTTCAATTCCGGAAAAATATGCTGCAGAAGTAAAATCGGGATCTGTAATCGATTTTAAAGTTTCTGGCTCAGACAAAACCTATAATGCTAAAATTTATGCCATAGAACCAGAAGTAGCTGTTGCAACACGTACGCTTCAGATTCGCGCACTTGCTGATAATGCAGACGGAAAACTTTTCCCTGGAACTTTTGCCGATATAAAATTGCCTTTAAATATCATTAAAGATGCTATAGTCGTTCCCTCTCAAGCTATTGTGCCTATTCAAGATGGTAAAAAAGTATATATCGCCAACAACGGGCAGGCAAAAGAAGTAATGGTTGACGCCACAACAAGAACAGATTCGTCTATTTTAATTTTAGCAGGATTAAAGCCTGGAGACACTTTAATCACAAGCGGTGTGATGTCCTTAAAAGACGAAGCTCCTATTAAAGTTAAAGTAAAATAATTCTAAAGCCCAAAGTCTTAAAGTCAAAAGTCGCAAGACTTGAATATAGATGGAAGAAAACAGTGTGATTTAGCAATAAATCAGAAATCTGAGGTCTGAAATCTAAAATATAAAATCACAAATGAGTTTATCAACTACAAGTATAAGAAGACCCGTTTTAACAATAGTACTGAATTTATTAATTATATTATTCGGTTTTATTGGCTATACTTTTCTAGGCGTCAGAGAGTTCCCTTCTATTGACCCAGCGCAGGTATCCATTCGCACCAATTATACGGGAGCCAATGCCGATATTATTGAATCGCAAATTACAGAACCGCTCGAAAAAGCGGTAAATGCAATCGACGGAATTAGAAATATCACATCATCCAGCAACCAAGGAAGCAGCAATATCACAATCGAGTTTAACCTAGATAAAGATTTAGAAGAAGCCGCAAACGACGTCCGTGACAAAGTTTCGCAAGCCATTAGAAATCTTCCACAAGATATTGATGCGCCGCCTGTTGTATCTAAAGCAGATGCTGATAGTGACGCAATTATTTCGATGACTGTTCAAAGTGATTCGAGAAACTCTTTAGAATTAAGCGATTATGCAGAAAATGTTATCTCCCAGCGTTTAGAAACCATTCCGGGAGTGAGTGGCGTGCAAATCTGGGGACAGAAGCGCTACGCCATGCGTTTATGGATTGACCCTGCAAAACTTACCGCTTACGGCTGTACGGTAGCCGATGTGCGTACCGCATTAAACGCGCAAAATGTGGAACTACCATCAGGAAAACTTACAGGTAACAACACGGAACTTACGGTAAAAACAATTGGAAATCTTTCTAAAGCAGAAGAATTCAACAACATCATCATTAGAACCGATGGAGACAAAATTGTTCGTTTAAGCGATGTTGGAGGTGCAGAATTAGGCCCAGAAAATATTGAAACCAAATTAAGCCAGTCTGGTCTGCCAATGATTGGTTTGGCAATTGTGCCAATGCCAGGAGCAAATTACCTTGATATTTCAGCCGAATTTTACAAAAAGTACGAAGCCTTAAAAAAGGATCTTCCAAAAGATATTAAACTAAACATTGCGCTTGACAATACGATTTTCGTAAAGAAATCAGTATTGGAGGTTGCAGAAACATTAGGAATCTCGGTGATACTGGTAATCATCATTATCTACTTATTTTTTAGAGATTGGGCCATTGCTTTCAGACCTTTAATTGATATTCCAGTATCCTTAATTGCAACATTTTTCATCATGTGGCTATTTGGATTCTCAATCAACGTACTGACTTTATTAGCAATTGTACTCGCAACGGGACTTGTGGTAGATGACGGAATTGTTGTAACCGAAAATATCTTCAAAAAAGTAGAAGAAGGAATGTCTCCAATCGAAGCTGCGATAAAAGGTTCTAACGAAATTTTTTATGCCGTAATTTCGATTTCGGTAACCTTGGCGGCGGTATTTTTGCCCGTAATTTTCTTGGAAGGTTTCGTGGGAAGGCTCTTTAGGGAATTTGGAGTTGTAATTGGTGCCGCGGTATTAATTTCGGCTTTCGTTTCTTTGACTTTAACGCCAATGCTGAACGCTTATTTGATGAAAGGCGGAGAACAGAAAAAATCGAAATTTTACATTAAAACAGAACCTTTCTTTGAAAAAATGAACAGCAGTTATGCTGAGGCGCTTTCAAAATTCATGGAAAGAAAATGGATCAGCTTCCCTATTCTTATTGCTTGTTTCGGACTGATTTACTTATTCTTTACCATTCTTCCAAAAGAAACAGCGCCTTATGACGACAGAAGTTCGGTAACGATGCGTATGACAACGCCTGAGGGATCTTCATACGAATACACAGACCGTTTCATGCAGGAAATTTCAAAACTGGTTGATGATTCAATTCCTGAAAAAAAAGTAAGCCTAGTAATTACTGCGCCTGGTTTTGGAGCTTCGGCAACTAATACAGGTTTTATAAGGCTTTCATTAAAAGAACCAGACGAAAGAACCGTATCTCAAAAAGAGATTGCAGACAAACTGACCAAATGGACCAAACAGTATCCTGATGCTAAAACTGCTGTAATCCAACAGCCTACTATCGCGGTTAACAGACGTGGAGGCTTACCGATCCAGTACATCATCCAAGCTCCTAATTTTGATAAATTGAGAGAAAAAATTCCTCTTTTTATGAATGAGGTGAATAAAAGCGATGTATTTTCGACAACAGATGTAAATTTGAAATTTAACAAGCCCGAAATCAACGTTTCCATTGACCGAGCAAAGGCAGAAAGTTTAGGAATTTCTATTCTTGACATTGCGCAGACATTACAGCTTTCTTTAAGCGGACAGCGTTTTGGGTATTTCATTAAAAACGGAAAACAATATCAGGTAATTGGACAGTTTGACCAAAAAGACAGATCTAAGCCGTTGGATTTGACCTCTATTTTTGTAAAAAGCAAAAATGGCCAATTAATTCAGATGGATAACGTTGTGAAGGTTTACGAACAAAGTAATCCGCCGCAATTGTTCCATAACAACAGGTATATGTCGGCAACTGTTTCTGCTGGTTTGGCGCCAGGAAAAAGTATGGGAGACGGTATTGTAGAAATGGACCGAATTAAAGCGAAAGTTTTGGATGAAAGCTTTACTACCGATTTAGCTGGAGAATCTCGAGATTTCGTAGAAAGTAGTTCCAACACTTCTTTCGCATTCGGATTGGCTTTATTGCTTATTTTCTTAATTCTTGCAGCGCAGTTTGAAAGTTTTATAGATCCGTTTATCATCATTTTGACAGTTCCGATGGCGGTAGCGGGGGCTTTATTCTCATTGTGGCTATTCAACCAGACCTGGAATATTTTCAGTCAGATTGGTACGGTAATGCTTATTGGTCTGGTAACCAAAAACGGTATTTTGATTGTAGAATTTGCCAATCAGCTGCGAGAACAGGGCAAACCAAAATTAGAGGCTATTTTAGAAGCTTCAGAAGCACGTTTGCGTCCAATTTTGATGACGAGCTTAGCCATTGCCTTAGGAGCGCTTCCGATTGCATTGTCACTTGGAGCGGCATCAACCAGCAGAATTGGCATGGGGGTTGTAATTGTGGGAGGAACCATTTTTTCATTAGCCTTAACGCTTTTTGTAATTCCTGCCATTTATCTAATGTGGTCTAAAGCCAGAAAACATTATCCGGAGTTTGACCATATTGACGAATACGAAAGAGAAAGCATCAAATAAGCCAAAACTTGATTTTGGGTTAAAGAAAATAAATATGAATATCAAAAAAATATATTGTACAGCACTCATCCTCTTCTTTTGCATTATTCAGGCAAAGGCACAGGAAGTTCTTACCATTGAACAAGCTATGACCATAGCTTTGGAAAATAATTTTGAAATTAAAATTGCTAAAAACAATTCTAAAATAAACGAAACAAACGCGACAGTTGGAAATGCAGGAATGCTTCCGACAGCAACAGCAAATATTACCGACAACAACAGCGTTACCAATTCTACTCAAGTGCGACAAGACGGCACATCGACCTCATTGAATAATGCCAAAAACAACAGTTTGACGTATGGCGTCAGTATAGGATGGACTGTTTTTGACGGAATGAAAATGTTTGCCAAACTAGATCAATTGAAAGAACTTCAAAAATTGGGTGACGCTGAACTTAAAAGAACCATTTTAGTCAAAATTGCTCAGGTCAATTCGGCTTATTACGATTTAGTTCAGATGCAACAGCAATTGGCAGCTCTAGACACCACAATTGTAATTTCAAACCAGCGTTTGACTTTGGCTAAAAACCGTTTCAGCATTGGGAAAGCTTCAAAACTGGAGGTTTTAAATGCACAGGTTGATTTAAACTCTGATCAAGTTGCATTATTGAGACAAAAAGAAGCGTATGCCAATGGCAAAATCTTACTGAACCAGCATTTGGCACGCGACCCAAAAATTGATTTCAAAGTTACAGACCAAGTAAAGGTTGACAATAAATTAGTTTTAGCAGATCTAATGGACTTAGCTCAGAAACAAAATCCAGGTTTAGAAGCTCAGATCATCAGCAAACGCATTGCCGAATTGCAATTAAAACAAGTTAAAGCCGATCGTTATCCGACATTAAGACTAACTTCAGGTTATAATTTTTCTGAAAGCCAATCGAGTTTAGGTTTTACGAGCGAAACTTCCAATAGAGGTTTAAATTACGGTTTTAATGCTTCTATGAATATATTTGACGGTTTTAATCAGCATCGCAATGAGAAAGTGGCCAAATTGCAGATCGAAAATTCTCAGCTTGCAATAGAACAGCAAAATACGCTTTTAAATACGCAATTGAGCACGGCTTTCCAGACCTATCTGACAAACTTAGAACTCATTGATTTAGAAGAAAACAATGAAAATATTGCTCGGCAGAATTTAGAAATCACATTAGATAAATTTAAAATCGGAACCATTACAACGCTTGATTTTAGAACGGCTCAGCTGAATTATGTGAATGCAAAAGTACGTTACAGCAACGCGCAATATGAGGCAAAATTATCTGAAATCGCTTTAAAAGAATTGGCAGGAAATATCAATTTTTAACTTTCCTGCAACCGCATAACATCTGTTGAATCTGCTAAATCTGCGAGTCTTTTTATTTTCTCGCAGATCCAGCAGATTTTTTTTTAAAATTTCACGAAGACTTTCATCTACATAAACATACACATAGTTGTCCGCGAAGCATCTTTTTAATAGTAAAGAATACAGCAACGAACTGAAATATTTCTTTCCACTTTACGTTCAATACATTATTTTTAATTTAAATTTGTTTCAAAAGACGCTTCAATGATCACATACAATACCAAAGACTGGTTTACATTTATCTTTCATTTCCATAAATCAGATACAGTCCGAAAACTGTTTACGATTATGATTGCAATTGGAATATATTCTGCAATCGTATGTTATCTTGAGCTTCATTATTTCAAAGTAACCAAAAACGATTACATCCACAACATTCCAATCATGCACGGAATGCTTGGCTTTGTCATTTCGCTTTTGCTGGTTTTTAGAACAAATACGGCTTATGACAGATGGTGGGAAGGCCGTAAACTTTGGGGTAGTCTTGTAAACAACAGCCGTAATTTTGCCATAAAACTATCAGCCATTTTAAAAGATGAGAATGATAGAAAGTTTTTTAGAAAATACATTCCCATGTATGCCGACATTCTTCATAAACATTTAAAAGATGAAGACACCAGCAAACAACTTTTTGAAGATGTTGATTTAGAAATTGACCATCACAAACACAAACCAAACCAGCTGAAAAGAATCATGTATCATAAAATCAATGATTTGTATGATGCAGGAAAAATAACCGGAGAACAGCTCATTACTCTAAATGACGAATTGGTTGCTTTTACCGATATATGCGGAGCGTGCGAGCGTATCAAAAACACGCCTATTCCCTACTCTTACAGTGCTTTTATAAAGAAATTCATTTTCTTTTACACCATGACGCTTCCGTTTGGATATTCTGTAAGTCTTGGTTATCTGGTTGCGCCGGTAGTGGTTTTTATATTTTATGTCTTAGCCAGTTTAGAGCTTATTGCCGAAGAAATTGAAGATCCGTTTGGAGATGATGAAAATGATCTTCCAACGAGAAAAATCTCCGAAAACATCAAAAAACACGTTGAAGAACTGATTTAATAAAACGTTAAATCTGCTTCTTTCTAAACTTATTTTCATTAAATTTAAAGTCTTCACCCAAAAATTAAATTTAATGAACAATCAACGATTTTTAGTCAATCCGCTTCAATTATCGCAAGAGAAATCATTAAAGACTCTTGTAGAAAACAGAACTATTTACAATTTGAATCATTGTGAATTAAATCTATTTGAAACCTACGAATCGACTCAGAAAGTTCCGTTAAAATTTAATGACTTGGTGGTAACCAGTATGCTTAGAGGCAAAAAAATCATGCATCTTTTTGATGATCCTGAATTTGTTTACCTTCCGGGCGAAACGGTTATCGTGCCTTCAAATGTAGAAATGAAAATTGATTTTCCTGAAGCTTCAAAAAACAATCCGACGCAGTGTTTGGCATTGGCGATAGATCAGGATAAAATTGCCGAAATCTTAAATTTCTTAAACGAGCAATATCCAAAAGAAGGAAGCAATATGTACTGGCAGTTAAACTATCAGAATTATTTCTTTTACAATAATGTAGAAATGGCCGCGACAATCAATAAGCTCATCAAAGAATGCATGAGCACTTCTGTCGCCAAAGATATTTTTGCCGATTTGACTTTAAAAGAATTATTGATCCGAATTATCCAGACACAGACGGTAAAATCTCTAGATCAGGGGCAATTTCTAGACGCAAACAATCCGATTAAGGAAGTTACAGAGTACATCAAACAAAACTTAAAGGAAAATATAAGCTTAAAATCGCTGAGCGAAAAAGCCTGTATGAGCACCACTTCTTTCTATCGTTTCTTTAAGCGCGAGCTCGGAATGAGTCCGATTGAATATATTTTGAATGAAAAAATAAAATGTGCCAAAAATCTATTGAAGAATCCAACGCTCCAAATCAACGAAGTCTGTTATTTAGCTGGTTTTGAAGATGCAAATTACTTTATTAGATTATTTAAAAAGCATGAAGGAATTACTCCAAAACAGTATCAGTTACTTTATATAAATTAGGTGCAAAGTTGCAAAGGTTCAGAGGCACAAAGTTTAAAAACCTTTGACCCTTTGCAAATTTGTTACTTTATGCAAATTAGGCTCAAAGAGGCAAAGGCACATAGGTACAGAGTCATAAAACCTTTGGTCCTTTGTTACTTTATATAAATTTAGGCGCAAAGTTGCAAAGGTTCAGAGGCACAAAGTTTAAAAACCTTTGATACTTTGCAAATTGTTACTTTATTTAAATTAGGCTCAAAGAGGCAAAGATACATAGGTACAGAGTCTTAAAACCTTTGATCCTTTGTCACTTTATATAAATTTAGGCGCAAAGTTGCAAAGGTTCAGAGGCACAAAGTTTAAAAACCTTTGACCCTTTGCAACTTTGCCTCTTTGAACCTAAAAAAAAGTTATCGGTTCCAAATTCTTCTCTTCTTCTGGGGTAAAAATGCGGTATTCTATTTGAAAAGTTTTCTTTAGTGGCGTTTCCAACGAAAAACCTCCTACTCCGAATGCATCGATTACAGTCAAAGTAAAATGGGCGTGTTTCCAATATTCGAATAAATCTTTGTCTACCCAAAATTCAACATCTTCAACTGTACCAATGCAGATATCTCCCGAACGCTGGTAATAACCGCCTTTTTCAAAGCATTGCGGCTGAGTGCCTTCGCAGCATCCGCCTGCTTGGTAAAACATCAGATCACCGTGTTTTTCTTTTAGAATCTTTATCAGTTCTACTGCTTTTTCTGTGGCATCAATTCGTTTAATCATAACTTTTAAAATTAAAAAAGCAGTAAATTCAATTACGAAATTTACTGCTTTCACATAACCAACTATTTATGATTGCGCTATGTCTAGCACAATTCTGCCTTCTATCTGTCCTTTTTTCATTTTGTCAAAAACAGTATTGATGTCTTCCAATTTTGAAGGCATCACTGTCGCTTTGACTTTTCCATCAACAGCAAATTCAATCGCTTCCTTCATGTCTTTTCTCGTTCCAACTATCGACCCCCTAATAGTGATTCTGTTTAAGACGGTATCGAAAATAGACAAATCAAAATTGCCTGGAGGAAGTCCGTTTAATGCCATTGTACCTTTTCTTCTCAACGTTTCAAGCCCTTGTTTGAAAGCTATTGGAGAAACTGCGGTAACCAATGCCCCATGCATTCCACCGACTTCTTTCTTTAAGAATTCTCCAGGATTTTGATTTTTAGCATTAACGACCAAATCGGCGCCTAATTTTTTTGCCAGTTCCAGTTTGTCGTCTCCAACATCTATAGCTGCAACATTCATTCCCATAGCTTTTGCATATTGCACAGCAACGTGCCCTAAACCTCCAATTCCAGAAATTGCGACCCATTCGCCAGGTTTCACTTCTGTTTCTTTCAATCCTTTGTAAACTGTAACGCCAGCGCATAAAATAGGAGCCATTTCAATAAAATTTACATTTGAAGGCAAAATTCCAACGTATCGAGCATCTGCAATAACAAATTCTGCAAATCCGCCGTCTACACTATAACCGCCGTTCTGCTGGCTTTCGCATAAAGTTTCCCAACCTGTAATGCAATGATCGCAGCCACCGCAGGCGCTATACAGCCAGGGCACGCCAACGGCATCGCCTTCTTTTACATTCTTTACGTCCTGTCCCACTGCAGCCACGTAGCCAACAGCTTCGTGACCCGGAATCAATGGCATTTTGGGTTTAACTGGCCAATCGCCTTCTACAGCGTGTAAATCGGTGTGGCACACTCCGCTTGCAATTACTTTTACAAGAATTTCATTTCTACCTGGGCGTTTGACTTCGACCTCTTCAATTTTTAAAAGAGATCCGAATTCTCTAACGACCGCAGCTTTCATTGTTTTTGGAAGCATAATTCTATGGTTTTAAGAGAGTAAAAAACCGATTGGCTTTTTACTCTCAAGTTTATATTCTCTTAGAAGAATCCTAATTTCTTTTTGTCGTAAGAAATCAGCATATTTTTGGTCTGACGGTATTGGCTCAACATCATTTTATGGTTTTCACGGCCAATTCCAGATTGCTTGTAACCTCCAAACGGAGCGCCTGCCGGATAAGAATGATACTGATTGATCCATACACGTCCTGACTGAATAGCTCTTGGAACCTGATAAATTTCGTGCGCATCGCGTGTCCATACCCCTGCGCCTAACCCGTACATGGTGTCATTTGCAATTTCAATAGCTTCTTCGGTGGTTTTGAAAGTCGTAACCGCCAGAACAGGCCCGAAAATCTCTTCTTGAAAAATGCGCATTTTGTTATGACCTTTAAACAGCGTTGGCTTGATGTAATAACCGCCTTCTAGTTCGCCTCCCAATTTATTTTCGTCACCTCCGGTCAACAATTCTGCACCTTCTTCTTTTCCTAATTTAATGTAGGACATAATCTTTTCTTTCTGAACAATCGAAGTCTGAGCACCAATCATTGTAGCTTTATCCAACGGATTTCCAGCTATAATCGCTTCAGTTCTTTCGATCACTTTTGCAATAAATTTGTCGTAAATATCCTCATGAATTAATAATCTAGAAGGACAAGTACAGATTTCGCCTTGATTTAAAGCAAATAAAACAGCGCCTTCAACCGCTTTATCAAAGAAATCATCGTCGTGATCTGCCACTGACGGGAAGAAAATATTCGGTGATTTTCCGCCTAATTCTAAAGTTACCGGAATAATGTTTTCTGTTGCATACTGCATCACCAAACGTCCTGTTGTGGTAGAACCTGTAAATGCAGCTTTTGACACTTTTTTATTGGTCACTAACGGACGTCCTAATTCGGCACCGAAACCGTTTACAATATTTAAAACTCCAGGAGGCAGAATATCGCCAATTAATTCCATTAAAACCATAATAGAAATTGGCGTGCTTTCTGCCGGTTTTAAAACAATTGTGTTTCCTGCCGCAAGTGCTGGAGCAATTTTCCAAACTGCCATTAAAATCGGGAAATTCCACGGAATAATTTGTGCCACAACACCAAGAGGTTCGCTTAACGCTATGGAAACGGTCTGCGAATCTAGTTCAGAAATGGCGCTTTCTTCTGCACGTATTACGCCTGCAAAATATCTAAAATGGTCAATAGCCAGCGGAATATCGGCAGCAAGAGTTTCGCGAATAGGTTTTCCGTTGTCTACTGTTTCTACTGCTGCAATGTATTCTAAATTGTCTTCAATTTTCTGTGCAATCTTATTTAGTAAAATGCTTCTTTCTGTTACAGAAGTTTTCCCCCATGTCTTAAACGCTTCATAGGCTGTATCTACTGCCAATTCTAAATCTTCTTTTCCAGAATGTGCCGCCTTTGTAAATACTTTGCCATCAATTGGAGAAACTACATCAAAGTATTCTCCTGTAATTGGTGCTGTAAATTTTCCACCAATATAATTATCATACTTTGCCTTAAATTCAGGTCTTTTTACTGAGGTGCTCATAATTTTCTTTTTTTGATTTACTCCAAATTTAGTTTCATAAAAAGAAACAGAATAGCATTTTTCATTCATCTTGTAGCACAAAAATTACACATTCCTTTTTTTTAGCCTTCTCAATCATTCATTTGCTAAAAAACGTATGCGTAAATTATCAAAAGCTTAAAGCATAGCATTTTCTCACCAATAAAAAACAAGTCGAAAAAACCGCTTAATTTTTTCTTACTCCAAAGCGCAATCCTTATATTTGTAACCTTATTCAAGAATTAAATCATTACAATGAAAATATCTTACAACTGGTTAAAACAATTTATTAAAACAGATTGGACATCTGAGCAGACTTCTGAATTGCTAACAGATTTAGGTTTAGAAGTAGAAGTTGTCGAAAAATACGAATCAATTAAAGGAGGTTTGGCTGGCGTTGTCGTTGGACACGTTTTGACTTGCGAAAAACATCCTGATGCTGATAGATTGAAAGTAACTACAGTTGATGTTGGCTTAGAAGCTCCTGTACAAATTGTCTGCGGTGCTGCAAACGTTGCTGCGGGCCAAAAAGTTCCAGTTGCAACAATTGGAACGGTTCTATATGATAAAGAAGGAGCTGAATTTACTATTAAAAAAGGAAAAATCCGCGGACAGGAAAGCCACGGAATGATTTGTGCTGAAGATGAATTAGGTTTAGGAACAGGCCATGACGGAATTATGGTTCTGGCTGAAGATCTAGTTCCTGGAACTCCTGCATCTGAAGTTTTCCAAATTGCAAATGATGAGGTTTTCGAAATCGGATTGACGCCAAACCGTGCCGATGCAATGAGCCATTTTGGAACTGCACGCGATTTGAGAGCTGGAATGCTGCAGCGCGGCGTAAACGTAGAATTGATTACGCCTTCTGTAAGCAATTTTAGAGTGGATATGCGCACGCTAAAAATTGACGTAAATGTTGAAGATACTCATTTAGCTCCAAGATATTGCGGTGTGACTATTTCTGGAATTTCAGTTCACGAATCTCCAAGCTGGCTGCAAGACCGTTTAAAAGCAATTGGATTAACTCCAAAAAATAATATTGTTGACGTTACCAATTATGTTCTGCACGAATTAGGACAGCCTTTACACGCTTTTGACGCTGCAAAAATCAACGGAAAAGTGATTGTAAAAACAGTTGCTGAAGGAACTAAATTTGTAACTCTTGACGACGTTGAAAGAACGCTTCACAAAGAAGATTTAATGATTTGCGACGAAAAAGGTCCGCTTTGCATTGCTGGAGTTTTCGGAGGAAAAAAATCTGGAGTTTCTGAAGGAACGACTTCTATCTTCTTAGAAAGTGCTTATTTTGACCCGGTAAGCATTCGTAAAACAGCAAAAAGACACCAATTGAGCACAGATGCTTCTTTCAGATTTGAAAGAGGAATCGACCCAACGATTACAGAATATGCTTTGAAACGTGCAGCGCTTTTAATTCAAGAAGTTGCTGGCGGAAAAATCACTTCTGATGTCATAGAGGTTTATCCTAAAAAAGTTGAAGATTTCTCTGTATTATTGAACTTCAGCCATGTTTCTAAAATTATTGGACAGGAAATTCCAAAAGATACGATCAAAAAAATCTTGGTTTCTTTAGATATTAAAGTAAACAGTGTTTCAGATACAGGTTTAGGCTTAACTATTCCTGCGTACCGCGTAGACGTTCAGCGCGAAATTGACGTAATCGAAGAAATTCTGAGAGTTTACGGTTATAACAACATTAATTTCTCTAAGAAGTTTAATGCAACTGTAGCCAATTCGCCAAGAACAGAAGATTATAAAGTGCAGAATGTGATTGCTTCCCAATTAAATTCTCAAGGCTTCCACGAAATGATGGCCAATTCATTGACAACTGCAGCTTACGCTAAATTATCTGCTTCATTAAAAGAAGAGCATAATGTATCGATGCTGAATCCGTTGAGCAGTGATTTAGCAACACTTCGCCAATCTTTATTATTTTCTGGCTTAGAAGCGGTTTCATACAACATTAACAGAAAAAATTCAGATTTAAAATTATTTGAATTCGGAAAAACATACCACAAGTATTTAAACGGATACGAAGAGCACAAGCATCTTTCTTTATTGATTTCTGGAAACAGAAACAAAGAAAACTGGACAAACCCGCAAAAAACAACAGATTTCTTCTTACTGAAAGGATATGTAAAAGCGATTTTGTCTCGTTTAGGAATTGAAAAAATTTCAAATGCGCCTGTTCAATCTGATATTTATTCTGAAGGAACGGCAATTACATACAATAATGATATTTTGGTTGAAATGGGGGTTATTAAAAAGCCTATTTTAAAGCATTTCGGCATTAAACAAGATGTTTATTACGCAGATTTCAACTGGGATTTGGTTTTAAAAATCATTACAGGAAAAATTAAGTATACTGAAATTCCTAAATATCCAGAAGTTCGCAGAGATTTGGCGTTATTAATTGACCAAAGTACAACTTACGAAAGCATCTTCAATTTGGCTAAACAAACAGAGAAAACGCTTTTAAAAGATGTTAATCTATTTGATGTTTACCAAGGCAGCAAATTGCCAGAAGGAAAAAAATCGTATGCTTTAAGTTTTACCATTCAAGACAATACCAAAACATTAACCGACGCGCAGATCGATAAAATCATGTCTAAATTACAGCAGACATTTGAAACTGAGCTTGGAGCAAGTTTGAGATAGATTCTTTCTAGTTCTAAAATATGCAAACCCGACTTGTTTAAAAAAAAACTTGTCGGGTTTTGTTTTTTTTGTTTCACGTTTCACGTTTCAAGTTTCAGGTTTCATGTTTCATGTTTCATGTTTCATGTTTCAAGTTGATAAACTTTGAGTATAGTTTTACCGCGAAGAACGCAAAGATTTTTCGCAAAGATTCGCAAAGTTTTTATTCATGAAGCATTGCGAACTTTTTTGCGCTCTGCTACAAGTTTGCAAAAAAAACCTTGCGTGCTTTGCGGTTAAAAAAAACTTGAAACGTGAAACGTGAAACTTGAAACCTGAAACTTGAAACTTGAAACTTGAAACAAAAAAAGCTCTCAAGCATACTTCGCATAAACTCTTGCTAATTTTTCATCATATTTATTGGTTTTATAAGCTGGCCCGTTATATTTTAAAGCAAATGAAGCCCAGTTTTTACTTCGTAAAAGCCCTAAGAGATTATTTTTTTCCAGAAACATTCCGAAAGCCTTAAGATGTTCGCCTTCATTGAGATTCATTTTTTCGACATACTCGTCAATACTGCCATATCCGATAGAAATTGCATTAAAACCCATAATCTGAAAAAGTCCCCACGAAGCCGAACTATTTGCTGCATCAGCTATTTTTTTGTCTGAACCGAGATTTCTTGCCTTTTCCAAACGTACATATTCAACAGTTCCGCCTACGTAATACTTTTTAGTGTAATTTTCAAATAAAATATCCTGCGTATTGGCATTTACGTAAGCCCTCGGATTGATATTTCGTTTCTCCAGTTCGTTCCAAAAGATATGGCCTTCAAACAAAATCTTCGCACGTCCGTCAATTAGAAAACCTTTTCCGTTGCTTTCTACTTCGTTTACCGCTTTTACGGCAGCGAGTTCTAAATTAAACTGGTTTGAAAAATCGATTAAATTCTGTTCTGACAATAATTTACCGTTTGCCGAAAAACCATTGCTATTTTTCTCTAAAAGTGCCGACCATGTTTTAAGCCCCACCACTCCATCAACCACAAGATTGTTTTTTAACTGAAAATCTTTGATTGCTTTGTCCGTTTCGGTTCCGAAATAATCGGTAACCATCACGCTGTAATTCAACTTGGCCAAAAGCTCATTTAAGTAATATACTTCTGGAGATTTTGTGCCAGCTTTTATGGTTCTCATCATTTTTTATTTATGGTGATAATTGATGTTTTGGAGAAATCAAAGACATCATTTTTAGAACTCGTCAGATTATCATTTTTATCAAAATAATTGACTTTGTATGAAATGAGCGTATTATTGTTCGCTGTATTTTTTACGATAAAGTTGAACAATATTGGGATCGAAAACTCAGATTTTAAACGCTCGACAGCAAATTTGCTTCCTGTTTCCTGAACTGTCAATTCAATTGTAATCCTGCTTGTTGCGGCAGCTTGGCTTTTAATCTGTACTTGAACATACCGATTGTAAGATGTTGATTGCGAAACAATCTGGCTAAATTCAGAAGTGATATTTTCAATGTTTTCAAAATCAAAAAACACATTTTTCAGCTCCCCAGAAGAACTTGGATTGAGTGCGGAGAAATCTAAAAATTTAATGTCGTTGCTTATTAGCTGCGGATAATTTTTAAAGAAAGCACTGTTTAAATAGGTTGAGTTTTGATTGTAAAGCAGCAAAATGGAATTCAACTTGCAATTTGAAATAGACTGGTTGCTGATTTGAATTTTCTTTGTCGGATTATCTACCAAAGCACCCAAAACTTCGCCAATGGTCTGCTCAAGATTGAGTTCGATCACACTGGTGTCTTTTATTTCTTTATACTTAAAATTGATATTTGCATACTGCGTAATCGTGTTATTTAAAGCATTAATCAAAATACTGGCTTCAGATAGATTTTCGGTGGAGAGGTCAAAAATATAGTGCTTGCCATCGGCTGTCACTTGTGCTTTCTGAAGAAAATAATTTCCATTCACTTCAAATTCGGCTCCCATATCATTTGGAAACAAAAATTGCACTTTATCAAAATAATCGGCTGGATCTCCGTCTATAAAGTTGTTTTGGAGTAAAGCTATTTTCAATTTAGCCAGATCAAAATCGGACAGATTGGGGCGAACTGCAAAGTTGAAGCTGATGGTAGAAATTTCTTCTGCAGTTCCTGCGCCTTCCTCGTACGCATGGAAAATGGTTGTAACGCAAGGCTTCATACTATTTAAATCTTTCGAGAGACTGTAAATTTTGGAAACAAGCAAAAATGTATTGGGCTGAACCATTGATTTGTATATCGAGAGTATATTAAAATTGTATCCCGAAACAAATATTTGCTTAAACTCCGAAAAATCTTCATTTAAATTGAACGGATTGTTAGAGAAAGGCCCGTCGCTATTTTGATAGAGAGTTGTCGCCACATTAGGCAAACGCGGATAATTTACCGTTTTATTGATTTTAAGCAAAAAAGTGCTTTTTACGTATTCTTCTTGAACTTCGCCTTCAATGTCATTATCTCTTCTGATTCCCGAAATGACCATTTTTGGCGCGACAGTTCCCGTTCTTGCCGTTTTCACCATCAACGGACTCGATATAAGCGTTGCTTTTGGCTGCAGGGCGGTTTTGGCCGACAAATCTGTTTTGGTGATAATAGGGCTTCTTAAAATCGCTATATCTTTTGCAAACAAAAAATTGCGCTTTACTTTAGAATATCCTTTAAAATCAAAAAACAAATCGACATTGCACATTAAATTATCTATTTTTGAAATCAAATTGGCGTACGCAATTTTTACAGCTTCATCAATTAAGTCAAATTGAATTTCCTGAGTCGCCGTATTTACGGTTCCGTTTACCCTAACAATATCATTTTTTACTTTTAAATTTAAAACAGCCTGTCTCAAATTTAAAGCAATACTTCTCTGATCGGCTTGCAACGGTCTGTTTTTAATGCTGTACTTCAAAGTAACCCTTCCCATAAATCCGCTATCATCTGCAGATTTCCCTGGGACTTCTTCATAGTAAAATAAAGTTCCATTGTTTGGTTCTACTTCTACTTGAGGAAAAAATAGGGTAATTTCATTTTTAAAATAGTCCTTAAAGGAATCGTTCTCCGTAACCTCTTTATCTCCTTCTATCAGCGGAAAATAGCTTTCCGAAATTGGAAAAATTAAAATTGGCTTAATATCTATCGAATGAATGATCGGGTGTTCGATTACTTTAAATTCAGGTTCTTTTGCAACTGCTGCCGTAAATGCCGTACTGGGTTTGGCAGGCTCGAGATTGAATCGGTTTATGGGAACCAATTTGGTTCCGTCAAGCTTAAATGTATTTAAATCTGGCATGGTGTTTAGGTTTAATGGTTAATGAGTTAAGAAACAAAAGGGACATTACGTCCCTTTTGCAAAATGTCTCAAAAAAATTATTCCATAAATGGAGCTCTGATTTTCTCGATATCGGCATTTTGAGCTGCTGTTCCTGTTGGAATTTCAAATAAAACATCGCCTTCCTGATAATCCAGCTTGATGTAATCTGTTGAAACAGAAACTTTTTTAGACTTTTTGCCTATTTTACCGCTGCAAGTATATTTTACTTTGTATTCAGTCGGTTTAACTGTATAATCTGCTTCATACCAAGCTCTGTACGGAATGGCATCTTCAAAATTATCAACTGTAAATTTGTACTTTTTAGAAGACATTTTATCTGCTTTTAAAGTCACTTCGAGCGTATCGCAATCATATAGCTCTTCTGTTGACAACGTATAATTGATCATGTTCTGAATTGGAAGCGGCACAAATATTTTGGTTCCTTCAAATTCATACTCTCTAACAGTGTCTTTCAATTTGATTCTCTTGTCTTTTTCGTACATTACTTCCTGTCTTACTTTAACTTTAGAAGAACCGTTGTTTTTTACGAAATCAAATACAAAAGCATTTTTTTCTTTCGATTTATCATTCCATGTCGCAGGGAAAATCGCATCGATTTCTTTACCTGATTTGCTAGTATTTTTAACATACGGAGTTCCTTCAGGAGCAATCATTCTGCCAGAACTTTTCCAGATTATTTTGCCTTTTGAATCTGGATATCCCACTTCAATAGAAACTTGACTTACCGGATTATCATTCACAATATCACTGTCTTTATCCAGCTTAATTAAACCTCCATTTAAAGACGCAATTACTTGTACTTTTGAAAAATCTTCGTCTAATTGAATTTCAGTAATGTAATTTTTCAAATCAGCTTTTGCATCGGCACCAGATTTTAAAGTCAAAGGCGTTAGATTTCCGCTGATTTTTGAATCTAAAACTTCGATGGCTGAGAATTTTATTTCGTCTGCAAATTTCACTTCTCTAATTTGGCTTCCATGTTTTAAACTCACGCCTACGCTTCCGCCGCCGAAAAGAATTCTAAAAAATCCTCCTGGCTTTTCTGGAGTTGATGCTGGCGTAAATTGTTTTTCTGGAGCATCAAAAATCTGTTTCTGCACCATTTGAAAAGCAAATTCTCTCTGTTTGGTAAATAGCGCTTCCTCAACTTTTTTTCTTTCTTCGTTAGAAAACTGGTTGTCTGTAATGATTTCGCTTACGATGCCTCCTTGAGTTAGGATTTTTTCGTATTCACTTTCCCAATTTACATCGACAAACGACCAGCTTACATTGGCTTTTGCCGAAAAATAGGTATGCACTTTTTTCACATCAACTGTAGTTTTGATAGTCGTTGTAGGCATATAGCCTTTGTATTTTATGTTATTTTCGACTACCAGATTGTTAGATCCAGCTTCTAATGCATTTTTGACCAATGAAGCACTGTTGCGTCCCATAAGCACAGAAAGCGCGTTGTCTCCAAGTCCAAATGTAGTTCCCGCTCCTTCTCCTTGAATGTTGAACGTCCAAGGATTTGCGCCTCCAAAAGGGTTGTTTGGAGATTTTTCGCCCACAACGTGCATTGTTATTGTATTTTCTGTTAATTGAATAGGCCTAACATTAGTTTCGTTAAAATCGCGATCGACACCTTTCAGATAAGAAAATAACCCAAAAAGTTTTGATTGTCTCTGGTTATTGTAATTGGTATGCAATGTTGTTTTTAACTTGTCGATTGCTTTTTTCAGCAATGCTTCTGGCAGATCAATTGTACTAGTTAAAGTAGTGTATGCTCCTGCTTCTTCTTCTAATCCTTCGGCACCAATTACGGTCGAAGAATCTCCTTCTGATTTAAAAACCTGCATAGCAAATTTAAATCTTCCATCTGGGTGTTTAGCTAGACGTGGCGCTTTTGGATAATAATAAAACTGCATTGGCAGACCGGCATCGCGTAATAAAATATTATTAGGATCTGGTGAAAAAAGCACTGCGAAATCTGCTCCATCTTCTTTTTCTAAAAGAATTTCTACTGTTCCGGCTCCTGCGTGAGGATAGCCTAGAGGTGTTGGTTGTGACATAATTTAAAAAATTTAATTGATTACTTAATAGGTTACATTTATGATTGCCTGTTTTTTAGCTCAAAACTGACGATGTAAAATTCTATTTTTATAAAATATTATGTAACAGCACTTTAACCCATTTTTTTAAATAATTTTACCTAAACAAAAAAGGGTATATTTCCCCTTGCCGAAATTTTTTGTTTCAGATAATTTTGCCCTGTAAACAACTCAAAAAGCTGTTAGCTAAACCTTTAACCAATTAATAAATAAAAAACATGAAAAATCCACCCGCAAAACCGAGTCAGTTGATCACTAAAGAATTTGCCAGACAATTAAATGTGAACTACAACAATAAAAGAGCTTCTCTAAGAGCGCTAAAAGACGAAAAAGAAGATGCCAATGCAATTTGGTATTCTTTGGAAGAATTGGAAAACTATATCCATTATATCAAAACCAATGGCGCAAAAGATGGTTATAACGTAGATGGAATCCGTTTTTATTTTGGAGTTTATCCAAATGATGAAAAACACGGAGAAAAAGCTGGATTAACTACCTTATTTCTTGTTCCTACAGGCAAAAAAGCAGCAGATAGCGCAAAAGTACAGAGTTTTGCCATGATGCAAGAAGCTTCTTCAGACATACAAAGCATTGAACCGATGAATTACGGAAACATAGGAAGACCGCCTAGCTTATTATACTAAAAAATATGTTCGAATTTCTAAGATCTTATATCATCTATATGGCTTTATTGTCAGGAACGATTGGTTTGTTTGCACTGCCAAAACTTCCTGGCAATAAAGCTAAATTTTTAGTAATTTTAATCTGGTTTTCTATTGTAATCGAAATTGTAGGCTATTATTTCACCCAATGGACGGGTTTATTGAATTTTTATGTGTACAATTTCTATATGTTTGCCAGCCTCTCTGCCTATATTTTACTTCTAAGAGCCCTGCTTACCAAAAAAGATCACAGAATTTCGGCTGTACTTTTTTTAATGCTGTTTATCGTTTCCTTTTTCTTAAATATTTTATATTTCAAAGAAGACATAAACCGTTCTTTTACCTATAGTTTTGCAATTGGTGTACTATTAGTTTTGATATTATCCTGCCTGTATCTGATTGAGATTTTCAATTCGGAAAAAATACTGAATTTAAAAAAATCGGTCTTTTTCTGGTACATTCTCGGAATACTTGTTTTTCATGTTCCTTTTACACCTTTTATGCTGGCTATCAATTGGTTTCTAATCAAGCAAGACGATTCTATCTTTAGCCTCGTCGTGTTTATTTTAAATTTACTGGCGCATAGCTGTTTTATAATAGGATTTATATGGAGCGAAAAGAAATACAACTATTAGTTATTTCCTTAGGTATTGTCTTCTTTACCTTAGTCGTTATTGTACTTGTCATTTTCTTCTATTTCTTGAAGAAAAGAAACAAGTTTTTAGTAGAAAAAATGGAAGCCGATTTGTATTTCCAGTCCGAATTGGTAAAAACTAGGATTGAAATAAAAGACCAGACTCTATCTGAAATCAGCAAAGAGCTGCACGACAATATCGGACAGATTATTTCGGTTGCCATAATGCAGCTTAATATTTGCATCAGCAGTAAAAATGTACAAATTAATGAACTCAAAGATTTAAAAGCTGTTCTCGCAAAATCTTTAGATGAACTAAGAATCCTCTCGCGGATTATAAACAAGGACAATCTTCTTCAAAATAACTTTCTCGAAGCTATTCAACAGGATTTGGAACGAATTAAGAAACTGAAAAAGATCAAATTCAATTTTAATCAAATTGGAACTGTTCCAGCAATAAGTGAAGAGCACGAACTCATTATTTACAGAATTTTCCAAGAAGCGCTTCACAACAGCTTAAAACATTCCAGAAGCGATTTGTTTGATGTTCATATTGAAACGACCGATTCTCTTTTTATTTTAAAATTAAAAGACTTCGGAATCGGATACGACATCAAAAAGTCAAATTCAGGAATCGGATTAAACAATATGAAATTAAGAGCCAAACTCATTGGCGCTCATCTAATCTTAAACTCAGACAATACTGGAACCAGTGTAACCATCGAATATCCTTTAACCCAAGACCATGAAGACTAATTCTAAAAAAAAGATACTAATTGTAGACGACCATTTGCTTTTTTCCCAGTCTCTAGAACTGCTGATTAAAAGTTTTGGCGATTATGATGTTATAGAACGTTTTGAAAACGGGAAAGTATTTATAGACTATCTCGAAGAGCATAACTCTGTTGATGTTGATTTAATTTTATTGGATGTAAATATGCCTGTCCTCGACGGATTAAGCACCATGAAATGGCTTAAAGACAATAGGCCTGATTTAAAAGTAATTGCTTTGTCTGTGAATGATGATGAAGAAATTATCATTAAAATGATTACAAACGGAGCAAAAGGTTATCTGCTGAAAGACACTTCGCCTGAAATTTTTAAAGAGGCGATTGAATGCGTTGTAGAAAAGGGCTTTTATTTTACCGAACTAGTTTCTGGAATGCTGATCAATAAAGTCAATAGCGATAACAAAAAGATCAGCTTAAAAGAAAAAGAAATTGTTTTTATCAAACACGCCTGCACCGAAATGACGTATAAGGAAATCGCGTCTGAAATGTGTTTGAGCCCAAAGACCATTGACGGCTATAGAGAATCGCTTTTTGATAAACTCGAAATAAAAACCCGAATCGGATTGGTGCTTTATGCCATTAAGCATAAAATTGTTTTTGTTTAATAGGTTAAAGCTGCAAAAACGGGATATTTCTTAATTTTTTCTCTTCCGTTAAGAAAAGTCAGTTCCATCAAGAAATTGCATTGTACGATTTCGCCCCCAAGTTTCTCAACCAATTCACAAACTGCTTTTGCGGTTCCTCCTGTAGCCAAAACATCATCGTGAATTAAAACGCGATCTCCTTTTTTAATGGCATCAGTATGCATTTCGAGACTATCAACTCCATATTCTAACTCATAAGAAGCTGAAATCGTCTCAAACGGAAGCTTTTTTGGCTTCCTTACTGGAACAAATCCAGCATTCAATTCCTGAGCAAGCAGCATACCAAAGAAAAAACCACGCGATTCGGCACCCGCAACTTTGTCTATTTTTTGATTTTCTAAAGAGTTTACCAAAATTCTTAAGCAATTTGTTCGCGCTTCAGGGTTAATTAGCAAAGGTGTGATATCTTTAAACAAAATTCCTTCTTTTGGAAATCCCTGAATATCACGTATATAATTTTCAATCTTCATTTTTTTTTATTTTTCTGTTATTTTTCGCTTGTATATCTCACATTTATGTCTATCTTTGCACCCGCAATAAGCAATCAACAAAGCTACAAAAAAATAGCTAATTGATAATAAAAAGGCCTCGTGGCGCAACTGAATAGCGCATCTGATTACGGCTCAGAAGGTTACAGGTTTGAATCCTGTCGAGGTCACTCTCAAAGAAACGTTAAATTTTCGGATTTAGCGTTTTTTTTATGCCTTTTACACACCATTTAACCAGCTTTTACTTGAAAAAATAGATGGTTTGTAAATCCTGTCAAGTTAACTATTCAGGATTCAAACCACTCAGTTACCCAGCAAACACAAAGACCAGAATACTGCCTTAACAATATTTTAAGAGACTTTTCAAATTAAATCACTCTCAAAGTAATTAAACAAATTAAAAATAAAAACATAAAATCATTGTCTATTGAACTTTATATCGTAATATTGCAATATAAATATAAAACGATGGGAGCAACAAAAACAGATCACTTTACAGAAAGCCAGAATGAGCTGGCTGTTTTAGCCAAAGCGTTAGGGCATCCTGCGCGTATCGCTATTATGGAATATTTATTAAAAGTAGATGCCTGCATCTGCGGAGATATTGTAAACGAACTTCCACTCTCGCAACCTACGGTTTCGCAGCATCTTAAAGAATTAAAAAATGCAGGGCTGATTAAAGGAAGTATCGAAGGAAATTCAATTTGCTACTGCATCAACGAACCTGGACTCGAAAAGATAAAAGGATTCTTTGAGCATATATCAAATCATCTTGCCAAAAAAAGAAACGAATGCTGCTAATTTAAGAAATATGGAAATAAGAAATCTTTTAGCCGAAGACTGGGATCAAGTAAAAAAAATATACCAACAAGGAATGGATACTGGCAATGCCACTTTTCAGACCAACGCACCATCATGGGAAGATTGGGATCAGTCACATCTTAAGTCTTGCCGAATTGTAATGGAAGAAGATCGTAAAATAATCGGATGGGCTGCCCTTACCCCTATTTCTTCACGCTGCGTTTATGCAGGAGTTGCAGAAGTAAGCGTATATGTCGATCCTGCACATTCTGGAAAAGGAATCGGACTTGCCCTTTTAAATGAACTTGTCCGACAGAGCGAAAAAGAAGGAATATGGACACTTCAGGCAGGGATTTTTCCTGAGAATACTGCAAGTCTTCGCATCCATGAAAAAGCAGGCTTCAGGACACTTGGAATAAGGGAAAAAATTGGAAAACAGAATGGTATCTGGAGAGATACTGTACTTCTTGAAAGAAGAAGCTCTATTATTATTTAATAAAAATATAGTTTAACTAAATATAAAAAATTATGAAACTTTCAGAAATTAAAGAATTGCTTAAAACAGTTGAGGCTGTGAATTTTGAGTTGCCAAATGGCACATTTGTACCAGAATACTTTCATGTAACGGAAGTAGGCTTGGTTACCAAAAACTTCATTGACTGCGGTGGAACAGTAAGAAAAGAAACTGTTGTAAACTTCCAGCTTTGGGATGCCAATGATTATGAGCATAGGCTTAAACCTCAGAAACTGATCCACATCATCGAACTTTCGGAGAAAGTATTGGGAATTGAAGACAATGAAATTGAAGTGGAGTACCAAAACAATACTATAGGGAAATACGATTTGGATTTTAACGGCAAAAACTTCACTCTGCTTAATAAACAGACAGCCTGCCTTGCTCAAGAGCAGTGCGGAATCCCATCAGACAAGCCTAAAGTAAAATTATCTCAGTTAAATGCAGACAATGCTAATTCATGCACTCCTGGCGGAGGATGCTGCTAATCAATAAACCATAACAGCCAAAAAACTATGTTATACCCACAAATTGAGAATACCGTTAAATCATTTGATTTTAAGCAGATCTCCGAAGATCGCAAAGCAGTCCTGCAGCCATTAATCGACTTCATTCAGACTAAAGTTCACAGTAAGCTGGAAACCAGATTAAACCTAATCTGCACGCACAATTCCAGAAGAAGCCACTTATCGCAGGTTTGGGCGCAGACTGCGGCCGCCTATTACGGCATCAAAAACGTTTCATGCTATTCAGGAGGAACCGAGGCTACCGCCCTTTTCCCAATGGCAGCGGAGACTTTGAAGGATTCAGGATTCAACATCAAAACCCTTTCAGAGGGATCAAACCCTATTTATTCCATAAAATATTCAGCTGATGAACTTCCTGTTATCGGTTTTTCAAAGCCCTATGATGATGATTTCAATCCTGAAAGCGGATTCGTCGCAATAATGACCTGCTCGCAGGCCGACGGCGGATGCCCGTTTATAGCAGGCGCTGAGAAAAGAATCCCGATTACTTTTGAAGATCCAAAAATCTCTGACGGAACGCCTCAGCAGAAAGAAACTTATTTGGAGCGCAGCCTGCAGATAGGAACTGAAATGTTTTATGTATTCTCACAAATAAAAAAATAAAATGTCAGCAAATAACTGTGCACCAGTGGTCGGACGCAAAAAACTAGGCTTCCTTGACCGCTTCTTGACCCTCTGGATTTTCCTTGCCATGGCTATTGGCGTGGCTATCGGATACTTTATTCCTTCCAGCGGAGATTTCATCAATTCTTTCTCCAGCGGAACAACAAACATTCCATTGGCAATAGGGCTTATCCTTATGATGTATCCGCCCCTGGCAAAAGTAAAATACGAACAGATGGGACAGGTTTTCAAGAACACTAAAGTCTTGGGCGCCTCTTTACTGCTGAACTGGATTGTAGGCCCTATTATAATGTTTTTGCTTGCGTTGCTATTTTTGAATGGATATCCTGAATATATGATCGGAGTGATCCTGATCGGTCTGGCACGCTGCATCGCCATGGTTGTGGTATGGAACGATCTGGCAGACGGAAACCGTGAATATGCAGCAGGACTTATTGCCCTAAACAGCATTTTTCAGGTGCTGCTTTACAGTGTATACGCTTACATTTTTATAACCATTCTACCTCCCTATTTTGGATATGATGGTTTTGAAGTAAATATCAGCATTGGACAGATTGCTGAGAGCGTCGGTATCTATCTAGGTATTCCTTTTGCTCTTGGAATCATAAGCCGTTATACTTTGATAGTATTAAAAGGTTCTAAGTGGTTCGAAACTAAGTATGTGCCGTTTATCTCGCCGATTACTCTTATTTCACTGCTCTTTACAATCATTGTAATGTTCAGCCTGAAAGGAGAACTGATTGTTCAAATCCCAATGGACGTTGTTCGTATTGCTATACCGCTTGTGATTTATTTTACTTTGATGTTTGTCATCAGCTTTTTTACAGGAAAATATTTTGGGGCTGACTATTCAAAGGCTACATCTATTGCGTTTACAGCTACTGGAAATAATTTCGAGCTTGCCATTGCCGTGGCAATCGGGGTATTCGGCATAAACAGCGGCCAGGCTTTTGCAGGTGTTATAGGTCCATTGGTAGAAGTGCCTGCTCTTATAGCACTGGTAAACCTTGCATTCTGGTTCAGAAAAAAGTATTTCACAAAACAGATATCTGCAGAAACTGCTTAAACAAAATGAGAATTGCAATAATATCGGAGATACATGCAAACTTCCCCGCATTGGAGCAGACCCTAAAAAGTATTGAAGAGCAGAATATTGATGCTGTTTACTGCCTAGGAGATTTAGTAGGCTACAATTTATGCCCCAATGCGATGATCAACGAGATCCGTAAAAAGCATATCCCTACCCTTGCAGGAAATCACGATGTCAAAGCTGTCGAAATAAACAATGACGGTTCAAATGACATTGAAAGCTACGCATATCAGATTGTGGGTAAAGAGCAGATAAAATATCTTTCTGCTCTTCCTGCCCATATTAAACTTGAATACCAGACAGCCAACAAACTTATAAAGATTTTGATGGTTCATGGGAATCCTTACAGCAACAGGGAATATCTGCTTGAGGACAAAAATGAGAAAGATTTCACTGACATCTTTCTTGATTCCAATACAGACATTCTTATCTGCGGACATTCTCATCTGCGGACATTCTCATCTGCCGTATCATCGAATACTAGAAAATCCCAATAAAAAAGGCAGTTATTTTCATGCCATTAATGCAGGGGCAGTTGGAAAACCAAAAGATAGAAATCCAGACAGCTGTTATGCGGTCATAACCATTGAAAAAAGCAGCAATCTTTCCAAAAAAGACGGTATAAAAGTGGAATTCATAAGAGTTCCTTGTGATATTGAAAAAGCAGCCCGCGCTATTGAAAAAGTCCTCTTCCTGACGTTTACGCGTTTATGCTTAGAAAAGCATATTAAAGTATCGAAATAAAACCTGCTATGGAAAGTTTTAAATTGTTTTTAAAGAGCATCGTGCCTCTCAGCGATCAGGAGTTTGAAAATTACAGTCCGTATTTCAAAACAAGGACATTATCCCGAAACAGTTATTTTGCAGAAATCGGGAAAACCTCACATGAAGCCGCTTTTATTAAAAAAGGGCTGCTCAGAACTTACTATGTAAATGAAAAATCCGAAGAAGTGACTTCCTGCTTCTGCACTGAAAATAATCTCACAGCTTCATATAAAAGCTTTATCTCCCAGCAGCCTTCGGAACTTTCCATTCAGGCTGTAGAAGATACCGAACTTATAACAATCAGTTACACTGAACTCCAAATTCTCTATCAGAAGAGTACTCTCTGGCAGAATATAGGAAGGACAATTGCCGAACGGCAGTATATGGTGATGGAGCAGTATGCCAGTGTCTTATGCAATGAAAACGCAAAGGAAAAATACATTCGTATGCTTAAAGAACAGCCTGCTGTTGTAAACAAGGCTTCAGTATATGACATTGCAAGCTATCTTGGAATAACACGCAGGACTTTAAGCCGCATAAGAAAAGAAATCACCCAGCAAATTCGAGGACATTTGTCCTTTCATCCATTACGGACGGCTTCCTATTTTTGCTTTCTATTAAATTAAAAATAAATGGAAACAGCAATTATCATTACCACAATTTTACTTATCCTTTTCTCCATCCTTGCAGTATATGACGGGTTCTACCTCCATATCTTCAAATATAGACTCCACGATCACCCCGAAAGCCGAACAGAACATCTTACGCACACATTAAGAGCAGTTTTCTTTCCAGCGATTCTATATTTCTTATTCCTTAATCAGGACTGCCAGATCAAATTTATAATAGGTTTAGCAGTTGTGATTCTCGACCTTTTAGTACTTGCCGTAGACGCATACATTGAAAAAGACAGCAGGGAATTTATAGGAGGGCTTCCTCGATGGGAATACATTCTGCACCTTTTTGTCAACGGATTTCATTTTGCATCTATAGCAGTGTTTTTATCACTGAAATTAAAGTATAAAAATGATGGCATAACGATCATGCCTAATATAACTGAATATCATAACTATGAATTATTTTATACAATTGTCATAAATCTTTTACCTGGTGCCATAATCATTGCATTACTTCATATTTTATTAATCAATTCTAAATCCCGCTTTATTTGGAATCGTATAAGTAATAAAATGCAATGCTGCTAAATGAAAGGGATTACTTTTGTGCCACAAAACCTAAATTGCATAAAAGTAATTCATAGAGCCAAAGAAAGACAATCCTGCCTTAACTATAACAATCTTTTCAAATGCTCCATAATATTTATAAATTTATATATCAGTTTAATGCCATGAATCAATTGAGTTTTCACAATTTTTGCGTCAATCCTACTCAGGACATCTATACCAAAATTATAAAGCCAATGAAAGACAGACCCTACATTTAGTAAGCCAATTTCTTCAAATCATCCAAAAATGACGTTGTAATTTGTCCCGTCGAGGTCACAAAGCCAAATGGCGCCAATTGAAGACAATTGGCACCATTTTTTTATTAGTTCTACTAAATGCAATAGCTATATATCATTTTTGCTTTCACTTTCAAATAATACTAAAGAAAATCGTCAGCTGCATCATTCCGTATATTTTATACGATAAACAACAGAAATGATAAATTTAGCAATCGATAACTTAACAAACCTCATGCCCCTAGAATGAAAAAAAAAAACATGAATTTATAATATCTTATTTTCTAAATATTGTTCAATTTCAGAATACGAAATCCCATTTTAAAAGATATAATATTTCATGATGATCTGAATTTAGCGCTTATCATAATTATATAATTGTCACTTAAGTGAAGCAAAAAAGTGGTTAATTTCATTTCCATCTTATAAAGCGATTTATATTATCTTAATTTGCTTAATGAATGGTCCAGCATTAATTTCTCCTCTATACAATCTTGTTTTAAAGAGTCAAGAGTATGCTCTAAAGCAGGATCAAAATCTTCTATATGAGATACAAAAATGCGTATGTTTTGTACTTTATTTTTAAAACGATCAAGGTGCTGCTGGGTTTCATCAATACAGCTGCCTATGTACTGGCGTTCATCTTGCGGGTGAAATTCTATCTGGTCATTCTGTTGATCAATTATTAACTTTGCCGACTTCATTATGCTGTCTGACTGCTTATCCAATAAAAGCCATTTTTTTACTGTCTTGTCATCAATGTTTGAAAAGCGGACTAAGCTGGAATCAATGCTGTTTTCGTTTGAATCTGTCCAATCCTTTTTCTGACAGCAGTGAAATAGAGCCGCACCTAATACAAATAATGTAATCCTTGTTTTCATGTCTTGCTTATCTTTTGCCTAATCCCTAAATAAAAATAAGTAATTTCAAATCGGAAAAACTTTCATTTTTTAGTGCTCTTTTTAGAAGTCAATTCTTTTCCTTTTACCTTTGGCAATATAACTTTTTCTATTACCGGAAGATTCTCTGGCAAAGTTTCTCGCGTCTTTTCAATTGCTCGACGTATTTTTGATCCTACTGCAAAATGGATGCTATTAGCATCAACATTATCATTGGCTTTATCATTATTGAGCAATTCAGCAGTTTGTTTTACTCGCAATAAATTCACTGCCAGCTCAGCGCTGTCCATATGATCCAGAATATTCTCATCAGGATCAAGTTCTCTTAGTTCGCGAATTGCTTTTACATCGAGCCCTCCATAAAGCCCTCTATATCCATGATTTTGAAATAATGCATAATCTTTTGGTTTTATGATGCCTGCTTGGCGTGCTGCTCCTGCAAGCTGAAGGTTATATTTAGAGAGTTCATTTCGAAGGAAAACCCTTCTCTTCTTTACAATTTTTAAACTATTTTGTCTTTGTAATGCACTGATTTCGGCAAATCGGGTCTGCGTTGCCAGATAAGTCTGTGCTATCGCTACAGGCTTTAATGCAGGATTTGAATTTTGTATTACAAGATAGCATGCGTATCGAGACAGATTTATGTCCTCACATTCAAAAGCGCCATTTTTCTGTGTTTTTTTAACTGCAATTTCCTTAAAATGATGCTCCTGCTTTTGTCCCGCATTCCTGCAGGCTGTTTCAGCTTTTTTAATAACAGGCAAGAATAATTTAAAATCAGCATAACCTAACTGGACTGCAAGTTCCTTTGAACTCCAAAACTCGTTGCCTTCTCTATCAAATCTGCGCATTTTGTCAAAAACTGACATACTTCTTTTTGGTGTTTTTTTTGTTTTCATGATACTCTAGAATAACATCTGCAATAAAATAGAAACGGCTAATACCTTACTTGGCATTAACGCATACAGCAAATTTCATCAATAAACCAGTACGCAAAAATGACCTTCATCACAAAACTGAATTCTCGTAACATAACGTATAAATTAGGACTATGATCCATATCATTTTAGGCTGGGCTGTAATGTCATACTTTTAGATCATTATAACCAACACAAGTTGCAGATTGATTCGACAAAAAAATGGAAGAACTGATTTTAAAATTTAACGAAATAGGCATTTATAATATAAATAAAGTTGGACGAAAAAATGCCACTTTGGGAGAGATGTACAATAACCTTGCTTCTAAAGGGGTACGGATTCCGAATGGATTTGCAATTACAGCAAAAGCATATAAGTACTTTATAGAATATAATAAGCTCCGCAGCCCGCTACAGGAACTTATGTCCAAATTGGAAACTGCTGAATTTTCCAATTTAACCGAAATAGGGTCTAAAGCACGTAAGCTGATCCTTGAGGGCAGATTTCCGCTGGATCTTGAAACAAGCATAGCAACTGCTTACAATTGCTTGTCGAATAATAAAAAAAGAGAGATTGTGGTGGTCGTAAGAAGCAGTCCTTCGGCAGAAAACAACTTTACAGACAATTTTTCCGGACTCCATGATTCCTTTCTCAACATAAAAGGCATTGTTCCATTGGTATATGCCGTAAAGTGCTGCTTTGCCTCGCTCTATACAGATAGGGCAATTAAACACAGACAGAATAAATGTTTTGATCACAACAAAGTATTTCTTTCTGTCGGAATACAGAAAATGGTGCGCTCTGATCTTGGCTGCTCTGGAACTGGTTTTACACTTGAATCCGAGTCAGCCTTACCTGGAATGGTGCACATTGCCGGAACATGGGGATTAGGTGAAACTATAACAGAAGGAACAGTTGCTCCTGATGAATTTATTGTACTTAAAAATTCTCTTAAAAACAATAAGATAGCGATACTGCAAAAAAAACTTGGCAGTAAAAGCAAAATCCTAGTATCTAATGAAAATGCTTCTGGCATCAACTCTACTGTAATGAAAATAACGCCAAGAAAATGTACCGAAAGATTTGTATTGGAAGACCAAGAAATTGAGTATCTGGCAAGATGGGCTGTCATAATCGAAGACTATTATCAAAGACCCGTTGATTTCGAGTGGGCAAAAGACGGCCTAAGCGGTGAACTCTACATTATTTAGTACTCATGCTGTCCCCTTGCATTTACTTCATTTATTCTGTATAGAAAAATATTCATCTTTTTACTGCCTTATAAAAGATATACATTTACCCTATTTCAGGATGACGTAATAAACTTGCCCGACAGTGGAGAATCGACTTTAAAAAACGCGCAAAAATTCCCCAAAAAAAAGCTAGCATTTTCTAATATTTTCAGAGCTTACATCATTGATTTTCAAAAACATTTGACGATATTTGTTAGTGTGTAATTCCAATGGCAAATGAAAAACCAGGCGCTTTTAAATGCTATAATTGAAAATGCAATCGACGGGATCATTACAATTAATGATAACGGTATTGTGGAGTCGATAAATCCTTCAGCATGCCGGCTTTTTTTATATGAACCTGAAGATGTTATCGGAAAAAACATCTCCATTCTAATGCCTTCACCAGACCGTGAGAAGCATGATTCTTATCTGGAAAGCTACAAGTCTTCGGGAGTACCACATATTATTGGTCATGGAAGAGATGTCCTTGGACGAAAAAAAGACGGCAATATATTTCCTTTCCGACTTGGAGTGAGTGAAGTCAAATTTGAGGACACTAGAATTTTTGCAGGTTTTATACATGATCTAAGCCATCAGAAAGAAGCAGAAAACCGTCTGATGCAGTACACGCAGCATCTGGAAGAGCTTGTAAAGGACCGCACCATCACATTGAACGAAACTATAGAGGCTCTAACAAATGCCAAAGAAGAAGTAAGCACTACTCTGGAGAAAGAAAAAGAACTGCATCAGATAAAAAGCAGGCTTTTATCAATGGCCTCACATGAATTTAGGACTCCATTGAGCACCATCCAGCTTTCCTCCTCATTGATGCAGCGCTATGCCGAAGGACTGGACAGCCCAAAGATTGACGCCCATCTGCTGAAAATCAAAAGTGCAGTTGCCAATCTGACTGTTATACTGGATGATTTTCTTCTTCTTGAAAAAGCAGAAGCCAATAAAATAACATTGCAGATTTCGTGTTTCGATATTCAGGTCTTTATTAAAGAATTATTGGGAGAACTCAAGCTTCTTACCAAAAAGAAACAGAAAATACTTAGCAGACCTAATAACGAAATCACGCTTGTAAAACTCGATAAGAACCTTCTTAAAAACTGCATCATCAATCTGGTCTCCAATGCTATAAAATATTCAGGCGAGGAAACAGAAATTGAAATCTGGACGACCATTGACAAAAATAAGATAACCATCAATGTTAAAGATAACGGCATCGGCATACCACAAGAAGATCATGAACATTTGTTTGAAGCCTTTTTCAGAGCCCACAACACAGGAAATATTCCCGGCACCGGTTTAGGACTGCATATAGTTTCTCGTTACGTAAAAATTATGAATGGCTCAATATCTTTTAAAAGTGCCATTGATAAAGGAACCTTGTTTACCATTGAACTGCCACGTTTATGAATAAAGTGCTTATTATTGAAGACAATGACAATATTAGAGAAAATGTTGTCGAAATACTGGAACTTTCAGGATATGAGGTTTTTTCAGCTGAAAATGGAAAAAAAGGAGTTGAATTGGCCCTCAAAACCATTCCTGATATAGTCTTATGTGATATCATGATGCCAGAACTAGATGGTTACGGCGTAGTGCACATTCTGCATAAAAATCCACAGACATTAGCAATTCCTATCATCTTTTTAACCGCTAAAGCAGAAAGGGCCGACCTTCGAAAAGGTATGGAATTTGGCGTTGACGACTACCTTACCAAACCCTTCGACGATCTGGAACTTCTCAAAGCAATAGAAGCCCGGCTCAAAAAGAAAGAGGCATACCAGCTATTTTTCGGACAGACCCCTGAGAACCTCGATGCAATAATTTCAAAAGAAGACGGACTCTCTAAACTTAAGGAAATTATGCTTGAAAGGAGTTCCAGAAAGTATAAAAAAAACCAGTATATACATTATGAAGGTGATCGTGTTACAGGCATATATTACATCATAAGCGGAAAAGTTAAAACGGTGAAGCTTACAGAAGAAGGACGTGAGCTTATTACTGGCATTTATAAAGAAAATGATTATCTGGACATCAGTGTATTATTTTCAAATGATACGTATAAGGACACTACAATCACCCTGGAGGAAACAGAACTCAGCTTTCTTCCTATTGAACAGCTCGACAAGCTGCTGTTTCTCTATCCGGATGTAGGCACTAAATTTATCAAGATCCTTTCCAATGATATGAAGGACAAGGAATCCC
The DNA here is from genome assembly GCF_025252405.1 of Flavobacterium sp. TR2. Lineage (NCBI taxonomy): Bacteria > Pseudomonadati > Bacteroidota > Flavobacteriia > Flavobacteriales > Flavobacteriaceae > Flavobacterium > Flavobacterium sp. TR2. The sequence continues at coordinate 3,427,380 of NZ_CP104307.1, read as the reverse complement.
GCCTGCTGCAGATTGCCTATATGTCGGTCAGAAAAAGAATTGCGCAAGCGATAGTCCAATTATTGCAGCAGCACGGTAATGATGGCTCTACAATCAAATTCAGCCGAGATGATCTGGCCGCTTTCTCAGGGACCTCTCCTGAAACGGTAAGCCGAACTTTAAGTGATTTTAAGGAAGAGGGATTAATTGAAAAAACTTCAGGCACAATCCGTATTCTTAATCTGGAAAAACTCAGCAAAATCAAAAACTGAGTTTCAATTATGATCGGGATCATTTAATGCAGTGATTTTCCTCATTCTTCAGACTGCCAATACTTTGTATTTTTGAGTAATTCATTTCAGAATGTTTAACTTAAATTTTTTTACACCATGACAACACTTGTTCCAACAAAGAAGAAAAACAGCAATGGTCTGGGCATTTTTGAAGATTTTTTTACCGATCGTTTTCTTGATATTCCATCTTTTTTTGCCTTTGCAAATCAAAATGGGTCATCGATCCCTCAGGCAAACATCATCGAGAACAATGCTGATTTTGAAATTGAGATTGCTGCGCCGGGTCTTGCAAGCAAAGACTTTAAGGCCGAAATAAAAAATGGCGTTTTGAACATCAGTGCCCAGAAAGAAGAGGAATCTGAACAGGAAGATAAAAATTTCAGAAAAAAAGAATTTTCCTTTACCTCTTTCAGCCGCTCTTTTGTACTGCCTGAAAATATAGCAGAAGATAAAATCGATGCTAAATATAATAACGGGGTCCTAAAACTGACCCTTCCTAAAAAGAAAAGCAGTCCCGAAAAACCGGTGCAGCAAATTGCAATTAACTGACTCTGAATCGGGATGATCCACATACCATCCCGATTTTTGCATCAAGCCCATTGAGAACCAAACCGCCTGTTATGAAAGTTATAAAACACTCAGGACATGTTGTTCCATTCGACAAACAAAAATTAAAGCGTTCGCTTCAAAAATCCGGCGCCAGCCCAGAACTTATAGAACAGACTTTACAGAGTATCGAAAATCAGCTGTATGAGGGCGTCAGTACAAATGAAATATACAAACTGGCTTTTGCAATCTTAAAAAAAGCCTCAAGCGGCCATGCGGCACGCTACAACCTTCGTCATGCCCTCCAGCTTCTTGGCCCCGATGGCTTTTTCTTTGAAAAATTCATTTCCAGATTATATCAGGCAGAAGGCTATGACGCCAAAACAAACCTGACCCTTCAGGGCAAATGCGTATCGCATGAGGTGGACATTGCACTTAAAAAAAACAATACGGTCTGGATGGCTGAATGCAAATTCCACAGCAGCAGGGAGAGTGCCTCCGATGTGAAGGTTCCCATGTATATTCTCTCACGTTTCAATGATCTTAAAGCACTTCAGCATACTATCTTCTCGGGCAGGGAAACTTTTACCTCCTGCCTGTTGGTAACCAATAACCGTTTTACAAAAGATGCCGAAACTTTTGCACTATGCTCGGGCATCTGTCTTTTGAGCTGGGACTTTCCCAAAGACAACGGAATTAAAAACAAAATTGACAAAGGAATGCTTTATCCGATAACCTGCCTGACAACCCTTTCACTGGTTGAAAAAGAAAAACTGCTGATTCTGAACCAGCTGTTGGTCAAGGATGTTTTAAATGATTCAAAGAGTCTTTCAAAAATCGGACTGAGCGAAAACCGAATTAGAAATGTATTAAAAGAGGCTTCACAAATTTGTAAATTTATATAAAATGAAAATAAAATTTATAGGAGGTGCAGGAACCGTGACAGGTTCAAAAACCCTCATAGAAAGTAATGGTACACGAATTTTGGTTGACTGCGGTCTTTTTCAGGGCCTCAAAGCGCTTCGTAAACTCAATTGGGAGCCTCTGCCCGTTCCTGCTTCTACTATCGACATCGTGTTGCTCACCCATGGCCATCTGGATCATTGCGGCTGGCTACCGAGGCTTGTTGATCAAGGATTTAAAGGAAAAATCTATTGCACCGCTCCCACTAAGGCAGTTACAGAGCTTGTACTTCTGGACAGCGCCAAAATACAGCAGGAAGAAGCTGAAAGGGCCAACAGGGAGCATTATTCAAAACATAATCCCGCAGAACCGCTCTACACCTTGCAGCAGGCAGCGTCAGTTTTTCCGCTCTTTAAAGTCGTCCATCCCAATAAATCCATAGTTATAACCAATGAAATAGATGCTGTTTTTTCCAATGCCGGACATATAATAGGCGCCTGCAGCATAAGCGTAAAATTGGAAGGCAAGACATTGGTCTTCTCCGGCGATATTGGCCGCGATGATGATGTTTTGATGTATGCCCCGCAAAAGCCCGTTCAAGGTGATTATCTCCTTTTGGAAAGTACCTATGGCAATCGTATTCATCCAGCTATCGACCCAAAGACAGAACTGGAAAAATACATCAATGAGACCATAAAAGACAACGGAACCGTCATCATCCCTGGATTTGCAGTAGAAAGAGCCCAGTCTATTATGTATCTGCTATGGGAACTTAAAAAAGAAGGGCGTATTCCAAATGTACCCTATATACTTGATACTCCCATGGGCGCAAGTGTATTGAATATTTTTTTAGAAAACCTGAAATGGCACAAGCTGTCTGCTGACGACTGCCATCAGATGTGCGGTATGTTCAGGATAATTTCTGAATTTGAACAGACCATGCGTATTATTGAAGATCCATCGCCAAAAGTTGTCTTAGCGGCAAGCGGTATGGCTACAGGCGGGCGTGTATTGTCCTACTTTGAACATTATCTAGGCATCGGGAAAAACACTGTTATAATTGTTGGTTATCAGGCCGAAGGCACTCGTGGAAGAAAGCTTCTCGATGGAGCTGATGAAATCAAAATATATGGAAATTATTATTCAGTCAAAGCCAAAATCGTACAGATAGAAGGCTTATCGGCTCATGCAGACCAAAAAGGTCTTGTAAACTGGCTGTCAGATCTAAGAAGTCCTCCCAAGTGCATTTATTTGGTTCATGGCGAAAACCAGCCTGCAGATGAACTGCGCATTAAAATTAAAGAACAATATGGATATAAATGCAGGGTTGCTTTAATGGGGACTGAAGTAGAAATTTAACTGAATCTGTTTTTAAAATACTTCACTCCCTCAAACCATAAAACAGACAAGGCTCCAACAGCAAAGCAGAGTCCAGCATGAAAAAATGAAATGACTTCAAAATCAAAAAGAGAGCGCAAAAATGGTATTGTAAATAGCAGGACGACAAGCAATATTGTTATGCCACTTATAACGGGCACCAGCGGATTTTTATACTTCAGTGTGGTAAATAATGAATGCTGAAAAGATCTGTTGACAAGGGTGAGCAGGATATTGGCTGTAATTAAAACCAGAAAAACCATGCTTCTGGTACATTTTTCACCTAAACTCATTTTTACAGACAATTGATAGATCAACAGTACGCCCACAGTTATCATCATTCCCTGAATAAGACTGCCTATAATCTCTTTGCCTTTAAAAAAAGTTGTTCTTGGCGAGCGTGGCTTTTCTAGCATAATGTTATCCTCAGCAGGTTCGTTTTCATATAAAATGGAACAGGTGGGCCCCATTACGAGTTCAAGCAGAATGACGTGTATAGGATTTAAGATATTGGGATAGATCCATCCCAGAGCAAGCGGAACAAAAACAATCATTATAATAGGGATATGTATCGATATGATATAACGTATCGCTTTTTTTAGATTGACATAAATTTTTCGTCCCATTGCTACAGCTTCTGTCATTTTTGAAAGGTCGTCTTCAGCAAGTATAAGGGAAGCAGCTTCTTTTGCTATGGCTGTGCCTTTTTTCCCCATTGCAATCCCAATATGAGCCGCTTTGAGCGACGGTCCATCATTAACGCCATCTCCGGTCATTGCAACAATCTGTCCGTTTGCTTTCAAAGCGTTGACAATACGTAATTTGGCATCTGGAAACATCCGGCTGAAAACATTAATATCCATAACGTTGCTTTGAAGCTCTGAATCGCTCATTTCCATAAGTTCTTTACCGGTAATGGATTTTTCATAACCCCTAAATTCGATTTGCTTCGCAATTGATGCTGTCGTTCCAGCATTGTCCCCGGTAATGATTTTGACTGAAATGCCTGCATCATAAAAGGATTTAAGCACTTCTCGAATATTATCTTTTGGAGGATCGTAAAAAGCAATCAGGCCTTTGAAGGCAAATGAAATTTCCTGCTGATTTGCCGGATAATCAGATCCCTGCAGATCGCCCTTGGCGACACCAAGCACTCTGTAGCCTTTTAGTGTCAGTTTATCAAGCGCTGCAACAATTCTTTTGTATTCCTGTGATGAAAGGCTACAGACTCCCAAAATCCCTTCAGGCGCACCTTTAGCCGCAATGATCCTGGTGCCTGAATTATTTTCAAAAACATGGGTCATCATTGGCGGAGTGCCCGACAAAGGATATTCATGGACCATTTTAAAATCCGCCCGCCAATCTTGATCCGTGCTTTTTTTATATGCATTATGAAGTGCGGCCTCCATCGGGTCAAATGCAATGGGCTCGCTTGCCCACATTGCATTTCTTATGAGGCTGCGCGAAGCTTCTGTTTCTGAAAAAGCCTCCGCTGTTATCTCTGCCCCAGAGGGGAGATACAGCTTTGCAAGCTCCATTTTATTCTGGGTGATTGTCCCTGTTTTGTCTGTACAGATAACTGTCGCACTTCCGAGGGTTTCAACGGTCTTCATTTGTTTAACCACTATGCCTTTTTTCATCATTCTTTGTGCTCCCAACGCCATAAAAGCTGTAAAAGCTACCGGAATTTCCTCAGGTAGTATGCTCATCGCCAAAGTAAGCGACATCAATAAGCTTTTTTCTAGACTGCCTATTTTTGAATAATTAAGTATCCATACCAAAATAAATACAATGGCTCCCACAAGAACCATCTTTTTTACAAAACTGCCAATCTGCGCTTCAAGAGGCGTTTTTTCCTCTTTTATAGTTTCAATGCTTGATCCTATTCGGCCTAATCTGGTCTGGAGACCAATATTTGTTACTTTTACAAATGCCAGTCCGCTTACCACTATGGTTCCTGAAAATACTTTATTGTCATCTGTTTGCGAGTTCTTGAAAACAGCCAGAGATTCGCCCGTTAATATAGATTCGTCGACAGAAAAATCATTTGAACGCATTATAGTACCGTCAGCCGGAACTAAACTTCCTTCTTCAATAATAATTAAATCCCCAAGAACAATATCCTGTACAGGTATCCTTTGCTGCTCTCCCTGACGAACAACCTTATATGACGGTTGTGTAAATTCTTGAAGTTTTCTTAAGGCATTTCGGCTTCTTTTATCCTGATAAATCGATATTCCTGCAATAAGCAAGATGGAAACCGAAAGGAAGATGGCATCACTATACTGCTGATTGGTGTAATAGATTCCAGAGGCCACAAGCAGTAAAATAATCATCGGTTCTGAAAAAATACTTTTTAAAAACAAATAAACTTTGTTCTGTTTCTTATAATCAAGTTTGTTCAGACCATGCCTTTTTCTGCTCTCAGCAACTTCTTCAAGACTTAACCCTGTCAATTCCTTCTCTTTCAAATCCATAAAAATTATTAATTAAGATTAAAGCAAATACTTAAAAAGATCTGCGCGCTGTCTTTATAGCCATGCAATGTGGCATACCTGGTCCTATCCCAAAACAACAGAAGGGAATATATGTATCCTGATCTTTAAAGCTTTCAGCACCAGACTGTGCTCTCTGCACAATGAGAAAATTTTTAATGCTTTATTGATTTGGCTGCTTTTAATGATTTCGACCGTCGGCCTTATCAGGACATCTGTTATTTCGGAAACCTCGTCTGAAATCGTAAAAGATGCTCGGCCGGTGCTTTTGAAACCTTTATAATCAATCCCTTTATTTTTAGCAGTTCTTAAATATGCTGTCATGTATGAACTTAAAATAGAAGCAATGAAAAGATGCTCTGCCGTCCATTTGCCATTTTTAGAATGACTGAGGCACCATCGTTCTGCTGTCTCAATTTTATCGCTGAAAAGCATTGAACTCACCTCTGCATTTTGATCCTCTTTCCAGTAAAGATCTACTTGATATTCCTCTGAAGTTTCCATAGCAGCTTTTAAGATGATTAAATTAATTCAACTATACTTTAATAGATTAGATTGTTTCACAGAATATAATCATGCTACTAAATTAGCTATAATCCAGCAAAAACTACATGACAATCATCACATTACAACAATTCTCCTAATAATTCAACCTGACCAAGATCATTTTTAATAATGATTAATGTCATTTCTTTTTTTTAAGTTTTAAAGCAATTTTACCAGATGAAACTAATTGAAAAAAGCTCGAAATTTTATCTTCCGAATCAAAAAATTAATCATCAAATTACAGGGCCATGAAAAATCATAAATTGTTTGTAGCGCATTTTCAAACCCAGCAGCAGGCTGAGGATGCCATTATAAAGCTTAAAAAACACGGATACGATATTACAAAATTATCACTGATTGGAACAGACTGCTATACCGAGCAGAATGTCATGGGATACTACAGTATTTATGACCAAATGGAAAAATGGAGCTCCATAGGGCTGTTTGCAGTCGGACTGACTTCAGTCATATTTGGCACATTGTTCTTCTTTAATCTGGGAGCAAGCCTGCCTATGGTAAAAATGCCAATAATCTATGCCTGTATCGCTGTATTAATTTCGGCCGCGATTCCACTGATTATCATCTCGTTTTCAAAAGACAAGACCATTGAATACAAAACAGAAATCAGAGCTCATAAGTTTATGCTTTGCGCAGAAGAATCTGCCGCTAACATTGAAAAAATGCAGTCAGTTCTCCATGTGCATATTCCTAAAGAGAATTCTCTTTCTGAGAAAGAAAATCAGGTACTGCTGGAAAATTGATTACAACAGATCAAGGAACTTTATTAATTAACTAAAGTAAATAGGAATAAAATGAAAACAAATGAAGAATTGCAGAGAGATGTGCAGAATGCCATCAAATGGGAACCGCAGCTTCATGCTGCGGAAATTGGGGTAACAGCAAAAGATGGCATTGTAACGCTTATGGGAACGGTTGATGCTTATTTCAAGAAAATCGAAGCGGAAAATGCCGCTAAAAATGTAGATGGCGTGAAAGCAATTGTTGAAGAAATTAATGTAAGATATTCCAACAGCCAGAAATCGGACACCGATATCGCTAATGATGTGATTAAAGCCTTAATCGACTGCTGGTCAGTTCCAAACGAAAAATTAAAGGTAAAAGTAGAAGACGGATGGATTACTCTTGAAGGACATCTCACTTGGAACTATCAAAAAGAAGCAGCCGAAAAAGCAATTGCCTATCTGCCGGGAGTCAAAGGAATTAATAATCAGATCAAAATCAAATCTGAAATACAGGATCAAATTGAGAAAAAAGATGTTGAAAGGGCTTTAAAAAGCAACTGGACACTTCATTCCCAAGAAATCCTGGTTCGTGTAGATGGCACAAAAGTTATTTTAACAGGTGCCGTTTCGTCATTGTATCAGAAAGACCTCGCCGAAAAGACTGCTTGGAAAACACCTGGTGTCTGGTCAGTTGACAACCAGCTAGTTGTGGAGCAAAAATATGCAACTGTTATCTAGTCAGAGAAAAATCTTATTGTAATTATAACAGTTAAAGTACCGCAAAACAATTCTGAAAAATCTGATCCAAAAGAAAATCGATAAAAACGTAATCTCAATCAGAAGTAGTTTTTTTTCGGCTCTGCAAATTTTGACACCTGCAATATTGGATTGAATCATATCTGAGAAATAATAAAATTTAAAATTCTAATGACATGGAACCAAGCTGGATTATTTTAACCTTCTCAGTATTGATAGTATTAGCAGTCCTGATTTTTGTGTTCATCCAAAACGCAAAAGACAAAAAAAAGTACGAAGAAGATTTAAACAGGCCCTTATATCCTTACGAAGAGGAATCAGAAGTTCATGATTTATAACAAAATTAATTAGCAGAGCCGCTTATTACAAATTAAAATATTAAATACATGAAAAAAGCCATAATTTATATTATTTTCTTAAGTACGAGCGCTTTGATACTATTAAACCGCTATACTGAACTATACATCAATAATTCAATTGTGCATTTTATTATTTTTTATGCCTCTGCTCTTTCTTTGGTTTTTATAATAGGTCGTTTTTTGGGTAAGCTAAAAACTTCAATATCAATATTTTCCACTGTATTTATTGTCGGAGTGTTATGTTTTATTAACGCATTCCTGACATGGAGCGGAGATTGGAAAACACAAAACATTCTGTATCAGAACATAAACGCTCCCAGAAAAACTATAGAATTCCAAATGAGAGGCGATCGTTTTTCTTTTGGATACAAAAAACGGATCGTAAACCGCACTAGATTATTTCCTGCCTTTGACTGGATTACCGATATAGATACAGCAGCTATCAACACCAAAGAATGGAAAAAAAATGAAATCTATGTAAACGAAATGAAATTTCATTCGCAAAACACAGTTGACTAATTACCTGTCTTTTGCCAACTCACTTACTTTTTTTATCTTAAATTTTATAGCCATGAAAAAAATACTTGTGACAACAGACTTATCCATTAATTCAAAGACAGCCTTGCGTTTTGCCATACAGCTTGCGTCTCAGACTCCTTGCGAACTGTTTTTTTACCATGTGGATTCCGCCTATATAATAGATCCGTTTGCTGGGGCAACATTTGTTGATATACCTGCGGCCGACACTAAAATACAGCAAAAAGAACTTGTGAAATTTGTAAACACGCTATATAGACAAACCGGAAAAATTCCGGAAAAAATAAACTTTATCGTCGAAAACAGACTTGATATCAGCACCGCAATAATAGAATGCGCCGTGAAGGTTAAAGCAGATTACATATGTATTGGCACCCGTGGGGGCGGATTAATCAATAAACTGCTGGGCAGCCATGCATCAAGAATTTTAAGTGAATCGCCGGTTCCAATTTTTGTAGTGCCCCGACATTACCGCGTCAAACCTTTAAAATCGATCCTCTACCCTTCGGATGTGGAGAATTTTTCTCATGAAATTCATCTGGTTAAGAAGTTTGGAGCATTATTTGACGCCGAAATCTCTGTCTATCACTATGATTATTTTACCAATGAACAGGAGATCAAAAATAAACTGCATGACATTGAGCACAAATTTCAGAACGATAAAATCAGTTTTAATTTTAAAAAACTTTCTCCAGAAAAATCTTTATTCAGGAATCTTCAAATTGATATCATAAGCACCAAACCTTCTATCGTCGTTATGTTTGCAAAAGAAGACCGCACTTGGTTTGAACAGCTCCTGCAATCTGTTAAAACAGCCGAAAAAGGATTTGATACCAGGACGCCAATGCTTGTTTACAGAAAAGAATAAAAAAAGCAGACCATTAGTATTGATGGCCTGCTTCTTTTTGGGAATTAGTTATTCCTAAATTTTAATTGGTTAAGGCTGGCCGTTATCAAATTTTACGGCACTTCATAAGTATTAAATTCGCACAGAGCTGCTTCGAGTTTTATTTTTTCATTGAGATAATCAACCCTTAAAGAGTCTAATGTATGGTGTACGCCTTTGTCAAAATGATCCGTATTGGCCGCATACTCTTTTATATACTTAACTTTCTTCTTGAATTCTCCCAGATGGTAGCTAGCAATTAAAACATTATTTTTAGTCTTCCCGATCATCTCATGGTGATCAGTCTCAAATTCAATAGCTGTTTCTGCCGCTGAAATTAAACTGTCAGCTTCTCTATTGAAGGAAAACCATTTTCTAAGGGTCTGCTGTTCAATACTCGCTGTCTGAATCGAATCCTCACTGATTTCATCTTCGGCAGAATTTATATCTATTTTTTCCTGACAGCAATACATCAGTGCTGCTATCAATCCCATTATGCTCAATTTTGTTTTCATACTTTATTGATTTAAAATGTTGGATTTATTTTTTAATCATTTATTATTTTTCCCAAAACGTTGTTCTAGATCCATTGAGGACTAAACAACAGCTGGTAATGCGATATGCTGCTGCAGGCTGATAACCAATATCAAAAAGCCTTTTTAACTTCAAGCAGATTAAAAGAAATGGATGCTTAAAAATGATCTGGGTCATATTTCATTTTTTGGGATATCAATAACTTTACTTTGTATTTTAATATTCATTCTTATGAAAGCAGCTCCATACATTATTGCATTTTCCTCCCTTATATTGATTCAGTGTTCAAGCAGCAGGATCACTAGCTCTTATGTATCACCAAAGAAGGTAAACCTTGAAAAAGAAAAAATTATAGTGGCTGCTTTGGCAAAAGAATCGGATTATGAGCTGCAGAAAAAAATGGAAAATCATTTAGCCGATGATTTATGCAATCTGGGGTATAATGCCATGTGCTCTACTGATCTTTTTGATTTAAGCGCTTCTAATATCACGGATGAAAAACTGATCTTAAAAAAACTGCAGCAGGCTGGTGCAGATGCGGTGTTGACTATTGTCCTGCTTAGCCGTGACAAAGAAAAATATCATGTCCCTGCCACTATGTATGGCATTGCAGATCAATACAGTTACAACCGTTTTTATCCATACTATGCAGCTATTTATAGTAAAATTTATGACGAAGGCTATTATATAAATGATACCTCATATTTTTGGGAAAGCAATTTATATAGTGTGCCTGATCAAAACCTGGTCTATTCTGTTCGTACAGAATCCTTTAATCCTTTAAGTATTTCAAGTCTTGCGCATCAATATGGGAGACTGATAATACAGGATATGTTTGCAAAAAAAGTGATCAAAAATCTGAAGAAATAATTTTTCTAATATGCCGAAGTTATAACGTACTGAAACATTCCTGGCTATTAACCTAAAATTTTGGTTTAAGTCCGTAGCGCTTGATGCTATCTTCAATAATAAAAAGTCTTGCCTGCTCAATATCGTCCGTTACAATAAAAAGCTTTAAGTCAGCTTCATTTATAGTTCCCTTTTCTTTCAATGAATTGATGTGCTCAACTAGCTGCTTATGGTATTGGGTATTGAATATGATGATGGGAAAATTTCTGATTTTGCCTGTCTGAATTAGTGTCAAGGATTCAAAAAATTCATCTAGAGTCCCAATACCTCCCGGCATTACAATAAAGGCAAAGGAATACTTGACCAAAAGTATCTTGCGTACAAAAAAATGCTTTGCCTCTACCCATTTATCAAGGTAAGAATTTGGGCTCTGATCAATGGGAAGCTTAATGTTGCATCCAACGGATTTTCCGCCAGCTTCTCTGGCTCCACGATTTGCGGCTTCCATTAAACCCGGACCGCCGCCGGTCATAATGGTAAATCCAAGTTTGGCATACTCGCCAGCCGCCTCTCTGGCAAATTCGTAGTAAGGATGGCCTTCTCTAAAACGTGCCGATCCGAAAAAAGTGATGCAGGGGCCAATTGAACGAAGCTTGCTAAAACATCTTACCAGTTCCAGCAAAGTTGAAACAATAAATTTCAGCTCCGTTAATCTTGACTGTGGGCCTTCCAAAAACTTAATTTCCGCCTTTTCTTTTTGATTGATCATAATCTTTAATTTAAATTATGAAGATTATTTGGCTGTCTTGTTAAAGTCTTTTCGATTCTAACATAAATAAGGCTGTTCCAAATTTACTTTCAAATGATTTACAACTTTTATTACTCCAGGAGTCTTATAAGCAATCCTTTCAGCTTCTTCCTTTTGAAAAATGGAACCCACCGTACCTGAAAGCTGAACGGTTGCTCCAGCAACCTGAATGTCTATTTCATCCATATCAAAAGCCCAATGTCTGCGAAGCGCTTTTTCCAGTATCTCCTTCTCAGCCTGATCATAAAGCTCCCTTTTTAATTTTATATTATTTGTAACATCTCTTACTCCTGCTTGGTTTCTAATAATATCCAGAGCAGTCTCTCTTTGAAAGTTCCAAGGCACAATTCCTTCTGCTGTTACATTTCCGTTCTCGACGGTAAGGCTAATTGTATTTTGCGGGACAACTAGATTTTCTTTCAGCTTTTTTACAATTTTTGCTGCAATATCCTGATCGGAAACAACCAGAGAATTGTCAAGCTTCACTTCAATTTCATCTACAATTGCTGCCACTCCTTTGATTTTTTTTGCAGCATGCAATGCCTCGGTTTTCTTTATCAGGTTATCTACAGTCCCGTTAAGGGTAACAATGCCTTCTTTGACAGCGACACCAATTTCGGCGGCATGAAGCATTGGTTCGAACTTCATTGCTTCCTGTATTTCCTGCTGTAATGCTTCATTGTTTTTCATAACTTTATATTTTGATTATCCATTTCAGTTAAACTCCACCAAAAGCTCATTATCCACAAAGCAGACACCGGGCGTATTCCAGGCAATTCTCTCTGCTTCTTCTTTTTCGAAAAGCGAATCGACATTTCCGCTCAAAAAGATTGTTTTCCCATCTACTCTGACTTTGATATTATCGACATCTAAGAGCCAGCTGTGCCGCAGCGCCTTTTCAACAATTTCTTTCTCAATTTCATTTTTGATCTCAGCTTCTATTTTGATCTCATCAATAACGCCCCTCACTCCATTAAGATAGCGGATTGCTTCATCAGCTGCCTTTCTTTGGAAATTCCAATGCAGTATTCCTTTAAGAGTAACCCAGCCGTCTTTGACCGTAATTGTCAATCTATGGTTTGGGACTGCCCAGTTTTCCTTCAGGGTTTTAATGACTAAATCTGTTATTTCCTTGTCACTTCTAATATCTGATGTAAACAAATCAACTTTTACATTATTAACCACATCCCTAACCCCTGGAATTTTTTTAACAACATGTTCCGCTTCCTTTTTCTGAGCATAGGTATCTACAGTCCCTCCCAGATCAACTGCACCTTCGTTGACATGCACATCAATTTCAGTACTATGTAAAATAGGCTCCCATTTTAGGGCTTCTTTTACTTCTTTTCTTAAAATGTCATTATTCTTTTTCATGGCGCTTTTTAGTTTAAAAAATTAATTCAGTGCTGCAGATCAAACCTCTACAGCAAACCTCCTGTTTGTGATAAAACAAAATTGATTAAAGAATAGGGGGGAAAAAATGATGTACATCAATCTCAAAAATGACCTGAATCATTATTGGAACTAGTAATTTTTTTTACCGCAAAAAGTTAACACGGTTCTTTAATTTTTTTGGAAATTCTAAGTTTTATTCTAAATATTACAGCAACGAATTATAAGTGTCAAAGGCATTACATTTGTGCGAAAAACCTAAATCGCATGAAGTAATTCATATAGCCAAATAAAGACAATTGAACACTAACTATAACATTCTTTTCATATACTCCAAAATATTTGTAGAATTATATATTACTTTAATGGAATAAACGATTAAGCTTTTTATATTTTTTTTGCATCATTCCCCAACAGGACATCTAAACCAAATTCACAAAGCCAATCAAAGACATTCACTAAATATAGTAAGCCAATCTCTTCAAATCATCCAAAAAAGATGTTGTAATTTGTCCTGTCGAGGTCACAAAGCCAAATGGCGCCAATTGAAGAGAATTGGCGCCATTTTTTTATACTTCTTGCTATTACTTCTAACACAAATTAATTTCTCATTTCATAACTGCAAGGAATTTTCCAAATATTAGGAACGGATATAATTCCCACTTCGTTGATACCACATTTCTATTAATTAGATTTGATTTTATTAACTTTGCATCATGGAAGAAAAAACAGTTCGCAGTGTTTCTGAGTTTAACAATGAGCTTAAGCTAAAAGGTTTCAAAGCTTTTCAAATAGAAGATGACAGTAATGCGACCCGTATTTACAGCAGAAAAGATTTCTTTAAAATATGTCTGACTACGGGGCACAGTAAAATTCATTATGCTGATAAAAGCTTTGATCAGCAGGGAACTATATTGTTTTTCGGCAATCCGCATATACCCTATTCATGGGAAACAATTTCTACAACATACACTGGTTACACGATTTTATTTTCTGAGGAATTTTTAAAACAGTCCGAACGTTCCGAAAGTCTTCATCAATCGCCTTTTTTTAAAATTGGAGGAACACCTGTTCTTCGCATTTCAGAAGAACAGAGATTGTTTCTTAATACTCTTTTTCAAAAAATGATTGAAGAACAAAAAAGCGATTATACCTATAAAGATGAACTCATACGCAGTTACATACATTTAATCATCCATGAATCTTTGAAATTGCAACCTTCCGAAAATAATAATGAAAGCAGAAGCGGGACATCAAGAATTGCTTCTGTATTTCTTGAGCTCTTAGAAAGACAATTTCCTATAGAAAGTGCTGACAGCCCGCTTCGTATGACAACAGCGAAAGATTATGCACAAAACTTAAACATTCATGTGAACTATTTAAACCGAGCGGTTAAAGAAATCACTGGCAAATCAACCACATCACACATAACAGAAAGAATTGCGACAGAAGCAAAAGCACTCTTGCAGCATACAGACTGGAATATTGCAGAAATTGCATATGCACTCGGATTTGAGTACCCAACCTATTTTAACAACTTTTTTAAAAAACATACAGGAACTAATCCAAAGTCACATAGAAAAATCGAGGTTTGATATTCTTAATTTTTGGTTTGATATTCTTTAACGGCGCCTGATGGTGCCGTTTTAATTTTGCAGCTGTAATCTAAAACACTTTAAACAGATGAAAATAACAGCATTAGCGGCTATGTCTCTTTTAGTTATCGGACAAGCTTTTTCACAAAACAAAGAATCAATTCAAAATAAAAAGAAAATGAATACGACAGAAGAACATTATACATTTAAATTAAGCGATAAAGTAATCCGACAAAAAGTAACTTTTAAGAATCGTTACGGCATTACTCTTTCAGGTGATCTTTATCTTCCAAAAAACTCAGACAAAGCATTGCTTGCTGCAATAGCAATTAGCGGTCCTTTTGGGGCAGTTAAAGAACAATCATCAGGTTTATACGCCAATCAAATGGCGGAACGCGGATTTGCTGCATTGGCTTTTGATCCGTCTTATACGGGAGAAAGCAGTGGCGAACCTCGTAATTTAGCATCATCTGATATCAATACGGAAGATTTTAGTGCTGCAGTTGACTTTTTAGGTCTTCAAAAAAACATTAATAGAGAAAAAATCGGAATTATAGGCATCTGCGGATTTGGAGGTTTTGCTTTAAATGCAGCAACTGTCGATAAACGTATAAAAGCTGTTGTTACAACAAGCATGTATGATATACCGCGCGCAGCATCAAAAGGATATTATGACAAGGTTACCTTAGAAGAACGCACTAAAACTTTGGAAAAAATAAGCCAGCAACGTTGGACAGATGCTGAAAATGGAAAACCAGCATACGGACAATGTCCAAACCCAGACAAGCTAAATGGTGATGAGCCTGAATTTATTAAAGGCTATTTTGACTATTATAAAACGCCTAGAGGGTTTCATACACGTTCAATTAATTCAAATGGAGCTTGGACTGTGACAAATGGATTTTCTTTGATGAATATGCCCATTCTATCTTACATTAAAGAAATCAGCCCAAGACCTATATTGATTATCGCGGGAGAAAATGCACATTCGAGATATTTTAGCGAGGATATTTTTAAGGCAGCAGCCGAACCTAAAGAATTAATGATTATACCAAATGCCGTACACGTTGATTTGTATGACCGATTGGATAAAATTCCGTTTGAAAAACTACAGTCTTTCTTTCTAGATAATTTAAAATAATTTTTTATTCATGAATTCAAACGAAATTACAGAAGATATTTTTGAGAGGCTTCTAAAAGGCGAAACAATAACGCCAAAGGATCCACAAGCTCAACGCCTTCAAGAATCTTCTTATGCAACAAAACAGTTGCTGGTGAAGATGAACAACTCTAGTGATCCTTCTGAAATCAGAGCTCTATTAAGTGAGATTACAGGAAGTATTATTGACGAAAGCACCTCTGTATTTACGCCTTCTTACATTAATTACGGAAAAAACATCAAAATAGGAAAAAACGTTTTTATCAATTTCAATTGTACCCTTTTGGATTTGGGAGGAATCATTATTGAAGACAATGTTTTAATAGCGCCAAACGTAAGTCTGCTATCAGAAGCACATCCTTCAGAACCTGAAAATAGACATTCACTTGTACCCGGTCTTGTGCACATCAAAAAAAATGTATGGATTGGAGCAAATGCAACTATTCTTCCAGGTGTTACAATTGGAGAAAATTCTATTGTAGCTTCTGGTGCAGTCGTTACAAAAGATGTTTCTGATAATACCATCGTTGGCGGGATACCGGCAAAGACTATCAAAACCCTTTAACCAAACAAAATCAGCAAGTTATAGTAAAAAGAGGAAATAAATGAAAAAATTAATCATTATATTCACAGTAATTTTAACTGCATGTAATTCTAAAAAAATATTATGAATTCAACAGAAATATTTCCAAAAGGAGAACCGCTTCCTAAAGATTGGTTTACAGGCAATGCTTTTTTAAAGCCCTTAATTGCAAGAGATGCAAACAATGAATTCTCAGCAGGCAGCGTAACTTTCGAGCCTGGCGCGAGAACAAACTGGCATACGCATCCAAAAGGTCAGGTTTTATTGGTCATTGAAGGCCAAGGACTTTATCAAGAAAAGGACAAACCTGCTCAAATAATTCAAAAAGGTGACGTTGTGAATATTCCCGAAAATGTAGAACATTGGCATGGCGCGAGCGCAGAGACCAAAATGGTTCATGTTGCAATCACTAATTTTAAGGAAGATACTCAAGTCACTTGGCTTAGCCCAGTTACTGATGAAGAATACGATTCAGCAACCAGGGAATAATTTAATTCTTAGAGCCAAAGAAAGACAACTCTACCTTAAGTATAAAAATCTTTTCAAATCCTCCATATTATTTGTAAAATTGTATATTAGTTTATTGCCATAAACTTTTTTAGTTTTTTATGTTTTTTTACATCAATCCCCAACAGGACATCTAAACCAAATTTACAAAGCCAATGGAAGACAGACATTACATATAGTACGCCAATTTCTTCAAATCATCCAAAAATGATGTTGAAATTTGTCCTGTCGATCACTTAAGGAGACAACTAGCAATTAGTTGTCTCTTTTTTACGCTCTAATGTATAGATTTTTCAAGCCTTTACAGCCTAACATTTACGGTTCGATTTTTCACAAGAAATTCTTAGTCTGTTTGAAATAAACAGTCTTAAAGTGGCGCTATCGGAGATTTAATCGAAGCTGAACGATGGTTCAAAATCCCGCTAAGGATATAGGATTTTTTTCTCTTTTGGTTTATCGTAATTTTTTGATATTAAATATTGTCGTTCAACTGAAGTTAAAAATTGGTTTATTTCTTGTTTTAATTGCTGCTCATCTACAACTAAAAATTGGTTATTCCTACTCTGTTCTTATTGTTTTTAAGTATTCCTCGGGCCCCAGCCCTAAATGCCGCTTAAATGACCTGTAACTTGTAGTCCTGCAGGTAAATCCTGAAGCTTCCGTCATCATTTTGACTGTAAAGCCATTCCATTCGGATGTAAGTACTTTTTCTTTGAAATATCTTATTCGCATCAAATTTATGTAATCATTAAAATTATACCCAGCTTGCGAATTAATTAAATATGAAAGCGCGTTGCGATGAATTCCCGTTTCCAAAGACAGCTGGTCGAGTGAAAAGCCGGCCTGCAAAAAAAGTTTCTTTAAAATTACAGCTTTATTTACGGCATCCAAAGATACTCCATCTAATGTTTTACTGTTTTTCATAGCCTAAAGCGCAATTATCCAACAAGCGGACCATACCGACTGCCAGTTGCTATATATTATTTTTTGGATGTCACACAGTTCTGACTTATTGAAGCCCTATTATTATTTTCCTGAATTCTATTGCACAATCCTAATTTTCAATCCAATTTCAAATTCTTATCGTGCTATCAAAAAATGACTTGAAATTGTAAAATAGCCTGCCAATTTCCGATTAAATCTGGTCTCACTACATTATAAAAAGCTTGAGCGCCTGCAGAATAAAAAAGTTTGCTTTTTTGTCCTATTTGGAATGTTTTTCCTGGGCCTCCGCCAATGGGAACCAGCCATTTATCATTGTCTGATGCCAGCCAGTTGACTTCAACCGTAGCATTGCTTTCAATAAACCATCCTTTAGAAAAGTTATAATAAGCGATATATTGAATACTTCCTGAATTTACTTTATTTGCTTCATCACCTCCGAGCGACCAATAGTTTTGCGCTACAATTCCGCCTGAAAATTTATCTCCTGCTAGATACAATAAAGCAGTTGGCCCAATGCTCAATTGGTTGCTTCCCAAAGCTGGATTTGTTCGGGTAGGAATTTGCATTGCTGGCCCTATTCCCCAACTAAATTTTCCTTTTTTCTGAATGCTTGAAAAATAACCGTTAAACAATATATTTCCCATTCCTCCTTCATGTGTACCGCCAGGAGTTAAAGGCGGTACACTTTGAAAAGGAATAATGGTATACGTTATCAATTTTAGATTACTTCCCAATTTAAAAGGATAAACGGGTTGTATCGAGAATGAACTCGCTGTGCCATCTGCAACGGGCAATAAAACCTCCTGCAGAAAAACACTTCGCAAACCACTTACGGGATCTTGCCTTTTTTTGCTCATTTCTTCGATAGAAGTTTTTTCTGGTTCATTCTCTTGACTGAAAACCGGAAGCCAAAAGAAACTAAATAAAAAGATTAAAATATATGATTTTAAATTCATTGCTTATCATTTTATTAGTCATGTAGGTTTAACCAAACTATTCAAATTTTTCAAAATCGCCCGGCACCCACGAGTTATCCAGTGCTTTTTCGGTTGGGCCATATAAACGTAGAATAGCGAAATAGCCTTTACCCGGAACCGTTTTTAGCCAATTTTTAGTTTTGCCTTCCGGTGCTTTTGGACCAACGTATAAATCAGTAGAGCCGTCTGCATTTTGTACCGGTTTATCTTTTGAACCAAGTGATGGGAAAGGCTGACCATTAGCATAACCAGAAGCATTTTCTGCTTCGTAAAGTGTTAGCGACCAGAAATTAGCAGCCGGAACATTTGCAGGAAGTGTTACTTTGTATGTTGTAGAAGGATTAAGGTATTTGCCTTCTTTATCGCGGAAACCTACCACATATTTAGCACCTTTACCCGGTGTTTGCGATGCCATTCCAGGACTCCAAGAATAATAATCCGTAAAGAACCATATACGTGTATCAAGATCCATATATCCTCCTTCTTTACGTTTCCAGTCCAACTCTTTCGTAAAAGGCCCAGAAATATTATCGCGAGTAGCGCCAGTCATTGGATTTACCCATTGGCGATCAGGATACATTAAAAACGAACGTCCACTGACTTTGTTGCTCATACCTACTACACGACTCATTCTATAAGCGGCTTTGGCTGCTTTATCCAGAATATCCTTAGTATGCTGGTCAGGATTAAAAGGCTGTCCTTTTATTATACCCAATGAAGCCAACATTCCTAGCCAGTCTGCTGAACCAAGGTTTGCAGAATCTTCTGTATCAACAAGATGTTTTAATTGTTCGAATGCTGAAAAATCACGAGCAGGAAGCATATTTGCCTTTACACCCGAAGCATCCGGAAATTTCATTGGCAATGCACTGCTTTCTTTACCCAAAGGATAAATTTTAGATTTCTCTACCAAAGAAACTGCAGGTGTCAATTCGGTAGGCAATTCATAAAAAGAACGAAGGAAAATAAATAGATTATTAGTTTGCGAACGATACACAAAATAACCTGAAGGTACGGTTCCTTTGTAATTTGGTGGCAATATCAAAAATTTACCTCCTTTACCCGCATCTGGACCAAAAAAGCCAAGATCTCCGAAATATTTGCCTCCATCTACCGGAATTGGACGTTGCCAAAAATCCAGTAAAATTCCTTGCAACATTGGTGGTGCTTCAAAAACGATTGGTCCATCTTTACCCAGATCAACATAACTCATTGCATAAATAACATCAGAGTTTGGTGTTGTTACTAATGTATTAGCATCCAATCGTTTTTTCCATATTGGCAAAACATTATAGCCTGCACCAAAGGTTTTTTCTGAACCTTCTTTCATACTAATTGTATTGATTAAAGGCAAAGCCCAAAGATACGTTTGGCAAGCGCGTTGAAATAATAATTCATCTGCCAAAGTTTTTGCCTGTTCTTCTGTTGGACGGTTTTCTTCAAAAGACATATTGGCCAATTCATCAAACTTCGAACTTCCATTTGATGAAACTGTTTGCGTTTCTGTAGTTTTATTTTGTTTGCAGGCTACAAATAGTGCAATCAATAATACTGCTATTACAATTTTATTTTTCATAACGTAGTTTTGTTTTGTTCTTAAAAAACTCATGATAAATCATTAATAATCCTAAACAGAATATTAAGAAACCTTAAAACTTAAATCTTTGTAATAACTGGTGGCGTCCATGTGCCTTTGGTAACTCCTTCTTTTCCCCAATACGCGCGGATGTACAAAGAAAATGTTCCGTTAGGTGATGGAAGCCAATTGCTTTCTTTATCAGCTCCAGGAGATACTGAGCTTACGTAAATCGTTAAAGAACCATCTGCGTTCTTTTTAAGACCTTTATTTTTTGTACCTAATGAATATCGGTTTATTTTGTTTTTAGAGAATAAATGATGCTCATTGTACAAAGTCAGTGACCAAAATCCCTGTACAGGCGGTTCTTCTCCTTTTGCGAACGTTACCGTATAATTATTTTTGCCATCTAACTGCGATTTATCTGAAGCATTATCTGTGTAGTAATACTGTGTCTCATTTGGTCTGTTATCAAACATGTTTGATTTAGCAGTTGCAGCTCTGTTGTAGTAATCATAACTTCCTGAACCTTCCCAGTCTGCACTATAATACGAACGATTCCACCCGTTTCCTGCTGCTACTCCATTATTTTTCCAAAGAAAGAAACTATGAATGATACTTTCTTCTGTTTTTTGAGCTGTTTTAACAAGTGCTTCTTTTATTGCCGGATCTGATTTTGCTGCCGCCAATAATTCTTTAAGCTGTGCATATAATTCTTCTTCCCCTTTAAGCGGAGGCAAAATTTCCAGCACTTTACCTAATTCATTTTCATCAAAAAACTTTTCAGGAACAACCCATTTTGTTTCTTTACCATCAGAAGCTGGACCTTTTATAGATGGCAGATTTTTATATATAACAGTTTTCATTTTACCATCAAATTCAGCAACAGGATAAGCAACAATCTGATTTATGGTAGCCTGAATGGCTTGTTTGTCTTCTTTTGAGTCATTTTGGAATACTCTAGGGATAATATTTGCTAATGTTGTTGGACATTTCACAACATCTGTAATTCCTTTTGGTGCTTCGCCTTTCCAATTAGGTCCGGTTAAAAGATAAAATCCCGGTTTGGTGTCATAAGGTTTTCCCAATTGCCCAAACTGATTTGTTCTATGATCGTACATTGCATAAACCCAAAAACGGTCTCCAAAATCTGGAACTTGAACGACTACAGGCTGTGAATCTAAATCAAAAAATCCAAGACCATAAACCACATCCTGATTGGGACAGGTAACAAACGTTTCATCTGGAGTAATATAATCGTTAAGCATCGCCAATTGTCCCTGAGGAGCTACTGGCAAGACGCCATTTAAATAAGCTGGCTTAGGCGCTTGGGTTATGGCTGTGCGTCTGTTTAGCATATTTATCATTGGCCATGCCCAAACGTAGGCAAACTCTCCTAGTTTTTGTGCGTATTCTACGCTCATTTTCTCCTTTTTTGGAAGTACTAGAGAAAAATCACTGCCTGCTTCTGTATTTTTTATTTCTAAAGCGGCTGCAACTGTTGCTGCTTCCTCTGTTTTAACGATTTCCTCATCGGATTTTTTTTTGCATGAAGTCGTTACTCCAACTGCTAGCAAAAATAGCAGGGCTATTTGTAATAGTTTCTTTGTCATGATATGGTTTGATTAAATTATCCTTACATAGTTACAGTTTATTTGAAGCATAAATTTACAACTACGCGCTTTATAATATCAAATAAAAATGGTTGCAAATTATAATTTGCAACATCAAAATACATGCATACAAACTGAAACCTAATAAAAACACAGACTAATCATCTAACAAATTCACTTGAAAAGAGGCTAATTTCTTTAAATCATCCTTAAAGTCTTTTGCAAATTGTGAACTATACGTTACAAAGCCAGATAGTGCCAAGTGACGCCAATTGGAACCATTTTTTTTACTACTCTTACTAAATATGATAACTTCGAATCATTCTTGCTTTTATTTTTTTTCTTTAAAATAATGCTTTAGTAAGTAAACTAATGTGATGATTCTAGGTAATTTGTGCAAGTGGCACTTGCACAAATTCATTTTCTGACTATGCCAGCGGACTAATTGAGAAAAAGAGATGATAATTCACTAATAATAGTTTGCAGGAGTGTCAAAAAGTACACAACGACAATTCTTCTGACTGCAAAAGTTGGTAAATCATATAATATTGTAGAATTGTATATTAGTTTACTGCCATAAACTAATTTAGTTTTTATAATTTTTACATCAATCCCCAACAGGACATCTAAACCAAATTTACAAAGCCAATAAAAGACAGACACTACATATAAAAAGCCAATTTCTTCAAATCATCCAAAAATGATGTTGTAATTTGTCCTGTCCCCGTCACAACGCCAAATGGCGCCAATTGAAGACAATTGGCGCCATTTTTTTATTAAACATAATTGCTGATGGACTACAGCTGAAAATTGATTTATTCCTCACTAAAATAAAGCACAAAATGGCCCCGATAGCAGCGGACATCCTTTTTGCGCCGGGGTTCGGCGCAGAAGATTGAAGCGAATAGCGGGAAAAAGCTCCCAAAAAAACAAACCTAAAAAAACAAAAAATCAGCTTAAGAATTCCGCTTCAAAAAAACACCTGAAGCGCATCATTTATAGATATGCCCTATATGCCCGGCTCTGCCTGGTCTGCCTGGCCTTTGAATTCCAGTTTATTTTTATGACAGATCGATTTTGTATTTTTCTTCAATTGGTGAAGAAGATTTACCTGGTGCAAACTGCCCTATTTGGAATACTTTTTCAATAAATTCAATGCTCTGGTCCAATGACGTATTTTCGTCTTTTAAATGGCTTGCAAAATGGCCTATTAATTTTTGGATAATCCTCGAACTGATCAAATCCATCTGAACTTCATCAAAATTGATTGTTTTCTTCTTTTGAAAAGCAAACTCAGCCGACACAATATCATTCAGTTTGGTTTTTAATGCATGGATGGTCGGTGCGCTTTTTCGGCCGTTTACCCATGTATTCAGTTCTGATTTCAGATCCTCAATAATGGCTTCTGCAGCAGGAATATGCTGTTTTCTTCTTTCCAGCGTGTCATCGGCAATTTGAGATAAATGATCCAGATGTATTAAAGTTACACCGGGTATCTCTTCCACATCGGAATCTACATTGCACGGAATGGACAGGTCCAGAATTAATAAGGGTTTATGCAGGGCAAGCGATGTCTTGTCAATAGTGGGGCTTTGTGCTCCTGTAGCCACGACCAGCACATCTGTCCGTTGCAGTTCTTCTTTCAAATTGCAGTAATCCTTTACGATGACATTCAGTCTTCGCGCCAGTAATTCAGCTTTGTGTTTTGTTCTGTTTATAAGGGCAATATGGCTGTTTTTAGTATGCTTTAATAAATTTACGCATGTATTCCTGCCTATTTTTCCTGTTCCGAAAAGCAAAATATTTTTATTCCCGACATCTGCGACATTTTGGATTATATACTGCACCGATGCAAAAGAAACCGATGCAGCGCCGGAAGAAATTTTTGTCTCTGTCTTAACTTTTTTGCTTGCCTGGATTACAGTATTTACCAAACGTTCCAGAAATGTGTTTGCCAAACCTTTCTCTTTGCTGTGGTTAAAAGCAGTCTTAATCTGGCTGATGATTTCAAAATCACCCAGGATCTGGCTGTCTAAGCCTGTCCCTACCCGGAACATGTGGCTCACGGCTTCGTTATTTTTATAGATGTAGCCAGACTGCTGAAATTCCTCCACGCTGCCTTTTGTATGGCTGCAAAGCAGTTTTATCAATTCATAGGGATGAGAAGCCCAGCCATAGATTTCAGTCCTGTTGCAGGTGGAAATCACAAGTAATGACTCTATTCCTTCATCTTTAGCCTGCGCCAGCAGTTCAGTCTGTACTTTAGGGTCCAGGCTGAATTTTCCCCTGATCAGGGCATCTGCTTTTTTATAGCTTAATCCTAAGGCGTAAAAGGTCGTGTTTTGGGACAGCTTAAAATTTTCCATGGGATAACTTTAATTTAAGATTCGAAAATTTAGGGAAGTCTGCGTTATAACATCAATTCGCAATGATGTTTTTACAGGTATGCCGATAAACGGCTCCAAGGCAAAGCCGGTGGCAATCATTTCACTCCATGTATCATGATATGGCCAAAGATGGCATAAAAGAAATTTATACTGAAAAGAGGTTTCTTTAGGCAGGCATGCTCATTTTGGAATAAAAAAATGTTTAAAACAAAAACGCCGCCCGCAGAAAAAGGCGGCGTTTTTTTGGGAAGATTACTTATTTTTGGACGATAGGCGTTCTCAATGATTCCAAAACTGCCACAATATCCGTATAGAGTTCTGTGTTTGAGGCAACGCCGTTCGCATTGGCCGCCGCTCCCACATAACCTTCGAATTTTGTATAGTCCGCACTGCTGGATTTTGTTCCCATTCTAGGATTTGTCGCAGGGTTGTGCGCCGCCGCCATGCTCAGGCCCGAATACGTATTTACTGCATTGGTGCCTCCGGTGTTGAATGAAAAGAAATCAGTCAGGTTATCTGATAATTTTGCAATATTTGTAGCTTGGGTTGTTCCGGTTTCGGCCAAAAGGGGTGCAAAATGAGCCTGCAGGTTTCCTGATGCATTGGACTGGATATCGGCAACTATCAATCCGATGGTTGAATTGACCACTTTACGGAAGCTCAGGCGCCCCTGCTCGATCATCTGTCCCGAATTATCAGGATCTGCAACCATTTTAGTGCCTCCCAATCGCTCATATATGGATGCTTTTACAGGAGCCGGAGTCTCATCATCATTGCTGCAGGATGTAAAAACAGCTGCTGAAAAGAATAACACGCATAAGGCAATTTTAGAATAATTTTTCATAACAATTATATTTAAAGGGTTAATTAAAAAAATGATTGATCTTCTGGGACAACTTATAGCCCAGACTGTTTTGGTCCATAGGACAAACTTCTTTGGAAGCCAGATTTTCAGGCAGTATATAAGGCTGGGCATCATAATGCCTTTTGGCCATCAGCTGCGCATAGACCTTTTTCGAATTTGTGATTCTGTTATTATGGAAATAAACCACCACGTTTCTCTTGATAATGATGGAATCTGAGGTCAGCCCTTTAATGGATCTCAAATCAGCGCAAATCTGTATGGCCTGCGCAGAATCGATAGCTTCCTTGAAATCAATGCGGCTCACCTGCAGGTTTGGAGTGTCATAAACCGCAGGCTTGGCAGTAATGATATGGAAAAGAAGAATTGCCGAAAATAGGACCGCAATTCCCATTGCGATCCAAAGTGCTTTTTTGATGTACTTGTTGATTTTCATAAGTGATTTTTATAGCGGTTAGATTTAAGGTCATATACGGAAACTTTTTTAGGATGGTTTTAACAAGTAAAAAGAAAACTTTAGTTTAGAATTATTTTAAATAGTTTGAATCTTTTCCCCAGCATCAGCTATGATAAAAACAGCATCCCTCACGCTCTATTTTTTATACAGCCCGTAAAAGTCTTAATCTGAATTTGAATGGATAAAAAAAGTACTTCTTAAAATCTGTAAAATAAATTTTGACGTATATAGGTGAAAAGCATTCCTTGAGATGAAAATCATGTCTGCTTTGTAAACTAAAAAAACACGTTATGAAACTACAAAAAGCATGTGCCGTTTTATTAGCCGCCATAATCCTTGCAGGCTGCTCAAATGATGATTCCTCCGCTCCAATGAACACCACCGCGCCTGCCGGATCAGTAACATATGACAAGGATGTAAAATCAATTATTGACAATAATTGCATTGTCTGCCATGCAGCGGTTCCTACAAACGGTGCCCCTATATCTCTTGTCACATATGCCCAAGTCAAAGATGCTGTTTTAAAACGAAGCCTCATTATCCGAATTTCCCTGGAAAACGGCAATAGTGTGCTGATGCCTAAAGGAGGCCCAAGAATGCCCCAGGAAACTATAGATATAGTCAAGCAATGGGAAAAGGATGGATTATTTGAAAAATGATTTTATCTGCAGGCTTTTTCAAAAATAATGCAGTCCAGGGAAATTTAGGCGATACATCTCCATAAAAGCCCTGAACTGCTCCATTTGGGTCTGCGTAAAACAGACCGCATGTTTATCCTGCGCCTCAATCCTGTTCCATCTAGTGCCAGCCAGCATTTTCACGCAGTCAGGAAGACAGGCAGGCAAAAAAGGCAAGCCGGGTATAATTGAAAGAGCACTTCATAAGGCATTCTTTTTTTTGCATAAATCTCACACGGCAGTAGGAATCTTCCTTTTAATTTTGGGCTAACAAAGAACGATATACAATATAAATATAATTTCCTATTAAATTTAGAATCATTCTAATGGTATTATTCTCATATCCAAAAAGGATTTAAGTTAATTTTATTATGAATTTCAAGCCGGCTAAAATGAGCATTGCTGATAAAGACCATGTGCAGAGAGCCCTTACAGGCATAGATAAAAAAATAAACAGCGTAAAAACAATTTTGGAGGCACAGAAAAAACCTCTGAAGACCGTGACTGGGTAAAACTGCTAAATAAAAATTATGGAATCTGAGGTTCATTATATTAACAGAAGCGGCTGGCTCCGGGCGGCAGTACTTGGAGCCAATGATGGGATACTTTCAACCACCAGTCTTACGATTGGCGTCGCAGCGGCAAGCACAGCCAGAGAGCCTGTTCTGCTTGCTGCAGTTGCTGGACTGGTTGCAGGCGCGCTGTCCATGGCTGCCGGGGAATATGTATCGGTCAGTTCGCAATCAGATGTTGAATCAGCTGATCTCGAAAGGGAAAAATTGGCACTGCAGAATATGCCGCAAGAGGAACTTGAAGAATTAGCGGAGATTTATATACGAAGGGGGCTGAATGAAGAACTGGCTAGGCAGGTGGCCTCTGAATTGATGGCTCATGACGCCCTTGAAGCACATGCAAGGGATGAATTGGGGATCAACGAAATCACGCAGGCCAATCCTCTGGCAGCTGCGTTTGCATCGGCGGTATCTTTTATTATTGGAGGTTTTCTTCCCCTGCTGGTAGCAATTTTTGCCCCCATTAAAGACATGATTTTCTGCCAATATGCCTTTTCCATTCTTTTTCTGGCTTTCTCAGGGATTCTTGCCGCTAAGGCGGGAGGCTCAAATATCCTTAAATCAGTCCTTCGGATCTGCATCTGGGGTACTTTTGCTATGGCTGCCTCAGCCCTGGTCGGATATATTTTTGGAGTCCAGACTGCCTGAAACAAGAAAACAGGGCTTGTAACCGCTTAAAAATATTAATCCAATCTTAAGCGAGCCGCAAAAATAACAAACCATGCTTTTCGTTATTTCGTATATACAAAAAAAAGAAAAAGATGAAACTGATAACTATATTCCTTGCACTGACAATGACGCTTTCCATAAACTGGGAACCTGACTTTAATAATGCAAAAAAAACTGCAAAAGAAAAACACAAATTAATCCTCTTGAATTTCTCGGGTTCTGACTGGTGCGGGCCTTGTATCTTGACGAGAAGGGACTATCTGGAAAGCGCAGTTTTTACTGCTATGGCAAATGAAAATTTAGTATTGGTCAATGCTGATTTTCCCAGAAAAAAGAAAAATATTGGAACTCCGGAGCAAGTAAAGCGAAACGAGGATTTAGCAGAAATTTATAATAAGGAAGGAAGTTTTCCTCTTACGCTTCTTCTGGACGCGGATGGCAAAGAAATCAAAACCTGGCATGGAAAACCAGAAAAGACTCCTGATGAGTGGACAGCCGAAATAAAAGCGATCTGTGAGAGCCGAAAATAACATATCTGAAAATCAAAAATATTCCGAGTCCCTAAAACTCATGGGCAACAGCTTTACCATTACGGTTGTCGCCCATAATGAGAAAACAGGAAATGAGAATATCAACCTGGCCATTGAAGAAATCAAGCGGATTGAAAAACTTCTGACTACTTACAAAGAAGACAGCCAGACCAATCTGATCAATCAAAATGCTGGAATCAAACCTGTCAAAGTAGATCTGGAAGTTTTTAATCTTATCGAAAGATCGATAGGGATTTCTAGAATTACACAAGGTGCATTTGATATTTCCTACGGAAGCATCGACAAAAGCCTTTGGAATTTTGATAAAACAATGACCAGCCTTCCTGATTCGCTCACAGCAAAAAAGATGGTGCATCTTATTGATTACAGAAACATAATTCTGGACAAAGAAAATACAACTGTATTCTTGAAAGAAAAAGGAATGCGGATTGGTTTTGGAGGTATCGGAAAAGGTTATGCCGCCGAAATGGCAAAAAAAGTGCTGCTTAAAAATAATGTCCAGAGCGGGATTATTAATGCAAGCGGAGATCTTTCGGCTTGGGGGCTGCAACCAGACGGCCGGAAATGGACCATCGGCGTGGCAGATCCCGATTCGCCAAACGCAGCATTCTCTTATATGGAAATCTCCAATAAAGCAGTGGCAACCTCTGGAAATTATGAAAAGTTCGTAACAATTAACGGCAAAAAGTATTCTCACACTATTGACCCGAAAACAGGACTGCCGATAAGCGGAATAAAAAGTGTGACCATCATAGCTTCAAATGCAGAATTTGCCGATGCAATGGCGACTCCAATTGCGGTGATGGGCATTAAAGCCGGCCTGTTTTTAATAGATCAGATACCGGATCTCTACTGCATCATCATAGACGACAACAATAAAATTTACAATTCAAAAAACATTAACCTGAAATGAAAAAGCCTAAGCAAAAAAATCTCGTGCTACTATGCAGTATTGCTTTAATGGGCATACTGTCCGCGTCCTGTACTTCGGTAAAGGAATATCAGAAAGGAAAAATCAATGATTCTGAAATGGTACTTTCTAATAGGAAAATCGAAAAGACAGAACTCAGTTTTCAATCCTACCGTGAAGGAGCTTCCGGGGCAAATTCAGGAAAAAGCGGCGGTGGCTGCGGCTGTAACTAATTTTCACACAATCAAAAAAAAATGAAAAGAATATTCATTACAGGATTTGCCTTACTCGCTCTATTTCAGACAAGAGCACAAAATGTCCCTGCTGATTCTACGGGTTATAAAAGCAAAAAATTAAAATTGGAAGAGGTAAATCTGGTTTCCAGTTATTATAAACAGGACGGAAATAATTCGGCTGTTACCGGTGGAATTGGCTCTGAACACCTTACTGATATCGCCAATACTATTGATGTTAGACTTGTAAAATATGGTGAAACTGGAATAAAACATACCTTTGATATCGAGGCAGGTATTGACCATTATACTTCTGCATCATCAGATATGATCGATTTGAGCGCAAATTCGTCTGCTTCATCTTCAGACAACCGCTTCTACCCTTCCCTGACTTATCTGAGGGAAAATGAAGAAAAAGGAAGAACGCTTGGAATCGGCATTTCATCATCTACCGAATTTGATTATCAGTCCTTTGGAGGAAACATCAGCTTTTCCCAAAAAACAAAAGACAGGAATGGTGAATTTACTGCTAAATTCCAGACATTCATCGATCAATTGAAACTGATTATGCCAGTAGAACTCAGACCGCCTGGCCAGGAAGGCTACGATAGCGCCAACCGTAATACTTTTGCAGGAACTTTGAGTTATTCTCAGGTTATAAATAAAGATCTTCAGGTCATACTTGTTGGGGATGTTATCAGCCAGAACGGCTATTTAAGTCTTCCTTTTCACAGGGTTTATTTCCAAGATGGTTCTGTTCATCAGGAAAAAATGCCCGATACACGACTTAAAATCCCACTAGGGATCAGAGCCAGTTATTTTATGGGAGACAATGTAATTATCCGTGCCTATTATAGATATTATACTGACGACTGGAGCTTAAAAGCGCATACAGCCGATCTTGAAATTCCGGTGAAATTAACTCAGGCTTTCTCCCTGAGTCCTTTTTACAGGTATTACACCCAGAGCGGAACGAAATATTTCAAACCATACGGGGAACATACTGCAGCTGATGAATACTACACCAGCAACTATGATTTGTCTAAGTTTGACAGCAGTTTTTTCGGAATGGGAATGAAATTTACCCCGCTTAACGGAATTTTTGGCCTTAAGCACTGGAATACCTTAGAGATACGTTACGGGCATTATACCCGAACCACCAATATGACTTCGGATATTATCTCCATTAATATAAAATATAAATAGTCAAAGTTAAAAAACGCCAGCATCAAGTAAAATTCCTGTCCTAAACAAATTTTGATATTTATTTAGTACAAAGATTTATATAATTTTAAATATTATTTGAATCAAACTCTTGTAATAATAAATCAAATAATCTTATGGATTTTAATCTAATAAATATTCTTTAAAGATTCAATTATATTTAAATAACCTTTTTAACTTTTAACCTCTACGATACATACAAACCGCTTTTAAGTGAAAATACAAAATAATTATCTTACAAATTCACTTAAAAATAAGCCAATTTCTTTAAATCATTCATAAAATGGTTTGTAAATTGTTCAGTGAGGTCACTTAAGGAGACAACTAGCAATTAGTTGTCTCTTTTTTTATACCCTAATGTGTAGATTTTTCAAGCCTTCGCAGCCTAATAATTGTGGTTCGATTTTTTCACAAGAAATTCTTAGTCTGTTTGAAATAAACAGTCTTAAAGTGGCACTATTAGAGATTTAATCGAAGCTGAACGATAGTTCGAAATCCCGTTAAGGATATAGGATTTTTTTCTCTTTTGGTTTATCGTAATTTTTTGATACTAAATACAGTAATTCCAAAATAATTTTAGCTTCCTTCTCATCTACCTGAATGCCGTTTTTAGAAAGAATAATAACGGCTTTCTCTACTGAAACATTCTTCTCAATGAAATTCATTTTTTCTATTGTTTTTTCGGTTTCTTTTTTTTGATAATATTTTTAAAAATGCTTGATTTAAGCCTAAAGATAGATCTCCTGTTTTAAAATTAATTTCCGTCGGTGGAATAAGATTTACAAGATGTCTTTTATCTGAAGCCTCAAATTCAGAAAATCTTTGAAAGATTTCAACTAATGCTTTTTCTTCTATTTGATTTTTTCTATCAATCCCTTTTAATTTAACGGCAATATCATGCACTTCCTTTTTAAGATTTTTAGTGCTGACTTGATTCTCTTTTCTTAATTGGTTGTAGTCATCAATTTTTAATATTCCAGCTATAAATAATTTTCTGCCTCGAGAAAGGGTTAGCTCCTCCTCATTTATTTTCCTCTCCAATACCTTTTGGGTACATAAATAACTTGCTTTCTGTGTTTTTATATTCTGATCTTCCAAAACTTTTTTAAATAATTCAACTGCATTCTTTGAGAGCATTAATTGTCGAAGCTTGTTATAATAACAGTCATTAAGGAATAATGCATTTATTCTTGTTCTACATCCATTATGACAATGATAATATGGATAGTTTTTTGATCTGCCTTTTGAAACACTTCCGCAAAGTTTTCGATTACAAACAGGGTATATTAAAAAACTTCTAAGAAAAAATAATGATTGTAAATCATCTTTCTTGGCAGTAATTCTTCTTCTTGTATTAATAACGGACTGAACCTGATTAAACAATGACTCAGAAATCAATGGCTCGTGTAATGCTTTTACCACTCCCTCATTACCAGAGTCAAGTGTTACCGGTATAAGCCCGCAATAAACAGGATTATGTAAAATCCTGAAAAAGTGTGATCTTGAGCATACTAATCCTTTATCATTGACTATTTTAATGATTTTGGATATTTTATGATCGTTCCTCGCAACTTGATAAAAGGCCCATTTTATAATTTCGGCTTCTGGCTCTTTAGGAGCAATGCCTTTCCTACCATCCATCATTGTCAAATTGATAAATCCTAATGGTGCCTTACTGGGATGTCTGCCCATCAGCTTCGCCCGACGAATACCATTTGAAGTGTTTTGAGCTCTCCGTGTATTTTCTGCTTTCGGGACAGCCAAATATACAGCCAGCATAACTGTGCTTTCAGGTACAGAGAAATCGATTGGCTGATCAATAGCCTTTGCAGTTGCTTTGCATTTCCGGAGCTTCCCAATCATTTCGTACGCATACTCAACATTACGACTGAATCGATCCCATTTGATAAATAATATATTTTTGTCTTCTCCTGAGGATTTCTTTTTGATTTCTGAAAACAATCGATTCCATTCCGGTCTATTGAAATTCTTTGCAGAGTAATCTTCGCGATAAATTCCTTTGACCTCGATATCATAATATTTCAATAACCTGTCCTCCTGCTCCGGCAAAGAGTAACCTTTTCTTTTTTGTTCGTCCGTACTTACACGAACGTATAAATAGGCTGACTTCATATGATTAATGTATTTGTTAGATTTACTATTTTTTAAACAAATGAAATGATTAATTAAAAGAGAATTCGATGGAGTATTAAATAAAACGTTATCAACTTACTCTATATTTTACAAAATAGTAATTGAAAATATTTTCCTCAAAGATTGTATTTAACACAATCTTTTAAAACAGGTATTTATACTTACATAGGGTTTCTATATAGTTGTATTTTTGAGATGTAAAAATCTAAATTTCAAGATTATTTAAAAATAATAATTTTATGATTACGGTTTTACGTAATAAAGAAAAATACTATTTAAATATATTTGTTTAAACGCAATTATTAACTAACTATATAAAGTATGCTATTTTCAGAATATCAAAACCAAGCTAAAAATACCATCCAAGATTATGTGAAAGGAAAAGAAGTTAATAATATAGTCCCCTTTTTAGGACTTATTGGTGAAGCTGGATCTGTTATTACAGAATTGAAAAAGAATTTAAGAGATGGGAATGCCTATATAAATTACACAAATAAGCTAAAAGAAGAATTGGGTGACGTTCTTTGGTATATATCTACAATAGCTACTGAAAATAATCTAAATCTAGAGGAGGTAGCTAAAGAAAATCTAAAAAAAATAAAAGATCGTTTTGATTCGGAACAACCAGAAAATTTTATAGTTTATGATGAAAATTATCCTAAATCAGAACAATTTCCGAGAGAATTTGAAGTAGAGTTTAAGATTGTTAATGAAGCTGGAAAGGAAAAAGTAAGGATAATCAATAATACTACTAAAAAACAGCTAGGCGATGATATCACAGACAATTCTCATAAAAAAGACGGATATAGATTTCACGATATATTTCATCTAGGTTATGTTGCCTATCTAGGGTGGTCTCCTGTGATAAGAAAATTAATGGAAATAAAAAGAAAAAGTGATAATGCTACAGATGAAGTGGAAGATGGTGCTAGAGCAGCTATCACAGAGGAATTAGTTAGCTTATATATCTATAATTATGCAGTAGATCATCAATTGTTTAAGTATAGCAACAGTGTAGATACTGAAGTTTTAAAAACAATTAAAAAGCTGGTTAGTGGTATTGAAGTAGAAAACTGTACGCAAAAACAGTGGGAAACAGCAATTATAAATTCGTATAAGGTTTTTGATGAATTGAAGAACAACAAAGGAGGCCGAGTTTTAGTCAGTATTAAAAATAAAAAGCTGACTTATTTAGGTAAAAACTAATGTTCGAATTATAAAACGATAATGATAGAAAAAAATAATAATCCCAAAAGTGTCTCATTCTTAATAAAAAAAAATAAACCTAAACCAAGTATTGTGTATAATACATATTGGGAGTTCATCTCAAAGAGACAAGATATTTTTTTTAAACGAATTAATAATGTCGAATTTCCTTGGTCAAATGATGATATTCTCAATAACTACAAATTTACTAATGTATACCGTGCTACAGATAGAGTAAGTCAATATTTGATACGAGATATTATATACAAAGGTAGTCAGGAACCTGATGAATTATTTTTTCGCATTGTGTTATTCAAAATCTTTAATAGAATTTCTACATGGGAATTTATTAAAGATGAGTTGGGAGAAATATCATTTAAAAATTATTCCTTCAAGGCTTATGATGAATTATTGCTCGAAGTACTGAAAAGTAAAGAAGCTATATATTCTCCTGCTTACATAATGGCATCAGGGAAATCTGCTTTTGGAAAAGAAAGAAAGCATCAAAATCATTTATTACTAATAGAAAAGATGATAAATGATAAACTTCCTCATGGACTTCAACAATGTAAATCTATGAAAGGCATATATGAGTTATTATTATCTTATCCTACAATAGGTGAGTTTTTAGCGTATCAATATACTATTGATCTCAATTATAGTAATCTCACTAATTTTAGTGAAATGGAATTTGTAAAAGCTGGACCAGGAGCAAAAGATGGCATTACTAAATGTTTTACAAGTTTAGGAGATTATAATTATGAAGATATTATAAAAATGATGGCAGACAATCAACATAAAGAATTTGAAAGATTAGGAATAAAGTTTCAGAATTTAGGAGGCAGAAGTTTGCAATTAATAGATTGTCAAAATGTTTTTTGTGAAGTAGATAAATATTCTAGACTGTTTCATCCTGAAATTGCGGGAGTTTCAAATCGAACACGTATAAAACAGAAATTTAAAATAGAGAAGAAAGAACAAATTAATTATTTCTTTCCTCCTAAATGGAATATTAACAAACTAATTTAAGCATTATAGATTATGAGCACATCAAAAAATGTTTTTATAAGTCATCATCATAAAGATGATGCTGCTGTTACAGGTTTTACAAATTTATTGGCTGGTAAAGAATATGGTATTAGGAATAGTTCTATAAGAGCTAATCCAAAAAACCAAGATAGGTTAGATAAAAAACAAATCCCTGAAAAAACTTTGAAACGACTTCTAACAATGAAAATGCGCTGGGCAGGAACGGTTGTCGTGCTAATTGGTTCTCAGACTCATTCGAGAGAATGGGTGAATTGGGAAATTGAACAAGCTGCTAAACTTGGAAAAAGAATTGTTGGTGTATTCATGCATGGAGGTAAAGATTCGGATATACCTGAAAATCTGGAAAAATTCGGTGATGGTTTAGTTGGCTGGAATTCTGAAAAAATAATTGATGCTTTAGATGGTAAAGATGTCGGATGGTGTAGTTCAAATGGATCTCCTAGAACACCAGTAAATAATGTTAAAAGAATTGGTTGTCAATAATGAGCATTTATGCATACAAAATTACTCGTGATTATGGTTTTGCGCCAAACCCATTCGGAGAGTATTGTACATTAGCTTGTTGTAAACCTCATATAAGAAAAAAAGCAATTGTCGGAGATTGGATTATTGGAACAGGAGCTGTTGAAAATAAATTGCTAAATCATTTGATTTTTCTAATGAAAGTAACTGAAAAATTAACTTTTCAAGAATATTGGGAAGATGAGAGATTTAGTTATAAAAAGCCTGTTTTGAATGGCAGTCTAAAACAAATACATGGAGATAATATTTATCACAACGAAAATGGTGAGTGGATCCAATTAGATTCTCACCATAGCTTATATGATGGACAAATAAACGAAGGAAATCTTAAACAAGATTTAAGCGGTGAATATGTTTTAATATCAAATAACTTTTTATATCTGGGAATAAATGCATGGAAAGTTCCTGATAAATATCTGGAAATTTGTCCTGGAACTCGTCATAGAGATTATATAACAATTAAAAATGAGCCATTAGCAGAAGATCTTATTAGAGCCACAAAAAGTAAATACGATTTAGGAATAAATGGCATACCAATTCATTGGAAAGATTATGAACAGACAAAATTATTTTAATTAAATGGCATTAAACAGATATTATTACCCAACAAAGTATGACTCTAGAAATAAAGTCTTGTCTTTGGGAATAAAATGTGTATTTATATCGCATCAACACAAAGATAAGGATTCAGCAAAGAAGGTTGCAGATTATTTGATAAAGACAGGTATCGATGTTTATTTTGACGCTTATGACGGAGATTTAAGAATTCATCATCAATCTAATAACGCTAAAGCTGTTACTGATTCAATCAGAAAAGGGATAAACAATAGTTCTCATATGCTAGTATTAGTTTCTCCCAATACATTATATTCTACTTGGGTGCCTTTTGAAATAGGTTATGGTTATGATAAAACAGAATTATTTGTGTTATGCCTAAAAGGAATTCCCAAAGGAGGATTGCCTGAGTATGTAAGGTCTGCTACTATTATTAGAGACATTTATGATTTAAACAATCTGATTAGTAGAATCTCAAATATTAATAAAGAAATCCTACTTGAAACAAAAATGATGAGTGATTATGGAAACTCAACAAATCCCCTTTCGGGAGTAATGGATACACTCATAAATGATCCATACAATTAATTTAAGATAAAACATTATGGCTAAATGGGAAGATTATGTCATCACAAAAATATCCTTTAACGAAAAAGGAAATTTAATTGACAAAGTTATAGTTCATGATGATTTTGAAGAACATATCGGTGATGCTATGCTTAAAGATCGTCAGTGGTTGGTCGAACAAGTTAATAAAGGAAAAACTTTTTGCTGTGCCGAAAGAAAAACTGATGGCTGGTCAAGAATTTGTTCATTTACTAAGAAAGCTGGTGCTGGATTTAATTGGAGTGCTAAGCTTCCAAAAGAAATAACAAAAAGAAAGACATTTATAAGTTATTATCATTCTGAAGATCAAGAACATAAAGAGGATTTTAAAAAAATATTTGGTGATTTGATTACTCATAAATCTGTCGAAGATGGAGATATAGATTCCGACAATTCGGATGGTTACATTAAACAGTTAATTCAAAAAGGTTACTTGGCAGATACAACTGTTTTGGTTGTTTTGATAGGTCTTAACACCAAACATCGGAAACATATTGACTGGGAAATATCTGGGGCATTGAACTATAAAGTTGGAGATAAGTATTCTGGATTATTAGGTTTAATATTACCCAATCATCCTGATTTTGGTACGGGTAAGGCTACTTATAATTTAATGCCAACTAGATTAGCAGACAATTTTAAGTCAAAATATGCAGTCATAAGAGACTGGACACATGATAGATCAAAAATGCAAGAATATATAGAACTTGCATTTGAAAAAAGAAATACGCATTCGGATAATATAGATAATTCTTTAAAACAAATGATAAAAAACACCAATGAATAATATTAAATATCCACTAAATATATATGTAGTTTGGCATCCTAATTTTGAAGCTGGAAAAAAAATTGCGGAAGAACTGTATTCTACATTTTGTCGAGATTATCAAAATCCCTTATCAAGAGGTATTAATATTCCAGTCTATTTTCGATATGCAAAACTAGAAGATAATAAACCTTTAGAAATAGACTTATCCAATGCAGAAAAGAATGCTATCGTATTACTTATAGATGAAGAATATATTTTAGATGAAGATTTTCGTTCTTATACTGAAGGGCTTACTGAAAAAATCGATGACAATAATAGAATATTTCCCATCTCACTTTGCAACAAGGCTTATTCTATAGGTTGTGGTCTAAGTACTCTTCAATTTACAGATGGAACAAAGTTTTTTGATAAAGATTTAAATCTTCAAAATAATAAAGATTTAGAAAAGTCTATTAAAAAAATTAAAACAGAATTATTACAAGATTGTTCCAGACTTATTTTAAGTTTTCATCCAAAACAAAACGATAAAGAACATCATAGAATAGGTTCTCCTGTAAAGTTATTTTTAAGTCATGCTAAAAAGGATGGAGAAACTACCACTATCAAATTTAAAAAGTTTATCGAGAACAATCTTAAACTTGATGTATTTTTTGATACTGTTGATATTGCAAATGGATATGATTTTGCAGAGCAATTTGAGCAAGAAATTAAGCATTCAGCTCTAGTAGTCTTTCATACAGACGAATATTCTAACAGAGAATGGTGCCGACGTGAAATATTAATTGCAAAGAAACATAAGTCTCCCATAGTAGTTGTACATAATATCTTAATAGGTGAAAGAAGAGCATTTCCGTATTTAGGTAATATGCCAACAACAGTTATAGGCAAGAAAGAGATAATAGGGTTTTATAAAATTGTAAATTTGACATTATATCAAGTTCTAAATAACTTATATCAGAATAGACTTTTAGAAGGATATTCAAATATAGGATCGGATGATTATAACGAAATTAAAGTTATAACTTCTCCTCCTGAGTTGTTTAACTTTTTAGATATAAAGAAATATAAGGAAGATCTAGAGGGTAAAAAATTAATTATACTGTATCCCGATCCTCCATTAGGATTAGAAGAACTCAACATTTTAAATGAGCTAGATGAAGATGTAGAATTTACAACTCCTATTAATTTGAATTTATGAAAAAAAATAAAATAGATATTTCAGGTGTAGACTCCGATTTAATATTGCAACAAAAAAAACAAGCTACAAAATCAAAAATATTAAACAATAAAAAAATCGCCATTTCTGTATCAGTAAATGAAGATTTAGAAAAAATAGGATTTTCTGAACAGCATTTGAATGATATTTCAATTGAAATTGCAAGGTATATTATCGCTAATGATGGAATAGCTTTATACGGTGGAGACTTAAGGGAAAATGGTTTTACTCACTATTTTTCAGAACTTTCGAACCAATATAAAAAGGCAAATGATAAAGACTTTAAGTTTGTTAACTATTTTGTATTTCCTAATACTAAACGTTTAACACGTGATGTTAGAATAGATTTTCATTCAAAACAAATTGAAATAAAAGAAATTTCAGCTCCGAAAACTATCTCTATCGATCAGCAAAAAGAATATAATCCCTTCACATCTAAAGAAGATCGATATTCCTTTTGCGAATGTTTTAAAGAAATGAGGATTCAAATGGCAAAAGATTGTTCAGCCAGAATTTTAGTTGGAGGAAAAACTACAAATTATTTAGGATATGTACCTGGAGTTATTGAAGAGGCTCTTTACACTTTAAAAGAAAGTAAGCCTCTCTTTTTAGTCGGAGGATTTGGTGGAGCGACTGAAAGGCTAATAAGGCTAATTAAAGATGAGGTTGTCGAAGAGTTGACTAATGATTTTCAATACAATACCGATTTTCTAAAAGAATTTAAAAGTTATGCCAATTCTAAATGTGATTATACTGACTTAGTCATATTAAAAAACGAATTATCGAAATTTGATGTAAAGAAAATTTCAGAACTCAATGGACTTAGTATTGAAGAAAATGAGGTGCTATTTTCAAGCAAAAATATTCATCAAATATTATATTTATTAATGAAAGGCTTAAAAAAACTTTAGACTCAAAATTAAAACGAGAATGATAAAGTTTGAGATTACAAATGACTAACTATTTAATCAACTTCTTGAAGTCATTTAAAAGACTTCAGTAGAAAGTGATTAAACATTAGCATTAACTTTCAGCAATATTTAATTTAAAAGCAATAATGAAAAACAAAGATTTGTTCATAAGTCATGCTTCAGAAGATAAAGATGACTTTGTTCGTCCATTGGCTAATTTATTAAATGAATACGGTTTAAAGGTTTGGTACGATGAATTCGAATTAAAAATTGGAACCAGCTTAAGTCGAAGCATTGATAAGGGTATTTCTAATTCAAATTATGGACTTATAGTTCTTTCAAAATCTTTCTTTAGTAAAAACTGGACCGAATACGAATTAAAAAGTTTGAACTCTTATGAAATTGAAAATGGGGATATTCTTCTTCCAGTTTGGAAAGATGTAACAGTTAAAGAAGTTAGAGAATTTAGCCCATATTTAGCTGATAAATTTGCTCTAACAACAAAAAATACTATCGAAGACATAGCATTGAAAATTATAGAAAATTGTAACCCAAAATTATTTTCTGAAATACATTATAAAATCAGAATTAATGAATTACTTAAAACGGCTAAGGTAGAAAAAAAAATTGCCAGTGAATTGAAAGCTGCTCCAATAAGGCATTTAAAATTAAATGAAAACTTAATTTCTAGAATCAGGTTAATACGCTCTTCATTGTTGCTATGTTACCCTCACTCAATGGCATTTTGGCTAGATGGTTTTCAAAGAGATTTGAATATAGAGAATGAGGTAAGATATTGGGAACATATATCTAGTTGCTTTCTAGAAATTATTGTTGACCCTGAAATGTTTAAATTATATAAACGAGAAAGAGAAAATTTTTATAAAGATGTATTTCAATTATTATTTTTAATTAATAATTCAGATTCTTCACAGAATAATTTTTTAGAGAATTTTGATTCAGAATTTATAGAAAAAGCTTCAGACATTTTTTCACATAATATTCCCATTTACGATTTTGACGAGGAATTACCATTTAAAGAAAACTATTGAAAAATGCCAAAAATGAACATTGTAAAAGATGATTGCATAAAAACTTTTATATTTTGAAAATATAAAAGTTTCTTAATTTGATTTTTTAGTCGAAAATTTATATAGTAAAACCATAAGTCGAGATGCAAGAACTTTTTTAAATTAACAATTTCTAATACTTAACCCCTACAGGACAGACAAACCACTTCATGATAGAAAACAAAATAATTATCTTACAAATCAACTTGAAAATAGGCTAATTTCTTTAAATCTTGCATAAAATGATTTGGAATTTGTATCGTAGAGGTCACAACGCCAAATGGCGCCAATTGAAGACAATTAGCGCCATATTTTTATTTATCCTACTAAATGCGCTGAGTTTTGATCATTTTTGCTTTTATTTTTTTATTTTGAGATAAGACAAAAACAAAGGTTCACCTACATAAAAGTATATTTTTTTTATAAAAAACAATATAAATAGTTGATTTGCCATTCGCTAACTTAATAGGATTCGAACACCAAGAATGAAGCAAAAAAATGGAATCTTATTTTAAAATTGTCTAATATTTCAAAATTATTTGAATTTCATGCTCTCCTTTTTTCAAATGTAATTGTTGCTCGACTGAAGCAATAAATTGGTTTATTTCTCAATCTTCAATTATTGTCTGTTGCTCGACTGGAACAAAAAATCGCGCAGTTCCAAAAATGCGATTTAATAAAGCATTTAGACAAATTCAAAACATTTAAATCAAAAACTGAAACACACTTTTCGTAGTCCTATTTAATTTCGCTCTAAAGATATTCACCCAAAGCGAATATCAATAAACCGATTACACTATGAAAAAAACCTTTAGACTGTTTCTGGCACTTACATTAACCGCATTAAGTTCTTCTGCAAAACCTATTCAAGAAGATCCGTCACCACTTTGGTTTACAAAAACGACCGAAGTAATTCATTTTCAATTAAACAAAGCTGCACAAACTTACAAACCTGGAAAAAATCCGCGATCTGTTAATCCAGACGGAACTGTTCGTCTTGCAGGAATAACCGACTGGACAACGGGTTTCTTTCCAGGAAGTCTTTGGTACGGATATGAACTTACAGGCGATAAAACAATGGCCGAAGAAGCTAAAAAATTTACCCTTGCCTTAGACTCCATCAGAAACATCAAGAACACACACGACGTAGGTTTTATGCTGTATTGCTCTTACGGAAATGCCTACAGAATTACGGGAGACAAAACATATCTTCCTGCTTTGGCTGATGGCGCGGCAAATCTTTATGCTCGTTTTAGTCCAGTAGTAGGCACTATCCGTTCTTGGGATTTCCCTTGGCTGCATTATCCCGTAATTATAGACAATATGATGAATTTGGAGTACTTATACTGGAGTGCCAATCAGTTTTATAAACCTGAATATGCCAAAGCCGCCAGTACACACGCTTTAACAACTATGAAAAATCATTTTAGAAAAGATTACAGCTCATATCATTTAGTAGATTATGACCCAAAAACGGGTAAGGTCTTACACAAAGGAACTCATCAGGGTGTTACGCATGAATCTTCATGGGCGCGCGGACAAGCTTGGGGATTATACGGTTATACGATGTGTTACTCAAATAGCAAAAATCCTAAGTTTTTGCAACAAGCAGAAAACATTGCATCTTTTATTATGAATCATCCACGAATGCCAAAAGACAAAGTTCCTGTTTGGGATTTTGATGTGCATAATGCTTTAGACACTGCAGAACTTGCTCCACGAGATGCTTCGGCTGCTGCTGTTATTGCTTCGGCCCTTTTAGATTTGAGCACTCAGGTAAAAGA
This sequence comes from Flavobacterium sp. TR2, assembly GCF_025252405.1. Taxonomy (NCBI): domain Bacteria; kingdom Pseudomonadati; phylum Bacteroidota; class Flavobacteriia; order Flavobacteriales; family Flavobacteriaceae; genus Flavobacterium; species Flavobacterium sp. TR2. The sequence goes on along the minus strand of NZ_CP104307.1, from coordinate 3,385,037 downwards.
TGGAAAAAAATATGTTGACTATGCCGAAGAAATACTAAAATCTTTATCATCTGATGCTTATCTGGCAAAACCTGGAGAAAACCATTTCTTTTTATTAAAACATAGCGTGGGCGCTTTTCTGTACAATTCAGAAATTGATACACCGCTAGATTATGCCGATTACTACTATCTTGAAGCATTAAAGAGATATGCTGTGATAAAAAAACTTGAAATCTAAATTAGATGAAAATGAGTCTTTCTGCAAAAACTTTCGTCTTACTCTTTGTTTTACTTTTAATGCAAAAAAATCTTGCACAAGAAGTTAAGATAACCAAATCTAGCTTTAATGCTATAAATCTAGGTTATAAAGGACTTGAAAAAGTAAAAAAACTAGTTTCTTCATCAAAATATGAAGAAGCTGCAAACCGGCTACTTGATTATTATCGAAATCGCACCGATGTTCAGCATTTGAATTTTAATGCAGCTGATGTAGAAAAATTAAAAGGAAGAAAGGTGAACAAAAATACCTTAGAACTTGCCAATAATATTCTGCTACACAAATTTAAACCACATAAAGGTTATCCAGCATATGATTACGGACAAGACATTAATTGGCAATATCGTCCTGTACAAGATCAATTACTGTCTACTTTTTTACATAGAACTGCTTTCTGGGAATCATTAGGTATTGTTTACAATAGTACGGGAGATGAAAAATATGCCAAAGAATGGGTTTTACAAGTACGCGATTGGATTAAAAAAAACAAGCAAGGCACCTATCCTGACGAAAAAGATTTTGCGTGGAAAGCTTTTGTGGTTTCTTTCAGACTTAATCATTGGTCTTCGTATTTCAATATGTTTTTGAATTCGCCAAACTTCACCCCTGCTTTTTTAATGGATTTTTTGAATTCTTATAATGAACAGGCAGAATATGTATCCAACAATTATACAGATGTTGGAAATCATAGGTTGTACGAAGCCCTACATATGATGTACGCAGGTAGTTTTTTTCCAGAAATGAAAAGTGCTGCTCCTTGGCGTAAAAGCGGAATTACTGTCTTAAACGAAGAAATTCAAAAACAGCTATTGCCTGATGGCGTTCAATTTGAACTTTCACCTTCTTACCATATTGGTACCATTAAAATATTTTTAGATGCTTTACAGATAGCCCAATTAAATGGAATAGAGAATGAATTTCAAGAAAGCTATAAAAATCTAGTCGAAAAAATGGTTCTTGCAGTTGGTAAATATTCCTTTCCAGATTATACTTTTCCGTTGTATGGAAACTCTTTTTTAACAACCAAAAGCGCTATGTTAAGGAATTATCAGATCTGGGAGAAAGCTTTTCCAAAAAATGAAACTATTAAGTATTATGCATCAAACTTTAAATCAGGAAAAAAGCCTGACTATTTATCAAGCAGTCTTCCATATGCTGGTTTTTATGCTTTTAGAAATGGCCTGGATACCACTGCAACCGTAATGCAGATTAAAGCTGGGCCTCCAGCTGAGTTTCATTCTCATCCTGACAATGGCAATTTTGCACTTTGGGTAAAAGGTCGAAATTTCACTCCAGATTCAGGCAGTTTTGTCTATGCAAACGTGGGCGATCAAGAAAACTCTAAAAGAGATTGGTACCGCTCTACTAAAGCGCATCAAACTTTAACACTTGATAATCAAAACATAACAAACGATGCTAAACTATTAGAATGGCAACCTGATGGAAACACTCAGATTTTGTCTTACAGCAATCCGAGTTATAAAGATTTAAGCCACGTAAGAACTTTTCTTTTTATCGATAACACTTTCTTTCTCATTATTGATCAAGCAATTGGAAATGCAGCTGGTAATCTAGGAATTCATTATAATCTTAAAGAAGACAGCAATGCTTCAACCAATTCTTTAGACAATAGCATTACAACTCATTATGAAGATGGAAATAATTTATTGATACAAGTCGCTGATAAAGACAAAATTGCTTTAAAAGAAGAATCTAGTTTTGTTTCGTATGAATATCAAAAAGAAACACCAAGGCCTGCTTTTGTTTTTGAAAAAATAAAAAACAATCAGCAGACACAAGGCTTTATTACCTTATTACTTCCATTCGATGGTCAAAAAGCTCCAACAGTAAAAATTACAGAAAACCCCGAGCATAATATTTCTCAGGGAAAAATTGATCTAAATATTACTATCAATGGAAAAGAAAGGCACATAAAGAAAAACCTTGTTCATTAGATCTAATGTAACGAAAAAATCAATCAAAACTATAGTTTTATTTGAGCTTTTTCCAAAATTAAAAACAATACAAAGCTATCTTTGATATGATAATATCAACTGGATAGCTTTTTAATTATAACAACAAATTACCTAACTCACTTAATTAAAAACCTAAATGAAGAATTTAAAAAAAACAGCCCTCTTGTGCTTTCTCTTCCTGTCTTGGTTCTTGGGCAATGCGCAAGAAAAACCAATAAAAAAAGAAAGCTTTGACATTATCAATCTAAACTATAAAGGCTTAGAAAAAGTAAACAGTCTTTTTAACGCAGCCAAATACGATGAAGCAGCGCAAGAACTGCTGAATTATTATCGCAATAGAAAAACCGTTAAACATCCTGATTTTAATACGGGAGACGAAAATAGATTTCGAGGAAAAGAAATTGGTAAAGCAAATCAGGAAAAAGCAGATAATGCTCTGGAACATAAATTTCAGCCTCAAAAAGGGTATGGATTTTATGATTACGGAAAAGATATTAACTGGGAATATTGGCCCGTAAAAGACAATGAAGTCCGCTGGCAATTGCACCGAGTTACATGGTGGCTGCCAATGGGAATGGCGTATCGCAGTTCTGGAGATGAAAAATATGCCAAAGAATGGATTTCACAGTTTCGTGACTGGGAGAAAAAGAACTATTTAGGAAGTTCTAAAGAAAATGATTCTTTTGCATGGCGTCCGCTAGAAGTATCAGATCGTGTACAGAGCTTGCCTCCTACATTCAATCTATTTGTAAATTCTCCGAACTTTACTCCTGCTTTTTTAATGGAGTTTTTAAATTCTTATAACAAACAAGCCGCATATATTCCGGAACATTATAGCAAAGAAGGCAATCATTTATTGTTTGAAGCACAGCGTATTTTGGGAGCTGGAGCATTTTTTCCTGAATTGAAACAAGCCGAAGCATGGCGCAAAAGCGGTATAGAAATCCTAAACCGCGAAATAAAACTGCAAGTACTTCCTGACGGCATACAATGGGAACTCTCTCCTACTTACCATGTTGCTTGTATCGATATTTTTCTGAAAGCGTACAATTCGGCTAAAATGGCTGGTGTAGAAAAAGAATTTCCAGATACATATTCGAAAACCATCGAAAAAATGATTTTAGCTTCAGCAAGCATGATGTTTCCTAATTACAACAATCCAATGTTTGGCGATTCTTGGCTGATTGAAAAAGAAAGCCGCTTAAAACAGTTTAAGATTTGGTCTAAAGTGTTTCCCGAAAATGCACAAATCAAATATTTTGCAACCGACGGCGCAGAAGGAAAAAGTCCTGATTATTTATCGAATGCCTTACCAAACGGCGGATTCTATACTTTTAGAAACGGTTGGAACGACCAATCTACGGTAATGATTGTAAAAGCGGGACCTCCAGCAGAATTTCATGCTCAGCCAGATAACGGAACTTTTGAACTTTGGATAAAAGGAAGAAATTTTACACCAGACACAGGCTGCTACATTTATAGTGGCGATGAAGAAGTTACTAAAAAAAGAAATTGGTTTCGTCAGACTAAAGTCCATAGCACTTTGACACTAGACGATCAGAATATGGTGATTACTAAAGCAGAACAAAACAAGTGGCAAACGGCCAAAAACCTAGATATTTTAACCTATACCAATCCAAGCTATACCGATTTGAACCATCAGCGAAGTGTTTTGTTTATTGATAATCAATACTTTTTAATAATAGATAAAGCAATCGGAAAAGCAACTGGTAAACTAGGTGTTCATTTTCAGCTAAAAGAAGACAGCAAACCTGTTTTTGATCAAACAAATAATAAAGTGTACACCACTTATGAAGATGGAAACAATCTCTTAATTCAATCCTTAAATACGGATAAAATTGCATTAAACGAAGAAACTGGAAAAGTCTCTTACGCTTACGCGAAAGAATTGGCAAGACCTGCATTTGTCTTTGAAAAGGTCAAAAAAGATACTAAAACAGAACAGTTTATCAGCATTCTTTACCCTTTTACAGATAAAGCACCAGATATTAAAGTTCAACCCAATAAGGACAATGATTTTGAAAAAGGAATCATTAGTTTAAACATTTTAATTGATGGCAAAAAAAGCGAGATTAGAACTCGACTAAACTAAACATTACAATTACTCTTCTAAAAAAACGTCTAAATTAATTTTAGACGTTTTTTTTGATAATTATTAAAATATAGCCTGTGGTTTCAACCACGGGAACACCATCAAAAAACAATCCGTATCTCCCGTGGTTGAAACCGCGGGCTATGTTTTTCAAATCTTTGTAAAGCTTGCAAAAAATAATGCTCTCAAGAATAAAACCAATCAATTGCCTCCAGCTTTAGCTGGAGGTAAGCTAACAACCCCTAAAGCCCTTAACTTTATCCTCAAAAAACCTCCAGCTAAAGCAGGAGGCAATTGAAAGCTAAACTTTGTCAAAGTAAACCGTAAAAGCATCTTCACTTTTTCAGACTGCATAATCTTGAAACTTCTACATTTTTCTTTGCCTTCTAAATATTTCAATATTTTTCAAATCATAAGTCTATTCTGAAATCATTTTTACATAAACAAAATCTTCGGTCTAGATTAAGATTTGTAAAGATAATTTTACTTAACATTTCACTTTGTTTGGCTTAACATATAATTTTTACGCAAACGATATAGAGATACTTCGTAATTATTAGCTTTGCGGCAAAAACTAAAAGAGCAAAACACCTTTAAAACTGCATTATACCTTGATTTTAAAGGACTTTAAATATCAAATTAATCAAATTCAATAGTATTTTGGACGCATTCAAAACTGTCATGGAAGCCCGATTTCTATATTTGTTTTAATTAAAAATCAAAAAAACATGACTAATCCAAAAAAAATGACCAAGCCTTTACAAAACTTACATCTATTCCCAAAACCCAAAATTCCATTGCCTAATTTTTCCAGTTAATTAATTGTTATGATTTTCTCCACAACAGCTATCTAAAAAATATTGTGGTGATTTTTTAACAAAACCTAAAACCAACTGAAATAACATCAATAGGAATTATACTCAGTACTTATTCCTCTTTTAAAGAAAAAATTATGAAAAGGATTATATTTTTATGCTTACTGCTAACCACATGTAAGATGATGTACGGGCAGGACAAAGTAACCGTGACGGGTAAAGTAACCGATGCTCAAAATCTACCAATGCCAGGAGCAACTGTTACAGAAAAAGGAACTAAGAATGCTACCCTAACATCTATGGACGGGGACTATCAAATTAAGGTAAAACCAAATGCCACGCTTGTGTTTTCTTTTATTGGTACCAAGACAAAAGAAGAACAAGTTAAAAACAGAACGCAAATCAATACCAAACTGATTGATGACACCAACAATCTTGACGAGGTAGTTGTTGTTGGTTATGGAACTAAAACCAGAAAAGATCTTACTGGAGCTATTTCTTCTGTAAAAGGTCAGGAATTGGCCAAAGTTCCTGTACAGAACGTAGCACAGGCGTTGCAAGGTCGAATTGCAGGTATGCAGGTAACTATGTCTGACGGAACTCCAGGATCTGAACCTTCATTAAAAATTAGAGGCGGAACTTCTATTACTCAAAGCAACGAACCTTTGTATGTTGTTGACGGAGTAGCACAAACGGGCGGATTAGGATTTTTAGATCCAATGGACATCGAATCTATCGATGTTTTAAAAGATGCCGCGTCGACATCTATTTATGGTGCGCAAGGTGCAAACGGAGTGGTATTGGTAACAACCAAAAAAGCTAAAGGCGGAAAACTTACAATAAGCTACGATACTTATGGCGGTATAAAAACGATTGCCAAAGAACTTAAAGTAATGAATCCGTATGATTATACCAAGTTAATATACGAATCTGCTACAGATGATGCCAGAATGCAAAAATTTGTAGGCGCTTATGGAACGTATGATGAATTAGAAGGTTTATACAAAAACAGAAAAGGAATTAACTGGCAAGATGAAGTTTTTGGAAACGCTGTTGTAAATCAGTATCATAAAATTAGCATTAGCGGAGGTGAAAATGACACTAAATACAATGCTTTTTACTCTGTAAATGAGGATGAAGGAATTATGCTTGGAACGGGTTCTGTAAAAAATATCGTGAAATTGAACGTAATCAATAACATCAGCAAGAAATTCTCTGTAAATGCAATTGTAAACTATTCGAATCAAAAAATTACCGGACTTTCTACTTCTGATGGCGGAAATGCGAGATTGAGCATGCTGCAGAATTTATTGCAATACAGACCTACAATTGGAAAAACAGGTTCTGACGAAGATCTAAAAACTTTAGTAGTTGATCCGTTAGACAATCAGGATTCGCCAACATTTCAAAGTCCGCTTATTACAATTGACAGCCAGAAAAGAGAAGCCATCAACAGATCGATTAACATGAGCTTACAGCTGCAATATAATATTACGCCAAACCTGATTTACCGCGGATTGGTAAGTTATACAGACAACAGTAATAAAAGCAAGTTTTTTAACGACTCGAGAGGTATTCAGGCTATTAGAGCTGGTGGTGCAAATGGAGGCGTAACGCATAATATTGGAACGCGTTTAAACTATAACAACGTTTTAACGTACAGCAATACTTTCAGCAAAAACCATAAATTTGACGCTACTCTTGGACAAGAATACATCTACAATTATGCAGAAGGCGTTACCGCATCAGCATCAGCTTTTCCTAATGTAAACTTAAGCTGGGATAAATTACAGCTTGGAACCATTGCTGGAATTCCGACAACTTTTGCAGAAGATGACAAATTGCTTTCATTCTTCGGAAAAGCCAATTATGCCTTCAAAAACAAGTATTTATTCGCGGCTAGTTTAAGAGCAGATGGATCTTCAAAATTTGGAACCGAAAACCAATGGGGCTATTTCCCTTCTGCATCAGTTGCTTGGAGAGTTATTGAAGAGAATTTCATGCAGAAACTTCCTGTGTTTTCAGATCTTAAGCTTCGTTTAAGCTATGGTGAAGCAGGAAACAACAGAATTGCTAATTATGCTGCTTTAGGAATTTTTAATTCTGGTTCTTATCCGTTAAACAACCAGACAAATATTACCGCTTTTCAAAACAACCTTCCTAATCCGTTCTTAAAATGGGAAGCGACAAAATCGACTAATATTGGTCTTGATTTAGGATTTTTTAAACAAAGAATCTCGTTAACGACTGAATTGTATGAAAATAAATCAAAAGATCTTCTTTACAACACTCGTGTACCAGCTAGTTCTGGCTTCAAAAAGCAGTTTCAAAATATTGGGGCAACTTCTAATCGCGGTTTAGAGTTTACGCTGAATACGATTAATGTTAAAAACGATAATTTTATCTGGAATACTACTTTTAATATTGCTTTCAATAAAACAAAAGTGTTGGCTTTAAGCGAAGGCGAAACTTCATTAATCACAAACAGTTACACTGACAAAAACGATTATATTCTGAAAGTTGGACAGCCAGTTGGAACCATGTACGGTTATGTAAATGATGGTTTGTATCAAGTTAGCGATTTTGATTACAATGCAACCACAAAAGTGTATACTTTAAAATCGGGCGTTCCAAGCGATAATATTGTGGTACAGCCAGGATTTATCAAATTTAAAGACATAAGCGGTCCTGACGGAAAGCCTGATGGCGTGATAAACGATTTGGACAGAACGATTATCGGAAATGCAAATCCAAAATATACTGGCGGTCTAAACAATACTTTCAGCTACAAAGGAATAGACTTGAGTGTTTTCCTTGATTTTACGGTGGGTAATGATATTTACAATGCCAACGTTTTAAACAATTCAAGACTTAACCTAGACAACTTAAACACTTTTGCCATCTACGCTGATCGATGGACTACGATTAATAACGCTGGACAACGCGTTACCGATCCAGATGAATTGACAGCTTTAAACGTGGGCAAAAAGTATCCAGCTTTTAATGGCAATACTACTGGACGTTTATATAGCGATATTATCGAAGATGGTTCTTTCTTAAGAATTAACAACATCAGCTTAGGTTATACATTGCCAAAAGATTGGCTTAAAAAATCTAAAATCTCAAACCTAAGAATCTATTTTACGGCTTATAACTTATATGTATTTACTAAATATTCTGGTTATGATCCTGAGGTAAATGTTCTTAACAATGCCATTACCAGAGGAGTTGATTTTAGTGCCTATCCTAGAAGCAAATCCTTTGTTACAGGATTAAATATTTCATTATAATTTAAAGTTTAAAAAGATGAAACACAATATATTTTCACGCAAAGCAATGGTTATCGCAGGTGTAGCCTGTCTCCTATTGCCTCTTAATTCCTGTGACAAAGATTTAGACGTTACTCCATACTCTTACTTTACCACAGCCAACTTTTTTTCTGATGTAAACGAGGCCAATATGGCAACGCTTGGAGTTTACGAAGCGATGTCTTCTATGGACAGTTATGGATGGAACATTTCGCTAATTTTTGATGCTGATACCGACATTGAACAAATGTCGGGAATTGGAGCCGACGACTGGCGAACAATTGCACATTATCAAGGCATTTCTCAAACCAATACTTTTTATCTGGCTTGGAGCAAATTGTACGAAGGAATCGACAGAGCAAATGTGGTGATCGAAAGGATTCCGCAAATGGAACTGTATACTAACGGAACAGAAACTCAAAAACAGCAATTAAACCGTTTTCTTGGAGAAGCTAAATTCCTTCGCGGATTTTACTATTCAGAATTGGTGCGTTTATGGGGAGATGTGCCATTTAAAACAAAAAGTTCACAATCGGGAGATAAACTTAGCGGGGCTTTGGTAGATCGTCAGGAAATATACACTCAGGTTATAAAAGATATGCAGGAAGCTGCTTTACTTCTGCCAGACCAGATGCCAACAGATGAACGCATCAATAAATGGGGCGCAAAATCTATGCTTGCCAGAGTAGCTTTATTTGCTGGAGGATACTCTTTAGGTGCAGACGGCGTTATAAAACGTCCTGCCAATTATAAAGACTATTATAAAATTGCGCAAAAGGAAATCAATGATGTAATGGCGCAAAATCCGTACAAATTGAACCCATCTTATGCCAAAGTATTTAAAAACCAATGTCAGCATATTTTAGAACCAACCGAAAATATTTTCCAAGTTGCCTTCTATAATCCATCAGGAAATATTGGAAATGCTTCATGGATTGGCAATTTTAATGGTCCAACAACTGCAAGCGGCGTATATCCGTCAAATATTGCTAGATGTTTGGTTCCGAAACCTTTTTACAACAGTTATAACGCTGCAGATCAAAGAAGAGATTTCTCGATTGCCACTTATCAGATTAATAATTTGGGAAATAAAATTCCGCTTTTGACTACCAATCAGGACGAAAGATGGACCGTTTCAAAATGGAACAGAGAATTTATGACCAATGCAACCGCAGAAAGAGTCTACACGCACATCAATTGGGTAATTATGCGTTATTCTGACTTGCTTTTAATGCGTGCAGAAGTAGAAAATGAATTAAACGAAGGTCCAAATGCACTTGCTTACGAAGCTATAAATCAAGTTCGAAAAAGAGCTTTTGGGGCTGACATTCAAGGAAGCCGAATTGCGATTGACTTAAAAACAAAAGGAACCGGATATACCAATGCGGCAAATGTGGTTATTCAAATTACAGGCGGTGGCGGTACAGATGCTGCCGCTGCAGTCGTTAACCTTGCCAGCGGAGGCGTAAATACTATTGCTATGCTTCGTTCTGGAGATGGTTATACTTCTGTGCCAACAGTGACCATTACCAGCACAGACGGAAAAGGTTCTGGAGCAACAGCAACAGCGAGATTATTGCCTAAACCGACAACTGCCGAAATAAACCTGCCAAGCGGACTTGATAAAGTGGCATTCTTTAAAGCTTTACAGCAAGAAAGAGCGTGGGAACTTTCTTTTGAAGGAATGCGCAGGGCCGACTTAATCAGATGGGGAATTCTAGCAGATAAACTGGCAGAAACAAATGCAGCCGTAAAACAAATACGTGCTACGTACTTCTACCCTTCTATCACCAATTTTGTTACCGGAAAACACGAATTATATCCTTTTCCACAAAATGAGACTGATGTCAATAAAAGTATCACACGTCAAAATCCCAAATACTAAGTGCTTACTACCTATTTTAGAAACCATTCATGTTTAATGTTAGTGCAGAGCTTCGGTTCTGCATTAACTGTTATTAAAGAAAGCTGATTTTAGACGAAAAAGCGTTGATTTTAGCTAAATCTAATAGCATTTTGAACAAATTCAAAACTATAAATAAACAATGATTGGTATTTTCGTTTTTAGATTCAAAGCATCAAAATAAAAGAATCCACTAGTAAAATAGAGATGAAATTTCAAAAAAACATATTTGTTTTGTGCCTCTTCGGAATTTTAAATATTCCATTGCTAAATCGTGCGCAAAATGCTAGCCGTCCGAACATTTTAATCATTATGACCGATCAGCAAACCGCTGATGCGATGAGCAATGCAGGAAACTCAAACCTGCATACGCCAGCGATGGATAAACTGGCTCAAAACGGAGTTCGTTTTACCAAAGCCTATTGTGCACAGCCCTTGTGTTCGCCATCACGTTCTGCCATTATGAGCGGTAAAATGCCTTATGAAACTGGTTTTATTGGAAATGCACCAGAAAAAGACGGACAATGGCCAGATGATCTATTGATGATGGGGAAAATTTTCCAAAATGGAGGATATAAAACGGGTTATGTCGGAAAATGGCATCTTCCCGTTCCTACTTCCAAAAAAAGCCAGCATGGTTTTGAATATATAGAAAACACCAATTTTCAGGATTATAACGATGCTGCAACGCCTTCTTTCTGTGCACGATTTATTAAAGAAAATAAAAATACGCCTTTTTTACTTGTAGCCTCTTTTTTAAATCCGCATGACATTTGCGAATGGGCACGCGGAGAAGCTCTTAAAATGGATGTTTTAGAAAATGCTCCATCTCCAGAACAATGTCCGCCACTTCCTGCCAATTGGAAAATTCCAGAATACGAACCCAAAATAGTGCGCGAACAGCAAAAAGTAAGCTTTAGAACTTATCCATCAGTAAACTGGACTGCCGATCAATGGCGTCAATATCGTTGGGCGTACAATAGACTGATTGAAAAAGTAGACAGTTATATTGAAATGGTTTTGGCTTCGCTAAAAAAATACGGAATCGAAAAAAACACAATCATTGTATTTACTGCCGATCATGGCGATGGTTATGCAGGACACAGCTGGAATCAGAAACAGATTTTATATGAAGAATCTGCCAAGATTCCGTTTATTATTTCAAAAATTGGAGAATGGAAACCAAGTACAGACGAAATGTTAGTTTGCAATGGTACGGACATTATTCCAACCATCTGCGGTTTTACTGGAGTTACGAAACCTTCTGATTTAAAAGGAGTTGATTTAAGCAGAAAAATAGCAAATCCGGCTCTAAAACTTCGCGATACTTTGGTTATAGAAACCGATTTTGCCGATAACGAAGAACTTTTAGGAATTAGCGGACGTGCCGTAATTACTCAAAATTACAAATACATTGTTTACAATAAAGGCGATTTAAAAGAACAGCTTTTTGATCTAACCACAGATCCAAGCGAAATTACAAATCTAGCCGTAAACAAAACGTATAAAAAAGAACTGCTTAATATGCGCCGTTATCTAAAAGAATGGTGCAAAAAGAACGGCGATTCGTTTCAATCTGGGTTATAAATCATTCAATACCAAACAAATGATCAATAAAAAAACATATACAGTTGCGTTACTTTTGGCAACCTTCTCTGTTTTCAGTCAGAAACAGCAGGCTGTCATAAAGTTAACCGCCGAAAAACTGCACGCAAGAGTGCGCGAATGGCCATATCCTGTAAACGGCGTAACGGTTCCAACAAACGCTCCTGCCCTGCTATGGCCAGGAACTAATGGCAAAGAAATGGTGAAGCCAATGGAAAGCGGCAGTGCAGTTCCTGAAGATCCTAATATTGGCAACGTACGTTACAAAGTGATGCTGGCTACTGATAAAGATTTTACCAAAAATCTAATTGCGAGCAGCGAACAGCGTTGGGCGGTTTATCCGTTGCATCAGGCTCTCCAAGCTGGAAAATGGTACTGGAAATATGGTTATGCCCTAAAAAACAGCAATCAATGGGCGTGGTCACCCACTTACGATTTTGTAATTGATGCAAAATATGCTAACGAAAAAGTTTCTCCGCCAGTAAGCGAAGTTTTGAAACGAAATGAAGGTGCGCATCCGCTTTTATGGAATATGAACACTATTGGCGAAGACTTCTATCGCAATAACCTTGATAATCCCGAAGCTAAAAAGTTTATCGCTTACGCGGAAAAACTAATGCTAGCTCCTCTTCCAACCGAAAAACCACAGCGCGTAATTGATACCACGGGCAAAAATCCGTTAGAAAAAAAGATTATCATCGAACGAATGTATCATGGTTTTGGAGATGCTGTCGGCACGCCTGTCCGCAATTTATGCATTGCCTATCAGCTTACTAAAGACGAGCGTTTTATTTTGGATGCGAAACGCAGAGCGATAAATATTGCCAACATGAATCCTGACGGACTGGCAACGGGCGATGACTTTACAGGCGGCGCCGTACTCGAAGCTTTAGGATGGTTTTATGATGCAGGTTATGAATTCTTATCTCCGCAGGAAAAAGAACTTTTTAAAAACAGTATTAAACTGAGAGCCAAAAGAGTTTACGATCATTTGCCAAATCGTTTTGAATTGCACGTTAGCGACAATCACGTTTGGCAGATTACCATGCGTAACCTTGTTATTGCAACAGTTGCGGTTATAAATGATGTGCCTGAAGCAAAAGAATGGCTTACGTATTTGTATGAAGTCTGGTCAGCCCGCTTTCCTGTTTTAGGCACAACCGATGGCGGCTGGCATGAAGGAAACGGCTATTTTAGAGTCAATTTTAAGTCGATTATTTATTTGTCGCAGATGTTTGGCGATTTCAGCGGTGTCGATTACTTCAAATTGCCTTGGATGCAGAATCTGCCATATTATATGCTTTACACTCATCCAAACAAGTCGGCAAGCACTGCTATTGGCGATATGTGGGAAAACATTCCGTACATTACAAAAGGCGAAGCCTGGTTTTCAGATGCGCTTACGTATAAAATTGAAAACCCGTATTTGAACTGGTATGTTGACGGCATAAAAAGGGACTATTCGAAGTATTATCATGGTACAGACGACTATCTTCTTTTCCGCCTTTTAAATTATAAACCAAACCGAAATTTACCTGCTTCCTCGCCTTCTGTTTTACCAAAAACACGCAAATTTGGAGATGTCGGTGTTGTCGCGATGCATGAAGATTTAGCTAATGCCGATAAAACGCTAAGCAGTTATTTATTCAGCAGTCCATTTGGTTCTTCTGGACATGGGCACGCTTCGCAAAATGCATTTACCATCAATTATAAAGGAAAAGTAATTTTTGGAGGAACGGGTTATTACAGCAATTTCAGCGATAAACACAATCTTTTAGATTATAGATCAACAAAAGCTTATAATACCATTTTAGCTGACAGTCTAAACCAAAAAATTGGTGAAGAAGGCTATGGATGGATTCCGAGAGCGATTTCTGGAAAACGCATTCAGTATGCTTTGGGAGACGCCAGCAATGCTTATGGCGAAATTAAAAGTGAGTTCTGGCTCAATAGATTTGAACAGATTAAAGTTGTGCCAAGCAAAGAAAACGGTTACGGAGAATCTGGCGTAACTTTATACAGAAGGCATATGCTGCAATTAGAAGGCGGATACATTGTTTTGTATGATGAATTGGAAGCCAAAAATCCTGTAAAATGGACGACACAGTTTCATTGTCCTTATTACACTATTGAAGGCAAAAACTCGGAAAATTCAAACCAGCAGCAATTTTCAGTTAAAACCGATTTAGGAAATGTTACGGCGAATGTTTATGCTGAAAGTCCGTTAAAAATGGCTGTACACAACCAGTTTTTTGAAGCTGCTGTAAACTGGAATAAAGTAACCAACGATGAAGGTCAGATTAAAGATTTTAAAGATCAATGGCACGCTGGAATCACTTCTCAGCCAAAACAAAAATTTAGATTCTTAACTATCATTCAGATTAAAGACGGCAAAACAGAAGCCATTAAAACACTATCCAACAAAGATGGTTTTGCAGATTTGCAAGTTGGCGAATGGAACATAAAAGCGCAATTGGACGGAGAAAAATCTGCTGCGCTTCAAATTACGGAAAATAAAGCGAAATCAATGTTCAGCTACGGGAATCTTCCTATTCGATTTGAAGGAAAAAAATATACGCTAAACATCGATGGAAGTTCTTTGTTGCTTGAAATTGATCATGCTAAAGTAATCCGACAAGAAGCGATAGATGAATTGCCAGATGTGGCTAAATATGACAAAAAATAAGAATAAAAGTGTTTTCTTTTTGTTTAAATTTAAACATTCAGTAAAAACAAACAACAAATTATAATTCAAACCTTTATGAAGAAAACGATTCTCTTTTTTACGTTCTTCTACATAACTCTTTTCAGTGCGAAAAGTTATGCCCAAGTGCAAGAACGCTATTTCCGAACCATTTCGGTCGATAAAGGCTTGTCGCAAAGTTCTGTTTTTGCCATTCAGCAGGATACTTTGGGTTTTATATGGATTGGAACGCAAGACGGATTAAATCGTTATGATAGTAAAGGTTTTAAAGTGTATCGCCCAATAAAAGACGTTAAAAACAGTCTGCAATCGTATTACATTCGAAGTTTGTTTACCGATCATAAGGGGCAATTATGGGTTGGCGGAAATCATGGTATTAGTGTTTACAATTACAATACAGATAGTTTTATCAATTATCCGCTTCAGCGAAATATTGGCGAATGGTACATTTCTGCCATTACCGAAGACAATCAGCATAGAATCTGGGCTTCTTCTATTGCAGGAGATGTTTTTGTGCTTTCTCCAAATGAAAAGAATTTTGTTCCGATAAAGTTTAATGCTTCTTCGCATGAAATCAAAAAAATCGCATACATCGGCATTTGGCAAAAACAGATTTTATTGGGAACAGATGTTGGTCTTTTTCAACTGGATTCCAAATCTCATCAGCTTTCAAAAATAAATCTGACCTCTAAAAAACCTTATATCAATGATGTTTTTATTGAAGGAAAAAAATTATGGATCGCTACAGAAGGCGAAGGTGTAATTGAATACAATACAGAGAATAGAACTCTTACCTCGCTTCTTCATCATGCCGGAAACAATAGTATTGCTGATAATAATATTAGATGCATTAACAAAGATACCGAAGGAAATTTATGGTTTGGAACGTTTAAAGGTCTGAGCATTTATAATCTTAAAAACAAATCTTTTAGCAATTATTCGCACCAAATTTCACAGCCTTATACAATCAGCCAGAATTCGGTACGCTGTATTTTTAGAGATAAACAAAACGGAATCTGGTTGGGAACGTATTATGGAGGTTTGAACTATTATCATAAAAACGATATTAAGTTTAATCTTTTAAGCCAGAATTCAGGAAAACCATCTTTAAACGATGAAGTTATTGGCGTTATCAAACAAGATGCTAAAGGCAATTTTTGGATTGGAAGCAACGATAAAGGACTGAATTACTGGAACAAAAATGCCAATACCATCAGCTATTATTCCAATAGCGAAAACAATCCGAACAGTTTAAGTTCGAACAATATTAAAGCCATTGAATTTGATAATAACGGAAATGTTTTAGTGGGAACGCATAACGGCGGATTGAATATTTTGAATCCGAATACGGGTTTGGTACAGCGTTTTCGCCACGACGAAAACAATCCAAACAGTATATCAGGAGATTTGGTTTATAGTTTACTGAAAGATTCTAAAGGCAGAATTTGGGTCGGAACACGATCTGGATTGGATCAGTTTCATCCCGAAACCAAAACATTTACTCATATTCATTTGGATAAAGCAGGAAAAAGACCCGCTTCTGACGATATTACTTTTCTTTTTGAAGACAGCAAAAAACGAATCTGGATTGGCACCACCAACGGCGTAACGCTTTTTTATCCAGAAACACAATTATTCGGCACTATTGGCCACGGAAAATTAAGCGATGACATTGTAAACTGCATTACCGAAGATGAGAAAAATCGAATCTGGATTGGAACGCGAGAGGGCTTGCGATTGTATGATGAAGCGCAGGAATCTTTTATCAGTTTTAAAGCCAGAAAAGATTTCTTCAAAGAAACGATTTACGGCATAATTCCAGACGAAAACAATCTGTGGATTTCAACCAACACAGGTTTAATCAAATTTAACCCTGACAAAGGCTCTGTGCAGACTTTTGACGAAAGTGACGGTTTACAAAACAAACAATTCAACGATTATGCATTCTGCAAAGCAACGGACGGAATGCTGCTTTTTGGCGGTATAAAAGGCGTTTCCTATTTCTATCCGTCGATGATCAAACAGAGTCCGCTTCCTTTAAAACTAAGTTTTACGGCTTTAGAAGTTTTAAATAAAACGGTTGCCGTAGACGACGAAACTGATATTTTGGAACAGCATATTGATCAGGCTAAAGAATTGGAAATTGGCCCAGAATACAAGCAGTTCAGTATCTTTTTTAATACGTTCAATTACATTTCTTCCAACAGAACTTACTATTTCTACAAAATGGAAGGAGTCGATAAAGACTGGCAAAGAACAGATGATTTGAAGGTAAGCTACAGCAATTTATCTGCAGGAAAATACAATTTTCAGATAAAAGCGGTTGGTCCAAATGGCGAAATGAGCGGTGTTAGAAGCTTGCAAATTGTAATACTTCCGCCTTGGTACAGAACATTATGGTTTTCATTGTTATTGCTTGCTGTTATTGGTACGGCTGTCTGCATTGGTTTCAAAATCATTAAAGAAAGAATTCAAGCCGAACAGCAGTTAAAACTGGAAAGAATTGAGAAAGAGCGCGTGAGTTACATTAACCAGATTAAAATGGATTTCTTTACTAATGTATCACATGAATTAAGAACACCTTTAACACTGATTTTAGCGCCTTTAGAAGAATTATTAAAAACTCCGTTTGCCGATAAAATCACGAAAAAGAAACACGAATTAATGTTTATTAATGCCAAAAGACTTTACAATTTGGTCGATCAGCTGTTTGAGTTTAGAAAAACAGAAATGGGAACGCGCCCGTTAAAAGTGGGCAAAAGTGATCTGGTTCGTTTCACGCAGGAAATTTTTGAATCGTTTAAACCGCTTTCAGAAAAAAACAATATTCATTATACTTTTCATTCAGCAGAATCACAGCTTGTGTTTCTATTTGATAAAGATGCGATGGAGAAAATTTTGTTTAATCTCTTGTCTAATGCTTTTAAATACACCAAAGAAGGACAAAGCATTCATGTGGAATTATTGAAAAAAAACGATTTGGTACAAATAAAAGTAGCTGACACGGGAGTCGGAATCAGCGCGGAAAATTTATCTAAAGTTTTTGATCGTTTCTATCAGGTAAACAACCGCGAAATGAATTTGGGCTCTGGTGTTGGTCTGGCTTTTACAAAACGTTTGGTCGAGCTGCATCATGGCGAGATTAGTGCCGAAAGCGCCGAAGAACAAGGAAGTACTTTTACCGTTGCCATTCCGATTTTGGATCAGGTTTACAAAAACGATCAGCAGATTGAAGAATCTTTGTATGATTTGTCTATTGTTACTGATAACGAACTGGATAATGAAAATGAAATAGAAGAAGAAAATGAAGTAATAGACAGCAATCAGCCTATTAAACTGCTGATTGTAGACGATAACAAAGAAATTTTAGATTATCTGCAAGACTATTTTAGCAAAACCTACGATGTAACAGTGGCTTACAACGGACAAATGGCTTTAGATTTACTGGAAATCAATCCTTTTGATCTCATCATCAGCGATGTCATGATGCCTGAACTGGATGGTTTGCACTTTTGTAAACGTGTGAAACAAAATATCAATACATCGCATATTCCGCTAATGCTTTTAACGGCTCGAAACGAAACCAGCCAACAGATAAAAGGTCTTGAAATGGGTGCAGACGATTATATTACAAAGCCGTTTTCGACGCCATTATTGGCTGCAAAAATTACGAATCTGCTGCGTTCCCGCAAAAGGTTAAAGGAATATTATTCTGTTGGAAAAGAAATGGTTCCCGAAAATATTGCTTTTAATACGCTAGATGAGGAATTCTTGAAAGAAGCCATTCGCATTGTCGAAGAACATTTGGCAGATTCTGAATTTACTGTGGATCATTTCAGCCGCGAAATCGGAATGAGCCGTTCAAATCTTTATATCAAATTAAAGGCGATTACAGGGGAATCGGCAATGGATTTTATCAAAAGAATTCGTTTTAAGAAAGCTGTCGAATTGATGCAGAGTAAGCGTTATACCATAGCTCAGATTACGTATATGTGCGGTTTCAATTCGCCATCGTACTTCTCTACCGCCTTTAAACAGCATTACGGTTGTATGCCAAGCGAATATTTGGCCCGCTTAGAAAACGCAAAAGAATAACTCAACACAACATAACTTCTCTATAATGCAAAATTTTATCAGTTCCTCTTAGTCTTTAAAAACCTCAACAAGGTTTAAAATCAACTTTCAACAATTCAACAACGCATCCGAAAAAGACTTTTAGTGTTCGGACTGCATAACTCATGCCTGAACCGAACCTTTTTATTCAAAAAATATCAAAATAAATCTCATGAAATTTTCACACTTTATCTTAATGGTTTGTGCTTTACCATCAGCCATAATAGCTCAAAACAAAGCCACCATCACCATTGCAAACAATTCTGTTTTAGATAGAAAAGAAACGGTTACCGCTATAAAATGGAAAAGCCTTCTTGTCTCCTATCCTCAGATTGACACTGCCAATTTTGTGGTCATTAACAGTAAAACCAAAAAGCAGATTCCGTTTCAATTGGAACACAAAGGACAAGCTGCGATTCAAAATTTATTGGTTCAAGTAGACATTAAAGCCAAAAGTTCATTGCAACTTTTCATTCAAAAAGGAAAACCAGAAAAATTTACTGCTAAAACTTTCGCTCGATTTGTACCCGAAAGATTAGACGATTTTGCTTGGGAGAATGACAAAATTGCTTTTCGCGCGTACGGAAAAGCTTTAGAAAAAACAGAAGGCGATGCTTATGGTTTTGATGTTTGGGTAAAAAACACTTCTAGTTTGGTTTTAAATGACCGCTACAAACGCAATGATTATCATATAGATCACGGCGACGGACTAGATTATTATCATGTTGGCTATACTTTAGGCGCAGGAAACATGGCTCCTTTTGTGAAAGATACGATTCGCTATTCTGGAAATTACCATCGATGGAAGATTTTAGACAATGGTCCGCTTCGCACTACTTTTCAGTTAATTTATGACAGCTGGAATGCTGGCGGAATCAAAGTTCAGGCTATTAAAACGATTTCTATCGATGCTGGGTCGCAATTAAATCGCATTGAGAATCTGTACACTTTCAATGATAACAAACCTTTGTCTGTTGTTGTCGGCATTATTCGAAGAGAAAAAGCTGGAGCTATACTGCTAAACGAACAGCAAGGCATTATGGGGTATTGGGAACCTACTTTTGAAAAAGACGGCACAACAGCTGTCGGTTCTATACTAACTACACCAGCCGATGCAATGTGGGCTAATAAAGAACAATTATTATCTAAAACTTCTGTGAAAAATAATGAGTCAATTGTTTATTACACTGGCGCCGCTTGGGACAAAGCAGGAAAAATTACCAGTTCGCAACAATGGTTTGACTATCTGAATCATTTTAATGAGGAGCTAAAAAATCCGCTTGCTGTAAGCGTAAAATAATCGTAAAGAGAAAAACAAAAACTGAAGAATACTATTAACTAAAAAACAAAAAAATGTCAATTAACTTATTTGATTTAACAGGGAAAACAGCTTTAATTACAGGAGGAGTTCACGGATTAGGAATGGCGATGGCGAAAGGTCTTGGACATGCGGGAGCAAAAATTGTGGTAAACGATCATTCGTCGCAAGAAGCTGTAGACAATGCAATTGCAGAATACAAAGCAGAAGGAATTGAAGCTTACGGATATTTGTTTGACGTGACTGATGAAAATGCTGTAATCGATGCCATCAATAAAATTGAAGCAGAAGTTGGTCCAATCGATATTTTGATCAATAATGCGGGAATAATCAAAAGAACTCCTATTATCGAAATGGAAGTTGCCGACTTTGAAGCGGTAATAAAAGTAGATTTAACCGGGCCTTTTATCGTTTCTAAAAATGTAGTAAAAGGAATGATCAACCGCGGAGGCGGAAAAATCATCAATATGTGTTCGATGATGAGCGAACTGGGAAGAGATTCTGTAAGTGCTTATGCTTCCGCAAAAGGAGGTTTGAAAATGCTGACCAAAAATATGGCAACTGAATGGGCCAAATACAATATTCAAACTAACGGAATCGGTCCTGGTTATTTTGCGACGAGCCAGACAGCGCCTATCCGCGTAAATGGTCATCCGTTTAACGAATTTATTATGGGAAGAACTCCCGCAGGACGCTGGGGAGATCCTGAAGATTTGCAAGGAGCCGCAATCTTTCTAAGTTCAAAAGCCAGTGATTTTGTAAACGGGCACGTAGTGTATGTCGATGGCGGAATTTTGGCAACGATTGGAAAACCTTCAAACGAATAATACTTTCTACAGCTGGTGCATTAATCTGTTTTGATTGATGCACCAGTTTCATTTTAAAACCAAAAGGTAATTTCTGTCAAATGGTAAATTCACTTGGGCAAGAATAGACCTTTACACAAATTCAAAACATTTATAACCGAATTTGAAATATCATTTTCATTACCGCATTCAAATTAGCGATACCAAACATTCATCAAATTTAGAAACCTCATAACGCTGATGAATGTCTATGCAGCTCTGAAATCAAAAATTGAACTTAAAAAACAGCTTTATTGAATTAAAAACGAACATTAAAACATATTTTCTATAAAAACAACAAGCTTTTCTTTGGCTTGAAAATGCAATCTAGCCAAGAATCGCTGATTTACTAACTCAACCAAAACCACTTTATTATGAAAAAAAGTTTACTTGTTTTACTCTGCGCTTTTTCTTTATTCGAAGCAAAGGCGCAAAATTTAAGTTGGGAATACAACTTTGGCATCACCTCCTTAATGCCCTATACTTCCACTGCTTATAGTTCAACTTACCTGCCTTCACCCATGACTGGCGGAGGCAATGCTAGCGTAAGGGCTTCGTCCGCTACTGAAGGTTCTATTGAGCTCTCCTCTACTAATTTTGCAGGAGGCGCAGGAGCCGAACTTAAAATGAATGCTGGCACAACCACAACGGGTGCAAAATTTGGTCTGGCTCCTTTTACAGGCACTGCTGTTGCCGCTTTTGAATGCAAAATCAATGTTGCCTCCGGAACTAATGGCAGATTTCTAATCTATTTTGGCAACGGCAGCAATTTTACTGGCGGTAGCGGCATAAGTTTACCGCAAACATTTGCTGCTTTAAGGCTATCTCCTACTTCTACTGCCGTCAACCTCGAATGGCTTTCGTCTGCGACAAGTCCAAACTATACCACAGCGGGACTTTTACAGACTGCAATAAACAAAGGACAAGTTTATGTCCTAAAATTTTTTCTTAACAACAGCAATACCGACACCAGCTATATCACAGGGACTGCGCCTAACATAACTACGCATAACCTTGCAGCAGGAACTTTTGATGTCTGGATTGATAATATTAAAGTGCTTGCCAATGCAGATCCAGGAGCAGGTTTTCTTCCGCAAGGCAGTAATATTAACGGTATGAATTTGCTGAATGTGGGAGCAGGATCATCGGCGCCAGTACTGTATGTTGATGATATCGTTTACTCCAATTTTTTAACAGCTGCGCCTCCCACGCCTCCAGCAACGATTACCAATACTCTTGTTACGGTAGACTACGAAAGCGGTACCGTAAACTCTGGAATTTCAGATTTAACCACAACACACGCCACTGCTGCTGATGCCGAATATGTAGTAAGCCCAGGCCGAACTGGCAATTATGCTATTGCCCACCGTGTAACCATTGGAGATTCGGGTTATTTTTCTGACAACCATTGGCGAAGCGAAGCTGCTACTGCTCAAATGTTTTCAGACGGAAAATATTATCCCGGAGATGAACGCCGTTTTGAAGTGAGTCTGCAACTGAAAGATTGGGAGCCCTATACTCCGGGGATGGCTCAAAATGGAGACATTATTTTTCAAGGCAAACAAAGTGGAGGGGAAAATCCCGCTTGGTATTTAAGCGCAAAACGCAATAGCATTACCTTTCGTATACCTAATGACAATATTGAACCCTCTATCATAGACGATTTTCGTCCCTATATTAATCAATGGATTGATTTTAGGATTGATGCAAAAATGACAACTGACAACACGGGCTATTACAAGGTTTATTATAGGTTACCAGGGCAGACAGATTATACTTTGGCTTGGCAAGTGAATAATTTTAAAACTTTCAATCAGGATGTTCCTGAAGCTAATCCTTCTGGATATTTGAAATGGGGTTTGTATCGCCCGGGTCAATCCATTACAACTGATCCTCCAAATGTAATGACGCGTATTATTTATCATGATGACATCAAAATTTTTGAATTGAATAATAATAGCGCGCCAGTGCAAATCTGGGGCAACACATTCACTGGAAACAATGTTGAATTTATTGCGCCGATTACAGCAGGTAACACTACGAATCCTAATGTAGCCAGCGATGGAAATACAGCACCAAATTTTTATTATGGCACTAGCGGTGGCCTCAATACCGCAGGCGTAATTAGTGGCCGTGTTTTACTAAATGGCTGGACTAGCAAAGCTAATGCTTCAGACCCTGCTACTTCACTTAATCCTGATCAGTATTTTGAATTTAAATTGCAACCAAAAAATGGCTACAAAATAGATTTTTCTAATTTTAAATTTACAGCGAGAAAAGGAAATGCTTCTGATCCAAGCACATTTGTTATAAGATCCAGCATAGACGGTTTTACAAGTGATATTACGGCACCTCAAACCTTCACTGGAACTGCTGCAACTTTGCTTACTTATGACCTAAGCCCTCTGACCAATATTAAAACTCCAATCACATTGCGTTTATACTGGTACGGATCAAACAGAACCTCTGGAACTTCTTTAGTAGGTATCGATGACTTTTCATTCAACGGTCAGGTTAAACCCGTATTTTATCTCCCTGAGAAGCAAGATATTATTACAAACACCAATACAGGTTTATCCACATACACAGCTCACGATAATGAATTTGACATCACCGCATTAAACAACTGCAGTAATGTTGCCTACAGCTATTTGCTTACTGGAGCAACGTCTGCTACTGGTAATACTACATTAGCCAACAAAGTTTTTAATAAAGGAATTACAACTGTTACATGGACAGCAGCCGATGGATGTAACAATAGTTCGACTTCTTTTACTGTTACGGTTAACGATACGGAAAAGCCAGTTTTTACCATACCAGCTCCCATAACAGTCTCCAATGACGAAAATCAATGTGGTGCAGCATTAATAGTAAACCAACCAATAGTTAGTGATAATTGCGGTGTAACAAGCATTACTAACAATGCGCCAGCATTATTTCCAAATGGCACAACAACTATAATATGGACTGCGATCGACGAAAGCGGCAACACAGCCACAATTCCGCAGACTATAACGGTTATTGATGCACAAACTCCAACTGTAAACTCAGTTGCTTCTGTTGTTCTTTGTTATGAATCAAGCGGAAATTACAATATCCCTTTAGTAACTGCTACCGATAATTGTGCAATTGATACCGTTACTTATATAATTACAGGTGCAACTACAAGAAGCGGAAATGGATTAGACGCAAGCGGTAATTTTAATGTAGGAACATCAACCATAACATGGACCGTTACTGATAACGCAGGAAATAACAGTACCAGCACCTCAACAGTAACCATCAATAGTCAAATTACTGCTCATATTCCAGATGTTTATGCTGTAAATCCGGGAGGAGACGCTAATACTATTTACTTAGGATATGGCCCTTCTTCATTAACTTTAAGCGTACTGCCTTCAAATGGAACAGCACCTTTTACTTATTTATGGAGCAACGGAGCTACAACAGATACTATTTCTATTAATCCGTCAACACCGGGAGTTCACGATTACAGCGTAACTATTACTGATGCGAAAGGCTGCTATATTACCATAACAAAACAAATAAATGTTATCGATATTAGCTGTGGTGCCAAAAAAATAATGATATGCCATACGAACAATAAAAGTCTTTGCATTTCTACCAACGCTGTGTCAGCACATTTAGCACATGGCTGTCATCTAGGCTCATGCGAGGCTACTTTGTCTTTAAAAAATACTGCGGCTAAAACTTCAGAATCTCAAATCGATGATTTTATTGTCAATGCATCACCAAATCCAACAAAAACTGAATTTCAGATAAACATCATGGGAGGAGATCAAACGCAAACCATTTATATCAATGTGTTTGACATATTAGGAAGAAAAATAGATGCTGTGAAATCAAATTATACCTCGTCTATAATGCTAAAAAGCAATTTTAGCGCAGGAACTTATCTTGCCGAAATATGCAATGGAACAAATACAAAAACCATTAAACTTGTAAAGCAATGAGACAATTTTCATTGAAGAACATCTAAACCAAAAATGCAAAGCCAATGAAAGACGGACACTATATATAGTAAGCCAATTTCTTCAAATCTTCCATAAAATGATTTTGTAAATTGTTCAGTAAGTGTCACTCTAAAGGGAAAAAGATAAAAAATATCTTTTTCCCTTTTCTCATATTTTAACTTCCTGTTAACTCCCTATTAGCCATATATTCTACACTTTTGTTTTACTGAAACCAATAAAAAAACAGCTCATCTTATTGCTTCAATTTTACTAGATAACCAATTTTTAAAAGTTCATCTTTAATCGCTTATTCCTACCCATTAATTTACATTCGCAGCTATAGCATAAAATCAGGTTTTAATGAAAAACAACCCTAAACTACTCAGCAATTATGAATACAAGAAATTCTTTCTTCCAGACATATCTACTCATAATCTCTTTAATAATTCGAATGTACAGCTATATCGAATAGAAAATTATTTAAAGAAAATCGTAATCCCCGTAAATCCATATCAGACGACTTTTAACTTTTTGATTTTTGTAACAAAAGGTTTTGTAAAACAACAGTTGGAAACATCTGTTTTTGAAATCAATGCAAATCAAGCTCTTAGTATCAAACAAGGAAATTTTACAGCAACCTTAGAATTGTCAGATGACGTTGAAGGCTTTTTTGTTATTTATGAAAATGAAGTAATCACTGAAATTGCATTAACAACAAGCGATCTCAACTTCTTTTACACTTCGCCCTTCTCTATTTTAAACCCTGATCAGATCGATTGGCTTATCCGCTTATTTGAATTGCTAGAAGAAGAATTGAATCAGGCCGAGAATATTAATGCGATAACTACGGCACTACTCCAATCTGCATTATTAAAAATTATTAGAACCGAAAATACAGACAACAAATCGCTAAGCCGTGCAAGTTTTATTTCTTTTCAGTTTAGGGAATTGGTGCAGAAAAACCACATTCAACATAAGAACATAGATTTTTATTCCAATTTATTAAAAATATCTGATAATTATTTGAACAAATGCATAAAAGAAACCACTGGAAAAGCACCAAAACAATGGATTAATGAAATTACGATTCAGCACAGCCAAATTCTTCTGCAGGATAATTCGAAAGAAATTGCAGAAATAGCATTTGAATTGCATTTTCAATCTCCTTCCTATTTTTCACGTATGTTTAAAAAAGTGACTGGAGAATCCCCTTCTGATTATCGAACACAGTTTTTAAAACATTAAGATTTACAATTCATTCATAATAATAAAAAGAAAACGCTTAAACAGGATGTTTAAGAATCCTGTCTAAGCGTTTTTTAAGAAACTCTGTTTTATAAATTGAAAGAGCGCTTTATGAATAAGTTAAGCAGGCGTACCTTCACTATTAGATACAACAGCATCAATTTGAATTAAAGCATTCGAAGGAATTGCCGAAACACCAATTACTGTTCTTGCAGGCAAATCTCCGCTGAAAAATGAAGTGTAAATTTCGTTTACAGCCGTAATATCAGCCACATTTTTAAGCTGAATATTCACTTTAACAATATCATCCATCTTATGGTTGATGCTTTCTACAATTGCCCTGATATTGTTTAAACATTGTGAAGCTTGTTCTTTAATACCGCTGCCTACTATTTGATTGTTTCCAGGAACCAATGGCAATTGCCCGGAAATATGATTATAATGCGAATAAGCAACAGTATGCGAATATGAAACTTTTGGAGCTTTTTCTGTATTGTTTGCTTCGATTGCCAAAAAACGTGCATCCTCAGGAAGTTGCGGAGGCGTTCCGTCACCATGCGAAACTGCGGTATCAATCTGAATCAAAGCATCCATAGGCAAAGCTGAAGCGTTGATAATCGTTCTCGCAGGAACGTAGCTTGGAAAGAAGTTTGCTAAAACTTCATTTACTATC
Organism: Flavobacterium sp. TR2; assembly: GCF_025252405.1. Classification (NCBI taxonomy): domain Bacteria; kingdom Pseudomonadati; phylum Bacteroidota; class Flavobacteriia; order Flavobacteriales; family Flavobacteriaceae; genus Flavobacterium; species Flavobacterium sp. TR2. The sequence continues at coordinate 3,358,189 of NZ_CP104307.1, read as the reverse complement.
ACTGCATCTGAAATGTCTTTAAGAAAAATAGTGGTTTTAACCACATCATTCATAACATGGCCAATGCTTTCTAAAATTGCTTGAATATTTTTTAAGCACTGTTCTGCCTGCTCTTTTACACCGCCAGCAACAATTTTACCAGACTGTGGATTAATAGGCAATTGAGCTGAAATATTGCTATAGTGAGAAAATGCTACGTTATGGGCGTGTATGCTCTTTGGTGCGTTTTCTGTATTTCTGGTTATCTTAACAAGTTCCAAAGCCTTTTGCGGAGTAGTTCCTTCTCCATTTGAGATAAGAGCATCTATCTGAATTAAAGCGCCATCTAGAGGCAAAGCTTCTACTACAACAGTTGTGCGTGTAGGCAAATGGCTTTTGAAGAATGTTTTGTAAACTTCATCAACAGCATCTGCGTCCGAAATATTCTTTAGGAAAACGGTTAGTTTTACCGCATCATCCATAACATGACCAATGCTTTCTACAATCGATTGAATATTTTTCAAGCATTGTTCTGTTTGTTCTTTAATATCGCTGCTGATAATTTCTCCCGTTTTAGGGTCGATAGGTAATTGTCCCGAAAAATTGTTGTAATGTGAAAACGCTACTGTTTGCGTTGAAAATGGGCTTTTTGGAGCGTTTTCTGTGTTTCTCGAATTCTTTTTAATTTCACTCATAAATCTGTTTGTTTTTCTGTTTTTATAATTGCTTTTTCTATGCTTTGAGTATTTCTATTATCTTATCATGCCCCGAAAGGATCCTTCCAAACTACATCTAGAGCCAAATAATTCACGTCTGTAACATCAGATCCTTTACCAATAAGATTATACATATAGCCTAGATCGAAAACAAATGGAATCTCATGCGGGCTAAGTGAATAATAAAGCGTAAACCTGCTTTCTTTGTAATCAAACTTTGACCATTCCTTCTCAGGTTCATTTTCTTTACTGATGGCAAAAAGCACTTCTGCACCTCCTATAATATGATGTGTTTTACTGTTTCCTAAATCTAGGCTCAGCTGTGTTTTGAAACGTGTTCGCAGCTGAAAATTCTCTTCAGCATTACTAAAATCAGGATTAAAAAATTTCCTAAACTCTTGCCTTACCGTATTTTTCCATTTCAATCCGCTGCCTTCTGTGATATAAGAATAGCGCCCGTATAATCTAAATTCCTGTTCAATTGCCGGATTCAATTCTTCATATGGCACTTCAGAATCATAATTATTAGCTCTTCTATAGCTAAACGCATACGAGTATTCCCAGTTCTTCTTATAGCGATTTGAAATTTCCTCGTTAAGTACTAGAATAGCCATTTTAGAAAACGGATTATTCTCGTCTGGACTGCTCTTTAGACCTACGCCTACGTAAGTAGTAGATTCTTTTTGCTTAAGGGAATCTAAAGATTGCCTGACGCCAAAGGCAAACCAAGAAGCATTTTTTGCTTCTCCCAACCCTGGTGGACTTAATTGTGCGTATGATTTGTTAAATGTGACCACAAAAATGACCACTGCGAATAGCAATTTGCTTTTTGCAGACACTTTTTTCATGTTTTATAAAGTTTAAAATTTATAGCTTACTCCTGCTTTTACGGCGAAAGGGGTGCCTGGAGTAAAACATAATTCGGATACTGAGTTAGTCTCGCCCCTAAGTCTCGTTTCGGTTTCAAATTGCGCTTCGTTCCATTTGACATTAAAGATATTCTGAAACTGCAGATTTACCTCCCAGTTTCTTTTACCGTACCCCAGCACAAGATCATTGACAAAATAGCCGCGTGTGCGTACCGAATTATCTTCGATAGCTGGTCTTGCATCCATATAGCGGTATCTTAGGTTTGCCGAAAAACCAGAAGGAAGCTTAACCGCCACTCCTCCTGTACTGGTTAAAGTTGGGACTAAAGGAATATAATCTTCTCCCTTAGGCACATCAATAAAGCGTGCGTGAGCATAATTGAGGTCTCCGTCTAGATATAGCCATGAAATTGGCTGATATCTCAAACTCAAGTCAAACCCTAAACGTTGTGTTTTTCCAGACGGCTCTACTACAGCTTCGTCTCCAACATATACAAACTCCTGCTGCAAAAACATATGCCAAATGGCAGGCTGAATAATCATATTGGCTGTCGGGCGAAGGATAACGCCTAAATCACTTCCGAAAGAATAAGGAAGAATGTCTTTTCCATCCTGCGCCACTACAACTCTTACGTCGTTAGAGTGAAAACCAAAACCAGATTTAATATACCATTGCACATTTTGGTTCTGCGTAAAAGAAATATTCAATTTTGGACTTACTCTAGCTGCCGAAGCCTCTTTTGCCGAAGGCAAACTAAAAAGACGATCGTGAAGGCTAAAAGTAAAATAGTCCAACCTTGCTGATGGATTAATAAGCCATTTTCCAACTCTATAATCGATTGAAGTATAGCCGTGAACATTAATTTCAGAGGCTGATGCATCTGACATTCTGTCCAACAATAAATCGCGCTGAAAAACATGGTTTAACTGCAAATCCTTGATATCATCAAAACGGAAACCTGCTCCTGATGTCCAAGTCATTCTGCTATTCTCAAACTCAAATCGTCGGATATACTTATTTTCGAGACCATAAATAGAGCGATGATCGGTCTGTTGGATTTCATCTCCATAAACAGGATCATTTAGAAAAAAAGTGAAATTCGAGAACAGATTAAAATCATATTTCGAATAGAACAGATTACTAGAAAACTCTTCATTTTCATTGGCTAAATATCTATAATTTAAGGCAAGATTTGTTCGCGATGTACTTCCGCCTTCTGTTGGATCAATAGATCCCCATCTGCTTATAATACCTTCTTCTACTGCTCTTTCTGGGATCTGTCCAGAGGCATTCCAACCAGAACTGAATGTAGACCCGAGAATAGAGATATAATGTTTTTCATCAATCCATTGATTGTACTTTGCCAAAACATTAATTCGCGTAAAATCCTGCTTGACATCAAATGGGCCATCGGAATAATTGAACTCACCCGCTACATAAAAATTCTTATCCTTGTTGTTTTTATTTAAAAGATTGAGCATTGTCACCGCTCGCATGGTATTAAAAGAACCGCCTTCAATTTTAAAAAGATTATTGTCCAATTTGTCGAATGTGCTAAAATTCACATATCCAGAGGTATTAAAATCTCCCTTATCGGCATAATAAGCCCCTTTTCCAAAATCGATATCTTTGATCGTTTCTGGAATAAGAAAATGCAAATCGGCATACCCTTGCCCATGTGCGTGCGAGACTATATTTACTGGAATTCCATCAGCCATAACGCTAATATCTGTTCCATGATCATTATCAAATCCGCGCAAAAATATCTGTTCCGCCTTACCCCCGCCCGCGTGCTGGGCAATAAAAAGTCCAGGAACTTTTCTCAATACATCCTGTGCAGAATTTACAGGCGTCATTTTTAGATCAACTTTCATTATCTGTTTTCTGAAGTCGATATTGGTTATCGCTACTTTGCCCAGATGCACTGTATCTGCCTCTGGTCTATTTATTTCTGACTTATCTGCTTCTTGCGCAAATCCGTTTTGCACTGCCAACAATACTATTACAATCCCTGTAAAAAGTTTGTTTTTCATTATTATTTATTTTCTTCTACAATTGCCATTTTATTTTCAAAATGGCCCACTAATTTTTTTAAGGAAACGATTATCCACATCGATAAAACAAATGGAAACGTAAGTGTAATCCATCCATTATGCATCATAAAAATGTCAAAGCACGTCGCTATGACAGTTGCGAGCAACACATATAATCCATCTCTAGGTTTTGTTCCGCTGCAGGCAATTCCGCACAATACAGCATTGAAACTAAACATTCCGTCCTCGATTAATTTTGCAGAATCGCGGTCAAAATATGCAATTGCTCCCGCAATTACAGCCGCTACGAATCCGTATAATGCCGCCGTAGGATTATTTAGAAAAACTCCTATAAAGAACAGGAGCCCCGCTGCAATAGTCCCTTGAAAAATCACTTCGCTATACGCGTGCGCCGCTACTTCAAAAACCTCAAGTTCAGGTATCTCTTCATTTACTCCAGGTACTCTTGCCGCTGCCAGTCCGAAATGCTGTATCATCAAAATAGCTATCACAGTAATCGCAATAAAAGGAAAGGTGAAAAAAGGAATTTTTCTTCGAATTGAAAATTCCATAAGCAGAGTGCTTAATACAGAACCTAAAACAACCAAAAACCATATCAATGGACTGGTTTGGAAAAAGAAAACCAATCCTACTCCAATTAATGTTGCATTAAATCCATACAAGCCTGCTTTTATATTTTCGTCGTTAAACTTACAGACTTTTGCTGTTGCGGTTCCAATTATGGCACTCACCAAGGCTCCAGCCCCCATAAGCAAAGAGTCATAAAAAATCGCTATTAAAAAAAACAAACCAGTCCAAGCGCTTTCTTGAAGCATGATCTGGCCTATGCCTTTAAGCACAGTTTCTATTACTATTTTTATTTTTTTCATTTATATATTTCTAGAAGTGAAAAATTGTTTGAATTACCAGCCTAAAAAGACCATCCCAAAACCGCAGGCCAAAACTACTGCTCCGCTAATTGCGGGAGTATAGCGCTCAAATTTTTCTGTTTTGAAAAAAGAGTATCCATAAACTCCCAAAAGCACCATTCCGAGCATAGTCAAAACTGTGGACAATGTAAAGACGCCGATGATTGTAGAAATTTCAGCAACAGAACGATTGAGTCCTGAATAGAATAGTAAAGGAATTAACGGCTCGCTCGGCCCCATCACAAATATGGCAAACAAAACTAAGGGCGTTACTTTAACTCGATTGGCCGGCATAACCACTTCGCCATGTTTGTGCGAATACACAAATACATCTTCTCCCATTACGTCAAAGTGTTTGTGCGCTTTGTTTTTGTAAGCGGCCCAAAGTCCGTAGCAAAGGTAAATTGCGCCAAATAACAGTAGCGCCCAACTTGCAATATTGCCTCTAAAATCTTGAAAAAATGTTATTTTGTTGATTTGCCATCCTAAAAAAACTCCAATAATTCCTAAAACTACCGAACTTAAAATATGTCCTAAACCGCAAACTATTGTTAACATAATGGTCTTAGATAGGCTCCATTTGCGTGATCGCGATAGAACAATAAAGGGCAGATAATGATCTGGACCAGATGCGGTATGAAAGAAACTGATACTGATAGCTGTAATTGATAATGCTATTAAATTTGAATCCATAACTGCTTAAATTTGTATTGCTGTTTTTTCTTCCCAAAGCACGTCCTGCACTTTTCTGAAGAAGTTAAACATTTGCTCACCACCATGCCCTAGAATTCTAATGACAAAACCTTTAGATTCTAGCTCGCTAATTCCGAATGCCACATTTTCTAATACTTCCAATTCTTTAAAGAAGTATTCAATATGATCTTCTACGTCTTCATTTTTTGTATTGAGATACACAAAAGTTCCTTGATGGGTAAAGCCCTCTAGCAATCCCATAGCCCATAAAGGCATAATATCGGGTCTTAACAAAACATTGTCTTTTAGAATAAGCCGATCATGATGATACACTTCAAGAAGATTCTGAAAATGAGCATATTTAAAAGTTTCCCCGTGATGTTTACGTCCACAGGTTATGATTTCGCTTATAGTTAGATCACAATCATCTTCAAGATTGATTTTATTATGACTTTTGAAAGTAGAATCTTCATGAGGCACCACAGGATGAGGCACATACGAGAATGAAGTTCCTTTTTCCATTTTGACATTCATAATTTGCGCTGCACTGCCTTCCATATTGAACAATCGCTGATAGGACTGTGATTGCAATTGCAGACGGGCATTTTCTTTTATATGCACTTGTATATCATAAGAATCACCGCTTAAAATTCCAGGCGATGAACTCATAATCATCAAATACGAAGCTCCATCAGATTTGTATTGTCCCACAGGCATAATCCTGAAAGGTTGCGTCACGTATGCATCTCTTAAAAATGATTCTCCTTCCCTTTCTTCTATTTCTATTTTTAGGGTACTTACCATTCGATTAACGAATTAAATTTGGTTCTTCAATATCTTCTAGCAATGCGTATTTCTTGATCCAGCCTATAACTTCGTCAATTCCTTCTGTAGATCTAAGATTTGAAAACACAAATGGCGCTCCTTTTCTCATTCTTCTCGCATCATTTTCCATCACCTCTAAACTAGCTCCCACATAAGGTGCTAAATCAATTTTGTTGATTAAAAGCAAATCTGATCTTGTAATGCCTGGCCCGCCTTTACGAGGAATTTTTTCTCCTTCTGCCACATCAATTACGAAAATCGTCACATCGGCTAAATCCGGTGAAAAGGTTGCAGAAAGATTATCTCCGCCACTTTCAATTAGAATTAATTCGATATCAGGAAAACGAGAAACCATTTCATCCACCGCTTCCAAGTTCATGCTCGCATCTTCTCGAATTGCCGTGTGAGGGCATCCGCCAGTTTCTACTCCAATGATTTTCTCTTTTGGCAGCAGACTATTCTTTACCATAAATTCAGCATCTTCTTTAGTATAGATATCATTGGTAATTACGCCCAAATTATAATCGTTTAGCATTTTTCGGCTTAAACGTTCTAACAATGCAGTTTTTCCTGAACCTACAGGTCCTGCAACTCCTATTTTTACATATTTTCTATTTTCCATTTTTTTATTTTTTTATGACATATATAATCTTGAATAAAGTCTCTCGTGCTGCATACATCGAATATCAAAAGCGATGCTGCAAAGACCTACAAGTTCTCTGTCTATTGTTAAGGTTTCTTTTGCTAATTTTTTAATAAGTGGCTGCAATTCAAATAAAACATCTTGCCCTTCCAATTGTCCCAGAGGTACTAGTTTTACTGAATTTGTAATCATTCCGATGGCTGCATTGTAATAAAATGCAAACAAAGCTTCGTCTAAAGGAATTCCCAAGAGTTGCGCGTACAATCCGAAAGCGATGCAATAGTGGGCTGATGCGTCTTTATTGGCAATTGCTTGTTCATAACCGTTAATGAGATCAAACGCTTTCTGTCTTCGAAAAATCTTGATTAATCGAATTCCAAGTTTTTGACTTGCCTCTCGTATTTCCCGCGGACTCTTTAAAGCGCTGCATTCTTGATCTAACTTAATTACAGTTTCTAAATCATTTTCTGCAGCCGCTACATATGCAAGTTTTAAAAAAGAAGCATCATTATATTTAATGTTATACATTAACATATTGGTCACAAACTCTTTTGCTGAAGCCACAGAATTTACCGCCTCATCCTGAACATAAGTCTCCAACCCGTTGGAGTGTGTGTATCCCCCAATTGGCAAAGTAGGATCTGCCAAATGCAGAAGACTTCCTAAATAGGTATTTTCTATATTAGTCATTTGAAGAGGCCATATTTAGAATTTTGGTAAAAAGCGATGAGTTTCCGTGGCCGTGAGGCGCTACATTTGATTTAAGTAAATGCAGAAGTTTTATCTCCTGTTTTTCAGGGGCATAACCACTTGCTTCAAGCCATCGAAACATCGGCATTTCAAATGGCATCATAATCTGGTCATTCTGTATGAATAATGGAAGATGCTTATTCCCTATTTCGTAGCAGATTGTCCCCATTTCTAACAAAGATGAAGGTGTCATTACAATCGCTTCACACGGTTTAATATTTACCACAACTGCTTTTTTGCTGTCTTGATAAAGAATGTCGTCCTGATTCAATCGCTGTCCTTCCTGAATAAACTTAATGGCAATTTCCATCTCTGAATTTGTACGCTTACGCTGAATTCGCTTAGTAGTTTCAAACCATTCAATTTCCAGAAAATCGACCTCTAACCCTTCAATCGAATGCGTATTCGTATTGCCTATTATCTGTTGTATAATCATTATTTCGTTTTTTTAAAGGAGATGTTTTTTGAAACTCCTAGTCCTAATGTTGATCCATTTATTCCGGCAATAAATGTTCTATTGCTCGTTTTATTTGCATCATTTCCGGTAGTGTTTTCATAAGATAGCTCACAGAATTTAGCTTTTAACGCCCATCCATTGCCAAGAAATACTGCAACAATCGGATAAATTCTTCCCAGATATCCATTATAGCTATAGGATTCTGGAGTATTCATAAGCGTATTTCCCCATACATAATGTGCGTCGGCCTGCGCGATGATTGCAAAATGCTCTCCAATATTCCAAGAGTCACTATAAAAAGGACCAATTTCGTGTTTAGAATCTGTAAGGTTCCCTAATCCGTTTTTCTCTCTGTCAAAAGCATAATTCATTCCTGCGACGACATGATCATTAAAAAAATATCCTACCCCGATTGGGTTTGCGCCAAAACTGCTCCCCGTATTATTATTGTCTTTATAGGTTAAAGAACCATAAAGCATTAAAGATCCTTTCTGTGCGCTAACCGCTGTTAGACTTCCACATACTAGGAGAAGAATTAACCCTAAATTAATTTTCCAAGTATTCATAAAGTTCTTCTTGATATTTTTATTTCTAATCTCACTGCGACAAAAACAAACTGTTGCAGTGAGAAGTAGAATATTTATTAATTAAAACAGATAATACAATTGCGCTAATGGAAGTTTATCCAATGGCTCGCAAGTGATTTTTTCTCCGTCGATTGTCACCGTATAGTTTTCAGCATTTACCATGATTTCTGGAGTTGCATTGTTGTGAATCATATCGGCTTTTCCAATGTTTCTGCAATTTGAAACCGCTAATAATTTCTTTTCCAAACCATATTTTTCAGCAATATTATTCTCAATCCCAGCTTGAGAAACAAAGGTGAATGCCGTTTTTGTCAACGCTCTTCCATAAGTTCCGAACATATTACGCATAATTATAGGCTGCGGTGTCGGAATAGAAGCATTGGCATCTCCCATTTTGCTTGCTGCAATAAAACCTCCTTTTACGATAATTTCAGGTTTTACACCAAAAAGTGCTGGCTTCCAAATTACCAGATCGGCAATTTTTCCTGCTTCAATAGACCCAACATAATTCGAAATTCCGTGCGCGATTGCAGGATTGATGGTATATTTAGAAACATATCTTTTTGCACGGAAGTTGTCATTTTTATTTTCCTGATCTTCGGCCAAATGACCTTTTTGTTTCTTCATCTTATCTGCCGTCTGCCAAGTACGGGTAATTACCTCTCCTACACGCCCCATCGCCTGCGAATCCGAACTCATAATGCTAAACACTCCCATATCCTGCAATACATCTTCTGCTGCAATAGTTTCTGGACGAATACGCGAATCGGCAAAAGCTACGTCCTCAGGGATTTTTGGGCTCAAATGATGGCAAACCATCAGCATATCCAAATGCTCATCGATAGTATTTGTCGTGTAAGGCCTAGTCGGATTTGTAGAGGCCGGCAGCACATTTGGATACATTGCCGCTTTGATGATATCTGGCGCGTGGCCACCGCCCGCTCCTTCCGTATGGAACGTATGAATAACGCGCCCTGCGATAGCATTCATAGTATCTTCTAGAAATCCTGCTTCGTTAAGCGTGTCGGTATGAATGGCTACTTGTACATCGTACTTGTCGGCTACTTTCAGAGAAGCGTCTATCACGGCAGGCGTCGCTCCCCAATCTTCGTGAATTTTCACTCCCAATGCTCCAGCTTCAATTTGTTCTTCAATTGGAGCCTCTGTAGCCACATTCCCTTTTCCGAAGAAACCAACATTTACAGGAAACGCTTCTGCAGCCTGCAGCATTCTCTTAATGTTATGTTTTCCTGGGGTAACTGTTGTAGCATTTGTCCCATCAGCAGGACCAGTTCCTCCACCTATCATGGTAGTGACTCCACTATACAAAGCGGTTTCAATTTGAGTGGGACTAATAAAATGTATATGCGTATCAATTCCGCCAGCAGTAACAATATATCCATGTCCTCCATGAACCTCGGTAGAAGCGCCAATAATCATATTTGGAGTAATATTATCCATAATATCAGGATTTCCTGCTCTACCTACCCCAACGATTTTTCCATCTTTGATACCAATGTCTGCCTTTACAATTCCCCAATGGTCAATAACTGTAGCACCAGTTATTACAAAATCGAGAACACCTCCGTCACGTAAAGCCGTTGAAGATTGACACATACCGTCTCTTACGGTTTTTCCTCCGCCAAACTTTGCTTCATCCCCATAAGAACAAAAATCTTTTTCAATTTCTATAATAAGATCTGTATCTCCTAAACGTATTTGGTCTCCTACGGTTGGACCAAAAATACTTGTATAATTTTTTCTAGTTACTTCTAAACTCATGATTTCACATTTTTAAATTTTCCTTCTTCTAAGCGTTCTAATGCAAGAGCTTTATTATGCGGAGATAAGTCTCCGTCTACTAAATTGTTATGGCCAAAAAGACGCTGATTTCCTCCAAATTGAGTCAGTTCAACTTCTTTTTCTTCACCTGGCTCAAATCTCACTGCGGTACTGGCAATAATATTCAATCGCATTCCGAATGCTTTTTCTCTGTCAAACGACATCATTCTATTCACTTCAAAAAAGTGAAAATGTGAACCTACCTGGATTGGTCTGTCTCCAGTATTTGTAACTTTTATAGTTAACGTTTCACGGCTATCATTACATATAATAGCACTGTCTTTTAATATAATCTCTCCTGGAATCATTTCTGTTTTTTTTTTATCGCACAGGATTGTGCACGGTTACTAATTTGGTTCCATCGGGAAATGTCGCTTCAATCTGAATATCATGAATCATTTCCGGAACGCCTTCCATTACATCTTCCCTGCGGAGCAGTGTCGCGCCGTATTGCATTAATTCGGCTACAGTCCTTCCGTCTCTAGCACATTCCATCAGTTCACTGCTGATAAGGGCAATAGTCTCAGGATAATTTAGTTTTAAACCACGGGCTTTTCTCTTTTTAGCCAATTCGCCAGCAGTATGAAGCATAAGCTTCTCAATTTCTCTTGGTGTTAAATGCATAATAAAAATATTATAGTTAAAAAATAACGTATGCTGCTGAAAGCTTCATAATCGATCTCTTTTTGAATCAATTATGATCTTTTCAGATGTAATAAAAATGTTGGAGGGAGATTGGAATCGAGGCAATATATGCCTTTTCCAAATAGAATTCTAATGGGATGAATTAGTTGTGCATTTATAAAAAGGCCGTGCACCTGCCTTAATTACTGAAAATGCAATGGCATAGGGATACGAGCGTTTTTTCGCTATGCGCTACCATGCCGGAAATTTTTTCCATTCATGACAAGAAACTGCATTTCAGCATGAACATCGTGTGCTAAAGATCAATTTAGCTCTCTCGAAAAAATTAAAAGGGAATTTGTAAACTGTGAAATAGGATATTTCGTGGTATATTTCTAAAAGGAGCAATATTTCGTACTAATAACCCCTGACTGTTCAATTTTACGCTTTCTGTGCAAACTAAACAGTGGACTCTTAAGTCCATGCCATCAAAATGAAATGGAGATGCAGGCAAATTACTGTTGCATTTCTCCGTTTCAGAAGTATTTTCCAAAACATCAAATTTGAATTGATCAGAATCTGAAAATGCTTTTTCAAATATAGCTTTGCTAGGAGATGAAATCTCGAAAAAAGATTCAGTTGTGGCATTGCCATTTATCTTATTTACAATGCCTTTGCCATAACTATTTGGGATAGTCAATAAACAGATTTGTAAAAATAAAATATAAGCTAACTTCATCTCGAAGACTTCAATTATTATAGTATAATTCCTTTTGTATATGCAAATTTAGCAGGGCTTAAATACAATTGAGTAGCACAAATCTTGACTTTTCTTTTCCAAATTTAGCAACGATACAACTTTAACATTTTTTTTCATAATGTCAGAGTCAAGTCGCCGACTCTTCAACTAAAAAAGAATTGATAATTTATTGATGGTTGGCACATTAAAATTGAGAGAAAATAGGTTAATTTCCTTAAATCATTCAAAAATGGTTTGTAATTTCTATCATAGAGGTCACCACAGCCAAAAGGCGCCAATTGAAAACAATTGGCGCCTTTTTTATTATTCCTTATAAAAAATGAATACTCTGATTCACTTTGTGGATGACATCCTTAATTAGTTTTTTTATTAAGGCTCAACGATATTGAACCAGAAATTAAAGTTGTCTATTTTACTTAGAAAATTTGTAAACGCGTTTTTATCCCCTGTGATTTTTATTGTGCCATTGTCAACGAGGTCTTTAAATGAAGTTTCTCCGAGACTTATGCGATCTAAATCTTTTCTGTTTATGGTCAGACTTGCAGTAACATCCTCATTCACATTACTGCCTATGCGCGGGTTAACGACTCCATTTTCTATTAGTAGGGCAACTTTTTCGTTAACATCTGGCATTGTAATATTGAAATTGTATTTCATTGCCGCAGCATCAGGATCTGTACCCTTGAACTTCATGGCTAAGAAATTAAAAAATAAACTGGTAGACATTCCTCTTACCATATCTGGACCAGCCGTGTTTGGTGATGGAAGCACTTTTACACCATCTCGCAGCTCTTTTGCTCCTGAAAGATAAAAATTTCTCCACGGTCCAGACTCTGCCTGATATCCCAACTGTTCATAAGTGTCTGCAAGCAGATTTCTCGCACTCTGATTTTTAGGATCTGCAAATACCAACAAAAGGCAGAAATCGAGATAACATCACTACCTGAATTGCGCATTATTCCGTCACAAATACATCAGCTGTTTATACATTTAATTACAAATTCTATAAAATATGCCAAGAAGGACACTAATCCGAAAATCAGAATTGGCATTGAGGAAATTACATCTGATGAAATTATAGATTTTGGAGCCGATCCTGACATTGATTATATAAAAATAGCTATTGCTGATAATGGAATTGGTTTTCATAAAAACTTTGAAACCCTCATATTCAATCCGTTTTACAAACTGCAAAACAGTAACGAACACTATGGAAGCGGACTCGGACTAACATTAGTTCAAAAAATAGTCTACAATCACAAAGGATTTATTAAAGTTTCCAGCGAGCCTAATAAAGGCACTGTCGTTTATATCTACCTCCCCTATGAATCAAATTGATAACTAAATCTCCATTTCTGGAGATTTTTTTAATTATAAAGTCTATGGCAATTGTAGAATAATCATTTTTAATTCTATAAAAAAGCTTCAATCTGAGCATTTATATTTGAAATATTAGAAAAATGCATATGTAAACACTTGTAAACCTGAAAGTAAGAATGTATTTCTAATCATAAGTTATTTAACTAATTAAGAGATATTATGAAAAATTTTCAAGACGAAAAACAACGAGATTTATCCATCAATACCTCCGATGGTACCAACAAGTTTTTAACCACAGATCAAGGTGTAAGAATTAATGATGATAATAATTCGCTAAAAGCCGGCGATCGCGGACCTTCACTGCTAGAAGATTTTATTTTAAGAGAAAAAATTACGCATTTTGACCATGAACGAATTCCTGAAAGAATTGTTCACGCACGCGGTTCAGGTGCGCACGGTTTTTTTGAAGTGACTAATCCAATTCCAGAGTTGACAAAAGCGGGTTTTCTTCAGGAAAAAGGACAAATAACACCTGTTTTTGCCCGATTTTCTACCGTTGCAGGATCAAGGGGCTCTACAGATCTTGCGAGAGATGCGAGAGGTTTTGCTGTAAAGTTTTATACCCAAGAAGGAATTTACGATTTGGTGGCCAACAATATTCCAGTATTTTTTATTCAGGATGCTTCAAAATTTCCAGATCTTATTCATGCTGTAAAACCAGAGCCGCATAACGAAATACCACAGGCTGCATCGGCTCATGATACGTTTTGGGATTTTATCTCGCTAATGCCCGAATCTATGCACATGATTATGTGGGTAATGTCGGATCGAGCCATCCCGAGAAGCTATAGAATGATGGAAGGTTTTGGCGTTCACACTTTTAGATTGATAAATGCTCAGGAAGAATCTGTTTTTGTAAAATTTCATTGGAAACCTAAATTAGGAACTCATGCGGTTGCTTGGGATGAAGCACAGAAAATTTCGGGTAAAAATCCTGATTTTCATCGCCAAGATTTATGGGAAGCCATAGAAATGGGCAATTTCCCAGAATGGGAACTAGGAATCCAGATTATTCCAACTGAAGACGAACATAAATACGATTTTGATTTGCTTGACCCTACCAAAATTGTTCCAGAAGAATTGGTTCCTGTCACTGTAATTGGAAGAATGGTTTTGAATAAAAATCCTGAGAATTTCTTTGCAGAAACAGAACAAATCGCTTTTCATCCCGGTCATGTGGTTCCAGGAATTGATTTTACAAACGACCCGCTATTGCAAGGACGTCTATTTTCGTATACCGATACGCAATTATCAAGATTAGGAAGCCCTAATTTTCATGAAATACCAATTAACAGAAGCGTTGCTCCTATTCACAACAATCAGCGTGATGGGCATATGCGTCAGGAGATCAATAAAGGCAGGGTAAGCTATCATCCCAATTCTTTGGGCGGAGGCTGCCCATATCAGGCAAAAATTGCTGAAGGAGGTTTTGCAAGCTTCAACGAGCGTGTCGATTCTCATAAAGTAAGAGCTAGAAGCGAAAGTTTTAGAGATCATTTTGGGCAGGCCAAATTGTTCTTTAACAGTCAGACACCCGAAGAAAAAAGTCATATTGTAAAAGCTTTGCGATTTGAACTTGGAAAAGTGCAAACCACGGCAATTAGAGTCAGAATGTTGGGTTTATTATCTCAAGTTGATACTGAACTCGCAGAAAAAGTTGCTTTGGGTCTTGGAGCAACTGTGCCGCCTATTTTGGAAACACCAATAAATAAGGGAGTATCTCCAGAAACAGAGGAAGCCAAAACTCAAGAACCTCAAACCGTTGCATCTTCTATCGAATCTTCTCAGGCTTTGAGCATGATTAAAAATCCAACCAATTCGCCTACAATAGAATCTAGAAAAGTTGCCATTCTGGTAACCGATGGTGTTTCTGAGTCTTCTGTAATGAACATGAAAAATGCATTGAAAAAAGAAGGCGCAAAAGGCTGTTTAGTAGCTCCTCATTTGGGTTCTGTTATAACCGATAAAGATGGCACAATTCCAGCAGAATTTAGTTTCCTGACTGCTTCATCCGTTTTATTTGATGCTGTTTACGTGCCGCATGGACTAGGTCTTAATGCATTGGCAGAAAATGAAGATGTCTTGGAATATTTAAATGATGCTTACAAACACTGCAAAGTAATTGGCGCCGATGGCGAAGCTTCAGAAATTATAAGTGGAACTCCTTTTTCAGGAAAAATTACAAATAATGATCCCGGAATTATCGTCACGAGCGAAATCGCCAGCGAAGCATTTGCTCAGGAATTTATCACTGCTATGACCATGCATCGATTTTGGCAGCGTGAACCAAACTTATATAACTAATTCTCAAAAAATACAAAAAATGAAAAATTCAGAAAAACAAGGTCAGACTAATGCGGCCACACCAAAAGCAAGTCAGACAAAAGATATAAAAAAACAACGCAAAATTTAATATTGTAGAACCAGCCTCAGATGCTGCCGAAGAGTTGAAAGATTTATTTATAGACAGCCTCAAAGATATTTACTGGGCAGAAAATGCTTTAGTCAGTGCTTTGCCAAAGATGGCAGCCAACGCATCGTCTGCGGGTCTTTCGGGAACTATTTTAGAACATCTTTCTGTGACTCAAAATCAGGTTTCAAGACTAGAAAAAGTTTTTGATTTGCTGGGAGAAAAAGTTGAAGGCAAAAAATGTGAGGCAATGGCAGGCTTATTAAAAGAAGGCGACAACATTCTTTCAGAAACGGCTCCTGGAGCAGTTAGAGATGCAGGAATCATTGCTGCATCGCAAAAAATAGAGCATTATGAAATTGCATCGTACGGAACATTGGTGGCTTTTGCAAAAGCCATTGGAGAAAATGATGCCGCAAAATTGTTGACACAGACTCTTGCAGAAGAAAAAGAAGCAGGAACTGGTAGAGACCAAGGAGGTCTTTGGTGTACAGGAAGGGCTAAAAATATTTTAATGACTTCACTAATTGATGCAGGTTATTCAGAAGATGAAGCTGAAGCTTTGATTGATAAATTGATGTGGTACAATACTCCTGAATTTCCTACTGCAGGTGAAATGTTAGATGCAGGTTTTGTAGGTGCTGATTATTATTTTAAAAACGATAAAAATAAAGTTATGCACTTAAATTTTGATTTTGGTAAAACAGCTCAAAATGAGGAAGATTCAAAAAAGAAAGCTAGTGGATTGTCTGATTTAATATCTAATTTTACAAACTTATCTTCTGGTACATATAAATGGAATGGAACGTCTTGGGCAAAACAATAACATATGAAAACAATAATATTAAAGAAATCGTTAATAATTATTATCACAATAATTCTCCTTTTTGTAGGATATAAGCAATATGAAGTTGAAACTTATATAAATAAACAAAAAGAAACGTATGGAATATTAAAAGATAAAAAAAGAATACATTATATGCCTTTTGCTGTTCATTTTTTAAGTGGGGAAATTAATAATACACGAAATTATCGAGCAGAAGCGAAAGCATTTTTTATGGCGTATGATATTGTTAATGTTAAATCTGCATACACTGATAAAGATTTTGATAGTTATATGGTTTATTGCTATTTTTCTAAGGAAGAAATTGATAGATATTATAATCAGAGGAAGAAAAAAGATTCACCTAAAAAGCGTTTACGTTCTTCTATGTGAAACAATTAAAGTAATTGAAGCCATTCCATAACGGAGTGGCTTTTTTATAATCCAAATAGTTATATTAGCTTAATTCAAAAACTAAAAGTTATGACAGCAGAGCAAATAATATCAGTAGTAGGTTTAGTTGGATTCGGTGGGATTCTTAAAACTTCTTTCGATTTTTTGGTTGCTACCCGAAAAGCCAAACAAGATGCTAAGCAGACAATGAAAGAGACCAGATACAAAGCTATAATCTTACCCCCCGCTCTCCGAAGAGTTCAACTGAAAAAGCTGCGCAAATGTCTCTGACTTTGCGCAATTTTTTTTCACCTTAGAAATTACAGCCATGATAAAAGTCTCTGACTTTTTGCGATCACTTATTAAAAAATAGAAATGCTTAAATCTCTATAATTTGTATTAAATTTGGTTTTAAAGTCAGAGACTTTTAGAGGTTTGCGTTTTTTAAAGAGGAAGATGGGCAGCGCAAAGTCGGAGACATTTGCGCTGCCTGAGTTACAATTCATCATGAATTACTACTTTTAAACCAACAGACTACTAATCAAAAAACTAAAAAGGATGCAAACTGAAAACCTAGAAATCCCAAAAATAAGTTTTGATGCAAATGGAGAATTAATAATTACGGTCTCTCCCACTTCGTCTAAAGATGTTTTTATTTTTTTTTGAAGGAAAATGGAAACCTAATCTGCTTAAAAGTCTATCAAGGAGATTGGGGAAGCTGGGATGAAAAACCTGAAAGCGACTCAGAATGCAGTCAAGAAATTAAAGTAGATTACACTGATTGATTTTGGAATATATCTCCAAATACAAATAACAAACCTCTATAAAAAAAGACAGATATTTTTATATCTGTCTTTTTTATAAACATTCAAAAATAAATGCTTTTAATATTTTGTCCAAAAACTAGTGACTATTTGCTGAAATCATAGCTTAGAGAAGCGCCAAGCCCGAACTGAAATGTTGATGCATAATCATTAACTGCTATTGGTCCCCAATAGTAGTCCCAATAATAGTCGTATCCTACAGCAGCAGACATAGACTGCAGATATGCGTGAAGATTAATTGACAATGGCGAGTTCGTTTTTACCTTCACACCGCCTTTAATCTCCCAAGCAAAATAAGTTCCGTTACCGCTTCTTGGCGTTTCAAGAATCGAAACCCCTAAGCCCGCACCAAGAAAAGGAAGCGCTTTTTGGGAGCTTGAGCCAAAGTAATACGTATAATCTGCCAGTATGTAATTGATCGCACCTTTATCATCGCCAGCGTTAATCTGAGTTCCTGCAGGAATAGTGTTTGCGCCATTGTCTATACGAACTTTTGTATACAGAGGCATATGGGTATCAAGTCTGTTATACTTCAATTCTATCGAAGCATTATCCATTATAAAATATTCCAAACCTAAACCGTACTCAAAACCATCTTCTACCTTTGCGTAAGAAGAATCAAAATCTACTCTGTCGGAAAAAGTATACCCTCCATACAGGTTAAGCAAAAAAGACTGAGCGCTTTGCGCCGACATTGCCAGTGAAAAGAAAAAAAAGACAGATAATAAATGATACTTTTTCATAATTTAAAATTTTAGTTTGTAATAATGGGAAGTTATTATTCTCAAGCCCGTCAGTTTAATTGAAAAATAATTAGCGTCTGTATTAAGGCCTTAATTCTTATCCAAAGTTATCTTACAAAACTGATTTTCAGCTAAAATACCTGCTCAATTATGTTTCAAATTATAAAATGAAACCATATTTTATAATATTTCTAGAAAATTATGTGTCTTATTTTAAAATGAAAGCATCAGTTTAAACCTTCTATTCAGTTTACGAAGGTTTTCGATAGCTAAGTTTGCGCCAAGCTGCATCTATAATTTAAAAATTTGTGGGTTTTGTGAGTGCTAAATAAAAAAACCTGTTCTCCGAAGTATTCTTATGAAAAGCTGCACAGATGTCTCTGAACTGCTCGAAAAAAGTTAAACACTTCATGGAACAGAGGATTACTTAATTTTAAAAATTAGAATACTCCCAATCAACCTCGTATTTAAAAATTTTATCTCTCACTTTTTCAAGTATAAAAATTTTTAAATACGCTTGATATCCAGCTGGTGGATAAGCAAGTTTAACTTTCTTTATTTTTTCCACTTCTTCCTTTTTCTTTTTGTAAAACTTATATGCATCATTTTGCAAATTAGCTGGATTTTCAAGTTTTATATTATCTAAAACATCAAGTGAGCAACTTTCTTTTTTGTTCTTTTTTACATCAAACTTGAATCGCTCATCATTAATTCCAAAATATGTTATGCCATTTTTTTCATTCTTTCTATTTTCACTTAAGGCAGAATCAAACATAATGTATTTAACTGGTTTTAAATACTTATCTCCGCCTTTATATAAAACAAAATAATCATTTGATTTTTCTTGTCCACTTATCAGATTAATTGTTAGTAATACTAACAGACAAATATTTTTTTTCATATTTAATTACAATTAGAAGGTCCTTGATAAAAATTTTCTTTTATTAAATTAGTAATATTCACTGCTCTCCGAAGTATTCTTATGAAAAGCTGCGCAAATGTCTCCGACTTTGCGCTTTTCAAACTAAATATATTTAAAAAATGTTAACTTCTTAAAGTCTCCGACTTTAAACCAAATCTGTTGATAGTTTATGTAAGGCTTCGTCTCATTTAAAATACCTGAGATGTTCTGTAAAAGTCAGAGCCTTTTGGGTGCAGTTTAGTGAAATTTGCGCAGTTTTTCAGTTGAACTTTCATGAATTGCTAAAATAATTATATCCATAAAAAAAACCAGTGAATCAACTTCACTGGTTTTTTTATTAATTTTCATAAATCATCATCAATTTTAAGATGACTTATAGAACAGATTTATTTTGTGATGCCAAACATCATGACCAATTTATCGTTAAGATAAAAATTAAGCGTTTGGTCTGCTACGTCAAAACGCAGGTCTTTATTGTTTAAATAAGACAATATTTTTTGCTCTGTTTTATTCCCTTCTTCACCAATACACGCCATTAATGTAGCTGCTATTTTATCAAAAGAAATAGTATCACCGCTAGTTTCATAAGTTCCAGCGAAATTGTTGCAACCTGTATTTCCGCTCACCTTTTTTTCTGCCACATTAAACTTAATAGAAGCTTTTCCGTAATCCTGTCCAACATTTTCAAGTGCGATTAGTTTCCAGTTGTTTTTTCCAATAAAAGCCCATAACTCGTTTTGAGTTGGTATAGAAAATTCCATAACAACTTTGTTCTTAGTGTTTTTAAACTGCACTTTATTGTTTTTCTTTACAATTTTGAACTTTTTATTGGTTATTGCAGCGCTAAAATCTTGTTCCAATTTCATGCTTTCGCTATCACAAGCCATTAAAGTTCCCATAGGAGAATTGGTCTTGATTTGATTTTTTGAAGAAAGCTTGGTATACTTTACATTAAAATTATTACATCCGTTTTTACCGCTTATTGTACCAGTTTCATCATTAATGGTGATAAATGCTTTTCCGCTGTTTATCTTTTTACCGTTTAACTGAGTCAAAACCATTTTTGTATTATAAATTCCTTTTTCCTTGCTTACAGGGGTTTTCGAAATAATGCTTTTCAATTTATATTGGTATGCAGAAGCATCAGCAGGAATCGGTTCTTGCCTTTTTGTTCTCGTTACCATTATCTCATATCGATTTCCTTTTTCAAAATTAAAACCTTCAATATGATCATAAAAAAGCTGCCATTCTTTGTCGTTATCGTACTTAACCTGTAGACATTCCATAGGTCCCACACCTGTACATGGCACTTTGCTTTCTTTTACAAACATTTTTAAACTTTCCTGACCGTACGTGAATGTTGATAATAACACTACTACAAAAACATACATACATTTAAATCTTTTCATCATTTTTTAATTTTTTAGAATACCGATTAAGCATTCTGATTATTCATGGTCTTCCGGTAGGCATGAATTGTGCCACTTTAAAACAAAGAATGTTTTTAACTTTTTTTTATAAGCCCTGAATACTGCTTTTTCATTAACAATAAAAACATTACACACTCATAATCAGTTCGTTTGCATAAATATAACAAAAATTACCCATTCTGTTATATTTAATATTATTTTTGTAGGATTTTTATCTGTTTTAAATTTAAACTGCCATCATTGATTGTGTGACATAGTTCTTAACTCATCGCTGAATTAAACCAAAAATAGGATTTAGGATTTAAGCGCACCAGTTCGAGAAGTAAGACTAGAAAGCAATTCTAGAGGCTCTACATAATGCGGGTTTTTGCTAATTTTTCCATCCTTGATCACATAAGGATGTGTCAGCAATATATCTGTGAGCGCACTTTGGCTGAAACTGCTGATATCGTACATACAAATTAATGAAACTGAATGTTGCGGAGTAAGCAAGTTCAGTCTAGCCTCGTACTCTAAAAGTTCTTCGGTTCCTGGTAGGTTCTTGAGAGCCCATACCATATCGCCGCACGCTCTAACACTATCATAACCCGCTCTTGAAGCTGATAATAAAGTCTGTTCGAGCATTTTGTACATTTTTTCGGCAGCAAACTCTCCATCCTTTATATAAGAATTCTCAGAAGCTAGTACTTCCAATTGGCCAGTTGACAGTTTTTCGGCAATAGATATTCCATTATCGGCTAAGCAACGGCAGTGCTCCCCATGACGGTTTCCTTCAAGGATATTAATTACTTTATCATTTGCTTTCAATCCTTCCATGATATAAGGAATGATTACTTCATATTGCTGTTCTCTGGAATCGAAAAAACCGCAAATGTGCATTGGAGCTGTCAATGGTTCTCCACATACCGTAAAAGAAGTTTCTTTAGTCATAGCTCAAATATACGTAATTAATTTTCCTCAACAAATAAGTAACAAACGATATTCTCCTTCGTTTTCTAGTGGCGCTCTATGAATGCAGGGCTGCACTTCTTGTTTTGGATGATCCACAGCCAGACGCCAAAGATGTCCTGTGCCTAAGTTAATAGGCTTGGCATTGGCGTGTACCTGATAATGCAAATCAAAATAATTTTCTTTCAAAAAGTCTTCAAACTCCTCTTCTGCTCCATCATGAAGCTCTTTCAGTTTTGCTCGAATTTCTGGAATCAGGATTTTTTGTTCTGCTTGAGGATTAGAAACAATATCGCTTGCCGCTCCATGATAGGTGCATAAAAAAGTATCTGTTGCAATGGGCGAACGATCGACATGAAACGAATACACATCAGTAGATATGAAGTCAAATTCATCGTCGCGTTCGTAGCACTTCAGTAAATTAAGAGAAGGCGAAGCTCCAAAATCGGCTAATAATTGCAAATCATTTAAAATTGTTTCTCTTGCGATGCTTCCTTGTTCTGAGAGTTGAAGCGCTTTTAAGTCTTCAGGAAAAACTTCTGTTATATTTTCTTTTAACGATAACTTGTCTGCAATTTCTTTGAAGTCGCCCTCTAAGTTTCTGTACCAGCAAAGCGCATTCATCTCATCTTTGAAATTGGTTTGCACAAGTTCGGAGAAGGTAGATACTACTCCAATTTGGCTGTTATCAGAAAATATATTGGTCATGTACTCGTTTATAATGTTGTTTTTTTATGATTATTTCTTGGATTGCCAAAACCTATCTTTTCCTTCTGCAATCCATTCTAGTGCTTGCGCAATTCTTTTATTTCTAGTTTCGTCTGTCTTTGCATCTGCAATCCAAATAATATAATTTTTACGGAATGACGGCGATTTGCTTTCAAAAATTTCGATTGCTTTGCTGTCCTTTTTTAAGGCATCCATAAATTCTTGAGGAGCTACAACTTCTGCAGTTGATTTTTCTTTTGTTGGTTTGGGTTTAGCAGTTCCATTTTCATTCAAAATCATTGCCTCTCTAATATATGCGGCCAATATTTCTTTGCTTGGCAGCTCAGACAAATCTTTGATTTTGTCCATATACCCAAATTTTTTACCTGCTTTTACACTTGCTTGAATCTCCTTGTCTTTCATCAATTCAGCTTTGTATAGACTAAAAGAACAATGCTGTTTAAAACCGCCCATCATAACTAAATGATCTCCTTTATAAGAATAATGAGGCGTTCCCCATTTAATATTTTCTTCCACTTCGGGACAGGTGCTAAAAATTACTTCTCGCAAATGGTTCAAAATAGGTTTTGCAAAGTCAGCCATTTTTGCAATGTAAGCCGTAACGTCTTGGTTATATTTTTCCATCGATAGAACTATTTATATTTGTGATAAAATTTCAAACTACTTGAATATTAATATACTTTAATGCAAAACAGTTTTGCATTTTTTTATCGAATTTATGACAAATCTACTTAAATGAGCATATATTTTGATTATTTAAATAGATAAATTTTCTTATAAATCTATATTTAATTAAAAATCCCATTTCTAGTGAAATGGGATTTTTAAGAGCTTCTTATTTTTTTACTTTAAAAATTTTATAAAATACAAAAAGAATGCCTAGCCATATCGGAATTAATTCTACAGATAACTTCATGTCTGTCATCCACATGATAGATAAAATACCTAATAAGAACACAAAACAGATGTAATTGCTTACTGGATAAAATATTGAAGCAAACTTGGTTTTAATGTTCGCTTTGTCTTTTGTGCGTCTAAATTGCAGGTGCGTATACGAGATCATAACCCAGTTTATAACTAAACACGACACCACTAAAGACATTAAAATACTAAAGGCTTCTTCTGGAATTACTTTATTGATTAAAATACAGATGGCTGCAAAACAGGAAGAAATTAAAATAGCATTAATTGGCACCGATTGTTTGTTTAGCTTCTTTAAAAACTTAGGAGCACTGCCTTGATCAGCTAAACCAAATAACATTCTCGAGTTGCTGTACACACTGCTGTTATACACTGATAAAGCTGCGGTTAATACAATGAGATTAAGCACATTGGCAATAAGACGTGTAAAGTATATTTTGTTGCCAAACAGCTCAAACTCCATTCCGTTTAAGTTTTGAAAAACCATTACAAACGGACTGCTGTCTGTTGTAATCTGTCTCCAAGGCGATAACGCAAATAAAATAACCAAGGCTCCAACATAAAATATAAGAATTCTATAAATAACCTGATTGGTTGCTTTTGGGATGTTCTTTTCTGGATTTTCAGCCTCAGCTGCCGTAATTCCGATTAGTTCTAAACCTCCAAAAGAAAACATAATTAGCGCCATTGCAGACAATAAACCTTGAAAGCTGCCATTTGCCGTTTTTTCGAAGAAACCTTTTGGAAAGAAACCTCCATCGTTATACAAATTATGAATTGTAGCGTGTTCTCCTCCCGTACCGCTTACGAGCAGGTAAGTTCCAAAAAGAATCATGGCTATAATGGCGACAACTTTTATGATAGAAAACCAAAATTCAGTTTCTCCGTACACTTTTACAGAGGCAAAATTCAGCGCATTAATAACGAGAAAGAAAAATAAACTGGATGCCCAAAGCGGAATTTCAGGCCACCAAAACTGCACGTAAACACCAATGGCTGTGAGTTCGGCCATACTCACCAGAATATATAAAATCCAATAATTCCAACCGGATGCAAAACCAGCAAAAGAGCCGCAATACTTATAAGCAAAATAGCTAAAGCTTCCTGAAACAGGTTCTTCGACAACCATTTCGCCAAGCTGTCTCATAATAAAAAAAGCGATGATTCCGGCAATGGCATATCCTAAAATTACAGACGGTCCTGCTAATACAGCCGCTGGTCCAATGCCAAGGAAAAGACCTGTTCCTATTGATCCGCCTAGGGCAATTAATTGAATGTGGCGGTTAGTCAGCCCGCGTTTAAGCTGATTGTCTTCTGCGGCATCATTATTATTTTTCACAAATGAAGTTTTAAAGGTGTAAAATGTTTTTCAAAAATCTATAAACAGCGAAGATAAGTTAAAATCTGAGAATTTTAATAATTTGCATTTAGAACAATACCGAAAATCCTTTTGCATATTTTGTAAACAGATCGATTGCTAGCAGAATGATCATAAGTAGTATAAAAATGATCAAATACGTAATTCTTTGCGCTTTTACATTGAATTCGAAAGTCTCAGGGTTTATAAAATAATCGGCATAAACGACTTTAGAAACTTTTATATGAGGACAAAATAAAGCAACTCCCTGCAAGAAATGAGCCGTTAACTGATTTTTATTCTTGGGCAAATAAGACAATCCATTCTCGGATGTGGCAAAATGAATGGGAATGCGTTTGCCTTCTTTAAAACCAAAAATATACCCAGCGGTATATTTTGTTCCCGTTTTTCGATCAATATCGCTTACATAAGCCTCTGTACTGGCTTCTAAATCTTTGTACAAAACGCTTTGAATCTTTCCATCAAACTGGTGGTGATGCAGACCGAAACGATCTACAGAGATCAAAGTAACTTTTTTCAGCCTTTGCTTTTGGTAGTTTTTATAAAGAGCCCAAATGCCCAAAAGAAGTAAAGGAAAATAGATACAATTGAAAATTATCTCTCCATTAGACAAACGGCTATTGTGCTCCAGCTGAATGCTTAGAGGAATTGCAACAAATAAAGAAAGCATTGCAACACTCAAAAGTCCGAACAATGCATACATTAAAATTGTAGCTCCTAAATTGCGTTGCGAATGTATTTCTGGAAAGTTTGCTTGACTATAAATCATTAAAAAGCATCTTTAAAATTAAATGAGGCACTATTGGATTATCATGAGAGTTTAATGATAACTATAAACTTATAAAATTTTAAATATCTAGCTAATTATTTCAATGTATTTTTGAGCTATGATGGAGTAATCGAAATTTTCTTCTGCATATTTTCGTATTTGCTTCCGATAGAGACCATTTTCATTTATCGCTTTTTCTGCATTTTCTAAGACTTCATCAATGGTATCACATACATATACCCACGGAAGACTAAGGTCTAAGTTGGCAGAGGCTTCTTTTGAAATCACAAGTGAAAGTCCCGCTGCCATTGCTTCTAATACCACTAAAGGGTGCGCCTCTCCATCACTAAATAATATTAAACAGGAATAATTTGTTAGGTTTTCATGCACTTCGGCCCTATTCCATTCGCCCAAATAATTGACATATTTATGATCAACTTTAAAATCAGGAGTGCCTATTGGACCGACAAAATCACAAATTATGCTTCTTTTTTCTACAATTTTTCTAGTTACTTCATTTTGCCTGTTCCTTGCTTCAATTCTGCCTAGATAAATTGCCTTTTTATACAAAGTCTTTTCTTTAAATGAAAACTGTTTCATTTCGACACCATTAGGAAGCACTTCAATTTTTCCCTTAAATCCGTTGCTTAGAAATACATTTGATATCTCTTGACTAAAAACAATCAAACGTTTGCTTTTCATCAAATTTTTAAAAGTAATCTCATATCCGCAATCCCATTTCTTTTGAAAAGCAGCATAAGCATAATGGCTTGTAATGAATAATTTAAATCCGAAATAGATAGAAAGTGTGTCCCAAAATTTTGTCAGCGGATCAAAATGCAGATGCACAACATCATAACTCCAAGGTTTAGCCAATACTGCAGCCTTCAATCCTCCTTTGTTTAAAATATCAACTTTATGGCCAAGCGCCTCGCAATATATTTTCTGATTCCAAATAAGTGTTTCAATAGCACCCCAACCGTCTGATGGAATTGGCATAATTCCAGGTCCTACAAGGAGTATTTTCATAAAAAAGAATTGTATTTTTAGGTAAAATTAGTATTCGTTGCTTCTAATGAAACTAAATTGCTTTTTTAGCCGCAAATATCTTTTGCTTTTAGCATATAAATTAATCCTATATTATCTCTAAAACATACAATGTTACCCGAAAGGCAAACTTCAAATAATTCTAATGGTAAAAAATCGCAAACCAAAAAGCCCATCTCAAACGAGATGGGCTTTCTAAACATTTATTCTATCAAACCAAAGGCTAATTTAGCTCCACTCTGGAAACTGAGTCTTGTTTAAATCCAGTTTTTCAATCGCATTCATATCGGTATCGTCAAGCTGGAAATCAAATATGGCGAGGTTTTCTGCAATATGCGCTTTTTGCGATGATCTAGGAATAGCGACAATACCGCGCTGCAGATGCCATCTCAAACTTACTTGTGCGGTAGTTTTGCTATGTTTCTTAGCAATCTGCATTAATACTTCATTGGTAAAAAGACCATTGCGCCCTTCTGCAAAAGGTGCCCACGCCTCCATTTGAATATTATGGTGTTTTAGCACTTTATAATCATCGGACTGCTGAAAAAAAGCATGAGTTTCGATCTGATTCACAACTGGTTTTACTTGAGCGTAAGATAAAAGATCGTCCATTTGCGCAGGATCAAAGTTGCTTATGCCTATAGCTTTTATTTTTCCGGCATTGTAAAGTTCTTCCATAGCTTTCCAAGATCCTTTTACGTCCCCTCTCGGGCGGTGTATCAGGTACAAGTCAAGATATTCTACCTGCAATTTTTTTAATGTTTCCTCAAAACCTTTTTTTGCATTTTCATACCCAGCATCATCAACCCAAAGTTTGGAGGTAACAAAAAGCTGTTTTCTGTCAATTCCGCTTTGTTTAATAGCGCTTCCAACCTCTTTTTCATTTCCGTATACTTTTGCGGTATCAATAAGACGATAGCCTGCTGCAATCGCCTCTACAACAGATCGCTGACAAACTTCGCCACTAAGTCCGTATGTTCCAAACCCGAGCATTGGCATTTTTAAACCATTATTAAGTTTAACATTTGGAATCGCCTTTGCATCTTTATCCGTCAAGATATTTCCGAACAATTCGGGCATACCGAATACGCCTAAATAAATTCCTGCTGCCGCAAATTTTGCAGTACTCTGTAAAAACTTGCGACGGTTTATTTCGTTTTTTTGGTTTTGAGAACTCATCTTTTTTGGTTTATTAGTCAATTCATAATCAGCTAATAAAAGTATAGATTATATTTTAAACGAAAAAGAGTCCGCTTCGAGATTCTTCCAAACAAAACTTATTTTAAAGCTTGAAATAATATCTCTACCGGGTGCTGTGCTTTTCGTCCAGTTCCATCGGCGATCTGGTGCCTGCAGCTAGTTCCTGAAGCAGAAATTAAAGTTGCTGTTTCTTCTGCCCTAATTGCGGGAAATAAAACCAGTTCTCCAATTTTCATAGAAATATCATAGTGCTCTTTTTCATAACCAAATGAACCTGCCATACCGCAACACCCGCTTGGAATATTTAAAACAGTATAATTCTCTGGCAGTGAAAGTATCTTTTTTAGCGGCACTAAAGAAGACAGACTTTTTTGAAAGCAGTGCCCATGCATACGCACGCGCTCAGCTTGATTGGTAAAACTATCAGGCGAAATGTGTCCTGCTTCCAATTCTTTCGCCAAGAATTCCTCAATTAAAAAAGTTCTTCCAGCAAAAAGTTTTGCCTTCTCTTTGAGATCTGAACGGCATAAATCAGGGTATTCGTCGCGAAAACTTAATATCGCCGAAGGCTCAATTCCAATTAAAACTCCGTCTGCTGGAATCGCCGCCTCAAAATCTCTCGTGTTCTTTTCTGCAATTTCGCGCGCTTCTTTCAGCATTCCTTTAGAAAGATAGGTTCTTCCACTGATTCCAATTTTAGGAATCTCAACTTCATAGCCTAATCTGTTTAAAAGTTTTACAGCCGTCTGCCCTATTTCAACATCATAATAATTCAAGAATTCGTCATTGTACAAATACACCTTTCCGTTTGTAAAATCGCCTGTTTGATTGTAATTTTTCATCCATTTTCCAAAAGTAATTTTGTGCATTAAAGGCAGTTGTCGCTGTACCGCAAAACCAGTTCCTCTCTTAATCCACTTGCCCAAAAGGCCTTGAGCAGATAAATTATACAGCCAAGGCACTGAGGCAAACAGCTGATTTATTTTTGGGGTGTGTCCAATTAGTTTTGAACGCAATTTCACGCCATTTTTATCATGATACTGCTGCAATGTTTCTGCTTTTAATTTGGCCATATCCACATTTGACGGGCATTCAGATTTACAGCCTTTACAGCTTAAACATAAATCTAGAACATCAAGCAGATTTTCATCATCAAACCGATTGTTTTTTGCTGAATTTGTTATCGTCTCCCTGAGCATATTGGCACGCGCTCTGGTGGTGTGTTTTTCGTCTCGGGTTGCCATATAGCTTGGACACATCGTGCCACCGCTTTTTTCGGTTTTTCTGCAATCTCCCGATCCGTTGCACATTTCGGCTGCGCGAAGAATTCCGTTGTGTTCTGAGAAATCAAAATAAGTCTCGGGCATTGGCGTATCCTGACCTGCCTTATATCGCAAACTCGTATCCATAGGAGGCGTGTTTACAATTTTTCCGGGATTAAAAATGCCCCACGGGTCCCAAACCTTTTTTATCTGAACAAATAACTGGTAAATTTCGTCTCCAAGCATCAGCGGAATAAACTCTCCGCGAAGCCTTCCGTCACCGTGTTCTCCACTCAAAGAGCCCTGGTATTTTTTTACCAAATGCGCAATATCTGTTGCAATAGTCCTAAAAAGGGCTGTTCCTTCTTCGGTTTTTAGATCAATAATAGGACGCAGATGCAACTCGCCCGTTGCGGCGTGCGCATAATGCACACAGTTTAAATTTCTTTCTTGTAAAATAGCATTAAAATCTGCTATAAAGTCAGGCAAATCATTAACGTCTACGGCTGTATCTTCAATTACGGCAACTGCTTTGGCGTCTCCCGGAATATTAGACAGCAAACCTAATCCAGCTTTTCTTAATGCCCAGACTTTATTAGTGTCTTCACCGTAAACAATCGGAAAATGATACCCCAAATTTTTAGATCGCATTAAAGCTTCCATTTCCCTAGCAATGTGGTCGATTTCTTCTTGCGAATCTCTCAAAAACTCGACCGCCAAAATAGCCTGAGGGTCTCCTTTTACGAAAAAACGATTCTTGCTTTGTTCAATATTTTCTTTGGTGCATTCCAAAATATAGTGATCGATTAGCTCAACACTGTCCGGATTAAATTTCAATGCTTCAATATTGGCTTTTAAAGATTCATGTATGCTTTCAAAATGCACACAAATCAATGCAGAAAAAGGTTTTAAGGCATCGACCAGATTTAATTTTATTGCGGTAGAAAAAAACAGCGTTCCTTCAGATCCTGCTATCAGTTTGCAGAAATTAAATCTTTCTTCAGCATCGGTAAATGGACTGCTGTCTGCCAATAAATCTAAGGCATATCCTGTATTTCTTCTTGGAATCGTTTTTTTAGGAAAATTAGCTTCAAATAAATTTCTGTTGCTCTCAGACGACAGTATTTCTTTGGCTTGAAGATAAATAGCCTGCTCTAACGGACTCACGACATTAATTCCGTTGCACTTTTCTTCAAATTCGGCATTGGTCAACGAACCAAAAACAGCTTCATTTCCGTCTGCCAGAAAACCTTTTATCTCCAGCACGTGCTCGCGAGTTGATCCATACACAACAGATCGCGCCCCGCAGGCATTATTTCCTACCATACCGCCAATCATGCAGCGATTGCTGGTAGAAGTTTCTGGTCCGAAAAAAAGCTTATACGGTTTTAAATAAAGATTTAGTTCATCGCGAATTACTCCGGGTTCGACCCAAGCCGACTTCTCTTCTTGATTTACGGCAATAATCTTGGTGAATTCCTGCGAAATATCTACGACAATTCCATTTCCTACCACTTGTCCCGCTAGTGAAGTCCCAGCCGCACGAGGAATTATGCTGCTATTGTTTTCTTTCGCAAAAAGAATAATTTTTCGAATATCGTCTTTAGTTTTCGGAATCGCCACAGCCAAAGGCATTTCTTTGTAAGCGCTCGCATCTGTTGCGTAAAGCAGACGCATCGTATGGTCGTAAAATAATTTGCCCTCTAATTCCTTTTCTAAATCTTCAAGTTTAGCTGCAATCTTTGGAAGGATATTATGATTCATTTTTATTTGTTGTTAACTATTGTTTTAACACATAGAAACATAGATTTATATCTTAAAAAAAAGACAATAGAAAAGGACTCATTTCTTAACACATAGCCCCAAAGCGTCGAAAGGCATTCATTTTAGGCGAAACGCTCCTTGCACGATATAAAAATCTATGTTTCCATCTGAAAAAATTCTATAATTCGCTTAATGCAACATCTAGCAATGCTACCATTTCATCGGCATTTTGTTTGTTAAACGGCATTGGCGGCTTTATTTTCAAAACGTTGTGCAAAGGTCCGTCTGTGCTTAATAAATAGCCATTTGCTTTTAATTTTTCGACTACAATATCTATTTCAGGAATAGCAGGCTCCATCGTTGTTCTGTCTTTTACCATTTCTGCGCCAATAAACAGTCCGTGCCCTCTAACATCGCTGATAATAGGGTGTTTCTTCATTAACTCTTTTAGCCCTTCCATCAAATAATTTCCAGTTTCGAGCGCGTGCTGCTGCATTTCTTCCTGTTCAATTACTTCTAAAACGGCCAGTCCTGTCGCCATAGAAACAGGGTTTCCTCCAAAAGTATTAAAGTACTCTAAACCATTATTGAAAGCTTCTGCAATTTCCTCGGTAACGATTACCGCTGCAAGCGGATGCCCATTTCCTATTGGTTTTCCTAGAACAACAATATCCGGAACCACATTCTGCAGTTCGAATCCCCAGAAATGATCTCCAATTCGTCCAAAACCAACCTGAACTTCATCTGCAATGCAAACGCCTCCAGCTGCTCGAACATACTCATACACCGTTTTTAAATAGTTCTGAGGCAACGGAATCTGGCCTCCTACTCCCAATAAAGTTTCACAAATAAATACAGCTGGCGCTTTGTCTTCTTTTTTAAGATCTTCAATAATTCGCTGAACATCTGCGGCATATTTTTCACCTGCTGTTTCATCGCCATATTTGTACGGACCACGGTACAAATCTGGATTAATTGCTTTATGAATCCACGGCATTTGGCCAGAACCTCCTTTGCTGTCAAATTTATACGGACTCATCTCCATGGCAACTGTCGAAGTTCCGTGGTAGGCATGATCCAGTACTATAATATCTTTCTGTTTGGTAAAATGACGGCTCATGCGAATTGCTAAATCATTGGCCTCGCTACCAGAATTGACAAAATAGCAAACGCTTAGTTTTTCTGGTAAAGTTGCAGTCAGTTTTTTTGCATAATCGGTAATGGCATCATTTAAATATCTTGTATTTGTGTTTAAAGTCGCTATTTGATGCTGCATTTTTCTCACCACAACAGGATGGCAATGTCCCACGTGCGAAGGGTTATTTACACAATCCACAAAGGTTCTTCCTTTGTCATCATACAGATACTGCAAAGCTCCTTTTACAATTTTGAGTTTGTCTTTGTAGCCAATGCTTAGATTTCGTCCTATTTTCTTTTTCCTGATTTCAAGCAGTTCCGAATAGTCGTCACTGTTTATCAATCCGTCAAAACCGCAGGCTTTTCTAAATGCATCCTGTGCTTTGATCGGGTTAATTTTTATTAATTTGTATAATAAATCCCATGCTGGCTTTTCGGTAACAAAATGGTGCTCGTTATTGCTGTCTAATGAAGCGTTGTACGCAGATTGCGTTACGCTGATGCAAAGTCTTCCTGCAATCAAATAGTACAGCAGATCTAATTCCTGTTCTGTAAGTGCGTATGACTCATGATATCCTTTCACAATTGTCGCCGCTACGCCCAACGGATCTTCTTCATCCAACATAGCATACACGCAAGCAATCGCCAGATTATTGATTAAAGCGGTGTATACCATATCGCCAAAATCAATCAGACCGCTGACACGGTTTCCTTGCACTAATACATTGTAGTCATTTGCATCATTATGAATATAGGCGTGCCTCAAACGGTGTATGTTGGGCAGTACTTCAGTATCAAACTGCAATAGAAAATAACCCGCAATACGTCTTCTTTCGTGATTTAGAATATATTTTAAGTTATCTCCCGCCTCACTTGCACGGCTAATATCCCAAGTATAATTTCGATGCATTGCCGGATGAGAAAAATTGGCCAGCGCAGCGTCCATATTACCTAGAAACGAACCTAAATTGTAATGCAGTTCGCTGTTTTTGTTCTTTTCTTCAACCCAAAAAATTCCTTCTAGAAAGTTTAAAATTCGGATATAATACGTTTGAGAATCCGTTGCTATTTTTGTGAGCTCCTCTCCTTCTTTATTCAAGCAAAAATGCTGAAAACAATCTGAAATGCTGCTTTTGGTCAGATGCCTGATAATGGCTGCCTGCGCTTCCAAAAATGGAAATGGATGACTCTCATTGGATACCTTTAGAATATATTTTTCATTTTTCTCATTAGAAAGAAGAAAGTTCAATTCATCATATCCATTTAATGCTTTTACGGCTACATTTAATCCGTAGTGTTCTTTTACTAAATCCTGAATAATTGCTTCTGAAAAAGTCATTGTTATTCTATTAAATTGTTATTTCTGTGTTTTTTTAGCCACGAATTACACGAATTCTCTTCCTCTATTGACATTATCCTGCAAGGTCTTTTTCTGACCTTGTAGGTATTTTAAAGGATTCTACAATATTCTCGCGTCATAATTAAATACCTACAAGGTTTTAAA
This sequence comes from Flavobacterium sp. TR2, assembly GCF_025252405.1. Taxonomy (NCBI): domain Bacteria; kingdom Pseudomonadati; phylum Bacteroidota; class Flavobacteriia; order Flavobacteriales; family Flavobacteriaceae; genus Flavobacterium; species Flavobacterium sp. TR2. The sequence continues at coordinate 3,324,897 of NZ_CP104307.1, read as the reverse complement.
AACCTTGCAGGAGAGCTATATAATTATTTCCAAATAACGGCTTGTGCCGGTTCTAATGGATTTTTTCCAACCAGTATTTTACTTCCTGCAGGAATTGGCAGATTTACAGTTTCATTGGTATAATTTACACCTACATAAAAACCGTCGCGCCATTCTACATAAACGCCTTTTGGCAGATCGTCAATAGCAACTTTTGCGCGCTCGTATACCGTTCTCACCACTTGTCTTTCCAGATTTCCATCTTTACTTTCGGCACCGATATACGTAACTGTTCCTTTTCCTAGTTTTCTGGTAATTGCCGCAGCCTTGCCTTTGTAAAACTGATCGGCATAAGAAGCCAAAACTTCTGTTCCTTGTTTCGGATTTAAAACATCTGCCCAAACGTTCCATTTATAGGTATTGTTTCCTGCATTAATTGTTCCGTTGACATCTTCAACCAGCATATCAAAAAACTCCACGTCAGCCCCTATCAATGGCACGATTGGCCCGCTCCAATTGGCTTCAAAGAAGTGGCCGTTTTTATCTTTTTGGCCTGTACGGCACGAAAGGATTAAATTTCCGCCATTTTCAACATATTTGGTCCATTTGTCTACCAGTTTTTGATCAATTAATTGATAAGCTGGCGCAACGATAAACGGATAAGCAGAAAAATCGCTTTCTTCTGTAATAAAATCCATTGGCGCACCTGTCGATTTTACAGCCGAAGTATAGGTATTTCTATGTCTCCAAGTGCTCCAAAATTCGGTTTGCTTCTGATTTTCCAAATCCCACAGGTTTTCGTGGCTCCATAAAAAACCCGTTTTTCTTTTTGCAATTTCCTGCGGAATCACTGCTTTTGGATCATATTCTTTACGAAGCAATTTCATGTCTTCAATTGATTGCACAAACTCTTTTCCTCCTGTTGTCAAAGTCACGCCATCTGTTCCCACAATTCCATCATGATACATTTCGCTGCTTCCTAGAGGGTGTCTGTATCTATACGTGCAGGTAAAAGAACAGCCTCCGCCAAAAGCTTGAGAAATCCACATATGAACGGTTCCAGGAAGCAATTGCGGATTAATGCTCGCCCAGTTTACTTGTCCCGGCTGCATTTCCATAACTCCTGTCACGCCATTTATAGATCGGTAATAATCATTGGCTTCAGAAATTTTATTAGGATGCCCCATTCTAAAGTTTTGTCCGCCCAACTGATTTCTGCCGCTTACCGGATACATCGTGTAGGTTGCAAAGTCCATTTTATCAGTTCTTCGAGGGTCTGCTCCATAAACGACATTGGTATAATTTGTTGTTATCCATTGTTTTGGATCGATGTATTTTCGAAGTGTTTCGGCCTGCAGATTCAAATATTCTGCTTGTGAGTCTGCCGTGTATCTTTTGAAATCCAAAATAGCATGGGGACTTAGTTTGTCTTCAAAATAAATCTCAGCATTTGGAATGGCAATCTGTTCAAAATTATTGTATCTAATGCTCCAGAAACTGGCTACCCATTCTGCATTTAATTTTTCGATTGTGCCATATTTTGCTTTCAGCCACTTCTGAAAACCTTTTTGTGCCGAAGGGCTAAAATCATCTGGCGCTCCTGGTTCGTTATCCACCTGCCAGCCTATGACGTTTTTATTTTTACCGTACCTTTTTCCTAATTCAGTCACAATTTTAGCCACAAATTCTCTGTACTTTTCATTAGAAACCGATTGGTTTGCTCTGTTTCCGTGCTCTCTGCGTCGCCCGCTTGCATCTACCAGATAAATTTCCGGATATTTCTCTCCCATCCACGCAGGAGGTGTTGGCGTTGGCGTGCACATAATTACTTTCAGACCTTGTTTTTCGGCAATTGCCAACGCATCGTCCAGCCATTTAAAGTCGTATTTGCCTTCTTCAGGTTCCATGAAAGTCCATGCGAATTCGGCAAAATGCGTAAACTCAAATCCAAGTTTTTTAATGTTTTTTAAATCGCGTTCCCATTGTTCTCTTGGCCATTGTTCAGGATAATAATAAACCCCAATCTGCATTAAATCTGGCTTTGAGAAAAATCGCTGTGGGTCTTTATTTTCTGAAACTGCGCTTTTTTTGCTCTGCGCAAAAACAGGCGTCAAATTACAGCTGGCTATAAGCAAACCAGCCGTTATTATTTTTGTAAAAGGTATATTGTAGTTAAACATACTTTGTGTTGTTATTAATTAAATGTAGGATCTTGTTTTAAACTAGTCGAGTGCAATGTATAAACTAAATTAAATACATAGAAACATAGATTTTTTTCTTTAAAAAGGGCAATTGAAAGAAACTAGTTTCTAACACATAGCTATGTCTGCTTTGAAAAGTGAAACGCCTTCTATGCAACTAGAAAGTCTATGTTTCTATGTGTTAAAAATCTATGCGATTTTCTTCATTTTTTTTATTATTTATCCTCTAAAAGCAGCATTAAATAATGCGAAGCCGACCAGCTGAAGTTGAAAGCTTCTAATCCTTTTCCTGTTACGGGCTGATAGTTTTCTCGTATTGACGTACCTTTATCCAAAACTCCTTCAGCATTATGCATAAGTTTATGCGCCAATTCATTTGCTTCGTTTGTGTAGCCGTATTTTTCTAATCCGTTGATGCCGAAATAACTTTGATCCAGCCAAACTGGGCCTCTCCAGTAACCGTTATCCGGTTTGAACTTTGGGTGGTTGGCCGCCAATGTAGGCAGCGGAACAAAAGTATTCAGACTAGCAGTATCAAGCATATTGCTTTTTGCCGATTTTACTTGTTCAGCAGAAGCTGCTTCTGCCCATATCGGACAATATCCCTCGCATCCCATTGCTTTTATCAATGTTTTGCCGTCAATTGTAGTATCATAAAACCAGCCTGTTGCCGCATCCCAAAACTGATTTTGAATTTTCAGTTTCAAAGCGGCACTTTCTTCGCTCCATTTTTTGGCTTCTTCATTTAGTTTTAAAACTGCGGCCATTTTATTGAGATAGTTTTTTTCGGCAAATAAAAATGAATTCAAATCGACGCTTTCCTGGTCTAATGAATATGCTTTTTCGCCGTTTTTCAGAATCTTGCTGTCATCAAAACGAACTGCGTTATCCATGCCGCTCTCCCATTTTGCTGCAATCACAGTTCCATCAGTTGATCCAAACTCACACAGACCATCCTGATCGTGATCTCGTTCTTTGTACCACCAATTATGGTATAATTTCAACTTAGGATAAAATTCTTTTATGAAGCCAATATCTTTTGTCTTTTCATAAATTTTCCAGATGGCCCAAGCTGCAAGTGGCGCTTTTGTATTGCGGTAGTTATTTTCTTCCAGAAGATTATTTCTATAAATGCAATCAGGGATAAAACCATTTGGTTCCTGATAATCAAATAGAGCACGCATTTGATTTTTGGCTAATTCTGAATCATAGTTAGCAACTGCCACAGCGTGTTTCCAGCTGTCCCACGCCCAAAAACCATGAAACCACTCGTAATTGTAACTCGGAAAAAGGCCTTCGTGTTTTAAGCCTTCGGCTGCGATTCGGGTATTGGTTTGTAAGGTCAATACCAGTTTTGAAACCAAATCAGAATAAATTTGGTCTTTATAAATGTTTTTCTTTTTAGCAATTAATTGTGCCAATTGCTTTTCTTTTTCTTTTTGTGTGTTGTTTAATAGTGTAGTAAAAACCGTTTTTTGTATGGTTTCGTTTTCTGTTTTCCATGAATATTGCGGAAAAATAAAACTTTGAGAAACGATAATTTCTTTGGTTTCATTTGGCTTCAAGACCAGTTTTTCTGTCTGCGCTTGGTATCCTTGTTTTGAAATTTCAATCTCAGCTTTTGATCTCAGGAATTGGATGTAACCTACAGCAATGCTTTTAGCAGAACTGATTTTTAGAATGTTATTCTCTTTCGACAATTGCAAATCATCTAAAAAAAGAGTGGCATTATACGAAGGAAAAATAGTTATTGTCTTCGCTGTTTTGTTTGTTATGGCTGTTTTTTGCAAAGCTGAATGACCTGACAAAAACACCAACTGCTGTTTTACTTCTAATTTTTCATTCTTAAACTGCTGTTCCAAATGGCTGTTGTAGCTGTTTTGTGCTGCAAGTGTATTTTTCCAGCTGATGATTTCCTGTTTGTTTTCGTCTTTTAATTGTAATGAAACAAAAGAAGCGCTTAACCAAACTCCATTTTGTTCGGTCATTAGGAAAGGTCCTGAAAATCCACCCTGAATGTCGGATGGTTCCAAAAATCCAAATCCGAACCAAGCGCCTTTATCTGAAAAAGCTAATGATTTTCTATCAGTGGCATTTTTGGGGTTTCCTTTAAAATTGATACTGTTTTTACCTGACTCTAAATTTGGAAAGCTCTTCTGAGACCAACCTGCTTGTATTATAAAAAAGGCAGCAAGAATAAAAAGTTTTTTCTTTTTGTCCATGTTTTTATGTTTTTTACTTGGTGTTTTTATTTCGATTAAGTCCTGTACTTTTTGTTCACAAGACATCATCTTTAGACAAAAAGAATAGCCCAAGAAATATAGGCTATTCTTTTTTAATTTAAAATCATTTCGAAAATTAATTCGTTTGTGTTTCTGTCAACGGAATTGGGTAAAAGTTATTTTTTGTAGCATCAAAACCTGTACGTCCTACAGCATCAAGCGCTTCTTTTGTTTTTCCCCAACGGCGCAAATCATAAAAACGGTAATTTTCAAGAGGGAACTCCAAAATTCTTTCATGTTCAATTTGTGCCTTTACCTGCGCAGCGGTTGTTCCTGTCATGGCTGGCATATCTGCTCTTTCACGAACTTTGTTGATATACGGAATTGCTTCTCCCGGGCGTCCCAATTCGTTTAAAGCTTCTGCCTGCATCAATAATACATTTGAATAACGCATTAAAGGAACGTTGATTGCTGTAAATTCCTGATCCATTTTTTCCTGCGTACTTGGAATAAATTTGCGGTACACCGGTTTGTCTGTATCTCCAAACTTATCGTCGTATGTTGTTCCTAATACCAATGGATTATCAGGATCATTAAAATACGGATCTTTGAAGAAAATTGTGCTGTACAAACGTGAATCGTAGTTTCCTGTAGTTGCTATTTTCCCTTCTTTTTTAAACTCATTTACAAGCATTGGGCTAGGAAGAATTTCGTCCCATCCGCCAAGTTCTGCTGCCGCCATCCAGTAGTGAAGCGCATTGCGGTAAAATGCACCGTTTGCCGTAGTTTCTGAAAACTGAAGTTCGAAGATTGATTCTTTGGTGTTTTTCACTGTTCCGTCAAACATAGAAACATAATCTTTAACCAACTCATATCCTTGCACTTTATTCAATGCTGTTAAAGCTTCATTTAAGAAAGTCTGTTTCTGAGCTGTTTCTTCATAAGCTCTGGTCAAATAGGCAAATCCTAAATAGCTGTTGGCTGCACCGCTTGTTGCGCGTCCTGTTTTATCTGCAGATTGTTTGGCAGGCAAGATAGCCGCTACCGCTTTAAACTCGCTTGTAATAAAATCCCAAGCTTCTGCACGGCTTGACAAAGGAACGTTTAGATCGCTTTCTTTTGTAACGTATTTGTTTCTGATGTAAATCTTATCCCAGTTCAAAATCAGTTTCATATGGTAATATGCACGTAAGAAACGTGCTTCTGCCTCAATTTGCTTACGGTCCTCTTCAGTTATTTTTGCTGCAGGAACCTGTGGCAATTTATCGATAACCTGATTGGCATTACTGATTCCTCTATAGTTAATTCTCCAATAGCTCGTAAACTGGCTGTTTCCGTTTGTATAGGTAAAAGTCGAAAGTTCTACCCAGTTTTGGTAGTTCAAGGCATCGCTTCCCAATTCGTTTATGTCTTCACGATACGCCTCAACCGGCCATTTTACTTCGGCGAAAGCCCATTCGTCTACAGCACATTCTAACTGTGCATAAGTTGCCGCCAAAGCTGATTCGGCATCGGCTTTGTTTCTCCAGAAATTCTCTGACGTAAGCTGATCGGGAGATTGCTGGTCCAGATAGTCATCACAGCTTGCAAAAGTGAATAAACCTAAAGCGGATAATATTAAAAATATCTTTTTCATGATAATGTCGTATTAAATAGAATTAAAATATATACTGAACTCCAGAAACAAACGATCTTGTAAATGGATAAACAAAACGGTCAACACCTGTATCGATTACAGAGGCACGTGAAAATTCTGGATCAATACCTGAATAATTGGTAATGGTAAACAAGTTTTCGGCGCTGATGTAAAATCTAAGTTTGTCGATTTTTGCTTTTCCTAACAATTTGTTTGGAATCGTATATCCAAATTGCAATTGGCGCATTCTGATAAAATCTCCGCTTTCAAGAAAACGATCTGATTCACGGCTGTTTCCGTTAGGATCCTGCAATACGGCACGAGGAATATTGCTGTGGTTTTCTGGTGTCCAAGAGTTTAATGTAGAAGCCAACATATTGGTTCCTGCATTCATAGACTCATAAAAATATCTATTTCCGTTGTATAATTTATTCCCCCATCCGCTTCCGATCAAGGCAGAAAAATCAAATCCTTTATAGCTTGCACCCAAACTAAGGTTTACTTCCAGTTTTGGCAATCCTGTTCCTGCATACGCTTTATCATTTTCGTCGATAACACCGTCTCCGTTCAAATCTTTGAAACGAATATCTCCAGGCTGAGCATTTGGCTGCAATAAAACACCGTTTTTATTGTGTGCCGCCACTTCTTCTGCTGATTGGAAAATACCGTCTGTTTTGTATAAATAGAATCCGCTGATTGGGCTTCCTACACGAGCCTGTGTTGGAAAGTGTTCGTCTCCGTACTTTAATCCTTCACCATAAATAGTCTGTCCGTCATTAGCCAATTGTTCTACTCTGTTTTTAAGTGTCGTAAAGTTTAATCCTACGTTGTACTTAAATTCGTTAACCTGATCGCGGTAGCTTGCTTCAAATTCAAATCCGCTATTGCTGATTTTACCTACGTTAAGAACTGGATCATCAATTCCAGCTGATGGAGCAAGTTTTTTTGTAATCAATAAGTTATCTGTCACGTTATGGTAGTAGTTCATCGAACCGCTAATTTTTCCATTTAAAAGCGTATAATCTATACCGATATTTTTAGAATCTGTGGTCTCCCATTGCAGGTTTCTATTTTCTAAAGCTGTCGCAATGCTTCCTGGCCAAGGGTTGCTTCCTATTCCTTGAACATAACCGCTTCCTAATGAATTACCCGTTTTGATTAAAGTATTTGCAGAATAATATCCTAGAGCAGCTTCGTTACCCAATTGTCCCCAGCTTGCACGCAATTTTAAAGTAGAAAGAATCATGTCTTTTGGGAAGAAATCTTCCTGTTCGATTTTCCATCCTAAAGCGATAGATGGGAAAGTTCCCCAACGGCTGTCTTGTCCAAATTTAGAAGAACCATCTTTTCTAACTGTTACTTGCAATAAGTAACGATCGTTGTAAGAGTAATTTAACCTGCTAAAGAATGATACTCTGTTGTATTGAAATTTTGAGCCATCGGCAGAATACGTACCTCCTTTTCCTGCGCCAATGGTTTCAAAACCAGGGTCAAGAAATCCAGAAGGGCGGTCAATTGAAACCAGCTGTCCGTTTTCTACAGTATAATCTGTTGTTTTACCTTCAACGCTAACATCATTCCAGTTTGATGCCTGACTGTTGAACGTATTACCCAACATTAAACCAAAAACGTGTTTTCCGAAAGTTTTATCAATAGTGATAATATTATCCAATATCTGCTCGTTCCAAGTTGTTCTCAACTCTCTATGCAACGGATAAAGGTGCACCTCTTTTGGATTTGCAATATATGGAGGAAAATGGAATGTCTGCTGATTGTTTTTTACGCGGTAAGAATAAGCCAGTTTGTATTTTAGCCAAGGCGCAATGTTTGCTGTTGCTGCAATGTTAGCGGTAATGTCTTGTCCGATATCATTGCTTTTTCTAAAATGTTCTTCGGCAACTGGGTTTGTTCCTGCCGGTAAACCATTTTTATTGGCAAGTCCGTAACCGTATTCTTCTGTATCGTCATAAACTGGAACCAAAGGAGCCATAGTGTAAACCTCTTTCAACTGAAAATTTGGCAATGCGTTTTGAGTTCCCATGTAAGCCATTTTTCCATCAATATCAAAAATCGATTTTTTGAAACTAACTCTCGCGCTACCTGTTTGCTGCCCAAATTCGTTATCGATTACGATACCTTTTTGCTTTACGTAGTTACCATAAAGTGCAAATTTAAAATCGCCTTGTCTTCCTTGAATTCCTAAACCATAGTTTTGAGTAAGTCCCGAACGGAAAACTTCGTCCTGCCAATCTGTATTTACATCTGACGGTTCTGTAATATAAGCTGGAAGCGGTTTTGGCGAAGTTGCATATTTGTTGTATTCATCATACATTCTTTTGTTGACCGTACGATAACCGTCAGCATCTAACATATCTAATGTTTTTGATGGGTTTGTAATGCTTAAGAAAGAACTGAAATCTACTTTTACGCCTTCTTTCTGTCCGTTTTTAGTGGTTACGATAATTACCCCATTTGCAGCTACAGATCCGTAAATTGCGGCTGCGGCACCATCTTTAAGAACCTCCATCGATTCTATATTTGTTGGGTTTACAGTGTTAATAGAACCTTGAAATCCATCAATGATATAAAGCGGTTCTGTTGCTCCAAAAGTATTTACACCACGAATTTTTACGCTCACAGAGGCTCCTGCCACACCACCGCTCTTTTGCACGTTTACCCCCGCAACTAGACCCTGAAGCGCCTCAGACGGACTTGTTGTGGCACGAGTTTCCAAGCTTTCTTTCTTAACCGTAGAAATGGCTCCCGTAACATTACTTTTCTTTTGAGAACCATAACCGATAATAACAACCTCATTCAGTTTATTGGTTTCTTCCTGCATAACCAGATTAAGTTCTGAACGATTGTTTATGCTCTCGCTTACGGATATAAATCCTACATAAGAAAAAACAATAACCGGATTCTCCAACGTCGATGGATATACTAAGGTGTAATTTCCATCAATGTCTGTTCCTGCATTGTATTTAGAATCTTTGATCGAAATACTTACGCCAGGCAGCGTATTATTTTTATCATCCGTAACTTTTCCTGAAATTGTTTTTTGCGCTTGTGCAAAACTGATGTTTGGCAGCCACAAGCATAACAGCAGAGGAATAAAATAAATTACCCTAATTAGTTTTCTGTTCATCTTGCAATGGTTTTAGTTAGTAAATTTTTTAGTTTTCGTTTTTAATTTTTAATTTTTAGCTTTTTTATTATATGTATATACATCTTGTTCGATAATGTCTTGAAAACATTACCAAACAAAATTCAGTATTCTCGTTAATATTTTTTGTTAAACTCTAGCTCTTCTGCGAGTTACAAGTCAAATTTTATTCCTTGAGCCAAAGGCAGGCTCGTAGTGTAGTTGATTGTATTGGTTTGTCTTCTCATGTAAACTTTCCAAGCATCAGATCCAGATTCCCGACCGCCGCCAGTTTCTTTTTCACCACCAAAAGCGCCTCCAATTTCAGCTCCCGATGTTCCGATATTTACATTTGCAATACCGCAATCAGAACCTGTAACCGATAGAAACAGTTCGGCTTCTCTTAGATTATTGGTCATAATCGCAGAAGACAATCCTTGCATTACACCATTCTGAATCTCAATTGCCGACTCGACAGTTCCTGAATATTTTAGCAAGTATAAAACAGGTGCAAAAGTCTCATGCTGTACAATTTCAAAAGAATTATCAGCTTCTGCAATTGCGGGTTTTACATAACAGCCGCTTTCATATCCATCACCTGAAAGCACGCCACCCTCTACTAAAATTTTACCGCCTTGAGCTACCACTTTTTCTAAGGCCTGATTATACATCTCAACAGCCTGTTTATCAATTAAAGGACCTACGTGATTTTTTTCGTCTAAAGGATTCCCGATTCGCAATTGCCCGTAAGCAGAAATCAGAGCTTCTTTAACTTTATCATAAATGCTTTCATGAATAATTAAACGGCGTGTAGAAGTGCATCGCTGTCCTGCTGTTCCGACAGCGCCAAAAACGGCACCAATAACGGTCATTTTTATATCTGCATCTGGGGTTACAATGATTGCATTGTTTCCTCCTAGTTCTAAAAGCGATTTACCCAAACGTTCTGCAACTACCTGCGCTACAATTTTTCCCATTCTGGTAGAACCTGTAGCCGAAACTAGCGGCACGCGTTTGTCTTTGGCCAGTAATTCTCCGATTTTATAATCGCCATTGATTAAACACGAAATACCTTCCGGAAGATTATTTTCCTTGATAATCTCAGCTATAATATTTTGACAGGCAATTGCGCAAATCGGTGTTTTTTCTGAAGGCTTCCAAACACATACGTCACCACAAATCCAAGCCAGTGCAGTATTCCATGCCCAAACCGCAACTGGAAAGTTAAATGCCGAAATAATGCCGACAACTCCCAACGAGTGATACTGCTCATACATTCTATGGCCTGGACGCTCAGAGTGCATTGTCAATCCGTGCAGCTGACGAGAAAGTCCCACCGCAAAGTCGCAGATGTCTATCATTTCCTGAACTTCGCCATAACCTTCCTGAAGTGATTTCCCCATTTCATAAGAAACCAGCTTGCCTAAGGCTTCTTTATTTTTGCGCAATTTTTCTCCAAATTGTCGCACTATTTCTCCACGCTGAGGAGCTGGCATTAGTCTGAATTGTTTAAAAGCAGCCGTTGCCGAGTCCATCACTTTTTCGTAATCTGCACTAGTAGAGGTCTTAACCTTTGCAATCAATTCTCCATCTACAGGTGAGAAGCTTTCTAAAATTTCCCCATCCGAAAAATTAGTCTGCCCTATCCAAGTTCCATTATTAACTGCTTTAATATTCAGCTGTTCTAAAGCTTCTTTTATGCCAAATTGCAATTCTGTATTCGTCATTGTGACTTTTTTAAAATTAGTTTTCTAACTTGTCTATCAAAAATCTGAGTTATTATTTTTGCAATTTTACATCTGTACTTTCAAAAATCTTATCTGCAGATGATGCGACAAATCCTTGATACAATTCTCCATTTGCCATTGGATAACGAAGCGCAAATTCATAGTAGCAAGATGGCACGTCTAGAGTTCCTTCTTCAAAATGTATAGGGTATAAATCGGCAAGGGTGCTTGACTGCTCTAAAAGCTGTTCTGGTGTTCCTTTGATTTTTCCTCCCGAAGCATTCAGTTTCCATCCATTAGATTCTAAAAAGTTATTTAGCTCTTCTAATGTTTTAAATTCTTTTAATGCATTGGTATTAATGGTAAAATGGTTGGCTCTAAAACCATAAACATACATCCAAGCGGCATATTCAGATTCTTCCAATAATGATTTATAAACCGATTGCGAATTTCCATTCCAAACCGATCCGCTTAAAACCAATTCTGGATTGTTAAACGCATTTTGGTCGCAGCTGTTTAATAAATTCGCTACCGCAGCCTGCAAGTCAGCAGAACATTTTTCTAATTCCAATTCAGAAATAAAAATTCTAGGCGCGTCTTTATCTGTAGAATGCTCGTAATGTCTCGCAAAAAGTTTTTTAGCCTCAAAGTGATACTCTCCTTTTGCCTCATAACCCACATTTAAAAATGGTTTTTCCAGCACTTCGATATTCACACGCTTATCATTGAAAGTACGAATTGCGATATGATCGTTTTTAATCTCTTCTCCTTTATCTTCAAGAAGCTGATGTATTTTTAATGCAGATGGAGTAATTTCAACATATTGCTCCCATAGTTTTGTAAGTAGTTGATCTTTATTCATTTTGTAGTTATGTTAAAATAGTGTTATTATGACACAAATCTATACATATCAGTGTTATTATAACAGTATAACAGTTCGATTATTTACAATTAGACATTTACTAAGTTATTTTTTGTAATTTTGACACTTTAAAATCCTTTTTTAGCGGAAGAATTGTCAAAATAATAGAATCATCAATAAAACAGCACGCATGGCAAAAGTTAAGAAGAACGAAAATACTGACTATTTAGATCGAGAAATCATACAAAAGCTCAGTGAGAATGCAAGAATCCCATTTTCTGATTTGGCTAAAGAATTGAATATTTCAAATTCTCTGGTCCATTTAAGGGTTAAAAAACTGCAAGATGCAGGAGTGATTAATAGTTTCTCGGTAAAATTAAATCCAAAAGAACTTGGTTTTGAAACTATTACCTACACGGGAATCGTTACTAAAGAAGCTCATTTTTCCTATTCAATCGCCGAAAAACTTAAGGAAATACCTGAAGTGATCGAGTGCCATTGGGTGTCTGGAAAATATGCTTTATTCATAAAAATTGTAGCGGCAAATAATGAAGAGCTTCGCAAAATTCTTTACGAACAAGTTCATCAGATTGAAGGGGTTGGAAGCACCGATTCTTTCTTTTCCTTTGGCTCTGCGTTTGAGAAAAATCTGCCTGTTTAATAGTCAAAAGAAGAAAGGTGAGAGAGGCAAGACAATGGGAGATGGAAGATGGAAGATGGAAGATGGAAGATGGAGGATGGAAGATGCAAGATGTAAATGGAAGATAGAGAGAAAAGAAGCAATTTATAAATATCTCATAAAAAAAGCAGAGGATTATTGAATGTGGAGCTAAAGAAACGACATACATTGAGGCTGCAAAAAAAAAGAGGCTATTGACAGCCTCTTTTAAGTTTATTATTTTCTTGCAAAATTATTTTTTTAAGTCAAATCTATCCAGATTCATCACTTTAGTCCAAACTGCAATAAAATCTTGTACAAATTTTTCGTGCGCATCAGCAGATGCATATACTTCTGCTATCGCTCTCAATTCTGAATTTGAACCGAAAACAAGGTCGGCACGTGTTCCAATCCATTTAGGTTGGCCAGTGCTTCTGTCGTTTCCTGCATAAAGCTCTTGATCATTCGAAACTGATTGCCATTGCGTATTCATATCCAATAAGTTTATGAAAAAGTCATTTGTCAAGCGGCCTGGCCTATTGGTAAAAACACCATTTTTACTGCCGTCTGCGTTAATATCCAAAACGCGAAGCCCTCCTAAAAGCACTGTTAATTCTGGTGCTGTAAGCGTCAATAAATTTGCTTTATCGATAAGAAGTTCTTCTGTTAAAACAGATGATTTTGTTTTTCTGTAGTTTCTAAAACCATCTGCTTTAGGTTCAAGATAACCAAATGATTCAATATCTGTCTGTTCTGCAGATGCATCCATACGTCCTGGAGAAAAAGGAACTGTTACTGAAGCTCCCGCATCTTTAGCCGCTTTCTCAACGGCAGCTGAACCTCCCAAAACGATTAAATCGGCCAATGAAACTTTTTTCCCGTCGCCTTGTGCAGCATTAAATTCTTTCTGAATAGCTTCCAATTTATCTAAAACCACTTTTAACGCAGCAGGATTGTTTACTTCCCAATCTTTTTGTGGAGCAAGTCTTATTCTTCCGCCATTTGCACCGCCTCGTTTGTCAGATCCTCTAAAAGTAGAAGCTGAAGCCCATGCTGTTGAAACTAACTGAGAAATGCTTAATCCCGAATTTACTATTTTTTCTTTCAGCTGTGCTGTGTCTTGATCATTTATTAAGGCATGATTCACTTCTGGGATTGGATCTTGCCACAATAATTCTTCAGCAGGCACTTCAGAACCCAAATAAAGAGCTCGAGGTCCCATATCACGGTGTGTCAGTTTAAACCATGCTCTTGCAAAAGCATCTGCAAACTGGTCTGGATTTTCTAAAAATCTGCGAGAAATTTTCTCATAAGCTGGATCCAGTCTTAAAGATAAATCGGTTGTAAGCATTGTCGGCAAGTGCTTTTTGTTGGCATCAAAAGCATCTGGAATAATAGCTTCAGCATTTTTTGCCACCCATTGGTGTGCTCCTGCAGGGCTTTTAGAAAGCTCCCACTCAAAACCAAATAGATTTTCAAAAAAGTTATTGCTCCACTGTGTTGGCGTTTTAGTCCAAGTCACTTCAAGTCCGCTTGTAATGGCATCTGGACCTTTTCCAGAACCGTAGCTATTTTTCCATCCAAATCCCTGCAATTCTAAACCAGCTGCTTCAGGCTCAGCCCCCACATGATCTGAAGAAGCAGCTCCATGAGTTTTACCAAAAGTGTGTCCGCCAGCTATCAATGCAACGGTTTCTTCGTCATCCATTGCCATACGTCCAAAAGTATCTCTGATATCTTTGGCTGCTGCAATAGGATCAGGATTTCCGTCTGGCCCCTCTGGATTTACATATATAAGTCCCATTTGAACGGCTGCAAGAGGTTTTTCCAAATTTCTGCTATGAATATTACCATCTGCATTATCATCTGATGAAACCACGCCATGGTCTTTTGGAACGCCTTCAGAACCATCTTTATAACGTTCGTCACCACCTAGCCATGTAGTTTCAGATCCCCAATATACAGACTCGTCTGCTTCCCATACATCTGCACGTCCGCCTGCAAAACCAAATGTTTTAAAGCCCATTGATTCTAGCGCTACATTTCCTGTCAAAATCATTAAATCGGCCCACGAAATCTTTTGTCCATACTTTTGTTTGATTGGCCAAAGCAGTCTTCGTGCTTTGTCAAGGCTCACATTGTCAGGCCAGCTGTTAAGAGGCGCAAAACGCTGCTGCCCTGCTCCTGCTCCTCCGCGTCCGTCATGAACTCTGTACGTACCAGCGCTATGCCAAGCCATTCTAATGAAAAGTCCTCCATAATGTCCAAAATCAGCAGGCCACCAATCTTGTGAATCAGTCATAAGAGCGTGTAAATCTTTTTTTACTGCTTCGAGATCCAAACTTTTAAAAGCTTCTGCATAATTAAAATCCTTATTCAGCGGATTTGACAATGCCGAGTTTTGTCTCAGGATATTTACCTTTAATTGTTTAGGCCACCAGTCACGATTCTTCGTACCCGTAGCGGCTTGCTTGTCCATGCTCCCATTATGAAAAGGGCATTTGCTGATGTCATTTGATTGATTGTCCATAGTTTAAGTATTTTTTATTTTTGACTAAATTACAAACTAATGAAAGAGATAATTAGGGCTGTGCATCGTTAATACTACTTCCGAAATAGACAAAATCTATTCATGAGCATTTTTTGCATCTAAAATCCTTATAAATCAGATAGTTCCAAAAAGAAAGGTTTTTCTTAAAAAAAGAACTTTTTTTAAATAAGATTATAATTACATAAATTTAATAAAAAGATCTTTTGTTTTTATAAAAATTTATAATTCAGCTATTTGCTGTTTTTCCATCTTTACCCAGGCATTTTTGGGTTCCTTCTTCCCAAAAAACAAATGTTATTGTTTTTAAAGTTTCAGAAAAATAGACAAAAAATATAGCTTGTATTTTTGTGTACGTAAAAACGTACTTTATTACTCCTCATACCCATTAATAATCTTCACCTTTACATCTTTCGGTTCAAATGCTATCTACTATCTATTTACTAACTATTAGTTTACTAACCTTAAAATTTAAAAAATGAAGAAAATCTTAAAATTAACTTGTATGCTATTTACCGTAGCATTGGCACTTAATTCCTGCGAAAAGGAGCAAGAAGATTTAAATGCGTCCCAAACTGCTAAAAAAGAACTGCCGCAAGCTGCCAGCAAAGATACTCTTTCGGCTAACGCAGCATTTGAAGGCAGCGCAACAGCAAAAGGTACAGCTGGAGCAAGAACCATCACTTTGCAGACCAATACTTTATCATGTCCTGGCGGTTTATGCACATCTTATGGCGTTTGGTCTACGGGAGTTTATACGGTTTGGTTCCAAATGAAATTTAATAACGGATTTTACTGGAGCCGAGGCGGAAAATGCGGTTATGGAATCTTAATTGGAGACCAAAATACTGGCGGTGACGCGGCATGGGATGGAAATGGCGGAAGTGCCAGATTTATGTGGTATTGCCCAAATGGCTCTAATACTGCTAAAGGAAGCGGCGCTTATCTTCAGCCTTATGTTTATTATAGAGACCAGCCTGGACAGTATGGTAATGATTTTGGAAAAAAATATTACATACAAGAGGGCGTAACGTATAATTGTCAGATCTCTGTTAAACTGAATACCGGATCGAATACGGATGGATATGTGAAATATTATGTAAATGGCACGGAAATATTGAATGAAAAAATTCGCTGGGTGACGAACGATTCTAAGCGAAACGTAAATGCTGTAAGTCTTCATACTTTCCGTGGCGGAAGCCAAGATTACTGGACGGCTCCTGTAACAAGCTCTATCTACTATCCGAGCGCCTCTTGGGATGCTCTATAAGCTGTAAACCTTAAACCCATTTGAACCGAAAAAATATACAGCTTCGATGTTTTTATTGTTTGATAATAAAAATATCGAAGCTGTTTTTTTATTTAAATTTTTCTAGGTAGTTTTTGTTTTCATTTTTGGCTTTTTACTAGAATTATAAACTAGCCGTATTGGAGCTCTTTTGTACAAAAAGTAATCTGTATACAAAAGGTAAATAAGATTCTATTTAAAGCCTCTATTTCGTTCTAGTTTTGTTTAAAACTAAATCCATCATTTTTAAACGGACAGAATATGATCGAGAAACCTAAATATAATCTGAGAGAACTAATACTATATTTTTTGAAACTGGGCACAATTGGTTTTGGAGGCCCTGTTGCGCTCGTGGGCTATATGTACAAAGATTTGGTAGAAAATAAAAAATGGATTTCTGATGAAGAATACAAAGAAGGTCTAGCGTTAGCGCAATTGGCTCCAGGCCCTTTGGCCGCACAACTTGGCATTTATATAGGCTATGTTCACTACAATATTCTTGGAGCTACTTTAGCAGGTTTTGCCTTTATTGCCCCTTCGTTCTTTATGGTTTTAATTCTTGGAATGATCTATCAAGCTTACGGCGGATTGTTATGGATCCAAGCTGTTTTTTATGGGGTGAGTGCAGCTGTTATCGGAATCATTACTTTAAGTTCTTATAAACTTACCATAAAATCAATTGGAAAATTTAATCTGGACTCTTTTAAAGAAAAATGGATTTTATGGTTCTTCTTTGCCTCAGCTATCATAATAACATACATTACAGAAAAGGAGCATATTTTACTATTTGTAGCCGCGGGACTTATTTATATGATAATAAAATCAGGTTCTCATTTTAAAGTTGCCAAAACAACCAATATCTTGATTGTTGTTTCATCTGGTTTTTGGGATTTTGAAAGTTCAACTTTAATGAAAATTGCCATTTTCTTTACTAAAGCAGGGGCTTTCGTATTTGGAAGCGGCCTTGCAATTGTTCCTTTTCTACATTCAGGAGTTGTCGTTGAAAACAAATGGCTTACAGAACAGCAGTTTCTAGATTCGGTAGCTATCGCTATGATAACGCCGGGTCCTGTGGTAATAACTGTTGGTTTTATAGGTTATCTTGTAAATGGCATTTTAGGCGCTATCACTGCCGCTTTAGCCACATTTTTGCCTTGCTATTTTTTTACCATCGCTTTGGCACCATTCTTTAAAAAAATTGTAAACAACAAACCTGTCAAAGCATTTGTCGAAGGAATAACAGCAGCTGTAGTTGGAGCTCTGGTTGGTTCTGTCATTATTATTGCGAAAAGAAGCATTGTAGATGTTTCGACAATACTGATAGCTTTTACGAGCATTCTTTCTCTAATTTATATCAAGAAAATTCAAGAGCCTTATATTATTTTAATTGCTGCTGTTTTAGGTGTCTTAATTAAATTATCTTTTTAATAAATAAGAAATTCAATTAAAAAAGCCCTCGTTTCATCAACAGAGGGCTTTTTCTCTCTTTATAAAAACTCATCGCCAGCCCAATGCAGGTGCAACGTGTTCTAGTATTGACGATAAAATGTGAACATTATAATCGACTCCTAAAGTGTTTGGAATAGTTAGCAGCAATGTATCTGCTTCTTGAATTGCTTCATCCTGAGCCAATTCTTCAATCAGTTTATCGGGTTCTGCGGTATAGCTTTTGCCAAAGATTGCTCTTTTGTCTTGTTCGATATACCCAAAACTGTCATTGCCTTTAGCCTGTGCTCCAAAATAATACTTATCCTGATCATTGACTAGCGCAAAAATCGAGCGGCTCACAGAAACTCTTGCTTCACGCTGATGCCCTGCTTTTTTCCAAGCCTCCTTGTATAATCTAATTTGTTCTGCCTGCTGAATATGGAATGGCTTTCCGTTTTCGTCATATTTAAGGGTAGAACTCTGAAGATGCATACCGTTTTCGGCTGCCCAAATAGCAGTTGCATTCGAGGCTGCTCCCCACCAGATTCGTTCTCTTAATCCTTCCGAATGCGGCTCGATGCGCAGCAATCCAGGCGGATTTGGAAACATCGGGTACGGATTTGGTTCTGCAAATCCTTCTCCATTCAGCCTTTCCAAAAACTCCAATGCTTTTTTACGGCCCATATCGGCATCGGTTTCTCCTTTTTCAGGTTCGTAGCCAAAGTAGCGCCATCCGTCAATGACTTGTTCTGGTGATCCTCTGCTTATTCCCAATTGCAACCTTCCTTCCGATATCAAATCGGCAGCTCCGGCGTCTTCAACCATATACATCGGGTTTTCGTACCGCATATCGATTACACCCGTTCCAATCTCTATTTTGCTTGTCTTAGCGCCTACGGCCGAAAGCAAAGGAAAAGGAGATGCTAACTGCTGTGCAAAATGGTGTACTCTAAAATAAGCGCCATCAATTCCTATTTCTTCTGCAGCAACTGCCAAATCAATAGATTGCAACAAGGTATCTGCCGCTGTACGAGTCTTGTATGATGGATGATTTGCCCAATGCCCAAATGATAAAAATCCTATTTTCTTCATAGTGGCTTTTATTTTTTTATTCTCTCAAATATACGCATCAAAACCGAGTAATGCTTTATTTTACTTCATAATTGAATCATAAATTATTTGATTTATTAAATGCTTTTTGAATGATAAAAAAAGGCCGGGCAACTGCCCAGCCATTCTTTTTCTATTGTTTAGAATCAACACTCAAAGGAGGAAGATTCACTTTCTTTTCATTCATCATTTTTTTCACTTGCTCGATTGTTCTATAGCGTTCAATCTGCATCTCGCCTGTAAAAGTTTCGCTCTGAGGCGCTCTCGGAGGTATTTGCGCATAAGTTTTCATCAAATCGGCAATTGCCTGATTAAAAATTATAGCAGTCCAAGTTTTCTCTGTCCAGCTGTTCATAAACAAGTCATAGCGCTCTTGCGGATCTTGCCATAAATTATAAATAGCTGGAACTGTTGCCACATAAGTTTCATCGCCTCTCCAGCCCAATTGCTGTCCTGGCGCATCGCTGCCCGCGATAGCGCCATTATCTCCTCGGGTATTAAATACTGCTTTGAATTTTCCGATGCGAACGGCTCCTGGAGATAATTCAGCTTCTGTAAAATAAAACCATCTGTCACGAAGCGGTGTTCCTTTTTTAAACAATACATTAGACATATCATAGCTGTCAAAAACCATGTCGGCACCTGCTCTGTCTTTTTTAGGAAGCTCTACGCCTGCAAGACTAGCAAATGTTGCCATAAGATCAAGTCCGCCCACAATATCATGGCTTTGGCTTCCTGCCTCGATTTGCCCTGGCCACCAAGCAATTGCCGGTACACGGCTACCGCCTTCTCTGTCTGTTCCTTTAGTACCTCTAAAAGGAGTATATCCAGAATCTGGATGCACATCTTGCCAAGCGCCATTATCTACAGTGTAAATCACAATCGTATTTTCTGCAATGCCTAGAGAACGAATCTTATCCATGATACGTCCTACATTATAATCCATTTCTACTACTGCATCAGAATATTTGCTTTTACCTGGCGATTTGCCTACAAACTGTTTTGAAGGAAGATTCGGCTGGTGATTTTTAGCAAAATTGATGCACATAAAGAAAGGATCTTTACTTTTTCCATATTCATCAAGCTGTTTCAAATTATTCTCCACCATCATCATGTCCAGTTCGGCAATATTCTCTTCAGTAACTTTACTTTCCTCACGTGCTTTTCCGCCTGCTTCGCCTTCAAGCACACCAGTAGTCACTTTTTTGAAAAGTTCTAACATCTCTGGAGACATCTCTGGATTCCAGGACTGAAAAGCATATGTATAAGCATTCAAATGATACAGCACTACATTCTGCATTTTGTCAAAACCATGAGCTATAGGCATAGAATAATCTGCTTCTCCAAGGTGCCATTTTCCTGAAAAATACGTTTTGTAATTGGCTTTTTTAAGCACAGAAGCCAAAGTCCATTCTTCTTTTGGCAGACCACCTACTTGTCCCTGAAAAGCAACGGTAGTCATTCCGCTTCGATTTGGGATACGTCCTGTAAGCATTGCGGCTCTACCCGGCGTACAGCTTGGCTGTCCGTAAAAAGACCAAAACTGCATTCCTTCTTTTGCCATTCTGTCTAGATTTGGCGTTGGCATTCCGCGTCCGACACCTCCCCCATACACTCCTAAGTCTCCCCAACCAGTATCATCAGAAATGACCATAATAATATTAGGTTTCTTTTTAGTCTATCCGTCTGCGTTTCCTATAATAGTGCAACACAGCAAACCTGCAAAAATAAGTTTCAAGGCATTTTTTTTCATGGTTTTTAAGGTTTAAATTAATATAGCCTGTAGAAATCTTAATAAAAAAATGTAGTGGCTAATAAAGGCAAGTATGTTTTTGAAGCTTTCATTTTCTCTATTTTTTCATAAGAAAATCTTTCTTTTAAAGCTGAAAATTACGATTTATAGATGTGCTAAATTTTTAAAAATGGTTGCAAATTATAAGTTGAAACATGATCAGACAGAAAAACCCCATCAGATTATATTGCATGAAGTACATTTA
Organism: Flavobacterium sp. TR2; assembly: GCF_025252405.1. Classification (NCBI taxonomy): domain Bacteria; kingdom Pseudomonadati; phylum Bacteroidota; class Flavobacteriia; order Flavobacteriales; family Flavobacteriaceae; genus Flavobacterium; species Flavobacterium sp. TR2. Next base: position 3,304,099 of record NZ_CP104307.1, on the reverse strand, counting down.
CTATTGAACTAGTAAATAAACTCTAAATCTGAAGCTTATGAAAAAAGTCTTTCTAATTTTACTCGCGCTTTCGATCTTGAATTCGTGCAAAAAAAATGAAAATAATATCGAGAATACCGATTCTACTTCTGTAACTGCCAAAAAAGGCGATAGCCTTAAGTTAGCAACTGCCAGTACTGATGTAAAACTGCATCCCGAATATGCCAAAACTCTAGCTAGAATGGCGTATATATGGGGCTACCCTATGGTTAATATGTTAAATCGAAAAAATACTCTGGCCAAAGCACCACAACCTGGGCGTATGGACGGAGTGCTTCCTGTTGCTCCCACAGGCCGCGTAGGAATGCTTTATGATTATATTAATCCAGCACAAACTTTTATTGCCTGCCCTAATCAGGATGTTGTATATGGTTTAGGCTTTTTTTCGCTTGATGAACAGCCAGTTGTGATTCAGGTTCCCGATTTTGGCAAACGTTTTTGGGTATATGCAATTTACGACGCACGCACAGATCAAGTTGGGCAATTGGGTCAGCCTTATGGATCTAAACCCGGTTTTTATCTGCTAAAAGGTCCTAAATGGAACGGCAAAGTTCCCGATGGCATTACCGGAGTGATAACTAGCCCTACTACTTTGGCCAATTGCATTCCTCGTATTTTTCAAGATGACACTCCTGAAGATAAAGCCGCGATACAGCCCTTAATCAATCAGGTAAATGTTTATCCTCTTACGGAATTTGACGGCAAAATGAAAACAACGATTTGGAAAGACGCTCCGATTATTCCAAATCCTAATCCGAGCACTGGAGGAGCTGAAACAAAATGGGTAAAACCAGAAGTTTTCTTTGACCAGTTTCCAACAGTATTAGAAACTGTTCCTCCATTGGCAGGCGAAGAAGCATTATACGGACAGTTTAAATCTCTTGTTGCTGCCGCTAAAAATGATCCTGCTATTAAAAAACTAATAACAGACGAAGTAATTGCTTTGGATAAAACTTTAATAAAAGATTATATCCGTTGGGAATATAACGGAAAACCAGCAGGAAACGGATGGAATCGTTCGCAAAATAATGCCGAATGGGGTCTTGATTATTATAATCGTATTGGAAGCGCTAAGTCGAATATGTTTGATAATCGTCCGAATGAAACACAATATTTCTATACGGACAATACTACAGACGGACAGAAACTTACCGGAAATAATAATTATAAAATCACTTTTAAAGTGTTACCGCCTGTAAAAGGTTTCTGGTCGCTAACATTGTACAATAAAGAACATTTCTTTTATCCAAATGCTTTAAAACGCTATTCACTGGGAACAAAAAATAAAAGCCTTAAGAAAAACGCTGATGGCACATTAACGCTTTATGCCGGAAATAAAAATCCTGGAGCAGACAAAGAAAGCAACTGGCTTCCTTCTCCAACAGATGATTTTTCATTATACATTCGTTCATACTGGGGAGATACCCCAATTATAGATGGCTCTTGGACGCCTCCAGTGGTGGAAAAGTATTGATATTCCGAAAATCATATCCAATGAACTTATTTAGCGTCTAAAATATTTTAGAAATAAAAAACCTCCGATTGAACTGCCCTCAAATTGTCTCTAAACTTTTGGGTGCAGGCCAATCGGAGGTTTTTCATTTAAACAACTCATTATCAGTACAAAAAACAACCACTTTACGTTGCAACTTTTCTTGTTCCAAATTATAATTTGAAACATCTCCACTCATCATTTCATGCAATTATTCTCACTTTCTGGCATATTTTTGAAGTGCCTAAAAAAATCTGTTCTTACAAGCCATTAATCTTTTTCCTACTCCTTCGATTTTCATAATCAATTATTGATATATCTAAACTAAAAACAAATAATTATGGATTGGATTATTACTACATTAAAAGATTATCCCGAATTGGCTATTTTTCTCACCTTATCTCTAGGCTACTTTATTGGAAAATTTAAAGTCGGAAGCTTTTCTTTAGGAACGGTTACCAGTGTTTTGCTTGTCGGTGTTTTAGTCGGGCAATTGGACATTGTGATTTCTCCTAACGTTAAATCGGTTTTTTTCCTGATGTTTCTTTTTGCTGTTGGATACAGCGTGGGGCCTCAATTTTTTGGAGGTCTAAAAAAAGACGGATTGCCTCAAATGCTTTATGCTGCGGTAGTTTGCGTCTTATGCCTGATATGTCCGTATGCTATAGGCAAAATCATGGGATATGATATGGGACTGACTGCTGGTATGCTCGCCGGTTCTCAAACCATTTCGGCTGTTATTGGCGTTGCATCAGACACCATCAATCAGCTAGGGATTCCTGCCGATCAAAAAACGGCTTTAATAAACAAAATTCCAGTTGCATATGCTGTAACCTATATTTTCGGAACAGCGGGATCTGCTTGGCTATTGGCTTCTATTGGCCCAAAATTATTAGGAGGCAATCTGGTAGAAAAAGCAAAAGAACTTGAAATCCAGCTTGGAGGAGACGCTATTGGCGATGATCCGAGCATTGCCTCTGCTTACGATCGCGTGATATACAATGCCTATGTGATTTCTGCGCAATCTTACGCCTGCAACAAAACAGTCTTGGAAATCGAAAATGAACTCGAAAGTAAAGGCAGACGCTTATTTATACAGCGCATTAGAAAAGGTAAAGAAATTATAGACGCTTCTCCAGAAATCGTCATTCACGAAAATGATGTTATCGCTTTGGGTGGCAGAAGAGAATTCATGATGAATTATGTTGCGGTTAATGAAAAGGAAGTTCTAGACATTGAACTGCTTAATTTTCCTGTCGAAGTTTTAAGCGTTTTGATTGTAAATAAAGAAGTGGTAGACAAAACGCTTGCCGATTTGCGTCATTTAAAATATATGCATGGCGTTGTAGTCAGATCATTAAAACGATCAGGAATTCAGATGCCGATTTTACCTAATACGGTTATGCAAAAAGGAGACATGATCGAACTTATTGGCATTAAACGCGATGTTGATCAAGTTGCAACGCATATTGGCTATCCTGACCGTCCCACAAATTCTACAGATATGGCTTTTGTTGGTTTAGGAATAGTGCTAGGAGGATTGCTTGGCGCATTGACGATAAAAATTGGCGGAGTGCCTATTAGCCTTAGTACCAGCGGAGGCGCCTTAATCTCGGGACTTTTCTTCGGATGGTTAAGAGGCCAGCACCCTACTTTTGGACGCATTCCAGAACCTGCTTTGTGGATTATGAATAATGTTGGATTGAACATTTTTATAGCCGTAGTAGGTATTACTGCTGGCCCAAGTTTTATTGTAGGATTTCAAGAGGCCGGTTGGGGACTTTTCATTGCGGGTGCGGCGGCAACTGCGATACCGTTAATTCTTGGACTTCTCATCGGAAGATATATTTTCAAATTCCACCCTATTATAACCTTAGGATGCGCTGCTGGTGCAAGAACTACCACTGCCGCCTTAGGAGCTTTGCAAGATGCTGTAAAAAGCAAAACACCTGCTCTGGGGTATACCGTAACCTATGCGGTGGGCAATACGCTGCTCATTATATGGGGCGTCGTCATCATTTTAATCATGAGTTAATCGAATTTTTATATAATCTCTAAACATTTTGGATATGGCAATTGATATTTCTAAAATAAAGACATCACGAGAGGTAGAAAAAACACTTCAGACTCTCAGCCCATTTGAAATTAAAAATGAATTAATTCATTTGGCAGAAGAAAGCGCGCTGAAATCGACAGCAATAACACTTAATGCCGGTAGAGGAAACCCAAACTGGATTGCTACCGTTCCTAGAGAAGCTTTTTTCCTTTTTGGTCAATTCGCATTAGAAGAATGCCGCAATGTTATGGAAGAGCAAGGCATACTGGCAGGAATTGTGCAGAACAAAACTGGAGTAGCTTCTCGTTTTGAAGCATTTTTAGCCAAACATAAAGATGCACCAGGAGCTTCGCTTTTAGAAAAAACATACCATTACGGTGTCGATAAACATGATTTTGATGGCGATGCATGGATTCGCGAATGGATAGAAGCCGTAATCGGGTTTAACTATCCTGTCCCTGATCGTATGTTAAGCCAGATAGAAATCGTAGTTCATGATTATTTGGTGCAGGAAATGTGCGGCGTTGGAAACGACAAAGGCAAATATGATATTTTTGCTGTTGAAGGGGGAACAGCTGCAATGTGCTATATTTTTGATTCGTTTATGCAAAATCACCTTACCGAACGCGGTGATAAAATAGCACTCCTTACTCCTACGTTTACGCCATATATCGAAATTCCGCAATTAGAGCGATACAAATTTGATGTTGTATATGTCGAAGCAAGCGGAACTGGTGAAAATGGTTTTCATACTTGGCAATATCCAAATTCTGAATTGGACAAACTGAAAGATCCAGCAGTAAAAGTGGCTTTTGTGGTAAATCCAAGCAATCCGCCATCATCTGCCATGAGCAGCGAAACATTAAATTACATAGCAGATATTGTAAAAAATCATAATCCGGAACTGATGATTATTACTGATGATGTTTATGGAACATTCATTAATAATTTTAGATCCTTAATGGCTGTTATTCCGCATAATACGATTACAGTATATTCATTCTCCAAATATTTTGGCTGCACTGGCTGGAGATTGGGCACTATAGCGATTCATCAGGACAATATTTTTGATAAAAAAATAGCCCATTTAAGTCCTGCTCTTAAAAAAGAACTGCACGAGCGTTATTCGACTTTGACACTAGAGCCAGAAAAAATCAAATTTATTGACAGACTTGTTGCCGACAGCCGACAAGTGGCTTTAAATCATACTGCTGGATTATCTTTACCTCAGCAATTTCAAATGATGCTTTTTTCTGCATTTTGTCTCTTAGATACGCAGGATGTTTACAAAACTCTTACGCAATCTATTATCCGCAAACGTCTTAATTTGTTATGGGAAGGATTAGAAGTTCCAATTCTTGAAGATCCGATGCGAGCGGGATATTACTCTGAAATTGATGTTATGGTAGCTGCAAAACACTTTTATGGTGATGATTTTGCCAATTGGCTGAAAACGAATTTCGAACCTGTTGATGTCTTATTCCGTTTAGCAGAAAAAACAGCAATCGTACTTTTAAATGGAGGCGGTTTTGCAGGCCCGGAATGGAGCATCAGGGTTTCTCTTGCCAATCTTCCAACTGAAAGTTATCTGATATTAGGAAAAAATATCCGTAAAATTTTAATGGAATATGTTACCAGTTGGGAAAACTCAAAAAAATAATAGAATCTTCAATTATAAACATTTAATCTATGAAAAATCTATTTACTTTATTATTATCCGTTTTATTAGTAACGGGCATTTGCGCTCAGAAATTGCCTAGAATCAAAATACTTGCAACTGGAGGAACAATTGCAGGACAAGGTGCTTCAGCAGACCGTTCGGCTTATACTTCTGGACAATTGCCCATAAAAGACTTAATAGCAGCCGTGCCAGGAATTGAGAAAGTTGCAGAAATTTCGGGAGAACAGATTTCGAATGTAGGAAGTCAGGATATGACGGTGGATATTTGGATTAAGCTGAATAAAAGAATCAACGAAATTTATAAAAACAACGAAGCCGACGGGATTGTAATCACGCACGGAACCGACACGCAGGAAGAAACCGCTTATTTTTTATCGCTTACCATACGATATGACAAACCTGTGATCATTACTGGTTCTATGCGTCCTGCAACAGCCATAAGCGCAGACGGTCCAAAAAATTTGTACGATGCAGTCACTCTTGCTGCCTCAAAACAGGCGGCTCACAGTGGTGTTTTGCTAGTGTTTAATGAATATATTTTTACGGGAAGAAATGCTGTAAAAACCAGCACCACACATTTAAATGCCTTTACAGCTCCAAACAGCGGTCCGATCGGGCAGGTTTATGACGGGAAAGTCAGCCTGTATGAAACTCCGTTAAGAAAAACCAACAAAAATACACCGTTTGATATTACAGGATTGACCACTTTGCCTGAAGTAGATGTAGTCGAATTGTACGCAGATGCTCCAGCAACGGCGATAAATGCTTATGTGGCTAACGGTGCAAAAGGCATTATAACAGGCGGGCTCGGCAACGGAAATTTAAATAAAGCCAACTCAGATGCTGTGGCTAGTGCTGTTAAAAAAGGGGTTGTTGTGGCAAGAGCTTCTAGAGTTCCGTCTGGAAGAGTGACTTTGTTAGATGAAACAGACGATCAGAAACTTGGGACTATAGTTGCAGATGATTTAATTCCGCAAAAAGCGAGAATCTTATTAATGCTGGGACTTACCCAAACCAATGACAGTAAAAAACTGCAAGAGTATTTCTTTGAGTACTAAATAACTTGAACTTGTAAATTATGCGTATCTTAACTTCAATAATTTTAAGCGTTTTTCTGGCTGCGGGTGCATACGCACAGCAGGAAAAACAGGCTGATACGGTTCTTAACCATAAAACTCCCTTAATAAAAGCGACCAAAGTTGATTTGCTGAATAATGTTGATTTAATTTTCAATACTCAATTAGGCTTTAATACTTATATAGAGGATGGAAAATATACTGGCAGTAAATTTGAAGTAAACCAGTTTAGATTGGAAGTAAAAGGGAAAGTGTATAAGGACAAAGTGTTTTTTAGGTTTAGAGACCGATATACTAAAGAAACTGAACCGCAGTCTACAGATAACATTTCAAGTTCTACAGACTTGGCTTTTATTGGGTACAATATATCCAACAGAACAAGTATTGCAATTGGAAAAATGACAGCAAACTGGGGCGGTTATGAGTTTGATATGAATCCCATTGACATTTATCAGTACAATGATATTGTGGATAATTCGGATAACTTTTTAACCGGAGTTCAAGTAAACTGGAAACTAAATGCCAATCATACCTTTTCGGGACAGATTTTAAATTCCAGAACCAAAACTTTTTCTGAATTGTATCAGAATGTGCCAGATGTTGAAGAAGCAAAATTTCCTGCGGCTTATGTTGGAAACTGGAACGGAAGTTTTTTGGACGGAAAATTTAAAACCATTTATAGTTTCAGTATTTTTCAGGAAGCTACAAAAAATGGAAGGCCTGTAAATATGTATTATACCGCATTAGGTAATCAGTTTAGAACTAAAAAATGGCTTTTCCAGTATGATTTCAAATGGAGCAGCGAAGATTTAGACCGGACGGGGGTTGTTACCAATATTATTCCAGATACTGTATTAGATCACGCTGCAGAAAATGTATATTACATAGAACATTGGCTAAGAACTGTATATTCTCTGAATGAGCAATGGAAAATTTCGGCTATCGGAATGGTAAGCAAAGCTTCTTGGAAAGAAATACCAGACCCTAATGTGAGTTCGAACCGAATTCGCACGGCATGGGGCGTTATTCCTACTGTAGAATTTTATCCGATTAAAAACTTCAACTTAAAGTTTTTTGCCACTTATGTAGCCCGATTCTACAATTACAGCGATTATGCCAAAACTGACTTAGGGCAATCTAATTCTACAAGCGGAAGAATTATGCTTGGTGTGATTTCTCCTCTAGTGGTATTATAACGTATTTTAATAACTAGCTCAATAAGAAATGCTGGGATAAAATCGTAAAACACAGTTTATTCCAGCATTTTGCTTATTTTATTTTTCTCTTGCAGATTTGGCAGATTGAGCAGATTATCGTTTTTATTTTATTTGATTCTTTCTCGATAGCTATCAGGCAAATGCCATTAAGCAAGCAACCTTTCTAAATATTAAAATTTATTGAATTGCCTCTAGCTAAAGCTAGAGGGATTTAAAGATGGCTCCTAAAAGGCTTTAGCCAAATCGCGCAATTTTTGGCTAAAGCCTTTTTGATTCGCTTTATATAAACTCCAGCTAAAGCTGGAGCCTATTCAAAAAAAACCGTGGTTGAAACCACGGGCTATGTTTTGAATATTTCGAAAATCGTTTATGCGCATATCAACCGTATTCCCGTGGTTGAAACCACGGGCTATGCTTGATTATATACGTATAGAGCAAAAAAAAATTATGAGCTATTAATGCAACATCACAATTCACAATTCATAATTCATAATTCATAACTCCTTACGTGTCAAATGGCTTAAGCGAACAAAACAGATCGTACTATAAAAAGCAAAAAGCAGTATAAGATGCAATAAAACCGATGGGTTATCCCATAAACTCGCACCCGATTGCACGATAGACGTATACAGCACAATAAAGGGCGTTGTCGGCAAAAGGTTGGATAACCATTGCAATACCAGCGGAAGTGATTCAAACGGCCAGCTGTACCCTGTAATCAAGAAAATCGGATAGGTTGAAAAAGCCATCACCTGCAGACAGAGCAGCTGAGATTTAAACAAGGAACCTATAAACTGAGCCATCGGAATTAAGGTAAGAATGAACAAAAGCAGCAGTACACTTAGTTCGAATCCGTTGCCTCTCATGGGTAAATTAAGCAGTTTGTAATTTACATTTAAAAAGAAAAAGCCGTACGAAGAAAAAAGAATCAGATAAAATAATCCTTTGCCCCAAATGCCATTTGAAATGCCTGAACCCAACCATTCGCCTATGCGCGAACGCTGACGCTCGCCTGCAACGCTTTCGCATAAGCCAATCAAAAGTGTTTGCTGCAAAATAAGGGCAAGCAATCCTGGCAGCAAAAATGCACCGTAACTCGATCTTTCATTAAATAATGGGCGATAATCTAAATTTACAGGCATTACATTTTCCATAGCAATAGTCGTGCTCATGCCTTCTTTCTTTTGGTAATACTGAAGCCTCACTCCTGCTCCAATCGTCAGACATATTTGTTGGACATTCAATAAGAGATCGCTCGAAGGCAGAAATCTTGCGGCATTAATTGCCAATACGACATTGCTTTGCTTTAAGCTCAGCAAATTGGCTTCTGTTCCTTCTGGAATATAAAAATAGCCCTGACAATTGCCTTGATACATCTGTTCTTTGGCCTGTTCAAGATTAGAAAAATGAATAAGTTCTACTATCGGAGAATCGTCAATATTTTGCTGCAACAAACGGGACAATCTGGAATTATCATCATCAACAACCGCCAGTTTTACGTCAAATTCTTCTTTATTAATGTAAATGCTCCCGTAAAAAAAAGCATAAAGCAACGGAGCAATCAGAAGCGTCAGCAGCAAGCTATGATCTTTTACCACTTGTGAAGCTTCTCTCAAAAAAAGCTTAATCAGTGATTGTTGCGGTTTCTTTTTCATTTTTAATCGAATTAAATTGACGTTTAAACAACAACATAGCAGTCGGATACATTACGACGCAAAACAGCAAGAGTTTGGACAAATCTCCGAGAGCGTATTTCAATGGCAGATTCATATAATAAACCTTAAAAAATCCATCCAAAAACGAGGTGTAAGGCATAATAAGCGCATAATACTGATCGTACCAAGGCATTGCCCATCTGGGGAAAGTAAATCCGCTGAAGACAAAAGCTGGAGAAGTATAAAATAGGGCGACATCTCCTGAAAGCATTACATCTTTGAACAAAGCCGATATAAACATACCAATGCCAATGCAAGCTAGAGAAAGCATTGTATACATTACAAAAAAATTGCCTGTTGCCGCAGGAATACCAATATCAAAAAAAGGAAAAATAATGCCAACAATTATGATAAAATTAATCCAGCTGATGACAAGATGCGCTATAGTTTTTCCTACAATCGCTATAACTGCAGAACCTCTTGAGGCGTCATACAAATCGTGCATCGTTCCTGTAATCCATTCATAATTTAAAGCCAGCATACAGCTTATAATGAGAATCATCTGCATTCCGACCGTTATTAATCCAGGAACTAAGTATTCCTGATAATTGTAAGTCGGATTGTAAAGCTGATAGGTATTTAGGCTTATCGGATTTGCAATAGCCATTGCCTGATCAGATTTCATTCCTGTTTTTACAAGCTTCTGCAAAGTTATGCCTGTACTGCCCGTAATGATCACTTCGGCGACAGCCTTATAAACCAATTTGGCAGGAACAAGCGCGGCCGCATTGGTGTACAAAGTCACGGTGCTTGGATGTCGGCTGTAGATATTCGTTTGGAGATTTGCAGGAAAATGCACGGCTCCCAATATTTTGCCTTCCTGTATCAGTTTTTTTACTTCTGCTTCACTTCCTACCCTTCTGGTAATCTGTAAGGCTTCTTTTTGTTCCAATAGAAAAATCAATTCTCTGCTGACAGCGCTTTGATCTTCATCCCAAACAGCAAATGCAAGATGTTTGGCTTCTTGTTTCTGATAAATGAAAGCGTAAAACGAAAACAATACTATAGGAACGACAAGCATGACTAAGTAAAAAACTTTCAAGCTCAGAATCCGCTTCCATTCCCTAATGATTATGCTGGCAAGAAAATTCATTAACGAAGAATTAGAGAAGCAGTCATGCCAGAGCGAAGCCCTTTAATTTGTGCAAGGTTTTCAGGTTTTACCTCTATGGTAAAAGTTCTCAATTCAAACTCTCCTTTATCTTTGGAAGGCACCCAATTTGCAAACTCCAATGTAGGCGCAATAGTGTGCACAACGGCATCAAAAGTCTCTGGTTCGCAGCCTGGAACCTTAACCGATACCTTACTTCCTACTTTAAGCAGATTTGATTTGTCTTGTCTGATATTAAATTTAATGATGGTCGAATTTTTCTTCTCAATAGTCATAATCGGATAACCTATTGAGATAATTTCGCCCTGATGCGTCACCAAGCTAGAAATCACTCCATCTGCTGGAGCATACACTCTTGTATTATCTCCAAGCGCCTTGGTGAGTTCGTAAGCCTGTTCGGCTTGTTTTACAATCGCATTGGCCGTTTTTAATAATTCTGGTCGAGTGCCATTTTTTAGCATCTGCAGGTTTAACTGAGCGGTTTCCATTTCCTTTTTTGCCGCTTGAAACTTAAAATAGGAAACATCCTTTTCCTGTCCCGATATTACGTCTTCATTATACAGCCGTTCCATGCGGTCATAAGTTGTACTGAACAGCTTATACTGTTCCTGACTGATTTGATAGAGCTTAGAAGTGGCTTCAATAAGTTCTGGTCTTGCGCCTTGCGTAAGGAGTTCCTGCTGTCCTTTTGCCGCATCTATAGCCGATAACGCCTGTGCTTTGATAGCATTTATTTCATTAGATCGAAGCACTGCCAATAACTGCCCTGTTTTTACCGTATCGCCCTGCTTAACCAGTAATGAATCTAATCTGCCTGGAAATTCTGCGGCAACATCAACACTAGATGCATCTACCATTCCAATAAAATTGTCATCGGTATCATTATTATTTTTTAAGAAAAAAATCAATCCCGCCAGTACTACAAAAATCGGAATGATCAGCGCCCAGTAGTTTTTAAATATTTCTTTCATCTATTTAATAAATTGCGTTATTTGACTTGGATTTCCTAAACTATTGAAATATTCGGCTAATGCCAGATAATATCCTAAAACTGCCGTATAATATCCTTTCTCTATTTCTGTTTCTATCAATAAAGCATCATTCACATCTTTTGGTGATGACAGCTGATTGTTCATTCTTTTGGTAATTAAACTGCTTGTCGTTGTGGCTTCTTTTCTGGCTGCATCCATAGCATCAACATCATTTTGCAGTGAACTCATTTTGTTTTTTGCAACTCTGGATTGCACCTGAAGCATTAAACTGGAATTCTCCTCTCCTAACTTGGCTTCTTCTATCAGCTGTTTTGCAGCCAAAGTCTTTTTGCTCGTCTGTCCATTGTATAAAGTCCATTGCAATTCTAGACCTACAAACCAGTCTGGAATAGAGACCGGCAAATCTTTCTGATACAGATTGTAATTTCCTATCGCAAAAATATTAGGCAAAGCCATTGATTTACTGATTCTTTCTGCGGTCTCGGCATACGTAATTTTGTTGTTTGCAATTCTGTAAACCGGATTTGTAAGCCAATACTCTTTCATAGGTTTCTCTAGATTGATTTCGGCATATCGCAAAGTATCCGAAATCACTATTTGGGTATCAAGATCAACTCCCATCAGTTTATTCAATTCAAGATGGGCATTTTGTTTTTCCAGTTTAATGTTATTATACTGGCTTTGCGCCTGAATTAAAACAACATTTGTCCAATTTTTTTGGTACGGAGGCAGTATTTTATTTTTAACTAATTCTTCTGCGTAATTTTTATTTTTGTCTAAAGCATTTACAATCTGTTCTTGTTTTTTAATTAAAGAATTGAGATACAATATTCTGAGGTATTGCACTGCAATTAAAAAATCAACTTCTTTACCCGCAAGCTCCACACCGATTCCTGCCGAGTTGGCAACCGATTGAGCCAAATCGATGCTTGAATTTATTTTGTTTCCAAGAAAAATAGGCTGGCGAACTCCCACTCCAGCAATAAAATAAGACTGTTTGCTTAAACTAGGATTATAATCTGGATAAATGCCGCTAATCACTTTTTTTGAAGCATCGTAAATGCGGTCCTGCGCTGCTTGCGGTAAATTTCCTCCTGTAATTTCATGATAAATTTCGTTGGCCGTATTTACGCTCTGCTGTGACGAACCTTCTACAATACCATCCTTAACGGTCTGTAAATTTATCGTCAGCGGATTCCCTAAATAAGAATAACTCGACAAAAGATCAACCTTAGGAAGATAGCCTTTCTTCTCGGCTTGCAGATTGTATTCGCCCGTTAGCAATGCAGACTGAGCCTGCTTTATAGTGAGGTTGTTTTGCTTAGCTATAGAAAAACATTCTTCAAGAGAAGTCGTTTGTGCTTTCATTTTCGAACAGGAAAACAGAAAACAAAACAGAATAAAAAGCTTTAGAAAATTTAGTTTTATGTGCATCTATATAATATTCTTAAAATTGAAATAACTTAACCAGCGACTTCTTCTGCCGTTTAACTTAAACAGCAGGATAAAATAGAAATGTGATAAAAACTTATTGTTTCAAATAAATTCGGAATTACCAGAACAACCGAATTAGATTTAAAAAATACACTGTTTATGAAAATATGGGGTTCTTAACCTAAACAGCCGTTAAAAATATAGCAGCAGAATACATCTATTTACTGACATACCAACTAGTTAAAGATAAGATTTTTGATAATAATATATCCTGTGTACCAAATATAAATCTTTAATACCACAAGATTTTTTAATAAAGATAATGATATCTGCATGTCATTATCTTTTTATTGTTTTATATATATTCACGTCATTTTATTTCTTAAATTCATGTAATAGAACCTGAACTTTAGGAAATGAAAAAAGGTAGCAGAGTTTACGATCGTAACTTTAAAGTAGAGGCAGTCCAATTAGGATATCGAATAGGTTGCTACATAGGCGCAAGAGAACTTGGAATTTCACCGTCACTTATAATTCGGTGGAGACAAGAACTTCGTGAATATGGAGAAGCAAGTTTTTGCGGTCATGGCTTCACGAGATTAAACGATGAACAAAAAAGATTTTGTGAACAAAAAAGAAAGCTTAAAAAGGAGCTTAAAAACACAGAACTTAAAATTGAAATCTTCAAAAATGCAAGCAAATATACTTCTGGAGGAAAAATTGCCATTTTTCAATTTATTAAAGACCATTCTGACAAGTATGCAATTTCAAAAATGTGTAATATTTTAGGGACATCTGTTATAGCATATAAGAAATGGAAGAATCAGCTACTTACTCCTACAAAACGCCAAACTCAAATATTAAAAGAAGAAATAATTTCCATATTTTATGAATACAAAGAACTTTATGGTGGTCCGAAAATTGCCGCAGAATTGCAAAGTCGAGGGTTTAAAATAAAAACAGGTCAAGTGTGTATTCATATGAGGAATCTTGGACTAGTTAGCAAGATTAGGAGAAACTATAGACTTAAGACTGCTTCAATTTATAATCCTTATATGTTTCCTAACATTTTAAATCAGAAGTTTATAGTTGAAGAACCTTCTAAAGTATGGGTTTCGGGGATAATTAGATTAAAAACATCCAATGGATTTTTATTTTTAACAATTATTATGGATTTATTTGACAGGAAAATTATTGGATGGAATTTAAGTAATGGATTAACTGTTAAAGAGACTACTCTTCCTGTGTGGGAAATGGCTGTTAAAAATAGAAAAGTGATGAAAGGATTAATATTTCATTCTCATTCAAGTAGTCAATACGCTAGCAGAATTTTTAGTAATAAACTAGACTCTTATAAATTTATTAGACGAAGTATGGATAGAAAGGTAAATCGTTCTGATAATACTATATCTGGAGACTCTTTTAATTCGCTTAAATCTGAGTTGATTGATTCAAAAATGCTTATTACAAAAAAGCAAATGCAAGAAAAAATATTTGAATATTTCGAAAATCAAAAATAGGCTCACATTCATTATTAAATTTATAGTATGAAAACATACGAACGTACTTTTAAAGTGAATGCAGTTAAATTAAGTTATGAGCGAGGTAAAGGACAACTAGCGTGTCTTGCAAGAGAGTTGGGAATAAGTTCGGATAATTTGTACAAATGGCGAAAAGACTTTGAAAAATTTGGAGAAAGAAGTTTTCCAGGTGCTGGTAACCCTAATTTAACTACGGAACAAGCTGTCATTAGAGAGCTTAAAAGAAAAGTTGAAAATTCGAAAATTACGTTCGAGATATTAAAAAGAGGAACCAAATATGTTTCACAAGGAAAAATAATGACTAAAAATTTCATTGAAAATAATAAATCAGAATTTTCAATTGCAAAAATGTTAGCTGTATTAGAAGTATCAGAAACTACGTATTACAGAACAAAAAAACAGGAACTTACAGATACAGAAGCTAGAGTTATTTTATTAAAGAAAGAAATTGCATCTATTTATTATGAATTTAAGCGAAGATATGGATGCTTCAAAATTACAAGAGAGCTTCAAAGTAGAGGATTTAAAATAAAAAACTCTTCAGTAAAAAAATACATGAGAATGTTGGGTCTGCGCAGAAAAATTAAAAGAAAATACAAGGTCACAACCGATTCATTTCATAATCATTATGTAGTTCCAAATATTTTAAATAGAGAATTTACAGTTACGGAGTGTGCTAAAGCGTGGGTTTCAGATATAACATACATACAGACTACAAAAGGCTTTTTGTATCTTACCATTGTAATGGATTTATTTGATAGGAAAATCATAGGATGGAATTTAAGTACAAGAATGAGCACTAAAGAAACAACTTTGCCCGCTTTGAAAATGGCCGTCAATAATAGAAAAATTACTAAAGAATTAATATTCCATTCCGATCGAGGTGTTCAATATGCTAATAAACTTTTTACCAATGCGCTAGACTCTTATAAATTTGTTAAAAGAAGCATGAGCCGTAGAGAAGATCATAATGACAATGCCGTTTGCGAAAGCTTTTTTTGCTATTTTAAATCTGAGTTACTAACAGGAAATAAACTGTTATCGAGAAAACAGTTAAGAATTGAAGTATTCGAATACATCGAAAACTGGTACAACAAGAAAAGGAGGCATTCAGCTATAGGTTATATGACGATCGAAGAATTTGATAAATTACATCTAATATAATATACATTATCTCAGAAATCTTTTAGTACCACTCAGGGTGATTGTTTTATTATACATATATACCAATATAATATTAAAACAATATATCATGAAAACACTTTCAAATCACATTCAAGAAAGTTTTGCACCTGTAAAAGAAGAACAAATTGTTATCGAGAATCAAATTGACAGCAAGGAAGAGGAGGCTGTTAATGAAGATGAATCTAAGGAAAAAGAAAAACCGTCTGAATAAGACGGTTTTTCCTTTAAATATTCCTAACAGATAAATTTGAAGAGATATGAAAGTATTGATTTTGTATTATAATACATGAATTCCTGATTGTTGATAATTATGTTAATAACTAGTTCTAATTATTGTTTGTGAAAAATGTACGAAAACAAATAAAAACAAACATATTTTTGACATTACGGGGGTAGTTTCAGCTAAAAAGTATGCATTATTTGTTCGTTTATAGCTGTTTGGGGTAGATTTGATATTTTCTCCAATAAGGCAGTATATTTGTGATGCAGATGAGTAAGTCATTTGAAGCCATAAAAAAAACCAAAAGCTTCCGACTTTTGGTTTTGAAGTTGGAATTATTAATCAATCCCAATTATTTTCGTTGTGATGAAAATACTATTATCATTATGCGGGGCTTTGATATTGTCTCAGGCAGCCCACCTTGTCAAGGAAGTTAGAAAACTTATCTTGGCATGCAAAAAATAATCTTTTTAACCACTAGACTTCTTTTCAGGTTCTGGTGGTTTTTTCTATGGTACAAAAGTAATTAAAAATACAATTCAGTAATATATTATATTACTTTATAACATATTTTATTAGTCATATCCAATTTTCATTCATCGCTTTTTTTGCAATCAATCTTCCTGTTTTCGTATTTAAAAACTAAACAATAAGATTCCTGAAACTACTGAAAACACCATAATAAAAATTCTTTTCTTCTTTACTTAGGATATACATTTGCATGAGAAATGATTTAACCTGTTGATTGTTGTTTAATTATACATACTATATAACTTAAACAAAGATATCATGAAAACACTTTCAAATCACATTCAAGAAAGTTTTGCACCTGTAAAAGAAGAACAATAAACAGTTTTAGAGAATCAGCTTGACAACAAGAAAGAAGTTGTTAACGAAGATTAATCTGCGGAAAAAGAAAAACCGTCTGGTGGTGCAGACGGCCTATAGTCTCTAATTTTCACCTTGCAAATGTGTTCAATTTCTTTACAGCAAATTTTTTCTTCGGAATTTTATACCGAAATTTGCATTTAACTATCTACAATAAGACTAAAATTTATTGAATTGACTTGTTTTATTCGAATTTTAATAATACTTTTGTTGCATGATACTGAAGTTTTTTATCTTCGAACATTCGTTCGAAGATAAAAAACTTCAGTAATGTTCATTTCTTCACAATGTGTAAATTGTAACGATTTGTTGCTATATTTGCAATGTAAATTGTAATAAAAAAGTAAAATTATATAACATATTTTTTTATGTCATTATTACTTTTGAATACGGAAAACCGTAAACACAGCCAAAAACCATTCCAAAACAACCAAATAACATTTAAATCAAAAAAGATGAATCAAGAAGCAAACATAGACATAGTAAGAAAAGATGGCAAATTAGCATCAGTCTCTGTTGTTATGCCTATCTGGGATAAACAAGGAGAGGACGATATTTTTGCTGTTGAAATTCCTTTATTAGGGATGAAAACTTTTGCTAAAGATGAGGTTGATGCAGAAATAGCTGTACAAGAATCTATTGAGTTATTTTGTCTGAACGCTGAAAAATTTGGTAAAGGATTAGAATCAGAATTAAAAATCTTAGGTTGGAGTTTTAATGATCAAAACAAGGATTTTATTTCTATGTCATTTAATTCCACAAATGTTGTTTATGATCATATAATGCAGACTGGTGAACAAGTTGCTCATAAATTAGAACTGGCATAAGCGTATGGGAGATAATTACTACCCAACAGTTGACACAGCTTTCATTGTTGCTAATATTATAAAAAGTGGGAAGGTTATTCCTGATAGCCAATTAAAAGTTGGTAGTTCAATTACTTTTGTATTAAAAGGAAATAAAGCTCTTCATAAAAGACTTGTAAAAATGAGAGAGGTCGATGGATCGATTAACTACATGCAAGCAACAGGATTAGCTGTAATTTTCGGTTTTATCGGTGATTTACTGGCATGGTGTGAAGAAAATAGAGATTGGAAAGAAGGTGGATATTTCGTTCGCGAAAATGGAATTCTTGAATTAGAAGAAACTGAAGAAGAATAAAATATTTTATAAAAGAAACCCTGCTCTAATGAAGCAGGGTTTTTCTTTTATTACATCCCGAGAACGCCCTTAGAAGCTCCCAAGTTATCAGTAAATTGCTGTCTCAAACCCATCATCCTATCAAACGGAGTAAATGAGTAATTGCCAGCATATTGTTCTTCCAGCTTTGCAATTTGGTTATTAAGTTTTTGTGCTTGCGTAGTTGCATTTTTCCAAGCATTTATATTAGCAGTTGACATTTTGTTTCTTTGTATACGATAAAGCCCAATATATTTGTCAAGATTTTTTGAATGCGGGACGGTTTGCTGAACTAATGATTTTAGTTTAATTTGGTAATTATCCAAAGAATTTATGTACGATGGATTCTTTTTCAATTCATTGTAAGTCCAGTTATCCAGTTTGACTTCACAAGTTTTAGATTTAATGTAATAGTAGTTCTCGTAATAAGTTTCATTCGTCTCATAAACCTTGTACCCCAATTTTTGTACAATTTTTATCATTTCTTGAGCTTGGACATAATCTTTAAGAAGTTTTAAGTTTTCTTCTCTTATTCCGTATAATTTGTTCGTTGAGTTGTTTTTATAGAGGAAGAAAACAATTTCTGAAAGTCCATAGTTATTAAATTCTTTCGTTTTGTCGACTAACTCATTTTCTATATAATTTCCTTGACGATCATCTCTTCGAGCATACAGATATGGAGTTGGAATTGCGGAATACGTACCTACTATTTCTTCGTCATTTAGGATTTTATTACCGAGAAAAATTATAGGTCTTTTAGTCTCGATAATTGTGTCATGAAGTATTTGTAACAATTTCAAATCTTTCTCTTTCATGTATCTACAGATGTCTTCAGTGATTAATAGCGAATTGTTTTCTTGACCGACTGCCCGTGTAGTAAATAAGATTGTGGAAATGGAAATAATGGCGTACGCGAAATGCGTGCAGTACTTTTGGTAATGCTTTTTCATTTTTGTGGTAGTTAGGATTTATAAATGTTTAGTGCAAAAAGAAGCGTGGACATTTACACCAAGCTAAATCCTGGGCTACCACACCCTCAACAAGCAATGATGCAAAGCCACGCCATATCGGCGCACCTCACATACATTATTGGCTTGTTAAATCGAGAAGCTATTGAGCCTCAGGGTGGTAGTTTAGATTTAGCAATAACGTATTTAAGCACGAATATTTTTACAATACAAAAATAATTAAAAAGGATAACGTGGAGAAATGAAAGGGAACAATGTTTTGACTGTTTGTTAACAGATTGTTGTTTAATTATACATAATCAAAAACAGCTATATCATGTTTAAACTTCGTTTATATAAATTTTTAAGTATCTTTATTCCTTACTTTAAAAAGAAAATGAATCAAGTAATCTTAAATCATATAGAAAATCATATTCAAAATCAAATCAATGATTATAAGAATAAACGATTATTTAAATTTCATGAATTTAATAAAGAATATAATAAAGATGAGAACTCTTATATTGTAACAATCAATATTGAATATCAAGATATTTTATTTTATGTAGGATTAAAATATCAATCTAATGAAATTGAATTTTTAAGTGATGTAAGTATGACTCATAAAAACTTTGATGATTTGAATAAAATATCCAAATTCATGAAGCATATTTCTAAAATCGATAAAAATTATTTAAAAAGAAAATTTGAATATAGAAATAAATTTTAATCTTTTTTATCCTCCTTGTCTCCTATAGTCCCTCGCATTAGTCCACCTCCCTTTGCAGGATTGGTTCTCATTATATCTGATAAATCTTCTTCAACAGGTTTTTCTTCAATTTTCTTTGTTGACTTATTGTTTAAAGATTCTTGAATGTGTTGAGTTAATGTTTTCATAGGTTTTTTATTTATGTATTAAACCTTTGCAATCAACCGTTTATAACTCAATCTTTCGTCGCAATTAATCAAGGTTAGATTAAACTGTTCTCCGACACTCATTGTTCTAATATTATATCTATAAGCAAATTCATCACAATAACGATGCAAATGCTTATCACTCGTTTTATGATATACTCCAATTATACCTCGTTTTAGTTGTCCCCAAAATCCTTCAATTCCATTTGTATGGTACGATCCTTTCTTGAAATAGCCTAAATTATGCTGGATCACTTTATGACTATAGTGTTTATATAATCCGGTATATCCCCTCCATCCATCACTTACAATAGTAGAACCTTTTTTAACTTTCGCATTAATTATGCTTTTAAGAGTATCACCTTCTGTATTCTCAACTACTTCAGTGTAAACAATTCCATTATTAAGCATTCCAAACACAGGAGTTTTTGTTTTAGTACTTCTACCTTGCGTATTATCAACCTTTTTTCCTTTGCTACGATTTTTATTTTTTCCTCCAACAAAAGTCTCATCAACTTGAGTAATACCGTCAAATTCAAAATCTTCTCTGCAACGAACTGAATTACGAATTCTGCTTAGCATAAACCATGCAGTCTTTTGCGTTACACCTATTTCTCGCATTAATTCGTAACTACTCATACCTTTCTTATTTGTTGTGAATTTAAAAATAGCTCTGAACCATTTTTGTAAAGGAACAGTTGATTTTTCAAATATAGTTCCAACAGTTACAGTAAATGGTAATCGACAATCTTTGCATTTGTAACGAAATTTTTCCTCAGTTCTTCCTTTAATCTTATAATGATTTTCACGCTGACTTCCACAATGGGGGCATATTGGTTCTCCATTCCAACGCAATTTTTCTAGGTGTTCTCGACATGCCATTTCTGTGTTTAAGACCTTTCCCATGTCATATACAGACTTAAAAATCTGTACGGTATCAAGTTCAATATCAATATGTTTACTCATATTTGTTTTATTAAAAATAATACTTTTTGGTGTAATAGGTAAGGTTTTTCTTGCTTTTTTTGAACGAGTTATTAACAATTTCATAGCGTCTGAAAGAACCACAGGTTTTGGCTTTGGTGCTTCTTCTAAACCCCATTTAATAAGTAAATCTCTTAGTATATCTTCACAAGCCTCTTGAAATGAAGTTGGTTCTAAATCGGTATTGATTTCTTCATAATCAACATGTGAAAAGTCGTATGCATCGTAACAAGATTTGAAGTCGTATTTTATTGAAGTCATAATTTTGATTTTTAGAATTATGACAATTCAACAATATTGTTCTACAAAAAAATTCAAACTTGAAAAAGTGTTGTAAAACCTTTAGAACACGGTGGTTGAGTTAAATGAAAAAAAGCCATCTGTTTATACAGATGGCTTTAAAATCTTTAGAATTCTTGCGTACAAGACCCTTAATCATTGTTATATTGTATTAGAATCTATTTACCAAAATTTAAAGTGGTACACAGGATATATTATTATCAGATTTTATTTAATAAGTTCCTCCTAATTTTTTAAAAATCATACCCTTTGGTTTATAAAACTAGAACAGAATCATATTTTCAAATCTATCCTAAAACGTCTGTGCCGCTCCGCTGGAGCTTTCTCTTGTTGCGAAATGAAATTTGCTATAAATATTTTGCTCCGCTGGAGCATTTGGCAAACTTCAATTCAATTGCCTAAAGCTTCATCTGGAGGTTTATGAAAAACTATAGCATTAAATATAAAAAACCCGTATCAATTTAAGACACGGGCTTTTCATTATACTATTCGTTTTTTATCTGTTTGATTCCTTCTTTATAATTTGTGACGGCAAAATCTGGGAAACGCGTTCTAAATTTTGAATCATCAAAAATGTTATGGTATTCATATCTAGGAAGCAGTTCCTGCAGTTCTTTTGCATTTTTATTAAAAATTGCCCCTATTTTAAACACAAACTTTGGCATTACGCTATACCTTAACTCTCTGCCATATATTTCGGAAGCCAATTCAATAAATTCTTTGTATGTAGGGCGGCTTTCATCGACAGGCAAATGCCAGGTTTGTCCAAAAGCATCGGGCGTGTTTCCTATCAGTGCTGTGGCACGGCTTGCATCTGGCGTCCAAATCAGACTTCGTTTTTTAGAGTCGCTCAAAGGCACTTTCAGTTTTTTATTATCTTTAATGGCATTAAAAACCAAAGTATTGGTAATACTCTGCGTTTTGGCAGGACCATAAAACTCGGGCGCACGGCATATGACCGCTTGCAACTGACCCAATTTTATTTCGTCTAAAACCATCTCTGCCATTTCTTTTCTCACTTTTCCTTTTCTTCCCACAGGCTCAAAAGCAGTTTCTTCTGTCAAAACTCTGCCGTCTTGCGGGTACATATAGGTATTGTCAAAAAATACGAGTTTTGTTTTATTGATTTTACAAGCTTCAATAACATTTTTTAAAATCAGCAAAAATTGTCTTTCCCATAAATCAGAATCCATTGGAAGCCCTAGCGTAAAATAAGCAATTTCACTGCCTTTTACGGCTTCTATCGCTTGTTCCTTATTAGTTAAATCTGCTGAAAAAACAATATCGGTATCATTTACTTTTTTTGCTCGACGGCTTACAATTCGTATATCAGAAGTATACTTTCTTTTCAGCTCTCTTGCCAGTTCTTCGCCAATTTGCCCGTTTGCTCCTAATATTGTCTGCATCTATTTCGCTTTTTTTATTGATTCATTACCGATTTTACTTACCTGATGGCGCATCTAAATTATAGAAAATTGCAAGAACATCTGCGAAACTTTAATTCGTTTATATTGTATTTATTATTAATTTAGAACTTGCTATAAATCAGTTAATTTACTTCTAAATTACAACAAAAAACGATATGCAGATTTTACCGTCCGCCAGTTTAGCGCCGTTTATAAAAAATTATACTGTTGTTACAATCGAAAAAGATCTCGACAATGAAGTATTTTATCCAAGCGCATATGTCGATTTGATTGTAAATATTTCTGGAGGATTTGCGGCTACCATTATCAACGGCAAACAGAAAGATACTCCGGCAATAGAATTATTGGGGCATCTAACGCTTCCAACACGTCTTTCTGTAGCAAAAGGAACCTCGGTGCTCATTGCCCGAATTTATCCGCACGCGAGCGCACTATTTTTCTCAGATCCTTTATCTGAATTTACAAATTATGCTACTGATATGTATGACGTAGCCTTGGGAGAAAACAGAGATTTGTATGACCAGATTATGGAAACAGGCGATTTATTGTCTAAAATCAACATTTTAGAGGCGTATTTTCTGCAAAAACTAAAGAAAAATGAAACTCGGCTAAAAAAGGTTTCAATTGTCCAAAACCTGAGTCAGGAGCTTTTCCGCAATCATCAGCAATTGGATTTACCTTTCCTTGCCCGCCATTCGGGATTGTCAGAAAGGTATATCCAAAAACTTTATCTGTCTAATATTGGCATAAGTCCTGCGGCTTTTACTTCTGTAGTCCGATTTAATAAAAGTCTGGATCTGGTACTCAATACAGCAGAATCATTGACCAATATAGCTTATGACTGCGGTTATTATGACCAAGCTCATTTTATTAAAGATTTTAAGAAGTTTACAGGCATTACGCCATCTGCATCCCGAAATTCGCTGCTAAAAAACGATACCGATTTACAGCAGGCCGTTAATATTGGCTTCTAGCTTTGTTTTGCAGGATGGTTGCTGCTAAACATATCGCGATGCATTTTCCAGCCGTCTTTTGTTTTCTTCCAGATTACAATTACTTTTCCGTCATCTAGTTTTTTGCCGCTCATATCGGTCATTTCATAAAAACTTTCTTCTGTCACGGCTGATTTTGCATCTCCATAAAGATGCTGAATAGTAAATTTGACGTGCACTTGAGGTCCGCCTCTGAAAAAAGAATCAATTTGCTGCCCTCCGCATTTCGGCTCTGCATTTGGAGGAAACAGACAAGCATCTTCTGTGTACCTTGCAAGTATAGAACCATCGTTCTTATTCGTAAAATCTGAAAAAGTTTTGTTGCTGGCTTCGATAATTTTTTTTACCTCTTTCAAAGCAGGATCTGTCGTTTGGGCATTACTCCAAAAAGTAAGCAGCATGAATGTGCCTAAAATGATTTTTGTTTTCATGGTTTATAGATTTTTTTACAAAGGAAATTATTCTGCTTAGGCAAAAATTGTAAAATAACGAACAACTTCTTCTAATTCCTTTTACCTTTGGATACAATTCAATAAAAAAAATGAACCTGAATCATATTGAAATACATCGGGATGAAATGAAAACTATTGGAATAGATGTTATTCCAATTGGTGCATTTTCAGAAAAAGCGCGAGCGCCTCATCGTGATGATCATTATATGTTTATTGTACTGGCTCAGGGTACTTTTGAATTGGAACTTGATTTTAAACCAATTGCCATGTCTGGTCACTGCGCTTACTTTATTGCGCCAGGACAGGTGCATTCGTATACGAATCAGGACAACTGCAAAGGATGGTATATTTTTATGGATTCGCTTTTGATTTCTGAGAAATACACTCAAATCTTAAATACTTACTTAAATAGCAGACAGGGCATTCAGCTGGCAGAAGATAATCTTCTTTTTGCTGTTATTCCGATACTTGAAAATCTTCTGAAACAGAAAAACGAATTCTTTCAGGACCAAACCGAATATTCTCTTGCCGATGCTGTTTTAGGATTTTTTATAGGAGCCCTTGTACAGGAAGATTCGGCTAAGGCACTTATTGGCGGGCAGAAATACCAGACAGTCAATGCATTTAAACAGCTTTTGCAAGAACGCTATAAAGAATGCAAGCAGGTAAAAGATTATGCAGGTTTGCTAAACATTACTCCTTTGTATTTAAACGAAATCGTAAAACAGGTTACCGGTTTTACTGTAAGCTACTGGATACAGCAAGCTATTACACTAGAAGCCAAACGTTTATTGTATTATACTGAGCTGGATATAAAACAAATTGCTTTTGAATTGGGTTATGACGATCATGCTTACTTCTCGCGTTTTATGAAAAAAAACACTGGCATGACCGCTTCCGAGTTTAGATCAAAAAACCATGATTTATCCAATAACTCCCCTGTTATAGACAACTAATAAGACTGAACGCAGTCCTAATTTTGCCTTTGTAAAATTATTAATATACAAAGTAAAATTATGACAGAAAGTTCAACTACAAACAATGCTCCCCAATCTAATATCAAGCTTTTAATTCCTATTGTAATAACAGTTTTGGCAGTTTATACAACAATTGGCATTTCTATAGGCATACTTCCAAAATTTATAAAACAAGAATTAGGATTTGGCAATCTTGCCGTTGGTTTAGTTATTGGCTTACAGGCAATGGCAACGCTGCTTACACGTGCCTACGCAGGAAAAACAACCGATGTTTTGGGGTCAAAAACCAGTACGACACGCGGCATTTTACTGGTTTTATCGGCTGGTTTTTTATATATGTTCGCTTGTTCTGCAGCATCAGTTTCTTTATTATCGCTTTGCTTGCTGCTTTTGTCGCGAATCGTGCACGGAATAGCCGAAAGTTTTCTGGTAACAGGAATGCTTACTTGGGGAATCGGGCTTTTGGGACAGCAGAATTCTGGCAAGGTAATGACTTGGAACGGAATTGCCATGTATGCCGGAATTGCAGTAGGCGCTCCATTTGGGCTATGGATTGTCCAATTTGGAACAATCCTGGCATTTTCTTCGGTTCTGCTTCTGGCATTTGTAAGCTGGATTGCCGCTAAAAAATTGCCAATAGTTCCTGTACATAAAGGACATTTGAGGACTCCTTTCTATAAAGTAATCGGAAAAGTATTCCCTCAAGGAATTGCGCTCGCCTTCTCCTCTATTGCTTTCGCGTGCATCGCATCATTTATTGCGTTATTATTCAGCCAGAAAAATTGGGAAGGAGCTTCTCTAGGATTTCTGTTCTTTGGAGGCTCATATATTTTGACTCGCGTTTTTTTCTCTTCTTATCCCGATCGTTTTGGCGGATTTAAAGTTGCTATGATTTCTTTTCTAATTGAGATTGCAGGTCAGTTGTGCATCGGTTTATCTGCTAACGGCTGGACAGCAATTTTAGGATGTGCTCTTATTGGCATTGGGTTTTCGCTTGTTTTTCCATCTTTAGGCGTATTAGCCATACAAAAAATAAGTCCGCAAATGAGAGGAACTGCCTTAGGTGCTTATGCCGCTTTTTTTGATCTTTCTTTAGGAATTGCGGGACCAATGGCAGGTTTAATTGCAGGATGGTTCAGCTACCAGTCCATCTATTTTTTTGGAGCATTCAGCTGTGTTATCGCCATTGCAAGCCTCCTTCAATCAGAGCGAAAAGAAATTCAGGCAATTGTAAACCCAAACATCTAATTTATGGATAAACCAATACGAAATACCGCACGCTCTATTTTTGTGGTAAAAGAAAAGATATTCATTACACCGCATTATATCAGGATAATCTTTAAAATGTCTGATGAACAGCTGGTTCTGTTTCAAAATATGCGTTCTGGAAGCCATAATAAAATTTATATCCCTTCAGAAAAAGCAATGTATTGCGCTGATTATGAAGAATCAATTTGGAATTCTGACTTTTTTACGGCAGTGCGAACGTATACCACACGCGATATTGATTTTAATGCTAAAACTCTTCAAATCGATTTTGTGGCGCATGGAGATAGCGGACCTGCTTCTAAATGGGCAGAAAATGCTAAATCGGGAGATTTTCTGGGCATTGCGATGAAAGAAAGCCAAAAACCTCTTGTCCCTTCTGCTCAAAACTATTTTATTGTTGGAGATAGCACTGCCATTCCAGTCATTTCAGTTATTTTAGAAACATTGCCTTCGACTGCAAATGTTATGCTTCTGCTCGAAGTAAACTCTTATCGAGATACGTTTGTTCTGCATAGCAAAGCCAATCTCAATGTTAGATGGATCTATAATTCATCTCCGCTAAGCGGAAGCAAACTGGCAGAAGAATGCATCGCTTTGTTAGCGGAAGAAAAACAGTTTTATATATATGCTGCGGCAGAATTTGAAGTAATCAAAAAAATACGAAGATATCTAAAAGAAGCGCTTCAATTGGAACGGGATCGCTATTATGCGGTTTCATACTGGACACGAGGAATTTCGGAAGAAGAATCAAACCAGGAAAGGCAGAAGCAGCGAATGGAATAATACAAAAACCCCCGCATCAAATTTTAATGCAGTGCTTCTTCATTCCGTAGGAATGTCTGATCGGTAAACAAAAATAGCGAATGGAATAATACAAAAAGCCCCGCATCAAATTTTGATGCAGGGCTCCTCATTCCGTAGGAATGTTTGATTGGTAAAAATAATTCGGATTATGAATTTACGTTCCGTAGGAACGTTTGATCAAACGTTAAACAAATTGTTTCCGCAAAACAGGTGTCCCTACGGGACACTATGTATAACGTCCCGTTTTTTTTTACCGATCAGATGTTCCTACGGAATAATTATTATAGGAAAATCTCAAAAAAATAATTCCATTTATTATTTCACATCAAACCATAATTTGGTGGTCAATAAATCTTTTCCTTGATCTGCAACAGCGGCTTGATAACTAGCGCCATTAAGAGATTGTTCTGTACCCGGATAGAAAAGACGCGAAGGAATTTTTCCATCCAAAACAGTACTAGGGCCCGCTTTTAATACTGGATAATCTAATCTTCTCCACTCCGTAAATGCGTCAAGACCTTGTCCGAAGAACGCAATCCATTTTTGCGTACCGATTGATTTGGCATAGTTTGAAGCATCATATTTCACACTTGCCTGATTCAAATATGTAGAAATAGTTGCTGCATTTGTTATTCCAAATTGATTGAAAGATGCCGTAATAGCATTTTTATAATATTGTTCTGCATCTCCTGAAATGTAACCCCTTGCCGCAGCTTCTGCAAGATTAAATAGTGTTTCGGAGTAAGAAGCAATTACCGCTGGCGAAGCCGACGTAAGGAAATATGTCCCAGGTTTTGAGGTTTTAGCAAAACCTTGGCTATTTGCATCACTATTTGACAATCCGTTTGCACCTCCAACATATTTGCCTACGCTCGCATCTGATGGCAATTGCGCAAATACCGGCAAACGAGGATCTGACAATGCATATAATTGATCAACCATAGTTTTTGAAATACGGAAATCATCTCGTGTCTCAAACCAAGCCGAAGCAGGGTTTTGCTGTGGCGAACTCGTATAAGTAAATTTAAATGTTTCGCTTTCACTGCTGATTACTCCCGCAGCATCGCTTGTTGCATCAATTGCAGCCTGTTTTGCTAATGTAGGTTCCTTGTCAGAAATTCTTAATGCAATTCTCAAACGAAGCGAATTCACAAATTTTTTCCATTTCGATATATCACCTTTATACACCAAATCTCCAATAACAGAACCATTTGCAGCGTTCAATAAAGATTGTGCTTGTTTCAAATCTTCAAGCAGACCTGTGTAAACTTCTTTTTGAGTATTATACGCTGGCGTTACTTTCTGCCCCGCTTCTTTGTACGGAATGCTTCCGTAGGCATCTGTCAGCAGCAAAAATGTCCATGAACGTAGTGTTAGGGCGATTCCTTTATAATTAGAATTGGCTTGCGCTTCTGGAAATTTTATAATCGTGTTCAAATCTGTAATTAGAGTTGAATATCCCTTATCCCATAAGGATGTGAAAGAAGCATTCGAAACATCGTATCGATCTGGTTCTGTATATTGAATTTTAGCCCAATGCTGTACAAAAAGCAAAGTTGAGTTAAAGTTATTGGCATCTCCCCAATACAAATCTGCTCCTTGTTTCAAAGTACCCGTCAAAAGGTATGGCGCAAGCGGAGTTTCAGTCGCATTTGGATTTTTATTTATATCGTCCAGAGTGTCGCTGCAAGAGCTCAGTGTCAATGCAAACAATATTGTATATGATAGTTTTTTTAGCATGATTCCGAGTTTTTAAAATTTAACATTAAGATTAAGACTGAAATTTCTGGTTGTTGGCAGCGCTAAACTTTCCAATCCTTGTGCATTTCCAGTGTTGAAAGCGGTTTCAGGGTCAATATTTGGCGCGTCTTTGTAGATAAAGAATAAGTTACGTCCAGCGGCAGTAATGCTTGCTCCTTCTAATCCTAGTTTTTTAACCAGCTTTTTATCAACATTATAAGTTAGTTTTATCTCTCTCATTTTTACAAAAGTAGAGCTGTAGATATACGCTTCGCTAATGTTGTATGATGCTTTGTAATATTCTTGTGCGCTAATCAATTTATTATTTGGCGTTCCATCTGCAAATACACCTCCGAATATCATTCCGTCATCATAAACCGTTACACCGCTTGGAGCAGCTCCTCCGCTCACAAGAGTTTTTGGATTAGCCGTATTGTTTCCTGGATAATAGTAGCTTAAACCTCCATTTTCAGCACCACGTCCCGGAAGCGTCTGCGCCAATACTCCTGTGTAATTACCTGTTCTGTTGGTTCCCGAGAAAAGTTCACCGCCAACACTAGCATCAATAAGAAATGACAGATCAAAATTTTTGTAAGTCAAGGTATTTGTCAGTCCAGCCAGATAATCAGGCGTATAGTGTCCTAAAACTCTTTTTGTCGGATCTGCTTTTGGCAAACCGTTTGCTCCCACCACAATATTTCCGCTTGCATCACGCTGATAAGCTGTTCCGTACAATGCACCATAAGCCTGCCCAACAGACGCCAATACATCGACACCTCCAGAAGAACCAATAGTATAGTTTTTAATATCTCCTGCGTAATCTAGAATTTCTACTTTACTCTTATTTTTTGAATAGTTTAAAGCCACATTCCACTTGAATTTTTCAGTCTGAATAGGATTTCCATCCAATTGCACCTCGATACCTTGGTTGTTAATTTTACCTGCATTGATTAATTGCGAAGTATAACCGCTTGATGCTGTAGTTTTAATTTCTAAAATTTGGTCAAAACTGTTTGTGTTATAGTACGCTACATCAAAATGAAGTCTGTTTTTCCAGAAAGAAGCTTCAAGACCTACCTCTGTAGAACGAGTTGTTTCTGGCTTTAGATTCTCATTTAATTTCTTTTGAGAAGAAGTCTGGATTGGGTTTCCGTCAAAAGCAGTTTGGAAATTGTAAACCGTAGCCAACTGATACGGATCTGCATCGTTACCAACTTCAGACCATCCGCCTCGAACTTTTAAGAAATCTAACGTACTGCTTTTGATATCCAATGCATCTGTCAATACCACACTACCATTAATAGATGGATAAAAATAAGAACGGTTGCTGCTTGGCAATGTAGAAGACCAGTCATTACGTGCTGTAACGTTTAAGAAAGCATAGTTTCTAAATCCTACCTGAGCAGACGCATAAGCACTATACACTCTTAATCTTGACAATGAGTTAGATGATGTCAACGGATCTCGAGAATTTGTTAAAGTGTACAAATCTGGTACCGCTAAACGGGGCGCTTTCTGATAGTTGTTGGCATCGCTATGGTTACGAATATTGAAACCTGCAAGCGCGTCTAAACTGAAATCGTCATTTAGCTGTTTTGTATATTGAAATATACCCTCAGTATTTTGCTCATTTACCGTGTAAGCATCTTCTGCATACGATCCGAAAGGAGTTCCGTTTGTACCATACTTAATCGTATATTTTCTGCGGTCGTTATAATAATCAACTCCTGTACGGAATCTGAAGTTAAGTCCGTCAGCCAATTTTGCATCTAAGTGAACATCCCCAATTATACGGTTACGCTGCTGGCTTGTTGTATTGTAATACGCATTCCAATACGGGTTGCTGTAGTAGCTGTTGTTCCAGTTAGTCGT
This sequence comes from Flavobacterium sp. TR2, assembly GCF_025252405.1. Lineage (NCBI taxonomy): Bacteria > Pseudomonadati > Bacteroidota > Flavobacteriia > Flavobacteriales > Flavobacteriaceae > Flavobacterium > Flavobacterium sp. TR2. Next base: position 3,273,594 of record NZ_CP104307.1, on the reverse strand, counting down.
CCAATCTTTATCCAGCTGATTGATGTCAACCTGACGTCCGAACCAAAGAAACTGCAGCATCACACCCGCAGCACGCCCGCCTGACGGACCTCCTGGCAATTGTGGTGCATTTGTTACAATATAATTAGCATTAACTCCAACTTTCACATTTTCAGAAATCTGATAATTGGTATTCACCGTAAAGTTTGTTTTGTTTATTTCACTATTTGGAACAGTTCCAAGCTGTTTCTGATTGTTTACTCCTAAACGGAAATCTGATTTTTCATTTGCTTTTGCAATAGAAACGCTATTGTCGTAAGTAAGACCTGTATTAAAAAAGTCCTTCACATTGTTCGGATGCGCTACAAAAGGAACCGCTTCGCCTTTCGAATAAAACTGCGGAATAAGGCGTCCGTCCATTCTTGGCCCCCAACTTTCATCAACTCCATCGTTAACTCCACCACCTTTACCATCGACATAGCTGAATTTTCCATTAGAGCCTTGTCCAAAAGTATTCTGAAAAGAAGGCAAAGTCGCTACTTGAGAAACTGTTATACCCGAATTGAAAGTGACTCCATATCCTCCTTTTTGTCCTTTTCCAGATTTTGTCGTAATCAGCACTACACCATGCGCAGCACGCGATCCGTAAAGCGCAGCAGCATTTGGGCCTTTTAAAACCGTCAAGGTCTCAATATCCTGCGGATTTAAATCGGCAATAGCATTTCTGAAATCGCGCGTGGCTCCTCCATAGTTCAATTGTGAATTATCGACAGGAACACCGTCTACCACAAAAAGCGGCTGGTTGTTTCCTGCAATCGAAGTTTCTCCACGAATAATAATACGTGACGATCCCATGTCTCCTTGTGAATTTGTAATACGAACACCTGCCAGTTTACCCGAAAGGCCATTCAAAAAGTTGGTTTCTTTGGTAGTTGCCAATTCTTTTCCTTTTAATGCCTGAGTCGTATATCCTAAAGATTTCTTTTCTTTAGAAATTCCAAGTGCCGTAACCACTACTTCAGATAATGCATTTTGCTCTTCAGTAAGAGCAATCACAATTGCATTTTTGTTGACTATTGCTTCTTCTTTTTTATATCCTAGATAGCTAATTAAAAGCGTATAAGGAAATTTTTGTCCCGTTTGGAAGAAAAATTTTCCATCTGTATCTGTAATAACACCATGTGTAGTTCCTTTTATCGTTACCGAAGCCCCGATAATAGGCTCTTTTGTAATAGCATCGACAACTGTTCCTTCCAGTTTAGACTGAATTAACGGCTTCGTATCTTGAGCTTTAACTCCTATGGAAATCAACAAAATACATAGCCAAGCATATCTTTTTAATTTTTTTTTCATTACTTTGTTTTAGTTTAATAAATAAGGTAAGCCCAGAATAGTTTTATGCTATTCATGCTTTCCTTTTAGAGATGACAATTTCTTTAAACTCTTACCATTTCTGCTGCAACAGAAATGGTTTTTCTTTTTATCGGCAACACATTCGTTTTTTCATTTTTACTTTTTTTAGATTACTATTCTTTTAAATTGGCCTATACAGTTCTAACCCTGTTTAGAGGATTAGGTTATTAAAATTTATAATGAATTTAAAAAGAGGAATTTTAACCGTAGTGATGCATAAGTTGCAAATGTCTCATGCTTTTATATTTCTGAAAATGAAATGATAAGGTTTTAATCTCTGTATTTCTAACTAAATTTTAAACTCTACTAATTTGATAGAACAAAAGTATGTTAAAAATTTTAGTTCCCAAATTTTAATTAAACTTTTTGCAAAAAAAATGTTAATCCGCACAAACAAAAAAACTTAAACATCTAAATATAAAAGAGTTAAAGCCGATGCCGTTTTTTACTTTTTTATAAGAATTCTACTAAAAGGGGAATATTTTGAAACGATTTTAGTCTTTAAAGATTCTGCTTTGCGAAAAACCTTTGCGCTCTTTGCGTTACATTTTTATCGCAAAGCTTTGAGAACTTACATTTTTTAATGATTCTCAGAAAAGCTTAGCTTCCTTTGCGAAAAGCCTTTGCGCTCCTTGCGTTACATTTTTATCGCAAAGCACGCTAAGACATTTTATTGCAAGGCTAAACTGAACATAATCAAAGTTCACAAAGCTTTGTGAACTTACATTTTTTAATGATTCCCAAACAAAGCTTAGCTTCCTTTGCGAAAAGCCTTTGCGCTCTTTGCGTTACATTTTTATCGCAAAGCTTTGAGAACTTACATTTTTTAATGATTCTCAGACAAAGCTCAGCTTGCTTTGCGAAAAACCTTTGCGCTCTTTGCGTTACATTTTTATCACAAAACTTAGTGAACTTGCATTTTTTAATGATTCTCAGACAAAGCTCAGCTTGCTTTGCGAAAAACCTTTACGCTCTTTGCGTTACATTTTTATCGCAAAGCACGCTAAGACATTTTATTGCAAGGCTAAACTGAACATAATCAAAGTTCACAAAGCTTAGTGAACTTACATTTTTTAATGATTCTCAGGCAAAGCTTAGCTTCCTTTGCGAAAAACCTTTGCGCTCTTTGCGTTACATTTTTATCGCAAAGCTTTGCCAACCTACATTTTTTAATGATTCTCAAACAAAGCTTAGTTTCCTTTGCGAAAAACCTTTGCGCTCTTTGCGTTACATTTTTATCGCAAAGCTTTGCGAACTTACATTATTTAATGATTCTCAGAAAAACTTAGCTTCCTTTGCGAAAAACCTTTGCGCTCTTTGCGTTACATTTTGCACTAAGACATTTTACGAGACCAAGAAAACTTAAATTAAGTAAAGTATAAACAAAAAAAAACTCCAAGATCATCAGACCTTGGAGTTTGTATTTTCTAACTTTTAATTTATTATAGCTCGTTGAATTCGTGTAAAGATTTCAATGTAGTTTCATAGAATAAAATTGCAGCGATAAGATTTCCTTTATCCGAATACGGCATCATTTTTCTTTGAAAATCTACTGTCGTATCTAAGAAAACGGTTGTGCCTTCTGCTTGTCCATCTAAGATTTTTTTATTCTCGCCAGTATCTGGAATACCTAAATCTGCCATTGTTACGCCAGGTTTAGTAACCAAAGCAATGTAAGGAAGTGTTTTTACTAAAACTTTAATACGCTCAATATACAATTCTAAAAGTTCTCCTTTTTGCATACCACTTAATTCTTTTTGATCATGGTATTTGCGAATTAATGCTGTTGTACTAATGATACTTCTTGGTGCATTTTTTGCCTGTGCAGAAACGGCAGCAGTCGTCAAGAAGAAAAGGACACATAATAAAATAATCTTGCTCTTCATTTTCTTAATAGATTTGGTTCTTGAATGAAACAAAAATATATAAATTATGTTAAAATGCAACTTTTATAAATTCTTTTTCACAATAAAATCATAATTGTTACGTTGCGATAAGGAAAAGATTACAGCATAAAACAGGAATCTACACTATTTGAGTACATATTTCCAAAAGCTGCTTTTACGGTTTTTATGACTTGATTATCCTAAAACGGCTCGGATACTTAATCCACAGACTCTTTTTGTTTCCATAATAGTCCATAAATTCTCCACACACAAAAACAGCGTGCACTTTTGACCAGGCCACAACACCGCAATAATCTGTTCCCGATTCTTTTTTTAATTTTTGAATCTGTTTGCCTAAGGCAAATCCTAAGTACTTATAGATTGTTGGAGTATAAACTGTACCGTCTTCTAAATCTTCCAATGCTTTATCAAAAGTAGACTCTTTATCAATAATCTGCTTGTATTTTGCCATTACCGCATAGGTCAGCTCTGCATAATCGGTAATTTTTTCGCTGTCACAATTGTCTTTGATATAGACAAAACCAGCAGATTCTTTGGCTTTGCTTATTTCGCTGCTGTTCAAATTGAATGAAGCGTTATTCTTGAGTGTAATTTTATATAAATCGTCGTTTACCTTTTCGCTTACAAAAAGATTATCCAATCCGTAAACATTCAAAGAAGCTTTAATAAAAGCGATAGATGAACAATTGGTACGCTCACCTTGCTTGAAACTTTCGAATATTTTATCAGAACTCAATTGAGAATATGCATTTGAACAGACAAATATTAAAAGTAAAAAAACTGAAGTAACCGATTTCATGCCTTGTATTGTATATGTTTCCCAATTTAGGATTGGGGAGATTGTATTAGAATTTTACAAATCTATAAAAATCATGTCATATTTTTTACTTCTTCACTTTTATCTCTTAAAAAAAAGTCATTTGAAGATATTAAATGAATTTGCCAATAAAAAAGAAATGCAAAAAAAGCGCCTCAAATAAACTTTGGGCGCTTTCGCATTATTTTTTTTCTTCATTATTCAATTTATCATCGAGTTCAGGTTCTTCACCTTTAAACTTTTTGGTGTCAGCATCATAATTTTCATCATTGGTCAAAACTTCATCATGCTCTTTATATTGATGTTTCCTTGTATCATTTCGATGATCTCCTCCGCCCTGCTGTTTAGGATTCGGATTTTTCTGGGTTTGATTATTCTTTTCCATAACTCTCGTTTTTAAATGATTATTAAAATTAGGATATATAAAATGATCTGATTTATATAATCATTTTTAAAAATTATAAAATATCAGGACAAGAAGTTCCTGAATAATTACGCTTTATGATGCCGATATATCAAGAACATTTCTCTATTTTTGCATCTTCTTTGAATAAAGCGTTATACGCTATTTTACAGTAAATTACAGCAAAAAAAAAATGTGGACGATATGCCATGAATGCCAGGGACAGGGCAAAATAAATCGCGGACTGAGTAAAAAAGCGCAACGCCGGTATCAAACGGAATTGGCAGCATACGAGCAGTCGCAAAGCCACGCACCTGCACCAATTCGTCCTAAAGCTCACCTGCATTTGTGCCAAAATTGTTCTGGATCAGGATTAATTCAATCTGAAAATTATCTTGAACCCGATCTCACAAAGCCTCATGTTGCTATTGTGGGCGCAGGCATTGGCGGTGTTGCTTTGGCTGTGGCTTGTTTACATCGCGGAATTCCTTTTACAATTTATGAAAGAGACCATGACTTTGACGCTCGATCTCAAGGCTACGGACTTACATTACAGCAAGCCAGTAAAGCCATAAAAGGACTGGGAATCAATTCTCTAGGCGGCGTAATTTCGACTAAACATATCGTACACAATCCAGAAGGAAAAGTTTTGGGTGAATGGGGAACCAGAAAATGGCTGGAAACCGAAATTAAATCGCCTGCAAAACGCACCAATATGCATATCGCAAGACAATCGCTTCGATCTGCGCTTTTGGAACAGCTTGGCGGAAATGATAAAGTGCAATGGGGGCATCAATTATTAAATCTAAAAGAGTCTGCAGAAGGTGTTGAACTAAGTTTTCAGACCAATGCGGAAATCAAAACCGTAAAAGCTGATCTTGTTGTTGGTGCAGATGGCATCAGAAGCGCTGTTAGAAGGCTTACAATTGGTGAGGAAACAACACCGCTTCGCTATTTAGATTGCCTAGTAATTTTAGGCATTTGCCCTTTAAGTTCTCTAGAAGGATTTTCGAGCGAATTGTTGGATGGCGCAACGATATTTCAGACTGCCAACGGAAATGAACGCATTTATGTAATGCCTTATACTGCAGATTCTGTAATGTGGCAGCTTAGTTTTCCGATGTCTGAAAAAGATGCTAAGGAATTGAGTGCAAAAGGAGTTCAAGCGCTGAAAGATGAAGCTCGCAGAAGAACGCAATGGCACACTCCTATTCCTCAGATTTTAGAAGCCACTTCAGAGAATCTAATTTCTGGGTATCCTGTTTATGACCGCGAACTGCTTAGTTCTGCATTATTAGCAAAAAATAAAAACATCACCTTAATTGGCGATGCGGCACATCCAATGAGTCCGTTTAAAGGTCAAGGCGCCAATCAAGCACTATTGGATGCTTTAAAACTAGCCAGAAAAATTTCTAAAGGCTGCAATGCAAAGTCAAAATGGAGAGAAACTGGATTAAGGCAAAACGTCTTAAATGATTTTGAAGCCGAAATGCTCGAACGCAGTGCTGAAAAAGTAAAAGGCTCTGCAGATGCGGCTCAGTTTTTACATTCTGAAATTATACTCCAAGAAGGCGATGAACCTCGAGGAAGATGCTTAAAAAGAAAGATTGAAGATTGAAGATTGAAGATTGAAGATTGAAGATTGAAGATTGAAGATTGAAGATTGAAGAGGAAAGATTAAAACTCCATAAAAAATGCTAATCAAAATTGGTTAGCATTTTTTTATAACATTAATTTTCAACCTATTATATGCAAATTAAACAATAATTTAATATTATTTTATAACTAAATCTAACCGCATATTTTTAATTTTATAATCTCATTTACAAACAATTATAAACAATTACGTCATGAAAAATTTACAAATGAATTTCAGTCCAAACAATGAAACCTGTCCAGACCGAACTTTGGTTTGTAATGGTGATAATAACGAATTAATATTTCGTAAAACTTATATTGGAGATTGGGGAGATTGGGATGAGAAACCAGATGACGCCTTAAAAGATCAGCCTCTTTATCTGGATCAAAATACAAGTTTTACAAATGCAGTTTAAACTTTTTTAAGCATTACAATTGTGGCATCTAACAAACTATTATGCTAGAACACTAATTGTATTGCTTAAATTTTCTTTGTTTATAAAATCTAAAATAAATTCTTTTACTTCATTGCTTGCCTCTGTTCTGGTTGCAAATGAGTTGATGTAAAATTCATCGTCCTTATCGCTAATATGGATAATTTCTGTGTAGCCTTTAGTGATTAAACTGCCCTTTAGCTTAATTACATTTAGCTGCTGCTTCCCGTCAAGTTCTTTGCGAACCTGTAATTTTATAGCTCTTTCCATATTCAAATACTTTTAAATAATTAACTATCATTCAGTTACTAAATTTAAAACATTTAATCTATCGAAATCAGATTTTAACACTATCTGCAACGCATTATTTATCAACATATTGTGAACATTTTTTTTTCATAAAAAAGAAATGCCAAATACCAGTAAAATCAACACTTTACACATTAATTTCCTGTAAATTCTTTGTCGCTCAAGGTTTTCATAAACGCTATTAGATTTTCTTTTTCCTGTTCAGTTAGCGGAATTCTGTTTCCGTTATTTTTAAAAATTGGGTCCAGATTCTCAGCATTTAGCACTCCATTGTCAAAATAATCCAAGACAGATTTTAAAGTTGCAAATTGTCCAAAACTGCCGTAAGGCGCGGTATACTCGACATTTCTTAAACTCGGAACTCTAAAACTCATAAAATCGGCTGGAATTCCGGTAACCCTGCCTCGTCCTGCTTCGTTAGAATCTGTGTTTAAAGGAAAGCCAATATTTCTGAAACTTTGATCTGTAAACAATTCGGTGCTATGACAGCTTGCGCATTTTTGCTTAAAGGTTGCAAAACCTGCCGCCTCGCTTTCAGTAAACGATTGGCCTTGATTACGTTTTACTTTATCGTATTTGCTGTTAGCTGAAATCAGGGTATATTCAAACTGTGCAATGCTTTTATAAATCCTGTCAGCGGTAATTTCCTGATCTCCAAAAGCTTTTTTAACTAATTCTTTATAAGAGGCATCGTCTTTAATTTTTCCGATCACTTCCAAAATCGAAGAATCCATTTCTTCATGAGTAATAATAGGAACAAGCGGCTGCGTCTCTAGCTGCAGTCTGCTTCCATCCCAATTAAAAAACTTCAAAAACATCAAATTCTGTAGTGGCGGCGCATTTCTAAGTCCGACTCTGCCTTCAATGCCAATTGCTCGCGCATTATGATCTGCAAACGCATTTCCTTGAATATGGCAACTTGAGCATGAAATCGTATTGTCTTTACTAAATCTTTTATCTGAGAAAAGCTTTTCTCCTAATTCTGCGCCATATTTTGTAGGCTTGTTCAAACTCACATAACTGTTTACCTCTGGAAAATCAGTCGGAATATGCAATGAAAGTTCAGGATTATCAAAATAAGTTTCATCAGAATCACTACTGCTGCAAGAAGTGAAAAAGATTGCGATTATGATAAAGCTAAATATTTTTTTCATTTTAATAAATTTAAGAGCTGCCCTTTTAATAGGTTAGATTTAATCTGTGTAAATCTGCTGAAAACGTTTTTTTCAATAGCCCCTAGTTTTAATTAGGGGGATTCTAAAGATGTAAATAATAGGCTTTAGCCAAACTAGCATATTTAAACTAAAGCCTAGTTTTTACTAATTTTATTAACCTCCACCTAAAGATGGAGGCATTTTTTTTAAAATCAGCGAATTAATTCTCTACGCTAGTTACAGAAAACATTCCTGAAATATCATTTGTTCCGTTTCCTCCCAAATTATCCACAAATTTTACCATTTGAGCTGCGGTATGAATGTTTGGAGTTGCATTGTCTGCCATCGTTGTTCCAGTTGACAGTGTAATCGTGTTGATTTTTCCGCTTAATAACTTATCAAAATCAGCTTTAATTTTGATTTTTGGAGCTTTGCTTCCTACTACTGCATTTGTCGTAAGGCTTAATGTAATGTCTCTATAGGCATTTACACCTTGCGTATACGCGCCTTCTTTTCCAGCTACAGTGCTTCCTGTGTGAATAGACATTACTTTATTATCAGCATCATAAAACCCTTCTACTTTTGTAAAACGGTAACCTGTTCCCCACTCCCACATCATTTCGGTATCATTTGCTCTCGCTGCGGCATAAAATTTAGGAAATCTTGTCTGATCTAGAGTATTTTGCTCTGTTTTGATACCCAAACCAAATTTAATCTGCTTGTAGGTTGCAGATGGAACATTGCTCAAAACATAACTCAAAGAAGCCGTTTTTGCCTGATCGATTACTGTTGCCCCTTTGTCTAAGTCATTTACGTTATAAGGCACTTCGCTTCCATCGTCTTTTATAAGTCGGATATTGCTGATTACGTATTTTACCTCAGAAAAATGGTGAATTTGTCCAGCTGCAGAAGTATTTGCTGTTGCCGAAGCCGAAGTCGCATCGCCTAAGACAATTGTCTTGTCTTTGAAGGTGTTATTGAATTCCAGCGTTAGGTTGTTTGCCGCAGGAGTGTTGTCATCGCTTGAACATGATGCTAATGTTAATGCCGCAGCAGATAATAAAAGGTATTTTTTTAAAGTTTCCATTTTGTGATTTTATTTTATTGTGTTTTATTTTGATATCTTTCTGATTAGAAATTCAATTTTAAAGACGTGAAAATATTACGTCCCATTCTCGGGATATTTCCCCAGTCAGCATACGTGCTGTAATATTCGTTTAGTATATTCTCAGCTCCAATTTGTATGGTGCTTCTCACTTTATTGATTTTAAAAGAATAATCGGCAGAAATATTCCAAATCGCATAAGCCGCTGTCAAATCTTCTCCATATTCAGGACTGTAATTAACCTGCTCAAAATCGCCATTTACAGAAGTCTGGACGCCGAAATTCTTATACATATAATGAAGCGACGTCAGATAACTCAACGGGCGGATAAAAGGCAGATTTCCTCCTTTGTTATCCATTCCTCGGGCATACGTCAGCGTTCCTTTCCAATGCAAATGTTCCAAAATATCGTAGCTTACATTCGCCGACATATTCAAAAGCGTAGCATAATCTAATGAAGTATATCCTTTTACACCAACCGACTGGTAATTCATCGGACTTCCTAAACTCAAGATTTTACCAATAATATAATTATCAATGTAGAAATAGTTTATTTTTCCCTGAATGCTTAATCTTTCCGTTTTAAAGCCTGCACTTGCATTTCCTTCATACGAAATTTCATTTTTCAGATTAGGATCACCGATATAGTCGTAACGGTCAAAACTATTGTAAATGTAGTAACCGTAACCTTCAGAAACAGAAGGCGCTCTATGTCCGTAACCCGTTCCTACTGAAAAATTAAACTGATCTATATTTAACTGATAGCTGGCATTTAAACTTGGCAGAAATCTCGTTTTTTCCTGAGGCGCTCCCGGATGAAAAATCCAATTAAACTCAATGTATTTAGAGTAATTGTAATTTACTCCCAAAGAGCCCCCTAAATTCACCGTGCTTTTCTCCGAAAGTTCCCAAGAATTATTCATAGAAAGTCCTGCAAAACGAGTCGTTACCCAAGGCCAGCTATAGGCAAACATGGTTCTCTCGCTTCGATCCTGCGGATACATACGCATTTCTGCAATCGACAAATTATTGTAGGCATTCAACTGAATTTCAGACGAATAATTATTTTTTCTCAAATTGGCTTTAGAAACCAATCCGTAGGTTGTGCTCCAGCCTGGCATATCCATGTGAACCAAATTTTCAGGGCGTGTAGTATCATCCATATAATGCTCAATGGCATTAAAATATACTTTTGTATCTACCGCTCTAACCAGCCCTTCTTCAAACAATTGCTTATAAGTAGCCGAAGTGATAAGCGCTCGCGAAAGCCACAAATCCATTGGCAAGGCAGGATAGCCTACATTTTTTGCCACATCAAAAATAGCATCTAACCTTAAAGACGATAAATCGCTGGTTTTATAGGCCAATCCTAATGAAGTATTGAATTTATTGTATTGCGAATGTTTTACTTCATCGTTATTACCGTCATAATAATTGTCTGCAGTACGGTACGAAATGCTTCCGTCTGCAACAAATTTAGTTCCCGAATAAGAGATGTTTCCTAAATTGAAAAATTGTTTATTATTAAACTCAAATCCTGTCTGATAGGCTCCATTCCATTTCTTTTGAAGTCCAAATGGCGTACTTTTTCTTCTTAAATCGATGCTTCCTGCAATTGTCGAACCATGAAGGCTTCCTTCCTGTCCCGATTTAATGTCGATTGCCGCTAGATTATTGCTTTCCACATAAGACGTAATGGGATCCATTTTATCGGTACAAGCGCCAAAAACGTGCATTCCGTCAATAGTAACCGTAGAACGTTCGGTGCTCATATTGTTCAATAAAGGCTCCCAAGCATAGGCTCCACGTTTTATAAAACTGATATTTTCTGATGAAGACAAAAATTCATCAACAGAAACTGCCATTTTCATCTCAGTCTCAATTTTCTTTTTCGCCGCATTTTTGACTGTTACTTCTTCTAAGTTTTTTATGCTGTCGTGATGTGCGTGCTGATTTTGAGCTGTGACAGACATTCCTAAAAAAAGCAGCATTATAATATATTTCATGTTATTAAAATAAAGTATCAATATATAGTTCGCTTTTCACGCCTGCTACGCCTGGCGTATGATCAGTTGGAACTACGGTTCCTTTTACGATTAAACCATTTTGATTCATCATAATTAAATTCAATGTCCAATTTCCCGTCATCGTATAATTGACCACCCCATGATACAAACCGTCATTTCCTTGCGTCAAATCTTTGTTATTTGGCGAAGAATGATTTCCCATTGAAGGTTCTGGCATTCTAGGATCTAACTTTAAAGTATATCCCGCAACTTCTGAATACGAGAACTGCGTTGGATCTGGAAAAATTCCGGCAGAAACTGTTGGCTTGTTGTATTTGTAAACCCCAGCCACAAGCGGATTTTCTGAAACTGTAGGCTTCTGAGGCGAAATCAATGCAATAATATATTGTTCGCCATCATTTCCTGCAAAGGCGGTCATGTTCAGATTTTTATTGGTTTGCTGCGCAACTGTAACATCTTTATTGATCTCATATTTCTGATTATCAGCCGTAAAACTGATGTACAATTTCCAGCTTGCAGTAGTAGAACTTTCGGCAGTAAAAACAGAATAACCGCTGTAGTATTTATTGGCAGTATCGTACGCCACATTATACTCATGCGGACAGGAACTTTTGCTTCCGTCAGCATTGCTCAGAATAGGCAGAAAAGTTACCGCAGACGAAGTCACTTCCTGATTATTTTGAGTATTTACAATTTTTAAATGAAGCTCATTATAGCCCTTATAAAATGTTCCGTTTAGGGCATCTATAGTTATTTTATAATTACCGCTAGTAAACGAAGTCGCTTCTTTAAATTCGTAACTTTCAGGAACTTCAGAACCGGTTTCAGCTTCGTAATCTGTTTTATCAATTGTACAGGAAGTAACCGCAAACAATAGTGCAATTATCCAAAAATTAAAAGATTTCATTTGATGATGTTATAAAAAACGTTTTAAAATATAGCGCTTTGACATAAATTTTTGAATATCAAAATAGAAGACAAAATGCTGTGAATTAGCCAAAAAAAGGCAGTTTAAATGAAAATGGAAATGTTTCCCTTTTCAATTGCAGAGAAGATCAAAATCAGTTTTAGGAAAATAAATTAAGCCATTTTAGTTCAAACTTAGAATGTTAGCACAAATAAAAAAGCGCCAACAAAACATTTTGAAATTTCAAATTTCAGCATTTGAATTTGTCCCTCCCGATGCCTCGAGAATGGGATAAAAATTGGAATTTATAAAGTAACCGAATTTAAATCCTTACACTGTGTAGAGAGGAGGATGAAAAGTAAGATTAGAAGTCTTGATAGGCTTCTTTTCAAACAAAATTGAAGAATTTTCTTTTGATTCGATAACTGGAATTATGCTAAAATTTATTTCAGCAATATTTTGAACGTATACAAGCTCTAATTTATCTTTTAGGCTATCCTGCATTTTTCGTTCGTTATCTGAGTATTTTTTAATGCTTTTTTGAAGTTCACATCGGCCGTTACAGCTGTTGAAGGCTTGCTTGCGCTGCACACAAATTGTTTTTGCGATTTCTTTCTGATTGATTTTAAAAGAAGCGTAAACGAACAAGCTGCCAAAAGATGGCGACAGAATTAAAATAGAAAGCGCTATGATGATTACCCTTTTCAATGCTTGTTCAATAGTTGCTGGCAAAAGTACATACTATTTTGTTTTTATTTTAAGGTATTCATCATTTTTTATCAGATAAAGACTTTTTCTGTCTCATCTTCAAAAAAACGAACTGATTACAAATTAACGAAATATTGCAAGTAAAAAACTTCATATATTTGATAAATACTTAAAAATAAAACAGTTACAAACAAAAACATTAATCAGCCAATGTGCGTCAATTATTTATTACAGCCATAAAATCACTTCTTAATCTAGATTAACCCATTCAGATTTTACTCTGCAATACATTTGCATTGTAATCATAACAAAACGCATTACCACTTTTAAGTTTAAATTTTAAACCCTTAGATCAATTTAAATTAAAAGCATAAACAAATATTAATCTTAAAATCAAAAAACCATGAGCACATTTACAGTAAAAGACGGAGCAGAAATTTATTACAAAGATTGGGGAACAGGACAGCCTATTGTTTTTCACCACGGATGGCCTTTATCAAGCGACGATTGGGACGCGCAGATGATGTTTTTTCTTCAGAAAGGATATAGAGTCATTGCGCACGATCGCAGAGGACATGGGCGTTCAAGCCAAACTTCTGAAGGAAACAATATGGAAACTTATGCTTCTGACATTGCTCAATTAGTAGAAGCTCTAGATTTAAAAGATGCCATTCATGTTGGGCACTCAACAGGAGGCGGAGAAGTAATTCGCTATGCGGCAAAATATGGAAAAGGACGCATCTCAAAAGCTGTAATTATAAGTGCTGTACCGCCAATTATGGTTCAAAGCGAATCAAATCCTGAAGGCGTTCCTTTGTCTGTTTTTGACGAAATAAGAAAAGGAACAGGTTTTACCAGATCGCAGTATTTCTATGATTTTCCTATTCCTTTTTATGGATGGAATCGCGAAGGGCAAACAGTTCAAGAAGGCATTAAGCAAAATTGGTGGCGCCAAGGAATGATGGGGTCTGTTTTAGCACATTATGAAGGAATTAAGGCTTTCTCAGAAACCGATTTTAGAGAAGATCTTAAAAGTTTGGATATTCCGGTTCTCGTATTGCACGGAGAAGATGATCAGATTGTGCCTTATCATCAAGCGCCAAAATCGGCAGCATTGCTAAAAAACGGAAAATTGATTTCATACCCTGGTTTTCCTCACGGAATGCCTACTACAGAGGCAGAAACAATCAATAATGATATTCTGGATTTTATAAAATAACCCTTAAAAATACAGCTGTCTGCAAAATTTTTTGCAGACAGTTTAACCTCCATCGAGATAACCTGTAAACACACATTTTGGAATTGCAGTTTCCTGATAATTATAGTAACTTTAAAGAACGGCTTTGCATTCAAAACAAAAAATAAGATCATAACGAAAAAATATGGAAACAATACAATTAGAATTAGACGAGAAAAAACACGGCGCTTTTAATCTTTATGTGGATGGCAAAAAACTAGGTGAAATGACGGTAAGCCTAAAACCTGACCTCCTAACTGTTTACCACACTGGAGTTCAACCAGAAGCGGAAGGAAAAGGTTATGCAAAGAAACTTTTAGAAGAAATGGTATCATACGTTCGCGCCAGTAATCTGAAAGTTCTGCCGCTTTGTCCTTATGTTCATGCGCAATTCAAAAGGCATCCAGATGAATATGCAGATATTTGGAAGAAATAATTCCTAACCAAGAACTGAAAAGATTTTTTTCTCACAGATTCGGCAGATAATGCAGATTTTTTATAATCAGCTCAAAAATTAAATCTGCCAAAATCTATTAATTCCAAAGCTATTGGAAGCGAGAAAAACTAATTTGTCTCACTACTAAAATATAATAACATGAATACAGAAGTTTTAACAGACGGCGTTCCTTTAAATGAAGCAAAAAAAGCGCTAATCATGATTCATGGACGCGGCGCGAGTGCGCATGATATTCTTTCGATTGCAAAACACCTTAGAGTCGAAGATTTTGCATTGGTCGCTCCGCAGGCAGAAAACAGAACTTGGTATCCATATTCATTTTTGGCTCCTTTGAACGAAAATGAGCCTTCGTTTTCAAAATCTTTAGAATCAATTCATCAGGTCGTTGTTGCTATTCAGCAAAACGGAATCGAAAAAGAGAATATTTATTTTTTAGGTTTTTCTCAAGGGGCTTGCCTTGCTTTGGAGTTTACTACTCGAAATGCTGCAAAATACGGAGGAATTGTAGCTTTTACAGGCGGATTAATTGGCGATAAAATCTACGAAAATCGCTATTCAGGAAATTTTGAAAACACTCCTGTTTTTATCGGAACGAGCGATCCTGATTTTCATGTTCCTGTTGAAAGAGTCAATGATACGGAAGCGTTTATGGAAAAAATGGGTGCCGATGTTACAAAAAAAATCTACCCTAATATGGGGCATACCATCAGTCAAGATGAAGTAAATTGTGCAAATGCACTGATTTTCAATAAAAAATAATGATTACCATAACTCGTGTTTACAGCGATTCTGACGGAGAAAGCCGTTTTGAAGACTTTGAAGTTCCGCTGAAAAACAATGGCGACATCGGATTTTTATCTGATGATGAGCCTGTAAAATCTATTGTTTTTAGAGAAGTAAGTCCATCTTACGATTACGATTTTCACAATGCGCCAGACCGCCAGTATATTGTTTTGCTGGAAGGAGGCGTAGAAATCGAAACTTCTCTGGGAGAAAAAAGAACATTCCCTTGCGGTTCAATTTTATTGGTAGAAGATACTACTGGAAAAGGGCACAAAACAAAAAATATCGAACCCAAGCTTCGAAAATCAATATTTATAAAATTATAATTTTCGATCTCCCCAAGTCTTTTTAAATCTGCATGAAAAGATTAAAAATAAGCACAGAAACTATGTGTTTTTTTATAAGTAAAGCGCCTTTTATGCGTCCCAAAAAAAGCTATCGGGATAAACGATCCAATGAAATTGGTTCAATTTAAATCTGCCCAAATCTTTTAAATCTGCGCGAAAACATTCATCCTAAAAACATTCATTTTTTAGTTGGCTGTTCTTTCAAAATAGTTCAAAACCGCACCGCATTTCATTTCTTAATCTAGGTTAATCGATGCAGAAGCATTACGGACGTAAATTTGTAAAAGAAAATCAAACAACAATTTAATATAACAAATACCATGGAAAATAAAATATTAGGCTTACATCATATTACTGCAATTGCAGGTGACGCTAAACGCAATTTTGACTTTTATTCAAAAGTTTTAGGATTAAGATTCATCAAAAAAACAGTAAACTTTGACGATCCAGGAACATACCATTTTTACTTTGGCGACGAAGTGGGAAGCGCTGGAACTATTTTAACTTTTTTCCCTTGGGGAGCAGGAATCCAGCAAGGAAGAAAAGGTTCTGGAATGGCAACCGAAATTGGCTACTCTGTTCCAAAAGGAAGTCTAGATTTCTGGCAGAAACGTTTTGAAAAATACAATGTGATTTACAACAAACCGGCTGAAAAGTTTGGAGAAAAATACTTGACTTTCTTAGATCCAGATGGGCTAAAATTAGAGTTAATCGAATCTAAAACAGATGATAACAGAAAAGCTTGGGAAACTGACGAAGTAAAAGCAGATGTGGCGACAAAAGGTTTTCATAACATCACTTTGACTTTGAATAGCATCAAAGCAACTGCTGCCATCTTAACAGACATATTCGGTTACAAATTAATCGATCAAGAAGTAAACCGTTACCGTTATGCAACAGATGCTGTAGAAAATGCCGCAATTGTTGACTTGGTAGAATTGCCAGAGGAAAAACGCGGTTTGAATGCCAACGGAACTATTCATCACGTAGCGTTCCGTGTTCCAAATGATGAAATTTTGATGAAATTCAGAGAAAAAATCGAAGATTACGGATTGTCTATTACTCCGCAAATTGATAGACAGTATTTCCACTCTTTATATTTCAGAGAACCAGGAGGCGTTTTGTTTGAAATTGCCACCGATAATCCTGGGTTTACAGTAGATGAAAGTGTAGAAGAATTAGGCAAAAACCTAAAACTTCCTGCTCAATACGAACCTCAAAGAGAAGCTATTGAAGCGCATTTGGTGAAGATCAATTAATTTATAGACTTCCTTTTGCAAGCTTTGGAGAAGCAGAATATCTATAGATATTTTGCTCCGCTGGGCTTTAATGTACAATTTGCAATGCAAAGCTTCGGAGAAGCGGAATATTTATAGCAACCATTACAACATTTACAATAAAAAGCTCCATCGGAGCGACATATATGCGTATCAAATATGTCGCTCCTCCGGAGCTTTTTTCATCCGTCTTATTGAAATTCTATAAATATTTTGCCCCGATGGGGCTTTAACCTAAAATTTGCAATGCAAAGCTTCGGAGAAGCGGAATATTTATAGCAAATAATAGCTACAAACAATAGTAAAGCTCCATCGGAGCGACATATATTAGGTTCAAAATATGTCGCTCCGATGGAGCTTTTTTTCTTTCGTCTTATTGGAATCTATAAATATTTTGCCCCGCTGGGGCTTTCTTTCATTAATCTTATTGTTTTTTAGCTTCGGAGAAGCGGAATATTGATAGAAAACAAATAACCCCACACAAAAAAAAGCTCCGGAGGAGCGGCATATTTTACCCCAATTCAAAATCTAATCTTCTGCAGCCATTAATTCTAATTTAGCCATAATTAATGCGAGATTATCTTCTAGAATAATTCTTCCTTCACGCCATTCTTTTTTATTTGATCCTTTGGAAATTCTAAAAATAAAATCGCCCGTAAAAATATATCCTGAAGTTTCCCTGAGACCATTTTTAAATAATCTTTTCTGCGCTTCTCTCAAATCGACTTTAATTTCGCTGCCGTTCTTAAAAATAACCGTATCCAATCCGTCGAGACCTTTTGAAAATTTATGTCCACGGTACTGAACTAGTCTAATAAAAGCATCCATAAAAAGCAAGGCGCGATCCACGTTTTCTTCAGAAACGCTCAAATCCAGAATCTCCAATTTATCGGCTAGAGCGTCTTGATCCAAAATTTTGCGTTCCCAATATTCCTTTGTTGATTTAATGATTCCAATATTATTTTCTAGCTTTTCGCTAATATCCAAAGGCGCCTGAGCATCGTTTTTGATGCTTAGAGCTAAATCTAGCAAGGGTGTAGATTTTGCAGGAACTCTCAACTGCATTTCATATCTCTTTTTCAAAATGGCAACTTCGTTATTGCCTTTAAAATCTAATGACAGCTCAGGAATATTCTTTCGCTTATATTCAGGTCTAATCCAGTGTCTGCTTTTGGGAAGCGGAATATTCATTTTTTCGCAGGCATTTTTAATTCCCATACTCGAAATTTCATAATGTTTTGCAATCTGCGGAATCGGAAATTTCCAAACCAAATCATAAAGTTCTGATCGGGTAAAAGTAATTTTGTCCATAAATCAGTAAATTCAATTTAAACGAAATTCACCACCTCTATAATTGCTTACAGAAATGGTGAACCATCAAAAATTAAGTGTTACTCTACTCCGCCGCCTAAAGCACGGTACAGGTTAATTGCTGCATTCAGCTTTTCGAGTTTTATTGTTACAAGATCCAATTCGTTTTGGAGCGAACTGTTCTGTGCCGCGATTACTTCAAGATAATTTGCCATTCCGCTTTTGTAAAGCAAAGAAGCATCTGAAGTTGCTTTGTCTAAAGACTGCGCTTTATCTTTTGCCAAAACGATACGTTCATCGGCATATTTCAGTCTAGACATGGCATCGTTTACTTCGCCAACTGCCGTTATGAAAGACTGTTTGAATTGCACCACAGCTTTCTCCTGTTCTAAAACCGCCACTTCATAAGCGGTTCTCAATTCTTTTTTCCTAAAAATAGGCTGTGCTAAATTGGCGGCGATGGTTTTGGTGACAGAACCTGGAAAATTAAACCAGTTTTCAAACTCAAAAGAATTGACTCCAATTGAAGGATTCAAACTTAAAGTCGGATACATGGTTGCTTTTGCCAATCCTGTTTTTGCATTGGCAGACATCACTGCATATTCACTGGCTTTTACATCTGGTCTTCGGCTCAACAGCGAAGCTGGAACTCCTGTTGGGAAAAGTACCGAAACTTCAGCCGCATCGATATTTCCTGCTCTTTCAATCTTATCCGGATATTCTCCGCACAAAATCTGTAAAGCATTTTCTTGAACTGCAATGTTTGCTTTCGCTAAAGGGACAAGCAATTCGGCTGTTTTTTTCTGCGCTTCGGTCTGGTTTACTGCCAAAGAACTGATAGAACCCGATTGATACTGCAATTGCATCATACTCAAAGTATTGGTACTCAATTCAATGTTTTTCTCTGCAATTTTAAGCTGTTCGTCTAAACCTAACAGATTGTAATACGACTGTGCCACTTCAACAATAATTCGGGTTTTTAATGCCGACAGATTCTCTTTTTGAGCAAAATAAGCCGCTTTGGCATCTCTTTTCTGCATAGCTGCTTTTCCCCAAATATCAACTTCCCACGAAAGGCGGAGATTAGCGCTGTAATCATCCATATAATCTTTACCAATAAATTGCTGGCTCAATGATCCGTTCAAGGAATTTTTTGATGGATAAGCACGGCTTGCGCCAGCATCGAAATCAAGCGTTGGCATCAAAGACAATTTGGCTTGTTTGTAGTTAAGATCAAGCTGTTCCATGCTTTTCATCGCAATAACGATCTCATTATTTTTAACCAAAGCTTTCTCTATCAAAGCAACCAGCAAAGGATCTTTGTAATAGCTTTTCCACGGAAGCAAAACCGTATCTCCAGTTACCGCAATTTCTTCTCGGAATTTTTCTGGAGCATTCAAATCTGTACGGGAATATTTTTTTCCTACCACGCACGATGTCATGATCGTTGCGGCAAGTAAAACAATTCCGATTTTATATAGTGTTTTCATTCTTATTCTTTTATCGTTTGAATTTGAGTCGCAATCTTTTTCCTTGATACTTTTTCCTGCAAATATTGGAATACAATGAAAAGCAACGGAATCACAAAAACGCCCAGTACAACACCGCTAAACATTCCAACTGCGGCGCTCACGCTTATCGATCGGTTTCCAACTGCGGTTCCGCCAGAAGCAAACATCAGCGGAATCATCCCTACAATAAAAGCCAGCGAAGTCATGATAATAGGCCTTAACCTTGATCTCGATCCTTCTATTGCCGCTTCGATAATTGTTAATCCTGCAAGACGTCTCTGCAAGGCAAACTCTACAATCAAAATGGCGTTTTTAGCCAAAAGCCCCACAAGCATGATTAATCCGACCTGAACATAAATATTGTTGTCTAAACCAACCGCTTTAATTCCGGCGAAAGCCCCTAAAATTCCTGTCGGGATAGAAAGCAATACGGCAAGCGGCAACAAATAACTTTCGTATTGTGCGGCCAAAAGGAAAAACACAAACAGCAGACACAATCCGAAGATGGCAATTGTCTGGCTTCCTCCTGCTTTTTCTTCCAAACTTAAACCTGTCCATTCATAAGTATAATCAGAAGGCAGTTTATCTAAAACTTTTTCTAGATTTTCCATAATCTGTCCGTTACTATAACCAGGCAGTGCCATTGCAGTAATATTCACCGAATTATAAAGATTGTAACGGTTTACCGATTCTGGTCCGTAGACTTTATGGAACTTCACAATTGATTTTACTGGAACCATCTGCATATCGTTATTTCTGACGAAAATTTCATTAAATGCATCTTCATCCATTCTAAAAATACCGTCAGCTTTTACATTTACTCGGTAAAACTTACCAAATCTCGAAAAGTCTGCTGACTGATCTCCTGCAAAATACGTTTGGATATTTCCTAAAAGTTCTTTGATATTCACTCCCATTTGGCGTGCTTTATCTTCGTCTACTTCCAATTCCAATTGCGGATAATCGGCTCTAAAAGTCGTGTAAGCGTATTGCACACCCGGCTGCTGCATAATCTGCCCGATTACTTTGTCAGACATGGCTTTTAAAGTTTCTGGACTTCTCGCCATTCTGTCCTGCAGCACGATTTCGGCACCGCTCGTTACTCCAAATCCTTCTACCGGAGGCATTCTGAAAACCATGATCTGACCTTCTTTAATTTTAGCCAATTTTCCGCTTACGATATTCATGATTTCTTCAATATCTTTAACCGCTCCCCTGTCTTTCTTTGGTTTTAGTTTAATAAACCCTAATCCATAAGCTGGACTGGCGCTGTTGCTCAAAATATTGAATCCCGTAATACTCGTATTGACATCAATGGCTTCTAGCGGAGCCAATTCTTTTTCTAATTTCTGAATTACAGCTGTAGTTCTGTCGAGTGCCGTTCCTGGCGGCATTGATAAACTGTACACCATAAAACCGTCATCTTCAAGAGGCACAAAACTTTTTGGCGTAGAGGCCATCGTATAAACCGCAATGGCAGTTATCCCTGCAACTAACCCCGCAGCAAGCCATTTTTTGCCCACTAAAAAACGAACGCCTTTAATGTATCTTCCCGTTAAATTATTGAAACCGCTATTAAATCCAACGAAAAAACGGTCTTTAAAACTCGTTTTATGTTCGTGATTTCCGTGTTTATCTCCGTGATTTTTTAGCAATAGCGCGCATAATGCAGGAGTAAGCGTCAAAGCATTTACTGCTGAAATGATAATTGCAATAGCCAGCGTGTAAGCAAACTGTTTATAGAAAATTCCCGAAGAACCTGTCATAAATCCGATAGGAATAAATACAGCCGACATCACCAAAGTGATCGAGATTACGGCTCCTGTAATTTCTGCCATTGCACTGTGAGTTGCTTCTTTGGCTGAAATTCCTTCATCTTCTTCCATTTTACTATGTACGGCTTCGACAACCACAATGGCATCATCGACGACAATACCAATCGCCAGCACCAGAGCAAATAGTGTCAGGATGTTAATCGTAAATCCGAAAACCAGAAGGAAGAAAAATGTTCCCACAATAGCAACCGGAACTGCAATAGCCGGGATAATCGTCGAGCGAATGTCCTGAAGGAAAATAAAAACCACAATAAATACTAGAATAAAAGCTTCTATCAAAGTTGATTTTACTTGTCCCGTTGCTTCGTCCAATCTTTCCTTTGTACTCATTACGTTAACGTATTTGATGCCTGGAGGAAAAGATTTAGACAATCTTTCTACTTCTTTGTTAATTCCGATTTCAATATCATTTGCGTTTGAACCCGAAGTCTGTAAAATGGCCATTGTAACGGCATTTTTGCTGTTCGATTTATTATCTCCGCTGTACGAAATAGAACCAAATTCTACTCTTGCGACATCTTTTAGCCTCAAAACATTGCTTCCGACGTTTTTAACCACAATATTTTCATACTGCTCTGGTTTGTTCTTTTTTCCTTTGTAACGAATAACATATTCTAAAGCCGCAGAAGATTCTTCTCCCAATTTTCCCGGAGCCGATTCTAAACTCTGTTCTGCAATGGCTTGAGTAACATCTGAAGGCACTAAACCTGCATTAGCCATTTTGCGAGGATCCAGCCAGATTCGCATCGAATAATCCTTCACTCCAAAAATCTGAACCTGCCCTACTCCCGGAACACGTTTCATTTGAGGCACTAGGTTAATATTGGCATAATTCTGCAAAAACAGCTCGTCGTATTTGCTATTATCATCTGTATATAAGTTGAAAATAACAATCATGCTATTTTGCTGTTTAGAAGTCGTTAATCCCATACGGATAACTTCTTGAGGCAGTTTTGGAGTCGCCTGCTGCACTCTGTTCTGTACGTTTACAGCTGCCTGATCTGGATCTACTCCCTGCTTGAAAATGACACTGATCGAAAAAGACCCGTCATTACTGGCAGTAGATTTGATGTACTGCATATTTTCAACTCCGTTAATCTGCTCTTCCAAAGGCGTTACCACCGAACGGATAACGGTCTCGCTGTTTCCTCCCGGGTACGAACCGCTTACCATAACTGTTGGAGGCGAAATATCTGGGAATCGCGTTACCGATAGTCGGGTCAGACCTATAATCCCCAGTATAACCAGTACAATAGAGATAACTGTGGCCAATACTGGCCTGTCTATTATTTTCTTTAACATGGAAATGTTATTTTATTAAATGAAAAATTATTTGCTGCTGGTATTTTTTGCAGCGTCTTTTGGAACTACTTCCATACCATCATAAAGCACGTCGATATTGTTAAGCGCCACTTTATCTCCTGACTTTAATCCAGATTTTACAAAATAATCTGCTCCGGCGCTTCCTGCGATTTCAATAGGAACCATAGCAACTTTGTTTCCTCCTTTTAGTACGAAAACAAAAAATTTATCCTGAATATCTTTTACGCTTGCCATCGGAACTGTGATGACAGATGATAAGCTTTTGTTTAAAACGATTCTTGCAGAACCTCCCGCGCGCAATTGCTTTTTAGGATTTGGAAAGATGGCTTTTAAAGCAATCGTTCCCGTTGCACGATCGATATTTCCGCTGGCAACTTCCAATTTTCCTTTTTGATCGTACTCACTGTCATCGGCCATAATTAAACTTACAGTCTGATTGTTTTTTGCATCTTTTGAAAAGGCTAAATAGTCGGCCTCTGTTAGTGAGAAATAAACAAAAACGTTATTGATTTCAGATAAAACAGTCAGCGGAACAGCATCTGCTGGGGTAACTAAATTTCCAATTCGGTTTGGAATACGGCTAATATAACCGCTTACCGGAGCTTTTATTAAAGAGAAATCTGCATTTAATTGAGACGATCCCAACGCTGCTTTTGCCTGAGCTACCTGTGCAGTTGCAGCTTCGTAATTGGCTTGCGCGGTTTTTAACTGCATATCCGAGAAGACTTTCCCTTCAACTAAAGGCTTGATTTTCTCTACTTCCAGTTTTGCATTTGCCTGATTAGCCAAAGCGCTTTTGTATGCTGCGCGGCTGTTGTTTACCTGCTCGGCATAAACATCTCCTTTTATTTTAAAAAGAGACTGCCCTTTGGTAACATAATCACCTTCTTTTACATAAATAGCTTCTAGATAGCCTGATACCTGAGCTTTTATATCGACGTTTACACTACCTTCAACCGTTCCTGGATATTTTTTTTCTACTTCTCCCGTTGCCGAACTAGTCTGAAGAAAATCTACTTCTGGCTTTGGCGGAGCCATCTGCGCGTCACCGCTTTTCCCGCATGAAGAAAGAGAAACCAATATCAATAAAATGGCAATCCTGCCAAATGCTTTATTATTTTTAAAAAACTGCTTTGTCATTTTACTTTTCATTTTTAAATGAATTACCTCAAATTTGGCAGCAAAATAACAGCCTAATACCGCTTTTTTAAGGAAGAAATTTACCCAAACGACATTTTTTGATACTGAAACGGATGTTTTTTATAAGGTTCTAAGTCACTAAGATGCTAAGATTCTAAGTTTTTTTTGTGCCACTAATTTTTGCCACGAAGACGCTAAGACGCAAAGTTTTTTTAGAATAAAGAAAAGGAATCTCGCAAAGTCGCAGAATTGCGAAGTTTCTTTTTGCCACGGATTAAAAGAATTAAAGAGGATTTTTTTCTCGAAGATTAAGCGTATTCTTTGTCAGGATGACAAACTACGTGTAAACCAAACTTTTCGAAGAAAAGAAAAAGCCTCTGAACCTTTGTCCCTATGAACCTAAAAACCTTAGTGCCTTAGCATCTCAGAACCTTAGCAACTTAAAAACTATCTATCCATCCACTGCTTAAAGAAAGGCGTTTTTTCCCTGCTGATGATCACCTCGCGTTCTGGGTCTAGTCTTAATTGGATTTTAAGTTTTGCGTTGAAGTAGTTCGCAATTGATTTGATGCTTTCTGCACGAATGAAAAACTGGCGGTTGGCTCGAAAAAAGATATTCGGATCCAATTCCTGCTCCAATTCTTCCATAGTTTGCGTAATAGAAATGACTGCACCTGATTTTAAGAATAAATTAGTGGTTTTGAATTCAGAATATATAAAGTCGATATCGGAAACATCTACGCTTTTATAGCCATCACGATAAGTTACTAAAAAGCGCATTCTGAATACTGGCTTCTCAATCAGTTCTTTTAGGATTCCAGCAATGTTGGTAACGCTGGCTTCATTTTTATTTAAAGATTTGAATTTGTCTAAAGCAAATTCCAACTCGTTCTTTTCGATAGGCTTCATCAAATAATCGATGCTGTTTACCTTAAAAGCGCGAATTGCATATTCGTCGTAAGCCGTTGTAAAAATTACGGGACAGGTAATATTGATTTCGTCAAAAATGGCAAAACTTAGTCCGTCGGCTAAACGAATGTCCATTGTTATTAAGTCTGGGCATGGGTTCGATTTTAGCCAAGCAACAGTATCTACAACTGTGTCAATGATGCCTAAAATTTCGCAAGCGGGCTCCAACTCTTCCAGCAGTCTTTTTAAGCGGCTGGCGTTAATGCTTTCATCTTCTACAATTAAAATTTTCATAACTCTTAAATTAACGGCAGACGAACCTCATAATAACCGTTTGTTTCGGTAAAAATCGGCATTCTCTGAGATAAAATTTTATAACGGAATTTGATGTTTTTATTTCCAATTCCTGTAGAAACCAACGTTTTTCCAGCGGTTCTCTGCAGATTATTTCGAACAATGATATCGCCAGAATCAGAAAAAACCGAAATCGTAAGCGGGTTAGCCAAGGTTGCCATATTGTGTTTTACCGCATTTTCTACCAATAGCTGTAAAGTTAAAGGCGGTAAATGAAGCGCTAGCGCAGTAGAATCGATTTCAATTTTCAAATCGATTTTTTCGCCCAATCTTTTCTTCAATAAATAAAAATATGCATTTAGAAATTCGATTTCCTCTTTTACAGTAATGGTATCTTTATTTGAATTTGAAATCATATAGCGATATACTCTCGTTATATTTTCTAAGAACGAAGCCGCTTCTTTCTGATCATCGTAAATCAATTCGGTCAAAGTGCTGAAATTATTGAACACAAAATGCGGATCTAACTGCATTTTTAAAGATTCTAATTTCGAACGTGTTACCGCCTCTTGCAATTCTGATGCTTTAACTTTTAATTCAGCAGTTTCTATCGCATTTAAACGCCATCTGTTCAAAAGAAATATTCCGGTATGAATGGCACTTATGAACAATGAAATAATGGCCGCCATAATTTTAGACTGCCAAATGGTAACCAAATCATTTACTTCTAAAGCTGTACAGGGGTATAAATAATCCCAAAGCCAAGAAAAAAAGTAATTGAGAAGAATGTTTCCTGCAATTAAGCAGATAAATTGGGCAATGGCCCTAAAAACGGGATTTTGCTCCCAGCTTATGTAATAATTTAATTTGCGTCCAACAAACAAAGTCAGTTCTGTAAGTATGGCGCAATATAATAAAATGATGAAGATATCGAAGGTTTGGTCTAAATCGAGCAAACCTTCCTCTTCAAAATTTCTATACGGATTTAGGAAATAATAAGAAGAAAGATATACCAAAAAAACGGCTGGAATTACTATAACCCTGTAATATTTATAGAAAAAATTCTTGCTTGTTTTTTTATTTTGGTTCTTTCTACCCATTAATTCACCCAACTGTAAAATTGAAAAATCCTATCTTATTAGTGTTCTACTAGAACGCCTTCTTCTTTTTTGCTTGCCTTTATTGCTGCAACTGGATTTTTCTCACGCATTACGCCCCATTTCAAGCACGTTGCGCCCCAAGAAAATCCTGCACCAAAAGTAGTTATCAACAAATTCTGGCCTTCTTTGAAATCATCTTTAAAATCCCATAAACATAATGGCACTGTTGCAGATGTCGTGTTTCCGTAACGGTCAATGTTTACTTTTACTTTTTCAAAATCAATGCCTAAACTTTCGCCTACAGCAGTGATAATTCTCAAATTAGCCTGATGCGGAATCACCCAGTCAATTTGGTCTGCTTCCATTTCATTTTTTAACAAAGCATCTTGCGAAACCTGGCTCATTGCTGCAACGGCTCTTTTAAATACAAAAGCTCCGTCTTGTTTTAAATAGTGTGTTCTGTGCAAAAGACTCTGCATAGAAGTTGGATTTCTAGAACCTCCAGCCGGTACAGCTAAAGAAGAAACTCCGCTTCCGTCAGTTTTTAGGATTGTTTTCATTAGACCGGCATCAGATTCTGATTTTTCTAATAAAACTGCTCCTGCTCCATCTCCGAAAAGAATACAGGTATTGCGGTCTTCATAATCTACGATAGAACTCATTTTATCTGCTCCTACGATGATTAATTTTTTGTATCGGCCGCTCTCGATCATGTTTGCCCCCATTTCCAGCGCATACAAAAATCCGCTGCAGGCTGCATTCATGTCAATTCCAAAAGCATTTGTAAGTCCGCTTTTATCGCAAACTATACTTGCTGTTGGTGCTAAAATGTGATCTGGAGTTGCTGTTGCTACAAGCAAAGCTTCAATCTCATTGCGATCTACATTATAATTTTCGATAAGATTTTCGATCGCTGCTGCGGCAAGATCAGATGTTGCCGTGTCGTCGTCTGCGATTCTTCGTTCTCTAATTCCAGTTCTTTTAATGATCCATTCCTCCGATGTATCAACAGTTTCTGAAATTTTCTTGTTGGTCAGAATTGATGATGGTACGTAACCACCTATAGCTGTAATTACTGCGCTCATTGTTTTTTTGTTTTTTTAGCTTTGCACTCTTAGAACTCAATGCTTACTATTTTTTTCTTCTTTTTGACAGCTCATGATAGAGGTGAAAAATATCTTTTAGAGACGCCACAGAAAAACAATAATAGTGTTTCTTAAAGCCGATTAAATCTGCTGGCAATTGCTTTTTTTGAGAAATTAATTTTTTAAAAACCTTAACAAACTAAAAACAGTATACAAAATCCAATTAAAATAGATTAAAAACCTATACAAAGTGTTCTCTCGGCATTACTCGGTATAGAATCTTTAATTTATCTTATTTTTAAAATCATACAATGCGGTCAGTTTGCAGATAATTCTCAATTTTGGCTGTTGCCATGCTGATAAAAAACCTATCTGCATTATGTTTTTTAGAGTGTTGCAAAATTAATTTAAAAATATCTTAAACGAGCAGACAATTAAGAATAATTAACAAAACTGCCCGAAATGTTAAGAAATAATTTTGAAATTAGGCAACAAGCTCTAAAAATTATAGAATCCCTAAAATCAAAAAAAATCTGTTAAATTTTATTTTGATACCATTTCTTTAAAAAAACCTTATAATTTTTATATCATTATTTTTAAATCAAATCAATCTTTAATAATTCGGAAACGACAATAATGGGATATCAAGCCCCGCTGCCAGGATCCTCGTTTTGCTTCTGTGCACTAAAGAATCCCAAAAACCATATTTTTGAGGCACCATAATCAGAAGATCGGCCTCATAATTTTTAATTTCTTTCTTAATTTCGTTAATAACGGCATTCGATCGAACCGTTTTATACAGATATTTTACGTCTTCAAATTCTTTTTCAATATTTGAATTCATTAAAATTTTCTGCTGTTCTTCTTTCAAATCATCCAATTTATCATCGACAGTGAAAAATTCAATTTCAGCCTCAAAATCTCCTAAAGCATTTTTTATCCAACTGAATTTTTTAATAGCCGAAAAACTTAAGCTGTCACAAGCGTATAATACTTTTTTTATGTCCACAAAACGTGCATTCTGAGGAACTGCCAAAACTGGAATCTGTAAGTTCTTAATCGCTGTTGTGGTTGAGTTTCCTAATAATTCCTGCTCAAAAGAACGCTCTGCCATTCCCATTACCACAACATCTGCGTTTGTTTCCTTAATAATTTTCGGAAGTTCATCTTCCAAAAAAGAATATGTGCAGATGGCCGCTGTTTCAATTTGAAATGAGTTGGCTGTTTCTTGGGCCAAATTTTCAAGTTTTGAAATTGCCCTGTCAATCTGCTTTTGCATTGCATCTGCCGTTATATGGGAGTTTGCACTGTGTACGCTTAGAGAAAATGAATTAAATAAAACCAATTTTGCGCCTGTAGCTTTTGCCAATCCAGCAGCATAAGCAAGGGCGTTGTTTGCAATATCAGAAAAATTTGTCGCGGCGATTATAGTAAGAGGTGAAATCATAAATAAGTAATTAAGCTTTCTGCAAAATTGCCTAAATAAACCCTTTACGTCTTTTTTATATCACCGAATAATCATTTTTTACGACTCAACCGTAAAATATCATTCCTGAAAAAACAGGCTTTCCTTTTTTGTTTCTTACTTTAAAAACGATAAAATGTACGCAAATTTTAAGCGCAAAGCACACAAGAATTTTTACTCGTTGGAATTTGTAAAAACGTAAAGATCGCAAAACTGTATGCAAATAGCTCATGCAAATTGCTCGCAAAGTCTCGAAGTTTTTTACTCTCGCAGATTTAGCAGATTTATATTTTTAAATATGGAAAAAACCTGTTCTAATCTGCTTAAATCATTTAAAATCTGCGTGAAATAAACCTTTGCGACTTTACAAGATTATAAACCACAATATTTTCACACAAAGCTTTGCGAACTTAAAAACACAATCAAAATCAAAAAAAAACCTTGCGCACTTTGCGTTAAAAAAACACCAAACCCTGTACTGTCCAGTTCACCCTAAAGTTTGTCCATTTCAACAAAATTCTGATTTCGTTTTTAGCACTTTCAACGCACATTTGTACCGTTAAATAACTTTAAATATCAAAATCATGAACTCAAAAACAACAAAAATTATCTATTGGACAGGCGCAGTATTAACTTCTTTATGGTTTGGCGCAAGCGGATTTTTTGTAAAAATTAAAACCCTCAGTTCTTTAGAAGATTGAGGGTTTTAATTTCAATGGAAATGTTTTTTATAGAATTCACCCCAAACTCATCCCACCATCCATAATAACATCAGCGCCAGTCATAAAAATCGCAGCTTCACTACTTAGATATGAAACCATTTGAGCCACATCTTCTGCCCTTCCCATTTGTTTTAGCGGGACTTTTTCTACTACGACATCCATAATGCCTTTTACGGTGGCTTCGTCTAGGCCTACTTTGTTCATGACTTCGGTTTGAGTTGGTCCTGGGCTAATGGAATTTACACGAATATTTCTTGGCGCCAATTCTAAAGCCGCCGATCTCATAAACGAATTCAAAGCTGTTTTACTCGCCGAATAAACCGAAGACCCTGGCCCAGGCATACTTGCAGTATTCGAAGAAAGAAATACCACCGAAGCTCCCTCTTTCAAAATCGGAATGAATTTGCTTAAAGTGAAAAAAGCGCCTTTTAGATTCACATTCATAATATTATCATACAGCTCTTCGGTGGTTTGTTCGATCGTGCCTAAACCCGCGATTCCTGCATTGATAAACAAAATATCAACCAAACCGAAATCGGCTTTTACCTGAGCGGCTAGTTTTTCTATATCCGAAATATTCGATTGGTCTGCAGTGACGGCTGTAACGCCTAGTTCTAAAGCAGCTTTTTCTATAGCTTCTTTTCTTCTTCCTGTGATAATGACGTTTGCTCCTTGCTCTTTTAAATGTTTGGCTGTTGCGTAGCCTATTCCGCTGTTTCCGCCTGTTATAACAGCTGTTTTATTTTTTAGATTTTCCATCTTTTTGATTGTTTTAAAATTGATTTGGCAAATTTAAATTCAAAATGGTATAACTTTGTAACCAGTATCATGGAGTATACCAAACTAATTCTAACTTCTACAATGGAAAAAATTATAGCCACGAATTCACGAATTTATTTTTATAATCTTTGTCTAAAAATATAATTCGTGAGGAAAATTTTGGAAAAAAATTCGTGAATTACTTCGTCTGTCCCGTCGGTCGAGTCGTGGCGGAAAAAAATAAACAAGATGGAAAGAAACCAGAAAGAAGAAGTACAAGCGCTTCAGGACACGTTGCACGTTTTAGGCGGAAAGTGGCGTTTGCCGATCATCAATTCAATCTGTAACGGAAATCATCGTTTCAGGGAAATCGAACGCAGCATTCCGGGTATTACGACACGTATGCTCTCGCGTGAACTCAAAGAAATGGAACTGAATATGCTCATTAAAAGAACCGAAGACCGAGATGCAGAAATTCAAGTAAAATATGAATCGACGCCATATTGCAAATCGTTTGGTCCAGTCATTGAAGAAATGATCAAATGGGGAAAATCACATCGCGAGGAGATTATTCGAAATTCTTAAAAATAGTCTCCCGCAGATTTTGCATATTATACAAATCAAAAAAACTGCTTTATCAGCTGAATCTGCCAGAAAAAAAAGAGAGACGCTAAAACTGTTTTAAATACATAGAAACATAGATGCAGATTCTGTATAAAAGGCGTTTCACTTACATTAATTCACATAGTTACTATGCGTTAGAAACTAGTTTATTTTTTTATTCTCTTTACGGGTTAAAAAAATCTATCCCGAAGCCTCGGGAAATTCCTAGAAAAAAGTCAATCCAAAACTCCAGCCTATCCATCCCAGAATATCTTTGCTGTTGTTTTTAATTACAGTATAATTCTTGGTGCGATCCTGAACAAATGTAGAAGTGTTTGCGTTACCGTACTTATCTTGTTTCTCAGACCAATAAAAATTCAAAGAAGGGCCTGCTGAAATTGCTACGCCTTTACACAATTGAAAAGAAAAGGAAGAGTCAAATTTAGATAAGGAATTATAGATATCCCAATTTCCTAAATAAAGATACTGCGTGCTAAATTCGGGATTAAAAGTGAAGCGTTTCCCTAAAGAAATGTTCTTGCCTAGACCAATTCCAAAAGAAAATAGCTTTTCTTCGTCTTTTCGATCGCTTCTTCCCGCCATCAAAATCGTATACATTTTATTATCTCCCGTTTTTACCGCAAGATTTATATCTGAAATTTCATTGCTTGTAATACTGATTTTTTTATAACCGCCTTTTTTAAAGTTTAGTAAACCAAAACTGTAACCAGATGGCGAATCTGTAATGTTGACTAATCCAAATTGGACTCCTTCTAATTCTTTTGCATAATTAAAAAGTCCAGTAATTTGAGCACCGCGCACTGTGTCTTTTCCAATATTGCAAATCCCTGAAAACTGTAATCCGTTTTGTGAGCCCTTTACAGTGTTGCTAATTCCTGTAATTTGAAGCCCTTTTGAATCTTTATAGACGTTGTTGTAAATACCGCTCATTTGCAATCCAATTTGCGAGCCTTTCACACTATTATGAATACCGCTTATCTGCAATCCTCTTAAATTGCCAAAAACATTATTATAGATTCCAGCTAACTGAATTCCGTTTACAGAACCTCCCACAGTATTAAATATTCCAGCCATTTGAAGCGCATCGACATTCATACGGTTAATATTATAAAGCCCAGCCATTTCTAATCCGCGAACTCCTGCATTATAGCCTCCCAAAATATTTAAAGAAAAATTATTGACAATTTGAGTATTCAGCATTCCTCGTGTACTGATACTCGGAATTAGAGAAGCCTGCACGGGAACTTGAGAAATAAATCCACCCAGATTGAGCGATTGTATTTTTTGTTTGGAAGAAATAAAGAAGCGCCCAATTCCTGATCTTTCAATGGCAGAAAAATCGCCATCGATATAATCTGTTTTATTCTTTTTGTCTCCCATCTGGATTTTAATTTCAGAAAGAAACACCATCGACACCGTTTTATAATTCTCCTTAACTGCTGTCAGTTCTATGGCTTGGGGTGCATTTTTTAATCGAAGTTCAAAAAAACCATCTTTATTGGTCAATGTAGACAGCAGTGCATTTTTCTCCAATACACTAACATTCTCAAGGCGGTTGTTCGTTTTTGTATCGATAATATAACCGACTACAATTTGCTGTCCGTCACTCATAACGGTATTTTTCTCTAATACAAGAGCCAATTCTAAAGGAGCATAACGCACAATAATATATCCTGGCGATTCTTTAAATTCATATTTGGCACCTAGCAACTGATCTAAAACTCCTTTTATAGTAGTATTATCAGCATGAATGCTAACGATACTATCTTTTACCGCCAGTTTGCCATAATAAGCAAATCTAAAACTTCCCTTTTCTTCCATTAAGTCCAAAACACTGCCTAATGGTTTCTTGTCTGCACGAACAGATATTTCGTTTTCTAATATTGATTGCGCATTTCCTTTAAAAAAGACGCTCGAAATGATAAAGAAAATGACTGTAAAAACAAGCTTTGTGTTACTTGGCATATAAAAAAGGGATATGATAATTTAATGAATTAAACTTTGGATCCAATGATTGAGTTTTCAAAAATACCTCAATTCCTATATTTTCAATAAACATTTTTATACTTTTTTACTTCTTTTTTCTTACTAACATGAAGCTGCTTCTAATAAAAGTATTCACAAATGACATTAGCAGTATTACAACGATTTAGTTGAAAAACAGCAATAATAAGCGTGTTTTTTACACATAAAAAAGTATCACAATAAAGACCAAAAGTGAACTATTTCACCCCTCATTTTTCAGCATTTTTCTCTAACTTAGCGCTCTACATTTTGAAATGTAAGATTAAAATAACCATTGTTTTGCTGCAAAACATTGAATGAAAAAGAATTACCATACTTTCTCTTACTTTTTGCTGCTAAAACATTTCTTCTAATAATTTAGTTAATTGAAAACTATGAGCAAATTTGATTTTGGAATTGTAGGACTCGGTGTAATGGGCCGTAACTTACTTTTAAATATCGCCAGCCATAACTTTGCGGCTGCTGGTTTAGACTTAGACACCGAAAAAGTCAATTCTCTTCAACAAGAAGCCGATGCAAATCACACTATTGAAGCTACGACAGATGTAAAGCATTTTGTTGAGCTTATTCAGCAGCCAAGAGCGATTATGCTATTAGTTCCTGCTGGAAAACCGGTTGACAGCGCTATTGCAAGTTTATTGCCTCACTTAGATAAAGGAGACATTATAATTGATGGCGGAAACACTTATTTTACTGATACAGACAGAAGATTTTTAGAGCTTTCTGAAAAAGGAATCCACTTCTTTGGGATGGGAATTTCGGGCGGAGAAAAAGGGGCTCGTTTTGGTCCTGCTATGATGCCAGGTGGAGATCAAAAAGCGTATGAAAGACTGCGTCCTATTTTTGAAGCAATTGCTGCAAAAGTAGATGGAGAACCTTGCGTTGAATATTTAGGAAACGGTTCTGCTGGAAACTATGTAAAAATGGTTCACAACGGAATTGAATACGGAATCATGCAACTGATCTCTGAGATTTATGACTTGATGAAAAGAGGTTATAACTTGGATGACGAAACGATTCAAAAAACTTTTGCCGAATGGAATCAAACCGATGATTTAAGATCGTATTTGATTGAAATTACCGGAAACATTTTAAAACAGAAAGATGAAGACGGAACGCAATTAATCAACAAAATCTCAGATTGGGCAAGATCTAAAGGTACAGGAAAATGGACTTCGCAAAATGCAATGGATTTACAAGTTCCAGTTCCAACTATTGACGCAGCGGTTAATATGCGCGATATGTCTAAAACTAAACCTGAAAGAATTGAAGCTGCCAAAAAATTAGTTTGGAACTCAGCCGAATCAAATATTCCTCAAAGCGAAGCAATTGCAGCTTTAAAATCGGCTTTGTATTTTTCTATCGTCGTGACTTATGCTCAAGGTTTAGCACAGCTTCACACGGCTTCTAAAGAATACAATTACGGATTAAATCTAGAAACGGTTGCTAAAATCTGGCGCGGAGGATGCATCATTCGTGCTACAATTTTAGAAGATTTTAGAAAAGCGTATGTTGCAAAATCAGATTTGCCAAACTTGCTTTTAGATGGCGGAATCGCTTCAAAATTAACAGAAAACCAATCAGGAATGAGAGCGGTGATTCAGTTTGCAGTTCAAAAAGGATTGCCTGTTGCAGGGTTAATGAACTCGCTTGCTTATTTTGACGCTTACCGTTCTGCTAATCTCCCAACCAATTTAATTCAGGCACAGCGTGATTATTTTGGAGCGCATACTTACGAGCGTATCGACAAAGAAGGCGTTTTCCATACACAATGGGCTGAATAACAACTTAAAACAACACAACTAAACCACACAATGACTAAAAATAAACTAAAGAATCCAACAATCATTGTTATTTTTGGAGGAACCGGAGACTTGGCAAAGAGAAAACTCTTTCCCGCTTTTCAAAATCTGTACCTTGATGGACGTATGTCTGAAAAGTTTCAGATTATTGCTCTCGGAAGGGCAGAAAAAACCAATGAAGATTTTCGCAGTTATGTTTTAGATAACCTGAATCTTTTTTCAAGAAAAAAAGGAATTGCAGATCCAGAAACAGAAAAGTTTCTTTCGCACATCACCTACCACAGTCTCGATATTGACAAGGAAGAATCGTACATCGGATTAAACGAAAAAATCAATAATTTTGATCTGGCTTTTGGCGAGCGCGCTAACCGCCTTTTCTATCTTTCGATTACGCCCTCTTTTATTTCGACAATTTCAAACAATATCAAAAAAATTGGACTTGCCGCAAATCCGAAACAAGATCGCATCATTATTGAAAAGCCGTTTGGTTACGATAAAGCCTCTGCAATTGAATTGAACGAAATGCTTTCTCAGACTTTCAAAGAAGAGCAGATTTATAGAATCGACCACTATTTAGGAAAAGAAACCGTTCAGAATATTCTAGCTTTCCGTTTTGGAAATTCGATGTTTGAGCCATTGTGGAGCCGTAATTTTATTGATTTTGTCCAAATTACCGTGGCGGAAGAAGTTGGAGTTGAAGAACGCGGCGGATTCTATGAAGGTGTCGGAGCATTAAAAGATATGATTCAGAATCACTTGCTGCAGATTTTATGCATGACCGCTATGGAAGCGCCTGCATCACTAAACGCAGACGACATTCGTAATCGTAAAGCAGATGTTTTAAAGTCAATTCGTCGTATTAAACCAGAAGAAGTCGATCATTATATCGTGAGAGGCCAATACGGTGCAGGCGAAATAAAGGGAGTTCCTGTTCCAGGTTACCGCCAAGATAAAGGCATCGCACCAGATTCTAACACTGAAACTTACGTGGCTATGAAGATTTATCTGGACAACTGGAGATGGCAGGGAATTCCGTTCTATCTGCGTTCTGGAAAAAGAATGGAAGAAAAACAATCTTCGATCATTATTCAGTTTAAGCCAGTGCCGCACTCTTCATTTTCTTATGGAAAAGAAGGCATGACACCAAACCGACTAATTATCAATATTCAGCCTGCAATGGACATTAAACTGCAGTTTATGACCAAAAAACCGGGACTTTCGCTAGCCTTACGTCCAGCTGAAATGGTTTTTGACTATTTTGCCTGTTCAACCATGTCTCCAGAAGCTTACGAAACATTAATTGCCGATGCTTTGGCAGGAGATCCGACCCTATTCATGCGCTGGGATCAGGTGGAAGAAGCTTGGGACGCTATCGATACGATTCAACAGGTTTGGAAAACCACGCCTCCAACCAATTTCCCAAATTACAAAGCAGGAAGCTGGGGACCTGAAGAAGCCGACGAATTACTGGCAAGACAAGGCCACAAATGGATTCCGAATACACAAACAAAAGAAGAAATTTTAAATGATACAGATACACAATAATACAGAAGAAATTAATAGTGCCGCTGCAGAAATTTTTGTCGATTCTGCACAAAAAGCTATTGCCGCAAAAGGCAAATTTACAGCGGTTCTTACAGGAGGTTCTTCTCCTGCGGGAATCTACAAATTATTGGCTTCTGACGCTTACAAAAACAAAATAGACTGGAGTAAAGTTTATATTTTTTGGGGTGATGAAAGATGGGTTCCATTAAATGATGATTTGAGTAATGCTAAAATGTCTTATTCAACCTTATTGAGCCACGTTCCTATCCCTAAGGAAAACATTTTTGAAATGTACAAAGATGACGTTACACCTGAAAATTATGCAGCTGAATACGAAAAGTCTATCAGAACTGTTTTAGGCGAAGAAGGCAAATTTGATCTGATTTTATTAGGAATGGGAGACGACGGACACACAGCTTCTCTTTTTCCAGGCGAACCAGTTCTGCAAGAACAGACCAAATGGGTTGATGCCTATTATTTAGCTCCGCAAAAAATGCATCGCATCACGCTTACGGCACCATTAATCAATAAAGCAGAAAAAATTGTAGTGGTTGCTTTTGGAGAGAAAAAAGTTCACGCTTTGAAAGAAGTGACAACTGGCGAATACAATCCGACGCTCTATCCAATGCAATTGATTAAACCTGTTTCTGGCGAATTATTGTTTTTAGTAGATAAAGTCGCTGCAGGAACAAACTAAGAAATTGTTTTGTTTTACACAATACAAGGTCTATGCTGAAAAGTGTAGGCCTTATTTTTTTTTCCTCTTTGTTTCTCTCGCAGATTTGGCAGATATTGTAATTAAAAAATCTGCTGAATCTGCGAAATCTTCGGAGAACTATACACTCAAAGCAAATCAAAACAGACTACAAAATACTGAATAACAAATAATTACATAAACTTATTTCTTTTTTATTTAATTTTGTTTAATACTCTCCGTATCAAATCATTATAATACAAGCATCATTTTTCTCCTTTCGAGCTTTTACACTGATTATATAATTTCAAATCTATTTGGTGATGAAATATAATTACTTTCTAATCGCGGTTTTTCTTCTTTTTGTTTGCTGTAAAGAAAAAAACACAGAACCCAAAACAGTTAAAGTCAGCGCTTCGCAAGGGTGCTATATCCCGAAAACGAACGATAAAGATTGGTACACCCAAAACAAAAAAGCGCCAAAGTTTAAAGGTCTTGATGGAGTGAATTTTAAAATTACGACCAATAATCCCGAAGCGCAAGAATATTTCAACCAAGGAATGATGCTTGCCTATGGATTTAATCATGCTGAAGCTGCGAGATCGTTTTATGAAGCCAGCCGTTTAGATCCAAATTGCGCCATGGCATATTGGGGATTTGCGTATGTTTTGGGCCCGAATTATAATGCCGGAATGGAAGAAGATAATTTTCAGCGTGCTTATGATGCGGTTCAAAAAGCCAAAAAACTTTCTGCGAAATGTTCTCCAAAAGAAGTTGCGATGATTGATGCTTTGTCGGTGCG
Organism: Flavobacterium sp. TR2; assembly: GCF_025252405.1. Lineage (NCBI taxonomy): Bacteria > Pseudomonadati > Bacteroidota > Flavobacteriia > Flavobacteriales > Flavobacteriaceae > Flavobacterium > Flavobacterium sp. TR2. The sequence goes on along the minus strand of NZ_CP104307.1, from coordinate 3,235,746 downwards.
TTATGCTAAAAATCCTCCTGCGGACAGAAAACCATTGGATACAGCTTATGCCGCAGCCATGAAAAAAGTCTACTTTAAGTTTTCTTCTGATCCTGATGTTGGTGCACTCTATGCCGAATCTTTAATGAATCTGCATCCTTGGGATTTATATGAAAAAGATACCGAAGTGCTCAAAAAATGGACACCACAAATATTGGCTGTTTTAAACGAATTAATTAAAAAGAATCCCAAACATCCCGGTGCCCATCATTTTTTAGTCCATGCTGTAGAAGCTTCTCCACATCCAGAAAACGGACTCAAAAGCGCAAAATTATTAGAAACTTTAGTTCCAGGATCGGGACATTTGGTGCATATACCTTCTCATATTTACATTCGCACAGGAGATTATCACGAAGGCACACTTTCTAACATTGAAGCTGTCCGAATTGATAGTTTGTATTCCACCGCCTGCAATGCACAAGGCGCTTATCCTCTCGCCTATTATCCGCACAATTATCATTTTTTGGTAGCAACGGCTGCTTTAGAAGGAAATTCAAAATTGGCTTGGGAATCTGCACAAATATTGCAGAAGCATATGTCGCCCAAAATTATGCGTGAAGCTGGCTGGGGAACTCTACAGCATTATTACAGCATTCCGTATTATATAGCCGTAAAATTCTCAATGTGGGATAAAATTATGGCGATTCCCAAACCCGACAAAGATCTCGTTTATCCAAATGCAATTTGGCATTATGCAAGAGGAATAGCATATCTCGGAAAAAATGATATTGCCAATGCCGAAAAACAGCTTGCTTCTCTCAAAGAATTAGCCAAAGACAAAACTTTAAAAGACGTTACCATTTGGAATATCAATACCACATACGATCTTGTACAGATTGCTACTAATGTACTTTCAGCAGGAGTTGAAGCTAAAAAAAATAATTTAGATAAAGCTATTGTTCTTTTAAACAAAGCTATAGCAATTGAAGATCAATTAAATTACAACGAACCACCAGATTGGTTTTTCTCCGTTAGACATTATTTAGGAGCTGTTTTAATCAAAGCAGGAAAATACGCCGAAGCAGAAAAAGTATACAAACAAGATTTACAGACGCTCCCAAAAAACGGCTTCGCCCTAATCGGACTTTATAATGCTTTAACTTTTCAGAAAAAAGAAAAAGAGGCTTTGCAAATTAAAACCTCTTTTGACAATGCGTGGCAATATGCCGATTTTGAGATTAAGGGTTCTTCTAGTATTTTGGAATGAACTGACTTTTAGTAATTTTTCCTTAATTTATTTTTTTAGAAGTAATCGTAAAAAGTCGGAGACTTTTATCGGGTTTATAGTTTCTAAGACCAAAAAAAAATGCGCAAAGTCGGAGACATTTGCGCAGCTTTTTAATTCCAGTTTGGAACTCTTTGCAGAGCGAGAAGAACAACTACTCGCTCAACAATACCTCATAACTTATCTCTTTACATTTTATTATAAACGCTGAATTGGGATTTTCTTCTAAGTAATCGAAATGATCGATTGGAAAAAAATCAATTGTTATTAAATCATTTTCATTATTAATATAAATTTCATCTAAGAATAAACTCGGATTATCATTGAATTGATTGAATTTCAAAATTTCGATTTTTTTTAAAATTAATTTTATTATTTCCTTTTTATTCCCCTTTTTTATGTTAAAACAACTCAAAATAATTTCTATAATACTCTCTGATGTTTTTGAAATAGGAGTAAAATTTACTTTTTCTATAAAACTATCAGGAAATTTTGCGTACTCGGATGTGATTTTTTCTAACATAATTATTTACCAAATTTAATTAACCCAGAGCTCCCCGAAGTCTTCCTCACCAGTGCTGCGCAAATGTCTCCGACTTTGCGCCACTTCTAATTCTCTAAAAAACAAAAACTCCTAAAAAGTCTCTGACTTTAAACTAGTACAAATTATAAAGATTTATAGACCCCCCAGCTCCCCGAAGTCTTCCTTACCAGTGCTACGCAAATGTCTCCGACTTTGCGCCACTTCTAATTCTCTAAAAAACAAAAACTTCTAAAAAGTCTCCGACTTTAAACTAGTACAAATTATAAAGATTTATAGATTTCGGATCTAACACATTTACTATTGGATTATCAGCTTTCTCAATTTCCCCAGCTCCCCGAAGTCTTCCTCACCAGTGCTGCGCAAATGTCTCCGACTTTGCGCTACTTCTAATTCTCTAAAAAACAAAAACTCCTAAAAAGTCTCTGACTTTAAATTAGTACAAATTATAAAGATTTATAGATTTCGGGATACTAATCGTTAAATCTAAATTTCAAATTACTTTAATTATTATTCAAAATTAAAGGAACCTTATTTGAAATTATTGTTCCCAGCTCCCCGAAGTCTTCCTCACCAGTGCTGCGCAAATGTCTCCGACTTTGCGCCACTTCTAATTCTCTAAAAAACAAAAACCTAAAAAGTCTCTGACTTTAAACTAGTACAAATTATAAAAATTTATAGACTTCGGATCCAACACATTTACTATTGGATTATCAGCTTTCTCAATTTCCAATAAGCCTGAATTGCTTACATAGTTACTTGCACTCGAATAAATATAATCTAAAGCTTTTGCCACTAGTCCGGCTCTCACAGGATTCAAATGTACATAATGCAACTTTGACCACATAAATTCTAAAGAATAAATTTCTTCAGCATGGTTTCCGTACTGCCAAAACTGGTATCTTTTATTTCTCTGATGGCCTTCAGCTGCAAGTTCAAAACGTTGCAGCATCCATTCTTTCCTGCTTTCAGGACTATTTTGAATTTTTTCTAAAATATTTTTTGCAACAAACTTTTTAAAATCTCTTATCAAATCTGACAGTTTTCCATCTTCAGATTGTATTATTAAATGAATATGATTACTCATAATCACGTAACCGTATAAAATCATTCCTTTGTTTTTAATGCAATAATCTAGAGACTCTATAACTATATCGCGATAACATTGACGCGTAAAAACATCAATCCAGTCTACAACTGTAGGCGTAATAAAATGCGGCAATTTCTGATCTCGAATAACATATCCTTCTTTCATTTTTTTATTCAAAAATAATGATTTTTCTTACTTATTGTATCTTTAAGAAGAAATCGCAAAAAGTCGGAGACTTTTATCGGGTTTAAGTTTCTAAGAGCAAAAAAAATTGCGCAAAGTCGGAGACATTTGCGCAGCTTTTCAATTTAAGTTTAGAACTCTTTGCAGAGCGGAGTTCATAATTTATAAGACAAAAAAATGCGCAAAGTCTAAGAGACATTTGCGCAACTTTTTCAATTCAAGTTTAGAATTCACTCTTCAAAGAGCGGGAGAAATCGCAAAAAGTCGGAGATTTTTATCAGGTTTATAATTTCTGAGACAAAAAAAATTGCGCAAAGTCAAAGACATTTGCGCAGCTTTTTAATTTAAGTTTAGAACTCTTTGCAGAGCGGGAGACATTTGCGCAGCCTTTTAATTTAAGTTTAGATTTTTTTGCAGAGCGGGGGCTGGGGGGCTACTGTAGTAAACACTCCCACCCCAAAAAAACAGCTTTATCAGTATTCGTAGCTGGTCAGTCTATTTAAATTTAGAACTCTTCGAGGAGCAGGGCTACTTCTGTAGTCAGATCTTGTATTACAGACCATTTTTGACTATTCAAAAAAGAATCAACATTCCAATCCTTATCCTCAATATCTTGCAAAAGAACAAATAGCCGTTCCAATTTAAATTTAACTTCACCGTCAATCAAGTTTTCTGAATGCAGTTTATTAAGATTAATAGGATTCATAAAAGTATAAAAATCTCCTTCTAATTCTTCCAAATTAAATTCAATTAAATGATTTCTTTCATTAATGTTAACAGAGTTTGGAACTATCATTAATTTTAATGTATTCTCTAAAGACTTATAGATACTCATTATATTGTTATCTTTTTTTTGCATAAAATATTCTTGATTTATCATTAGCTGTTGCTCTATAACGTTCCCAGCTCCCCTAAGTCTTCCTTACCAGTGCTGCGCAAATGTCTCCGACTTTGCGCTACTTCTAATTCTCTAAAAAACAAAAACTCCTAAAAAGTCTCCGACTTTAAATTAATACAAGTATAGAAATTTATTGATTTGGATTCCAAAATTTACTGATGAAATATCAGCTTTTTCATTTTCAGATAAGCTTAAAGCATTCATACAATTCCTTTTATTCAAATAAATATATTCAATCTCCTAAAAACCAACCTCAATTATTATCAAATTTTTAAATCTCATGGTTTTTAGAATAATTTTAAGAAACCTTATTTTTCAAATTACTATATTTGGCGCACGTTAAACAAAATAAATACTCTTTTTAAGGAGCAAGATTATAACTACCGCTGCACTGAATGAAACCCATGAAGTTCATATATATCGTCCTACTATCGCTGCTTTGCTTTTTCAGAGGCACCGAAACGTATCAGCCGATTTATCATTTCAGCAACTGTATTGCTTTAGATACTGTTGCGGCAGACGATACCCAGATTTTTTCTTCTGACTTTTCTTCTTCTAAAAACCTAGAAGTTCATTATAAGCTTAAAAAGAAAATGAAATGCAGAGCGACTACTTTGGAACAAAGTACGATCAAAGCTCCGTATCTCAGCAATTTGGTTAATTTCAAGCTTTATAAAGAAAGCTTAATCTATGGTATAGCTTCAATATACCACATTGAGAGACATCCTCACCTTCATTTGTACCAACTTTTCTAGGCTGCAAAATTTCGTCGTTTTTATATTCTAGTATTCTGGAACAATACCTCATTTGCATATGTGATTGAGCTGTTATTGCTATAAAAACATTTCTCTAAAACGGTACTTTTTCAAATAAAAACATCCGTACACCTTATTATTTTCAAAATCCAAATACATACTCCCGATATTTAGTGTCAAGGGAGCACATCTATTTATTCAAAAATTTAAACCTAATGATGAGCATTTATAAAAATAAATTTCTTTTATGCACCTTGGCTTTATTCGTTTTAGTCTCGTGCGGCGATAAAGCAAAAAAAGATTCAAACAACATAAAAACGGTTCCTGTTTATAAAGTAACTTTAAAAGACACCATAGTTTCTAGCAAATTTGTTGCCGATGTGCACGCTAAAAACAATGTAGAAATTCACGTTCGCATTCCCGGTCTGTTAGACAAAGTGTACGTTAGCGAAGGTCAAAAAGTAAAAAAAGGACAAATCCTTTTCAAAATAAGCGATGTTGAGCTTCAGATTCAGCTACTGAAAGCCGAAGCCGTTTACAAAAATTCAAGAGCAGATTTAAGAATTGCAAATGTAGAATTGGAACAAGCTCAAACACTTTTCAATAAAAAAGTAATTGCAGACAAAGAATTAGAATTATCTAAAGCAAAATATGAAGCCGCTTCCGCGAAAGTAGCGCACGCAGCTGCAGAAAAAAAAGCTATCAACCAGCAGATCAGCTTCACCACGATCCGCGCACCTTTTGACGGAACAATCGATCGTATTCCGTTCAAAGAAGGAAGCTTGGTAGAAAACGGTTCGTTACTGACCACTGTTTCTCAACTGGATGATGTTTATGCTTATTTCTCAATTCCTGAGAACACCTATTTCCAAATGATGAAAGACAAAACTTTCAACACGCAGGGCGATATTAAATTGGTATTGCCAAACGGACAAGTTTACGATCAAAAAGGAGAATTAAGAACCGCTGATGGCGAAATCGACAGACAAACAGGTTCTATTCAATACAAAGCAAAATTTCACAATCCGCAAGGGTTTATCAAACACGGAACTTCTGGCAAGCTGATTATTTCAGAGCCAAAAACCAATGCAATTTTAATTCCGCAGAAAGCTGTTTTTTCTATTCAAGACAAGCAATATGTTTTCCGCGTGAACAAAGATGGAGTAGTTAAAATGACGAATGTTACGATCGAAACCACTCTAGATGATGTGTACATCTTAAATGAAGGTCTAAAAAGCGACGATCTGATTGTACAAGAAGGTACGCAATCATTAAGAGACGGCGATAAAATCAACATGAAACAAATGTAGGTTATCGACCTGTAAAACAGTTATTTAATTATTTATCTAAAACATTTAAAATGATAGAGTTATTTATCAGAAGGAAAATATTGTCTTTAATCATCTCGGTTATGATAGTCCTTCTGGGATTGCTGGCGTTGTTTCAGCTTCCCATTACCCAATTCCCAGACATTGTACCGCCGTCTGTAACCGTTACAGCAAAATATACAGGAGCAAACGCAGAAGTTTCGGCCAATGCCGTTGCTCTTCCGTTAGAAAGAGCCATAAACGGAGTTCCCGGAATGACGTATATGTCAACCGTAACTTCCAACGACGGTTTAACTTTAATTCAGGTTTTCTTCGAAGTAGGAACCGATCCAGATCTGGCTGCCGTAAACGTGCAAAACCGTGTAACGACAATACTTGACGAACTTCCAGAAGAGGTAATTCGTGCGGGAGTTACAACCGAAAAAGAGGTAAACAGTATGCTGATGTACTTGAACATTACAAGTACCGACAAAACTCAGGATGAGCAGTTTATCTTCAACTTTACCGATATTAATATTCTTCAAGAATTAAAACGTATTGATGGTGTCGGACGTGCCGAAATCATGGGGCAGAAAGAATATTCGATGCGTGTTTGGCTGGATCCAGAAAAGATGCTTTCGTACAATATTTCGGCAAATGAAGTAATTAATTCGCTTCAAAAACAAAACATTTCTGCGGCGCCCGGTAAAGTTGGTGAAGGTTCAGGACAAATGAACAATCAGCTGCAATACGTGATTAAATACGGAGGAAAATTCTTCGAGCCAAAGCAATACGAAGAAATTCCGTTAAGAGCCAATCCAGACGGAACGATTTTAAGATTGAAAGACATTTCGAAAATCGAATTTGGTGCCATGAGTTACGGAATGGTTTCTAAAACTGACGGAAAACCTTCTGCATCGATCATGCTAAAACAGCGTCCGGGTTCGAACGCTTCTGAAGTTATTGCGAGCGTAAAAGAAAAAATGGCAGAACTGAAAGTATCATCTTTTCCTCCTGGAATGGAATTCAACATTGCTTATGACGTTTCGCGTTTCCTTGATGCTTCGATTCACGAAGTATTGAGAACGTTGGTCGAAGCCTTTATTTTGGTGGCATTTGTAGTTTTCCTTTTCCTTCAAGATTGGAGATCGACTTTGATTCCGGTTTTAGCAGTTCCAGTCGCGCTTATCGGTTCGTTTACCTTTATGTCGATGATGGGATTCTCGATCAACCTATTGACGCTTTTCGCATTAGTGCTTTCTATCGGAATTGTGGTCGATAACGCGATTGTCGTCGTCGAAGCTGTTCACGTAAAAATTTCCGAAGAACATATGTCGCCAATGGACGCTACAATCAGTGCCATGAAAGAAATTACAGGTGCCGTTATTGCAATTACCATTGTTATGGCTGCGGTATTTATTCCGGTTGCTTTCTTGAGCGGTCCTGTGGGGGTTTTCTACCGACAATTCTCATTAACAATGGCCATTAGTATTGTAATTTCGGGTATTAACGCCCTTACGCTTACCCCTGCCCTTTGTGCCATTATGCTAAAACCGCACGATCCAAACAAAGAGAAGAAATCATTATTGGACAGATTCTTCAGCAGATTCAACCATTGGTTTGACAATATTACTTCAAAATACATCAAAGTATTGGTAAAATTTGCTGATCGCAACACTGTAACCGTTGGTTTATTAGTGCTGTTTTGCGTTTTGACTTGGGGAACCACAAAATTCTTAGCCTCAGGATTTATTCCAACTGAAGATCAGGGAATGGTTTACGTAAGTGTTACAACTCCGCAAGGAGCAACCGTAGAGCGTACCGAAAAAGCTTTGGACGAAGTAACCAAAATTGCACAAGGCATAAAAGGTGTAGACAACGTAACAACACTTGCGGGTTATAGCATTGTAACTGAAATCGCTGGAGCTTCTTACGGTATGGGGATGATCAACTTAAAAGATTGGAGCGAACGTGATATTTCGGTAACCGAATTTATGGCCGAACTCACAGAAAAGACTAAGAACATTGCCGATGCTCAAATCGAAATCTTTGCACCGCCAACCGTTCCGGGTTTTGGAAATACGAGTGGTTTCGAACTTCGTTTGCTGGATAAATCCGGAGGAAGCATTACCAATACCGATAAAGTAACCAAAGAATTCATCAAAGAACTGAATGCTTCTCCAGAAATTCAGAACTCTTTTTCGAGCTTTGATGCTACTTTCCCGCAGTATCTAATTCATATTGATTATGATCTGGCGGCCAAAAAAGGAATTTCAGTAGACAATGCCATGAGTACTTTACAGACTATGCTGGGTTCTTTTTATGCTACCAATTTTATCCGTTTTTCTCAAATGTATAAAGTAATGGTACAAGCAAGTCCGCAATTTCGTCAAAACCCAGAAAGCATTCTGGATATGTATTTGAAGAATGAAGCAGGAGAAATGGTTCCGTTCTCCACATTCATTAAATTAGAAAGAGTTTACGGACCAGAAGTTTTAACGCGTTACAATATGTATATGTCGGCTATGATTAACGGCGAACCAGCAGAAGGATACAGTTCTGGAGATGCTATCGCCGCTGTAGAAAGAATTGCCGCAGAAAAACTGCCAAGCCGCTTTGAAGTAGAATGGTCGGGTATGACGCGTGAAGAGATTTTGTCTGGTAACCAAACGATATACATTTTTGCGCTTTGTATACTTTTTGTATACTTATTGCTTGCCGCTCAATACGAAAGTTTATTGCTTCCGTTCCCAGTATTGTTAAGCCTTCCGGTTGGAGTTTTCGGTTCTTACCTGGCACTTGTAATGGTCGGACTCGACAATAACATTTATGCCCAAGTGGCGCTCGTTATGCTGATTGGTCTTCTCGCCAAAAACGCCATCTTGATCGTAGAATTTGCCATGGCACAGAATAAACTCGGACGTGATATTGTCGAAGCAGCGATTGAAGGAGCAAGACTTCGTTTCCGACCAATTCTTATGACCTCATTTGCTTTTATTTCAGGATTAATTCCGTTGTGTATTGCTTCTGGAGCTGGTGCAATTGGAAACCGCTCTATCGGAACAGCTGCTGCGGGAGGAATGTTAATCGGAACCGTGTTTGGTCTTTTAATTATTCCTGGACTTTACATCCTGTTTGCAAAATTGGAAAAACGAATGAGTAAATCTTAATGTATAATTTTTAAACACATAGAATCATAGGATTTGGAAGGCGTAGAAAGGCGTTTCACTTTCTTTAAATCACATAGCAGTAAATCTCAAAACTCAAAGTCAGAAACTTTGCAATATCTTGAATACTGTATGAGAAGTAAAAGATATGTCTATGTGTTAGAAACTAGTTTCTTTCAACTCCCTTTGTTAAAGAAAAGAACCTATGTTTCTATGTGTTAAAAAACAGATTGAACAAATAAAATTAAACAATGAAAGAAATATTAAATCAATATAAAAATACTGATGTAATAAGGACAACCAAAAGTGCCGTTGTAATAACCGGAATTTTACTTTTGACCGCTTGTTCTGCGCCAAAAGTCAGTACAAAACTAGACGCTGCAAAGCTTCCTGAGAATTTTGATACGGAAAGAAAAGAAGCTGCTGCCGAAACTTTTATTCCATTAAAAACAGAAACTTTTTTTAAAGACCCAAAATTAGAGGAATTATTAAAGAAAGCCATTGCCAAAAATCCTGATTATTTAATCATGCAGGAAAGAATCCTCATTGCCAATTCGCACTTAAAAGTGGCAAAACTGGCACTTCTTCCCTCTTTAGATTTTGTAGCAGATGCTTCTGGAACACATTACGGAAAATATACAATGGAGGGTGTTGGTAACTATGACACTAACTTTTCTCAGAATATTACAGACAAACAAAAAATCAACGAAAATGTTACTCCTAACTTTTTTCTGGGGGCGAAAGTCTCTTGGGAAGCTGACATCTGGGGAAAATTGAGCAATCGTAAAAAAGCTGCCCAACAGCGATTTTTTGCTTCTCAGCAAGGAATGCGCCTCTTGCAGACGCGTCTCTTGGGCGATATTGCCGACCTGTATTTCAAATTGGTTGCTTTAGACAAACAAGCGGCTATTTACGACAAAAACTTGAAAACGCAGGAAAAAGCGCTAGATATCGTTTCGGCACAAAGATCGGTCGGAAAGGCTACAGAATTGGCTGTACAGCAGTTTAATGCGCAAAACAATAACATTCATGCCGAAGCTTCAGAACTGAAATTAAGCATCGATCAGACCGAAAAAGCTTTATTGACGCTTTTAGGCGAATATGGCGGAAAAATTGACAGAAGCACTGATTTTCTAGCGGGCCATTTAGAAGTTTTAAACCAAAAAATAAGCGTAGATTCTATCATTCATAAACGACCAGACGTATCTGAAGCTTATTTCGAATTGCTTGCCAGCAACGCAGATGCTAAATCGGCTCGAGCTGCCTTTTTCCCAACGGTGAATCTGGGCGGATATGCAGGTTTCAACTCGTTTTCATTCAACACTCTTTTTGATGCAGGCTCTTTCGCTTGGCAGTTATTGGGCGGATTGACGGCTCCTGTTTTCAACAAAGGACAGATCAAACAGGAATTTTATGTTTCCAACAGAAGGCAGGAAATCTCGTTTCTTCAATATCAGAATGCTGTCACAACAGCTTTCAACGAGTTAAGCGCTTTGCTGCATAGAAATGAAGCTTATGAAGACGTTTTAAAATATAAATTGAACGAAATTGATCATCTCGAAATTGCGGTAAACGTCTCAAACGATTTGTATTTGAGCGGTTACGCCAATTATCTCGAAATCATCAATGCACAAAAAAATAAATTGCAGGCCGAATTGGATTTTGTTGATATCCAGCTTCGAAACGCAAACTCTCAAGTATTGCTGTACAAAGCTTTAGGCGGAGGAATAAATTAGTTTATATGTTGGTCAAAAATTGCTTCTGTTTATAATAGCTCATCGCAGAGGCTGTTTTATATCCCATTTCAATTTGAAATGGGATTTTTTTATTAAAACATGACCCATAGGACTAAATTATTTTTAACACATAGATAAAAGCCATATATTTTACCGCAAAGTCCGCAAAAGATTTTACGCAAAGTGCGCAAAGTTTTTTTGGAATCATTACAATGAAAAAGTTCGTAAAGCTATGTCTGCACAAAGCTTTGCAAACTTAAAATATTGATTGGTATTAGTCTCAGAATAAAAATGTCTTTGCGGACTTTGCGTTAATTTTATGCCCTTCAACAGGAAAGCTAATGTTTTTTATCGAAATTTTTCGGTTACACTTAACATCTATTATCTTTATTCCAAAAAACAAAAAATGGATATTTCCAACATTCTTGATCGCATACACCAACTTCCTGAGCAGTCTAAAATTGCTTTGCAAAACAACGTTACAGAAATAGCTTTTGCTAAAGGACATATTTTGCTAAAGGCCAACAAAGTAGAATCGAATATCTATTTTATAAAAAAAGGATTGGTTAGAGCCTATGTAGAACGCGATAACGAAGTCACTTTTTGGTTTGGAAAAGAAGGCGAAACCATAATCTCAATGAAAAGTTACGTTGAAGATCAGCCCGGATATGAAACCATCGAACTTTTGGAAGATTGCGAATTGTACGAACTCAAAACAGAAAACCTTAGAAAACTCTTTAATCAAGACGTTCACATTGCCAATTGGGGAAGAAAATTTGCTGAAAAGGAATTAATAAAAACAGAAGAACGTTTGATTTCTAAACAATTCAAAAATGCTTCTGAACGCTATTTGGAACTAATGAAAGACCATCCTGAACTCCTGCAAAGAGTTCAATTAGGACATATCGCTTCTTATTTGGGGATTACACAGGTCAGTTTAAGCAGAATACGTTCAGAATTAAAATAACAATTAGAGAAAAATTATTTTAACAGATAGAAACAATCGCTTTTAGAAACTTTAAAAAGGCGTTTCATTAATTTCAATACACATCGCTAGTTGCTAAAGCTTCCTTTTTTTGTAATTTTAAAAATAACTTCATTTTTTATCATTTGTTAAATTATTTCTGATTTTGATCGCGGAACTTTGCATCACAAAATTTTAACTATATGAACTGGATTATCTTAATCATTGCAGGCCTATTTGAAGTAGCTTTTGCCTCATGTCTCGGAAAAGCAAAAGCAACTACAGGAACCGAAATGTACTATTGGTATATTGGTTTCTTCATATCATTAACGATAAGTATGCTTTTATTAATGAAAGCTACAGAAACATTACCGCTAGGAACTGCTTATGCTGTTTGGACAGGAATTGGCGCAGTCGGAACGGTATTGGTCGGAATCTTTATTTTTAAAGAACCTGCAGCGTTCTGGAGATTATTTTTTCTAGCCACTTTGGTTGGTTCTATTGTTGGTTTAAAAGCGGTTTCCCACTAAAAACATATCATCCTAATTGGAGACAACTTTGTCAAAGTTTCAAGCTTTGACAAAGTTTTTTTGTTTTTTAACACATAGAAACATAGGTTTTTCTTTGTCTAAAAAGGTAATGGAAAGAAACTAGTTTCTAACACATAGAATGTTCACGCAATCTTGTCATTCCGAGGAACGAGACCCGAGCGATAGCGAACAGGCGAAGCAAATCTCCACAAGAAACTCTACAAAGATTGGCAACACATTCTGAGCGGAGCTACTTGCGGAGATTCCTCGTTCCTCGGAATGACAAACTGTTCGTAAAGCTTAAAAATAAAGCCTTTAGTTTTTTGTCTTTTCATCTTGGAATTTGGGATTTAAAGTTTGGAATTTAAAAAAACTAATGCATTTCCAGCATCACATGATAAAAAAATAGCATTTTTAATCATTATTCTCTCGTTTATCTTTGTCAAAAATTAAAGCCAAAAATAAAAAATGACATTCAGCCATTCCATTAAATCTTTTGACGAATTAACCAATCACGAAATGTACAATATGCTTCGATTAAGAAGCGATGTGTTTGTGGTCGAACAAAACTGCCCTTATCTCGATTTGGACAATAAAGATCAGAAAGGTTTTCATTTATTGTATTATGCCGATGGCGAATTGGCTGGCATAACACGCTTGCTTCCTAAAGGGGTATCGTACGATGAAGTTTCGATAGGAAGAGTGGTAATTGCAAGATCTCATCGCGGATTAGGTCTAGGAGTAAAACTAATGGAGGCTTCGATTGCGGGATGCGAAGAAAAATTTGGAAAAGGTCCAATCAGAATCAGTGCGCAATATCATTTGTCCAAATTCTACCAATCGTTAGGATTTGCAGAGCAGGGAGAAGTTTATGATGAAGACGGAATTCCGCATATCGGAATGCTAAGAGCTTAACGGCTTACGGAATAATCAGTTTCAAAACATTGGCCAGCACAGGGTTATGATCTTCGGTTCTCCAGTTGACATATAAATCGGTTTCTAAAGGCAATTTGATAAATCGGATTCCTGGAATTTCATGAAAAACATACGAATCTGGCAAAATGGCGATTCCGAGTCCTTTACGAACCAAAGCGATAATGGCAGAACCAAATTCAGAATAAAGATACACTTCGGGAGCATTCTCGAAAGAGTTGAATAACCTTCGGATAAGATCGCTGTAACTGCTTCCTTCATCATTGGTTGGCAAGATAAATTTTTGAGAAGCAAGCGTTTCCTTGGTTAAATCGGCAGGTGTCTGATAAGGATGATCTTCTGGAACGACAATCGCCAAATAATCGGTTTGGATTTTTTGAGACTGAATATCTTTATCGGTATTAATGTCTCTGGTAAATGCCAAATCTATTTTGTAATTGCGGAGAAAATCCTGCTGATTCTCGTATAAAACCTGAACCAGTTTGATTTTAAGCTTTGGAAAAGCATCTGAAATACGGGACAAAATTTCGGGCATAATAGAAGCCGAAATAGAATCGGGATGAGAAATGGTAATGGTGCCGCTCTCCCCTAACTGAATCTGGCGGGCAGATTGATGAATAAATTCAAGTTTACTCAATTCTACCTCCCATTTTTCTTTTAAGAATTGGCCTGCCGCAGTCAGTTTGACATTGCGTTTGTTTCGCTCAAACAACTGAACGCCAAGCTGATTCTCAAGAGACTGAATCTGACGGCTGAGCGCTGATTGTGTAATATTCATTTTTCCGGCAGTATTCCAGAAATGAAGTTCGCGCGCCAAAGCCAAAAAATATTTAATCTGCTGTAAATCCATTGATGCAATTTACGCATTTATCAAAAACAAAAAATAGCTTTTAACGCATTAAAGAAATAAAAAATGAATGCTCTAAAAATAACCAAAGCCACGATAGACGACGTTTTAACGCTTCAAACCATCGGCAGACAAACTTTTTCTGAAACTTTTGCCGATGTCAACAGCGAAGAAAACATGAAAAAATATCTGGACGAAAGCTTCGCTACAGCAAAACTAAGTGCCGAATTAAACAATCCATCATCATATTTCTATCTAGCTCTTTTAGACGAAAAAATCGTGGGCTACCTAAAATTGAATACAGCTGATGCCCAAACCGAAAAAGAAGATTTAAATGCCTTAGAAATTGAACGCATTTATGTGGCAAAAGAATTTCACGGCAAAAAAGTCGCACAGGCCTTATATGCTCAGGCAGAAGAAATCGCTGGCACGCTAAAGGCAGCGTATATGTGGCTTGGCGTTTGGGAGAAAAATTTCAGAGCCGTGAGTTTCTACACTAAAAATGGTTTTGTGCAATTTGACACGCATATTTTTAGGTTAGGCGACGACGAACAAACCGATTTAATGATGAAAAAAGTATTGATTTAAATACATTTGAAATGGAAAGAAGACAGCTTTTATTGTTTTTATTAATTCTTGGAACCGCTTTTTGGGGAATATCGTACTCTGTAACCAAAATGGCAATTGGCGAGTATTCTCTAAATATATTTTTATTCTACCGCTTCCTGCTGGCTGTTGCTGTATTGAGTGTCATATTTTGGAAATATGTGAAAGACATCAATCGAGTAGCCATCAAAACAGGCTTTTTGCTTGCTGTGCCAATGTTTTTAGGCATTCAGCTGCAGACTGTTGGGCTTAAATATACAGATGCTTCGCAATGCTCCTTTATCGCAGGATTAACGGTTATTATTATTCCGCTCTTAAAACTGGCCGTTTACAAAACCAATCCTTCGCTAAAAATCTGGATTGCGGCTTTTACTGCTTTAGCCGGTCTCTTTATTATTGCGATTCAGGATAAGTTTACCATAAACTTTGGAGATTTATTTACCATCGCCGGAGCCTTCGCCTTTGCGGTTTATTTAATTGCTGTTGAGAAACATTCAGCTACCAAAAACCTCTTGTACTCCATTGTTCCAATGTTTGCGTTCTGTGCGCTTTTTACTTTTTTAATAGCGTTAACAGACAGTTCGTCAGAATGGTTTCCGCAAAACAATACGTTCTGGATGGGCGTAGTTTATTGCGCTTTGTTTTCTACGGCTTTTATGTACACGGTTTCAAATGTCTCTCAGCGCTATTTATCGGCAGAACGCGTGGCGGTAATTTATCTGTTTGAACCTGTTTTTGGGGCGATTGGCGCTTTCTTTATTTTGGGCGAAAACTTAACTTGGCGCTTGCTTCTAGGCGGAGCTTTGATTTTTTCAGCGACTATTATTTCAGAAGTGAATTTTAAAAGCAACAGATTAAAACTGCTGAATCTGCGTGAAAAAAACTAAGACATTTTTTAATTCAATAAGCATAAACCTTGTCAAAGTTTGAAACTTTGACAAAGTTCCAGCCAATATTGCGTAAATAACCGAGAAAATATCATTCCTCAATCAAACTGATTTCAAAAGTCGTTTTTCCGTTTTCGCTTTTTTGCGAAATATAACCGCCGTGCGCTTCAACAATATTTTTAGATAAAGTCAGGCCGATTCCCGCGCCTTCGGGTCTGGTGGTGAAAAACGGAAGAAATATTTTGTCTTCAATTTCTTTTTCTACTCCTTTTCCGCTGTCAGAAACCTTTATAAAAATGCGATTGTTTTTGGCTTCTGCCAAAATCGAAATTTGTTTCAAACCGCTATTTTCCAAAGCATTGATTGAGTTTGTCAAGAGATTAATCAGCACCTGTTCGATCTGTTGCGAATCTACATTTATTAGATAGTTTTGCGTGACCGCATTCAACATTTCGATATTATTTTTCTTCAAAAGCGGATTCATAATTTGAATGCAGTTTTCAACCACCTGCTGCAATGACACTTTTTCTTTTTTAGGAGAAGGCAGCATGGCCAGTTTTCGATACCCCTCGACAAACTTCTGCAAATGGTCGCTTCGTTTCAGCATCGTTTGCACGCTTTGTTTCATATCTTCCAAATCTTCTGTCGAAAGCGACTCTTGCTCCACTAAATCTTCCAAATTCTGGCAGATCGAACGAATTGGCGTTATAGAATTTAATAATTCATGCGAAATCACTTTCATCAAATTGATCCACGCATCTTTTTCTTTTTTCTCCACTACATTCTGAATCGAGTCGAGTAAAACAATAAAATAATCCTGCCCAAAAATTTCGGTGCGAGAAGCCTGCAAAACAAAAGTCTGCTTGCTCTGTTCGTTTATGCTCAGTTCTATAGAGGTTTTTATTTCGTTAAAATCATCTTCTTCGATAATTTCGCACAAAGACGGCAGCTGATTTTTCAAGTATTTCCATTTCGAAACTTTCGGAACATTAAAATGGCCAGAAAAATAATCGTTCATTAAAAAAATGTTCCAATCGGCTTCTTGCTTTTGCAAAATAATAACACCCGATTCTATATTATTTAAGATCGAACGGTAAATAATATCTCTCGTAACTTGCTCATTTTGCTTATTTTTTAATGTCTCGTACAAAGTGAACAATTCATTATACGTACTATTGAATTTATGCTTAGAAAAATCGGAACTAAAGTCATCCTGCAATATTGAAGAAATGGTTTTGTTGTAGATTAGAACCAGATTGCGTACATAAAAATACATTTCGCGAGACAGCAGAAAAACTATGCAGAGACCAAAAATTCCTGTAAAAAGCAAACCAATTCTAAAGAAATATAGCGACAATTCGATTCCGATCACGATAAAAATCAACCGCAAAAAAAGAAGTTTATAAGTCTGTAAAGCGTTCCACATTTTTAACCGATATTGATATTAAATTTCTCCAAACGTCTGTAGAGCGCGCCTCGCGACAAGCCCAATTCTTCGGCAGTTTTACTGATATTATTGTTATTTTTAAGAAGTGCTTTTTCAACAGCGGCCTTTTCGACCGAAGAAAGCTGAATATCATCTGAGTTTTCTTCGTATGGCGTTATTGTTTCTAAATCCAAATCAGAAACGGTGATCGAATTGTTTTCGCAAAGAATAACCGCTCGTTCAATTTTATTTTCCATCTCGCGGATGTTTCCATTCCAAGCGTGTTTTTCAATCTGCTCCAAGACTTTTTTATCAAAAGCAATTTCGTCACGGCCATATTTTTCAATCATTTTATCCAAAAGATATTCGGCAAGCGGAATTTTATCTTCGTGGCGTTCTCTCAGCGGAGGCAAAACAATTTCCATCGTATTGATGCGATAATACAAGTCTTCGCGGAAATTTTTATCGGCTACTTCTAGTTTTAAGTTCAAATTTGTTGCTGTAATAATTCTTACGTTCAAAGGCCTTGCTTTCGTTTCTCCTAATCTTGTTACAGTTTTCGTCTGAATCACTTGAAGCAATTTTGATTGCAAATGAAGCGGCACATTTCCTATTTCATCCAAAAAGATAGTCCCGTTCTGCGCCATTTCAAAACGTCCTGCCGTATCCGTTTTAGCATCGGTAAAAGCGCCTTTGGCATAGCCAAACAATTCACTTTCAAAAATATTCGAATTTAAAGAACCCAAATCTACCGCTATAAACGGCTGATTTTTTCTTTCAGACTGCGTATGAATATGATGCGCCATAACAAATTTTCCTGTTCCGTTTTCGCCTAAAATCAAAACATTGGCGTCGGTTTTTGCCACTTTGTCTGCTAATGCATAGGCTTTTTTTATAATTTCAGAACTACCGACAAAGAATTCTTCTTTTATCTCAACATCTTTGTTTTTCCTCTGTTCTTTACGGGCTTTATCTACAGCTTGTTTTACCGATTCTAAGAGCTTTTTATTTTCCCAAGGTTTTAGAATATAGTCAAAAGCTCCCGATTTTAAACCTTCAACAGCCGTTTCCACTTTTCCGAATGCGGTCATTAGTATTACCACCGTTTTTGGCGAAAGCGTTTTGATTTCCTTCAGCAAATAGAGCCCTTCTCTCCCATCTTCAAAACCTAATCTGTAATTCATGTCTAAAAGGACTACATCAATCGCATTTTTAGACAATAATTCGACAATATTTTTCGGATTATTGAGTGTATAAATGTTCTCGAAATACTTTTTCAGGTAGACTTTTGATGCAAAAAGAATATCTTCTTGGTCGTCGATGATTAAAATAGATGCGTTGGTCTTTTTCATTATTGTTCAGTTTTGGACGAAAGGTGTCCATTAATGGACAGTTAAGATTTTTATCGAAAAATAATCCCTTAAAAACAAGGCGTTTACAATGTTTAATTTATTGGCACGAAAATCACATTAGAACTTGTAAATCATTAATTATTAACCTCTTTCGGAAATACAAATAACAAAATAAATAGCGATAAATTAAAAATAATTTATCTTAATTTTCAGACTTGTTTCTGTCATTTCCGAAGGGGCTAAAAATTTTAAAAGAAAATCAATCAAAATTAAAACAGTCAAATTATGATTACCATTACAAAACTTTCAAAAGTATTTAGAACTGAGGAATTAGAAACCAAAGCATTAAGCGAAATTTCGCTGACCATCAATCAAGGCGATTTTGTATCGATTATGGGACCTTCGGGAAGTGGAAAATCGACTTTATTGAACATCGTCGGGCTTTTGGACAGTGCTTCAAGCGGAAGCTACAAGCTTCTAGATCAGGAAATGGTTGGCTTAAAAGAAAAGCAAAAGTCGCAGGTTAGAAAAGAAAACATCGGGTTCATCTTTCAGAATTTCAACTTGATTGACGAATTGTCTGTTTTTGATAATATCGAACTGCCTTTAATTTACAGCAATGTTCCTTCTGCAGAAAGAAAATCTCGCGTAAACGAAATGGCAAAAATATTAGGAATCGACCATCGGCTGAAACATTTCCCGCAGCAGCTTTCGGGCGGACAGCAGCAGCGCGTGGCGGTAGCAAGAGCTTTAATCAATAATCCAAAAATTATTCTGGCCGATGAGCCGACAGGAAATCTGGACAGCAGAAACGGAAACGAAGTGATGGAATTACTGACTGATCTTCATGCCAGCGGATCGACAATCTTAATGGTAACGCACTCCGATTATGACGCTTCTTTTTCTCAGAGAACCATTTTGATGAAAGATGGCGCAATTCTTTCTGAAAAAGCAAATCATAGAAATGTGGATGTTTTGGTAAATTCTAACAACTAAGGTCATGCTTAAGAACTGGACAAACATATTTGTTTATCATATTAAGAATAACAAATTCTTTACTGTGCTCAATATATTGGGCTTGAGTATTGGAATTGCGGGTTTGATTTTTGCAATCCTATACTGGAACGACGAACATTCGTATGACCAATGGAATCCTGAAAAGGATAAGATTTATAGCGTAATGAATGATTTTGGCGGAGGCAATATTTGGACAACAAACTCCCCGATTCCTGGCCGAATGCTAAAAGAAACTACTTCCTATTTGGATCAATACTGTTATTTTAGACCATTTTATACCAAAGAAACGATTCAGTATAACGGAAAAATCGAATTGGTTGACAAAATCTTTTCGGCTCAGACTACTTTCTTTTCTTTTTTTCCTTTTGAATTTATTCAAGGTAATGCTAAAACTGCTTTGAGCGATCGCAACAGCATGGTACTTTCTAAAGAAACCGCTTTGCGCATTTTTAAGAATGAAAACCCAATGGGCAAACAGGTAAAATATGCCGATCGAATTTTTGTTGTTCGCGGTGTTTACAAAATGCCTGAAAAATCATCGGTAATGCCGGCTGTTATAACTCCCGTGGTTGAAGAAGAATTGGAAAAAAATAAAGACAACTGGGGCTTTAGCTACGGATTAATGCTTAAGCTGAAAAGACAAAGCGATACGACAGCAGTTATCCAAAATTTGGATAAAATTTTTCTTGAAGACAACTATAAAAAGCAGGCAAAAGCTGAAGGTTTATCTATTGAACAGTTTATAAAACAATACGGAGATCCTATAAAATCTAGACTCCTGCCATTTACAAGAGCGAGACTTTATCAGGGAAATTATGCTTTTCCTGAACAGAATGCCAATTTGCAGTTTCTAAAAATCGTAATGGGGCTATCGATCCTAATTTTAATTCTTTCGATTGTAAATTACATTAATATGGCTACTGCAAATGCTGTAAAACGTGCTAAAGAAGTTGGAGTCCGAAAAATAGTTGGCGCTACAAAATCGCAGATTGTTGCGCAGTTTGTTTTTGAAACCACGCTCATTACCTTGTTTTCGGTTTTACTGGCAATGGTAATAGTAGAACTTTCGCTTCCGTTTTATAATGCTTTTCTAAACAAAAATCTATCCCTGATAGGAACTCAATTCTATTTGCAGCTAATCTTGATTTTCTTTTTTGTTATTATTGTTTCTGGCGTTTTCCCAGCAGTTTATATTTCCAATTTTGAAACTTTAAAAGTTCTAAAAGGCAATTTTTCGAGAAGCAAAAATGGTGTCTGGATTCGTAACGGAATGCTTGTTTTACAGTTTTCTATTGCCACTCTTTTTATTATCGGGTCGTTTATTGTTTACAAACAGGTAAACTTTATGATGGCAAAAGATTTAGGTTTTAATGGTGCTCAGGTCATGGATATTTCGTTTAAGCCGCAAAAAGGCAAAAACCAATATGAAAGATATAAACTTATTAAACAAGAACTGCTGAAAATTAAAGGTGTTGAAGCCGTTTCTGCCGGAATGTTTTCTATAGGAAGCAATGAGAACTCATGGCAAGGACTTCATTACAAATCGAACAAAGAAGTTGTGACACAGCAAATGCCTGTTGATTTTGGCGAATTAAAGCTTTTAGGCATCAAAATATACAAAGGAAGAGACTTGAATCCTGAATTGGCTACAGACAGCATTTCGAGCGCTTTACTGAATGAAACCGCCGCAAAAACGCTGCAGGTAAAAGATCCTGTAAATCAAGACATCACTTTTGGCGGACAGAAATTTAAAGTTGTCGGTGTTGTCAAAAATTTCCATTATATCGGTTTAGAATATAATGTTGCTCCAATGATTTTCTTCCATATCAAGGCTTTTGATTGGATGACAAATGATATGCGAAATGTTTCTGTCAAAATATCTCCTGAGGGAATGCCTGAAACGATCGCGGCAATTGATAAATTCTGGAAATCTAAAGTCGATCAGGAATATCCGTTTGAGTATGATTTTGTAGATAAAAACTTTGCAAGAACCTATAAAAAATATCAAGATCAGAGAAATTTGTTTGCACTATTGAATGTTGTGGTAATATTAATTGCCATCTTCGGATTATTTGCTTTGGCTTCTTTTTCTATGGAAAGAAGATTAAGAGAAATTGCCATCAGAAAAACGCTTGGCGCAGAAACCAATACTTTGCTGAAAGAATTATCCAAACAGTATGTAGTTTTCTGCGTAATTGGTTTCTTCATCGGAATTGTTCCTGCTTTTCTATTAATGCAAAAATGGCTCGAGAACTTTGCTTCTCGAATTGATATTCCGTTCCTGCCTTTTCTCGCAGCTTTTGTTTCGCTGCTATTTTTAACGCTGACCATTGTTTTGGCAAAAGCGTATCAGGTAACAAAAGTCGATGTGCTGAAATATTTAAAATATGAGTAATTAGTTTTGAGTTTTTTCCAAAAAGCTGTGCAAGTCTGAGCCCTTGCGCAGCTTTTTATATTCTGGCTAAGTGTTATACAAAAAAAATGCCCCAAGAAGTTAGCTTTCCTGAGACATTTCGGGGTTTGAACAATTTTATTATTCAAAGCTGGTTTCTTTATAAAAAATCCTAGTTCATCAAATGGGCTGGTATTGGAGGTAAAGAGAAATCTTCGAAATCTACCCCAGCAAGGTTTAGGCTTTTAAAAAAAGTTTTTGCCTTATCTTTTGCGTGCTTATCTTTTCCTGCAAAAAATATTTCATTTCCTGTATGTCTTTGATTTAAGAGCGAAAGCACACTCGGATTCACAATATTAAGCACCTTTATTATATGAGCTTCTGGCAAAAGCGAAGCAATTATTTCGCACGATGCTTTTGAATTTGGCCTCAGGCATTCTAAACTGAAAATAGGATTGCTCGCATGGATCAATATTTTTTCGTTCATATTGGGCAAATCGGTTAAAAATAGTTCGACATCTTCGCGAGGAATAAATAAAAGCAGTATGTCAGCGGCTACAGCTTCGTTTCTGCTTACCAATTTCACATTCTCCCCCATTTTCTGAGCCAGATCTTTAAACTGCCGATTCTCGCGGGTAGAACTTAACAGTACCTGATGTCCAGCCTTTATTGAACGATTCATAAAATCCATTGTAAAACTACATAACCCAATTACTCCTATCCTCATACATTTTGAACGTTGACATTAATCTTTTGAGACAAATATAGCCTTACAAAGTATCAGAGGACACATTTTTGCTGTGCCAATAAATCTACAACGTTGTAGATTTAAAACTACAAAGAGCAATTTCTGCTATATGTTTTTTAAGTTTGCATGGTATAAAACTAGTTGAATGTTCAAAATAAGGGCCTCACTTTATCTTCGTTGTTTTTTGCTGCTGCTTATGACAACCAAAATGGTCTGCCAAGAAAACTACAGAGCCAGATGGTACACTGCGGACAATAACGAACTGCAACAGAATAGCGTAAAAGCAATCGTTCAGGACAAACATCATTTTATATGGATGACAACAGAAAATGGGATTGTCCGTTATGACGGAAATAATTTTCTTGCTTTTAATTCCTCCAACACCTCTTTAGAACACACCCGTTTCACCGATATTTTTGGAAACATCGAAAAAGACAGTCTTACAAGTTTTAATGAAAGCAAAAAAGAGCTTGTCTTAATCAAAAACACCAAAGTTCATATACTCAAAAAAAATGCTCCTACTTATAATCTAATCCGAAACGGCAGACGTTATTTTTTCCATGATGGGCTTCCTTCAAACAATACGGTTGATAAACACGAACCTTATTATATTAAACTCACCAACGGAAATATCTTTTTTATAGATAATGAAACTGTAGAATTGTACGATTCTAAAATAAAAATCATTTCTAAAACCGCATTCCAAAATGATAATATTTTCAACTTTTTTACGATAAACAATACTCTTTTCTATCTCACCGATACTGGCAATTATTATTGTTTCTCTAAAAATGGCAAGACTTCTGGAAAACTAAATGCGCTATTGTTAAAAGGCAATCACAAATTATATTGGAATATTACAACAGGACAGGTCTTTCTTTCCGTAAAAAATAAAATATATCAGTTAAAAAATCAGAATAGCCAATTAACAGCGCAGCTAATCGTAGAGTATAAGGATTTTGAAACAAGCAATATCATTGCCGTTTATTTCGATTCAGAAAATCAAAAACTGTATTTAGGGAGCGGCACCAACGGTTTGTGCATTATTTCTTTTCCTGCTTTTAAATCGATCACAAACAACAGCGGGAGAGCTGAAGTGTACTATGCTGCGCAAGCTCTCAACGACAGCACTGTTATCACTTCTGAAGGGTTAATCATTAACAGCAAAAAAGTTATAGACAGTATTTCATTTCCTAAAAGTGTTTTTCTGGATGAGCGTCTGAATATCGCGCTCGATGATGAAAAAAACATCTGGATCAGCCGATCGATGAATGTATTTTGCTACTTAAAAAAATCGGGATACAAAAAACATCTCACCTATCGCTTTAATCAAAATCCGAAAACAATATTCAAGGATAATAGCAATACCATCTGGGTTGCTGTGGGTATTGATGAATTTCATAAACCCAAACTGTATGCTATAAAAAAAGGAGCTGTAAAGCTAGAGGCTATTTTCAGGCATAACATTAATTACATAGCCCAACAAGGCAGCACTCTTTATTTGGGAGGAAATGATGGATTGTTTGAATATAATTTAAAGTCAAAAAAAATACATTTTGCCACGGGTACCGAAAAATTAAGCATTAGGAGCATTTTTATCGATAGCAATCAGAAAATGTGGCTCACGACATACGAGAAGGGATTTTACTTGTATTCTGACCATGTTTTACATTCTTTTCCAACAGACGAAGAGTACGCGCTAAATACCGCACATTGCATCATAGAGGATCAAAATCATTTTTTCTGGATCTCAACCAATAAAGGTCTCTTTCAGGTTTCAAGAAAAGCGCTGCTTAACTATTGCAGAAATAAAAAAACGGTTATCTACTACCACCAATACAACAAAGTCGATGGCTTTTTGACTAGCGAATTTAATGGCGGATGCCAGCCTTGCGGAAATTTGCTGAAAAATAATGAGATTGTTTTTCCTTCTATGAATGGTATGGTGTTTTTTAATCCATATAAAGTGTCTCCTCTGCTGCCAGGCAAAGAACTTTTTATAGATAAGGTTCTTTTGGATCAGAAAACACTTTTGCCGAAAGACACCATTTTTTTAGAGAATAATTTTCAAAGGGTCAGTTTTCTTGTTTCTTATCCTTATTATGGCAATCCTAAAAATCTGACAATTGAAGCCAAAATGGACAAAATTGGCAGTGATCGCTGGGAAAGGCTAAAGGCGGATAAATCGATATCTTTTACCACACTACCTCCAGGAACTTATACCCTAACTTTTAGAAGCTTGTCTGGTTTTGCTGCCAATTATGCCTACAAAAAAGTAATTCTGGTTGTGCCGGCAAAATTTTACCAGACCATTTGGTTCACCGTTCTATGCTGGATTCTCGCCATTGGTTTTGTAATTGCCATCTGGTACATTAGGCTGTATTACTTGAAAATGAAAAGCATAAAACTGGAAGAGGTAATTGCGAAAAAAACCAAAAAATTGGCTTCTACCGTTAAAAAATTGGAGAAAACCGAAAATAACTTGAAACAGGAAATTAAACAGCACGAAATGCTGGTTAAAAGTGTTAGCCATGACATCAAAAGTCCTTTAAAGTTCTTGTCTTCTTCTATAAAACATCTTTTTGAGAATAGCATTATTCAAGACGATCCAAAGCTCAAACAGCAATTGGGAACTTTGCAAACCTCAACTTCTCAATTGTATGAATATGTCGAAAATCTTATCAAATATTCGTCTATTTTTATTGAAGGCAAAAAACTAGAAGAAGAAAGTTATTCTTTATACCAATTAATCGAGGAAAGAATTCAGATTTTTGAAAAGATTGCCGAAGCAGAAAATAATGCCATTATCAACAATGTAGACAGAGATTTCTGCGTTAGAACAAACAAAAAAGCGCTCTCAATCATTATTCACAACTTAATTGATAATGCCATTAAAAATACTAGAAACGGAAGAATCGAACTGTTGTCTGCTGCTGAAAAAAATATGCTTACCTTGAAAATTGTAGATAATGGGAAAGGCATGAGCAAAGAGCTTATTGACTATTACCATAATTTTTATAAAAATCCGATTTCAAAAAATTACCACCTCGGACTTCATATGATTATTGAACTTCTTATTCTTATTGAAGGAAACATCAACATTATAAGCGACATCGATAAAGGAACAACAATCGAGATAATGGTTGAATACAATTAGCTTTGAAAAGTTTTGTACAAATTAATGAGCTCCACTAGATTATTGACTTTTAATTTTTCAAAAACCCTTGCTTTATAAGTGCTCACAGTCGACACATGAATATTCAGAATATTTGAAATTTCTAAATTGCCGTTTCCCTGCACCAGCAAATCTGTAATCTGAAGTTCTCTTTTTGATAGCCCTTCCAACGGATTTGTTTTTCTTTTATTGGACTGATTGCCTACTAATTTACTGACCAATTCTGGAGAAACATAAGTTCCCGATTCCAAAATTGAAGTAATGGCAAACATGATTTTTTCTTCACTGCACAATTTGTCTACATAGCCATTGGCGCCGCAGGACAGATATTTTATAGCATACTGTTCTTCTTCATGCGCTGAGAAAACCAATATTTTTACATCGGGCTGAATGGCTCGTATTTCGGTAATCATATCGGTATTTTTTCCGCCCGGAATATTGATGTCCAAAATAACCAAATCAAAAGGAAGGTTTTTCAAAAGCGTTACTGCTTCAAAGAAATTTTCGGCATTCGAAATGGCAACATCTTCAAATTGCCTTTCCAAGATCATTGCCACTCCATTTCTCACAACCAAATGATCATCAACTATTAAAATTTTCTTTGTCATTTTTTACTCTTTCTTAGTAAATCCTTTTCTAGTCATTTCGCCCCAACCTTTAGTTCCCATAATTTTTTCTTTATAGCCAATCAAAGCAGCGTATACAGTAAGCGGATGAAAATAAAACGGTTCTATAAAAGCGGCCATTAAAAGTTTGAAAAAATCTGCTTGTTTAGGGTATTTATGATAGGTTTTCTCTTCGCTGTACAAAGCTATAACCGAAAAGAAAACTGCGAACGAATATACGAAAAGCAGCAGCAAAAAGAAAAAATGCCAGTTAAGCAAACCGAATATTATAAATACAGCGGTTATGGCCAAACCGATAAATTCTATTGCTGGAGCTAAAAATTCAAACAAAGTCCAATACGGCACGCTCAACATTCCCAACAGCTTATATTTCGGATTAAGAAACATTCTGCGGTGTATGCTTAATGTTTCAATTGTTCCTCTCATCCAGCGGGAGCGCTGTTTTTTGAATATCTTAAAATCTTCAGGAGTTTCGGTCCAACAAAGGGGATCTGGAATATAGCTCACCGAATAAGGCAGATTATTATCCAGCATATAACGGCGCATTCTCACTATAAGCTCCATATCTTCACCAACTGTTTTGGTGCTGTAACCGCCAGAAAGCAGGGCAATTTCTTTATCAAAAGCTCCAAAAGCACCGCTTATCAATAATAATCCGTCCAGTTTTCCCCAAGCCATTCTTCCCAAAAGAAAAGCTCTAAGGTATTCTAAAACCTGAATTCTTGACAGCATAATATCTGGCACATGAACCTCGACCAAACGTCCGTTTTTAATCACACATTGATTCGCAATTCGCACCACGCCTCCAGTTGCAATAATGCGTTTGCCATGAGACTCCAAAAAGGGTTTTGCCAACTTTAAAAGCGAATCTTTATCAAGAATGCAATCTACATCAATACAAACCACATAAGGATTTTGCGCAATGTTGAGCCCGACATTTAAGGCATCTGCTTTGCCTCCGTTTTCTTTGTCAACGACAATCAGTTTTTTGAAAGCGGCATTTCTTGAAGTGTAAATTCCTTTAACTTTTTTAGTTCCGATTTTTGGATGAATATCTAAATCTGTTAAAACAAGATCGTACGTTTTGGTCAGGATTTCCATCGAATTATCCTTGCTCCCATCATTTACGACAATAACCTGATAATTATTGTAATTCAGCGAAAGCAACGATTTTACATTTTCTTCTATTGTAAGCCCTTCGTTATATGAGGGTGCAATCAGCGAAAGTTTTGGCGCAAATTCGCTGGTCAATAAAACATCGTAATCTACAAAACTGTTTCTTTTGAGATAATTCCTGAGTTCTTTTGTAGAAAGGTAAGCCAAAATCAGATAAGAAGACATGATTAATATGGCATAACCAAGAATCACGAGAATGTATGCATCCAAAAACCATGTTATTTCAGTAGTAAAAAAAGTCATTTCATTATCTCATTTATACTGTTAATGTCTGCAGAATGCTCTGTGCTTCGTATTTTATGATTGTATTTGTTGAGTGAGCTGCCAATTGGGCTACATGAGGAACTTTCTGCGTAAGTTTAAGTTCTTTTATAAGTTTTAGTCCAAGCGTAATGACTGTTGTATTCTGCGATTCCAACAAATGCTCAATTCCCTCTCTGTCACCAAGATCATGTTTTTTAAAGGCACCAATAATATTCAACTGCATCCAATCATCAATTGGATCAGAATGGTCTACTAAATATTTGATGCTTTTAGCGCCTTGAAGTTTTATACAGGCATTTAAAGCAACAATTTTCAATGTTTTATTTCTGGCTTTAGAATAAACTATAGTTTTAGCAAATGCTTCTTTAATATTAAACTCTGCCAATTCTGTAATTCCTTTACATTTTACTTCCCATTTTAAACTTTTAAGTTTTCTAAAGGAAACTTTTACTAAACTAGAATCTTTATAAAACTGTTCCAATTTCTGCGCATAAACGCCTTCATAATTTTTATGCAGATTGATAAGGGAATCCATTAAAACCTCTCTAAAAAAAGAGGTGTCAAAAAGCACTTGAAAATTTTTGTCTTTTATAATTTCAGCATACGGGACATCTTCAAAAATAACGGCCGACAGTACTTTGTCTATCGCTGCACCGTATTCTTTACTAAGCCTTTCTTTCTTTATTTTGCTGCTTCTGCTGGCTACAATACTTAGATATAAAATGAATGAGGCCACTACAAACAGATATATGGAAAAAGTGAGAAAAGGCACTTCCCACTGACCGTGTTTATATAGCTCCCAGATTTCTGTCATCTTAAAAACGTTTGGTTACAATTAACTGTACATTAAACTTATTTCTATATTCTCCTGGGGTATATTCTTCGTATTCGTAAAGGAAAATAGGGCGAACAAAAAAGGAGTCTCCAAAACGATGCTGATACTGAATTCCGGCACGATATGCTTTTAAAGGCTGTGTAAAACTATTGTAGAGATACAAATAAGGAACATTTCCGT
The DNA here is from genome assembly GCF_025252405.1 of Flavobacterium sp. TR2. NCBI lineage: Bacteria > Pseudomonadati > Bacteroidota > Flavobacteriia > Flavobacteriales > Flavobacteriaceae > Flavobacterium > Flavobacterium sp. TR2. The sequence goes on along the minus strand of NZ_CP104307.1, from coordinate 3,206,847 downwards.
ATTGCAGCTCCAATCTTATGAGACGTTCTTTTTCTTCATTTACACGCTGAACGCTTAAAACATGAGAAAAAAGTTCGTTCGAAACATCATAATAAGGTCTGTAAGCAAAACTGTAAATTCCTGCATTGTATGCCACTTGCCCTGTCAGCAGCGTAATATCGTCTGCATCAAAATGCATAAATCTTGCGCCTAGCGAAAAATCAAACTTTTTTTGCGGAGCAAAATAATATTCTAAACCTGCTTTGGCAACAGGAAATATGGTTTCTCCCGTAGATACCCCAGCATTTGCATACAAATAGCTTTTGTTTGAAAAGGTCTGATAAAAATCGGTTTCGAACATCATTTGAGTTTCGCTTCCTATGTTTCCGATATTCGCTCTTCCGACGATTGCCGATTTGCTGAATTTATGCGAATACTCTACATATCCGTAATGAAATGGCGGCTGCCCTGGATCTGATGTTGAAATGTTTAGGTAAGAAGCCGAAACTGCATTTTTTGCTTTACGCCCGATAAGGGTTCGGATCCCTCTAAAAGCTTGAGTGCTATTATCGATATAAGCCGATTTTTCTATTAGATCTAATGCTTCTTGATCGCGATTGAGTTTTTCCAGACAGGTTGCCTTAATTTTCAAAACCTCAACCGATTTTGGATCTATAGCGAGATATTTATCACAATAGGAAATACACTTTTCATAATCTTCTGTCCAGAAATAAACGTTTATAAGCGCCTGCAACGCTTCTGGATTCGGATTGTTTCGATCAGCTATTGGAGATAAAACTTTCACCGCTGTTTTATAGTCTTTTTTCCAGCTGTAAATTCTTCCTGCAAAAGTCTGTACGTCCTCGTTTTCTGGATATTTCGTGCGTAGAGGCTCAATAAGAGACAAGGCTTTATCATAATTTCCTTTTTCTGCTTCCTGTCTTGCATTTGCTAAAGTCTCCTCTACATTGATTTCTTGGCCAATAGCAATTGAAGAAATAAAAAGCAGTAGAATGCAATTATAAATATACTTCATCAGATTCGGGTTTTTAGCAATTTATTAATCCTAACTAAAAGTACGGCTGGACTTACAGGCTTGGCAATAAATTCGTTAGCCCCAATATCAAAAGAATCAAGCTCAGTTTGCTCAACCCCAGAAGAAGTCAATATAATGACAGGGATATCAGATTTTAGGTTCTCTCTAACGTGCTGGGTAATTTCCATTCCGCTGATTCCTGGCATATTTATATCGGTCAGTATTAAATCATAGTTTTCTTTTTCGATCGCTTCTAGAGCTTCTTTTCCATCAGAAAACTGGTCAACCGTAAACCCTTTAGACTCTAAGAAAAAAGACAACGATTTGCGTAGGATATCATTATCTTCGGCTACAATAATTCTCATTTTTTATTTTTTTTCTCTTTGGGACAAACTAAATTATCATCATTAGTATAAAGCTACTGCATATTTCCCTTATATCATAGCTCTTTTAAAATTTTAACGACTTCCTCTATTCCGCAGCTAAAAATATTTACTTTATCTAATGTTTCGGCAGTAAATTTGCCAAATGACGCTTCTTCTTCAATAATCGACAGACAATTGCTCAAATCCTGCAGCATAAAAATGTCCATGCTTGATTTCATATTATGCGCCAGTTTCTTTACGCTGTCATAATCGGTATTTTTAAATGCTTCTTCCAATTGTGCCACTTGATTCGGAATTTTTTCAACAAAAAGATTTACCATATCCTTCTTAAATTCAGAATCGCCGCCAGACATTTCGTCTAGGAAAGACATATCAATAATTCTTTTATGATGTGTGTCTCTATCTGGAGTCATTACTGTTTTTATGGCTTTTAGAAGAACGGCTTGTTTAAAAGGCTTCGGCACATAGGCATCCATACCCGATTTATAGCAGCGCTCCTGCTCTCCTACCAGAGAATGCGCCGTCATGGCGATAATCGGAATATTGGAATTCATTTCATTTCGAATGTATTCTGTGGTTTGGTATCCGTCTTTAACTGGCATCTGCAAGTCCATTAAAACCAAATCATATTCGTTTTTCGATAAAAGTTCAATCCCTTCTTCTCCATTATTGGCAATATCCAGATCAAAGCCAAAATTATTAATTACGCTTTTTGCTAGCTTTTGGTTTAAGACATTGTCCTCGCAAAGCAATATTTTAAGATTTCCTAAATCATTTTTAGAAATGGTTTTTACTGCAGTTTCTTCAAAATTTGTTTTTTCATACGAGATAATTACGTAAAACTCAGAACCGCGGTTTAAAGTGCTTTTTACATGAACTTCTCCTTTCTGCAGTTCAACCAGCTGTTTTACGATGTTAAGTCCAAGCCCTGTCCCGCCAAATGTTCGCGTGGTGCTTTCTTCTCCTTGAGTAAATCGTTCAAAAATGGTTTCCAGTTTATCTTTTGCGATTCCGATTCCAGTATCTTTTACCGAAAATTTAAGCGTATAGCGATCTTCTGTTTCCTCTATTTTTTTTACTGAAACCGTAACTTCTCCTTCAGTTGTAAATTTAAGCGCATTACCAATAAGATTTACCAAAATCTGGCTTAATCGCCCCTGATCGCCTACAACCATATCTGGCATTTCAGCATCCAGAAAGAGATTAAAATCGACATCGCTTTTTACTTTCACCTTTAGCAGATTATAAATATGCTTAAGCGTTTTCTTTAAATTGAATGGATTTGACTCGATCGTTAAATTACCCGACTCAATTTTAGAAAGGTCTAAAATATCATTTACTATCAAAAGCAATCTTTCTCCGGCAATTTGAACGCTTTCGATATAATCATGCTGAGTTTCGTCTAACTTAGTTTGGACAAGCAAATCTGTAAAACCAACAATAGCATTTAAAGGTGTTCTAATCTCGTGGCTCATATTCGCCAAAAAGCTGTCTCGCGCCAAAACCGCGCGCTCAGCAATTTTTCTCTGGGCATACAATTGGCTGTTTTTTGTTCCCAACTCTAACTGTGCAATAACGTGTTTTGCCACGATAGAAAGGGCATTGCGCTGGTTTTCATTCAGTTCTTTTACAACATGGTCAATTGCGCAAATCGTCCCAATATTATAGCCGTCTGGTGTTGTAAGAGGCACGCCTGCATAAAATCTTATGTTAAAACCTCCTGTAACATTCGGATCATCCTTAAAGCGTTCGTTCAAAAAAGTGTCGTTTATTTCAACCATTTTCGTATCCAATATGGTATACTGGCAAAAAGTGATTTCACGAGGCACTTCAGAAACTCCTATTCCGATTTCAGACTTGAACCATTGCCTGTTTTCATCAATAAAAGAAATATGGGCAATAGGAACACCGCAGATATACGAAACTAGCTTTGTGGCATCGTCAAAAGCATCATCTGGAAGTGTGTCAAGTATATTATAGCGCTTTAAGGCGGCTAAACGCTGTAACTCGTTGTCGGGAATAGGGAAATCTTGATTCATTTTTAGCGTGATAAAAGTGTATAAAGGTAGCGCAAATTAGTCTAAAAGCCTTTTTCTGGAGCGTGTTTGTTCTAAATTTATAACCAAAAAGATTTAAGTATTACAGTTTGGATTACGCATCTTGTTCTAATCCGATTTCTCTTGTGCGGTTGCTAGCAAACTTATCTTACAGCTTAAGAATTTGGTTTAATTCAAGTATTGTCAACCCTTCTGGAAGTGTTTTTGGAGCTTTGGCTAATTTCTCGGCTAAAAAAGCTGTTGTTATGGGCTTCAGATTTTTAAAAAGTCCGATTGCATTGAAGAATTTTATGACTTTTACTGAAATCTTTTCGCCCAAACGATCCGTATTTTCTCGAATTAAAGGCCCTGGCCTAAAAATGATGTATTGCGCAAAATGGAGTCCTTCTAGATAGTCTTCTAGCTTTCCTTTCATCATCGAATAATAGACGCTGCTTTTTGCCGAAGCCCCGTAAGAAGAAACCAAAACCAACGATTTTACGTTGTTCTCTTTTGCGGCAGCTGCAAATTGGGCAGGAATATCATAATCGATTGTCCATTGTTTTTCTTTTGAACCGGCATCTTTTAAAGTCGTTCCAATACAAGAAAAAAACACATCGCCTTCAATTAAATTCTGAAACGGATTAACGTCTGAAAAATCAACTATATGTTCCGTGAGTTTTGGATGCGATTTCCCTGTCGGACGTCTCACAAAAATTGAAACGGCTGTATAATCATTGTTTTCTAAAAGCAGATCAACCAGCTCTTTTCCTGTTGCGCCTGTACCTCCAATTACTAATGCTTTCATAATGTTCGGAATTTTGTATCGTAAATATAACGATTATACCAATATATCGGTCTACCGATATGTTGCTCCTACGGAGCAATTCTCTTGGATCCAATGGTTAAAACCATTGGCTGTGTGGCTACCGATATTTCGCTACCGATATTTTGCTCCTACGGAGCATTTCCTAGATTATCTTAGATTCAATGGTTGAAACCATTGGCTGTGTGGCTACCGATATGTTGTTACCGATATGCCTACCGATATTTCGCTCCTACGGAGCTTTTTTTTTCTTATCTATTATGCTCCTATGGAGCATTTTGTCAAAAAAAAGCTGCCACAAAAGTGGCAGCTCATTAATTAGACTATTCTAAATCTTATCTTTTAATAAATTTGTGTGTATACTTCGCTTTATCGGTTACAATATTGATAATGTAAAATCCTTTAGCAAAATGGCTTACATCAATTTGATTGTTATTGATTCTCGTGTTGATGGCTCTTCCGTTAACATCATAAATTACAGCTTCGACAATTTCATCTTCTGAACTGATATTCAGATAATCTGAAACTGGATTTGGATAAATGGATAATTGCACTTTCGTGAATTCGTCTCTTCCTAAAACAGCTGTATCAACTAAAATCGATTTTTCAACTACTTTCCCATTAGAATTAAAACTGATTACAATTGTTGCTTTTCCTCCTATTTTTGGAGTTAAAATCAGTTCTTCATTGGCATTTATTTCTGCCGAGACAATAGCTTCGTCACTATTGGATTTGATTGTTTTTACAATGGCGGCAGCTAAATTGTCTTCATCTGAAACCACTGTTTTTAAGTCAATAACTGTCGGGCTTCCCGTTGAAACCTGCGATGGCAGAATGGAATTGACAACGGGTGCTGCATTGTCTGGAAATACGGTCATAGCTGGAAACCAGTAATAATCGTTTAAAATTTTAGTATCGATTAATTTTCCCGTATTGTCAAAAGTATGAATCCAGTTTTTTTGATAATGTAGACCAAATCCGCTCTCGGTAGTGTTTACAATTAAATTGTCTGAAACTGGATCGATTCTCAATGCTGCTCCATAAGGAATTTGCTTAAAAGTTCCTGTTTGTCCCGGAAGTGTTGCAAAACTTTCATTGAATTTCTTGGTTGCCACATCAAATTTTATAATTTGAACGCCTGAAGTAAATGCGTTGACGGAATTCATCCAATACAAAGCATTTTCTTTATTGCTATACGTAAAGCTACCCGCATTCCACGCTCCCCAAGATCCCAAATATTGGGTGGTTGGAATGGCATATTCAATCGTTGCAAAAGTCAGCTGGTCAATATTAATTAATTTCTTGTTTTGAATTCCCCAAATACTTCCGTCTTTAGATTGCGTAACCGAATGAAATGCACCTGCAATAGTTTTAATTACCGTATTTGTTTTAGGATCAATGACCAAAATTCCAGCATTTTGTTTTACGGCAAAAACATATTGAGAAGTACGAATCATGTTTCCAATCTGACCCGCATACTGGCTTCCGCCTCCTGTTCCTGCAATGAGAGTTCCTACTTTCTTATTGACAATATCAAAAACAAAAACTCCGTTTGAAGCGCCTATATATCCTGTTTTTTCATCAACTCCAACAAAAGAGCGTCCATCTCCTCCTCCTATATTATCAAATTCTGCAAGAGTTTTCATTGTTAGAGCATCGGCAACAACTAGCCTTCCGCCTGGAGTATATTGCGTATCGCCTCCATCTTTAGCTTGCTTAGAAACAAAATAAAATTTATCTCCATAAATAGTTCCATATTGCGTAGTAGCGCCAAAAGCTTTATTTTCATTTACACCACTATAAACCCTATAATTAATTTTCCCATCATTACTGACAAAGTTTACAGATCCATTAGTATGTCCAAACCATTCTTCATTTACCATGAAATACCCTTTTGTAAAGTCTATTGCGTTCGAGTAAGGTGCTACAGGGGTAAATGTTGCAATAGGCTCTTCTACGAACGAAACATTAAAATTCCAAACGTCCCAAGAGCCATTTTGCAACACTCGGCTCGATGCACCTAATCCAGAATAATCAAAACTATTATTCACATCATCTCTTACCCAATACGACCAATATCCTTTAGCAGTCCAGCCAGATTGCCAGTGATCTGATGCATCAATTGGCGTATACTCGTCAAAATCATAAGCTGCTGTGTTTACAATACCGCTCACAGGATAATAAGGATAAGTCAAATTGCCGCTTTTGTACAATCCAATTGTGTTGGCTCCGTCCAAATCGAAACCAAACCCTCCAATCGCAGTTCCAAATTGCGTTCCTTGCAGCAGCAGAGTGTAAAAACGAGGGTCGGCTTTTGCAATGGCTTTCATCATATCTTCGCCAGTTGCACTTCCATCCCATTTAAATCCCCAGATTAAGGCGTCTGCATTTTTCCCATCGTTCCATTGCACGGCAAATGCTGCTTTATTGGCACCTGTACCGACCCAAAACTGAATATCATTAAAAGTAGTTGCAGTGGCATTTTTTGCATTTAATTGTTTTTGCGTTGCTGTTTTTAATTTAATATCATTTCTAAGAACGCCTTGCACTTTTGTCTGCGCATGGGCAAGAAATGCAAAAAATAACAGCAGTGCTATAAAGTAGTTTTTCTTCATAATGTTATGGTTTTAAAATGTTGTGTTACTATTTTTTTTAACACATAGAAAAAATCGAGATGTGTCTTGTTTGTCTTAAACTTTGTCAAAGTTCTAATAAGAAATCACAAGGCTAAATCTATGTTTCTATGTGTTAAAAATTTAATTGTATTAGTTAAGATGCAAATCGTAAGCGCCCGATACTTCTGTAGAAACTTCGCCCAGCCAGCCTGCTTCTTGATTAATTGCGGTGTATATTTTTACGAAATCAATTCCGGGAAGCTTTATGTATTTTCCGTTTTTATCTACTGCCCACGAAATATCAATATTTGAAGCTTCGTCATTGTTTGGCGCATTATCGGCATAACCAAATTCAAATGACTTGCCTACCCAATACGATCCTTCGCCGCTTTGATCGTAGAAATTATCGGCTATTCGGGTTCCTTTCAAAGTGTAAGAAGCATCGGTAATCCAAAGGGGATAATAACTTTGGTCATGAAAGACATTTTGAGCTTTATAGCCTGATTTTCCAGCATTATCCTGCCATTTAATATATTCGGTGTTAACCTGCCAAAACTCTGTTCCTGCAACAGGCGTTTTACTGGCATCGGGTTTGAAATAGGTGATTTCGTAGTTTTTTACTGTGGTGTTTTTAAAGTATTCGCTTCCAGCAATTTCGTACCATTCATCTTCATCTGGTTTTCCGTTTTTATTTCTGTCGTAAGCAACCATGATAATTCCAGGCTCACACGATCCTGCACGCGCTTCGTTGGCTTCATTTCCCCAAAAAGCATTTCCTAAAACCTTAAAATCACGCCCGTTCATATTTGGAATGGTGTGATCAAAACCAAAAACAACGTAACCGCCAAAACCGCCCAACGAAATCATAGTCGTATTTGAACCCACGATTGCTTTTTTTGCTGCGGCAATCATACTTGATACTGTATTTCCTGAGACATATTCTGGAATTCCGTTTGTAAACTGTCCGACTGCGGGACGAAAATCGAATACATTAGAAATATATTTGCTATATGTTCCCGTTTCTTTTGTCACGTTGATTGCTGAGCTATAGATCTTTATTTCTCCGTTCATTTCGACTTTTAAAGTCAGTGGATAATTTTTCTGAAACGGACTGATAAAATCCAAATCTGCTGCTTCTGAGATAATAGAATCTTTAACACTCCAAGTCAGTTTTGCTGTAGCTGGAAGAGCCGTTGCAATATTCAGCACTTTAAAACGCTCAATTGTGTACGATTCTTTCAGCACTTCTGAGGGGAGCAGATTTTCATCAGTATCACTGTCTTTATCGCAGGCCGCAAATCCTAAAAAGAGAATTGAAAACAAAGCGATTTTAAAAAGGTTTTTATTCATCATTTAATGGTTATTTTTTAGTTATAAAAGCAATATGAGCAGGAATATTCCCTGCGGTAGTTTTCCATTTTAGTTTTCCGTCGGGCGTAAAACAGTAGATATAGCCTGTTACGACATAGTTTTGAGCATCGGTAATGTAGATTTCTTTGGTTTCTGGATTGACTTGAAGTCCGTACGGAATCATGATTTTTTTGTCGGTTCCGTCTGTAATAATCTGGTCTGTAATCACTTTTTTGGTTTTGGTGTCCAAAATTCCGTAACTCACCTTATTACTGCCAATCAAATAACTCCAAGAAACGCTGTAGTAGTAAAGCAGATCATCGACCAGACAGGTTCCCGAAACAGGAATGTCGAGCTGCATTTTCTTTTCGTCCGTCTTGGTATCGATCACAAAAAGATTAGATGGCGTGTTGTAGTAATCGCCTCTTGAACTCACATAAATATCGCCTCGACTGTCAATCTGCATACTGTACAAATTGATGCCCACATCTATTTTTTTGATTTCTGTGAAAGTCGCCAGATCAATAACCGAAACCGTTCTGTCGTAATTTGGCACTCTGTAACCGCCAGAATTGGCCACATACAATTTTCCGTTGTGAATAACCATTTGTTCGGGCTGATAGCCCACGGTCACTTTTCTTTTTATTTCTAATGAGGCGGTATCAATTTCGGCTACAAAACCGATCTCAGCATTCGGATTGATTGCAACTGGTCCAGAATACGAACTCACATACGCTTTGTCTTTATAAAATGCCACGTAACGGCAATTCGGAATATCTATTTTTTTGATGCGTTTTGCCGTCCATTTTTCTAAAACCTCAACTTTGTTGGAGCAATTGATGACGGCATACACTTTATTGCCATAGATTTTAATGTCGTTTCCAACATCTCCCAATTCTTTTACGACACTCGGGTTTCGCTCTGAATATACATCTGTAGTATAATTTCCTGTTCTGTAATTGAAAACGTCCAGACTCGCGCGATTCATTCCCATATTGCCTTCATTCAGAAGATAAAAACCTTCAATATTGCCGTCGCTTCTGGGTGCGGCAACAGCGGTATCTTGAGAAAGAAATATCGTTTCGTCTTCACGGCAGGAAACCAAAGAAATAGCTATGCTAAAACCAAATATTATTTTTAAAAATATCTTTTTCATAACTCAAAACTGATTATAAATTTGAATGTTCGTCCCGGCATCGGATAATTGTAGATTACTTCATACTGCTGGTTAAAAGCGTTGTTGACTTCAACTGTTCCGTTCAATTTGTAATTTTTGAATGCAAAAGATTTCTGAATTGCCAAATCGTGCGTATACCATGGCTGGACTTCATTGACTTTGATATTATTGACGTTACCATTGTAGCGTTTTCCAACGTAAATAAAGCTGTAATTGAAGTTCCAAGATTCGTAATTGGCGTTTAAAATTCCCGAACCGCTATGCCAAGGCGTATACGGAATCTGATCTCCGTAAGACGACATTTCCAATCCTACAACCTTTGTAAAGTCCTGACTTTGCGAATACGTATACGTTAGGTTTGCGGTTAGATTTACTTTCTGAATGTGAGCTGCCATATTCAAAACCGTTTCGATTCCTTTTCCTTTTACCTGTCCGATATTGGTCATCATCCAACGGAATAAATTTCCTGTTGGGGCGGCTACAATTTTGTCTTTTGTGCTGGTATAATAGGCATCTGCCTGAAAAGAAAATGCATCAAAAAAACTTTCCTTTACGCGAAAATTATAGGTAAAGCCAACATCGTACTGATTCATATATTCTGGCTTCAAAGTGCTTGAACCAATCATGGTGTAATACAAATCATTGAAAGTCGGCATTCTGAAAATGCGTTTGGCAAATGCTCTTAAATTGAAATCGTATTTTTTAAATGGCGTGTAACCCAAAAATATAGCAGGAGTAAATTCAGTTTTATTGGGAGCTTTGGCGTTATACTTTACCTCTTCGATGACGCGGGTTGCGAGTACATTTCCTAAAACTTTAAAGCCTTCATATCGATAGGAAGTTGCCAGAGAAACAAGCGCTGTATAACGCTGCGGAAAAGAAAATTGTGTCTGGATGCCTCTTCTTGTCGCATTTAATTTATTGTACTGAAAATCGGTTGAGAGCGAAACATCCCAAGTGGGCAAAATGCTGTACATATTGACGGCCGAGAAATAGGTTTCCTGCTGATAATAGCTGTCATCAGATTGTGCGCCTTCAGTCACGGTTTCGCCCAAAACATTGGTGGTATCTCGTGCAATGTAATGCGTGTAATCGTAGGCGAACTTTCCTTTTAGCTGCAATTTATATTTTTCTGAAACCTCTTTCGTTAGAGAAGATTGTCCAAAAAAATTCTTGTCGAATTGTCTAAAACCATCTTTAAACTTGTTTTCTACAATTGCTCCGGGAGCACCTCTTTCAGAATCATAATAATAGATTTTTGCGTCCCAAGTTCCTTTGTTGATTTTGCCAAAAACGCCCGATTCAAATCGAAAAGCTTCTATATCGCTGTTCCAACGTGTTGCTGTGGTGTCGTAGGCAATGCTTCCGTCTAGATTTTTTCTTTTGTATCTAAATTTATACTGCCCGTTTGATTTGATGTACTCAGAACTTACACTCATGCTGACTTTGTCGCTCAGCTTTTGTTCCCATCTGAAAGAAGGATCATGATAATTGATGGACATTGTTTTGTACCGAACCAGCAGATTTGTTTTTTTATTGCCTGCAAAAACAGGGCGTTTGGTTCGTAAATAAATTGCTGAAGCTGATGCAAAGTCTTTAGCAGACTGAAAAATTTCGCTTTTCTGGCCATTATACATGGTAAGCGATTCCATATCGTCGAGCGAATATTTGCCTAAATCGGTTACACCGTTTTGGGCATTTCCAAGCTGAATTCCGTCATAAAAAACACCAACATGATGTGTTCCCATGTTTCGAACATCAACTGTTTTGAGTCCGCCAACTCCGCCATAATCTTTAATTTGCGTTCCTGCAAAATAGCGAAGCGCATCGGCCACGTTATGACTGGCAAGTTTTTCGAGCAGAACTCCCGAAAGGCTTTGTACGGGAATGACTTCCTGATAGAGTTTTCCTTTTAAAACGACTTCTTTTAAAACCCGCGAACTATCGGTCACTGCTTGAGAATGAAGCAAAAAAGGAATCAATACAATAAAAGCGGCTAAAAGCGTTTTTCTACAATTATACATCACGATTTAATTAAATAAACTTTGTGTGATGCAGTAATTATACAACAGTAGTAATCCCACTACGCAATAGCAGGTTATTATCTTGTCATCAACTTCATACCACGAAAGTCTTAAACTATGTGATCGTGGCAGGTCTCCTGACTTATTCTATCTTTAAACGGCCTTCTCACTCCAAAAACGGAACAATGGCATTAGTAATGTTTAAAGACTTTGTGTAGAACTTACAGTAGCGGGTCTGTTCAGGATTTACACCTGATTCCCTTTTAACTGCTTTTTCTGAATTGAAAAAACAGACCAAAATCAGGCGCAAATATATGACGCAGGTATGGTGTCTGCAAATTAGAATCTGTTTTTTTGGAAAATAAGACCTATCCATTGCAATTATTTAGGACTTATTAATTATTCTAAAAACAAAAAACCACTCCTAGAAAAGAGTGGTTTTAAACAGTTATGAAGGTTACTAACTCTATTTAAAAAAATAACCGATTGTTATTTGAAAAACTTTATTCTTCATATCACTGTTGATAATGTAATTTGTGTTTGCCGTTACATCTTTAAACACATTTGTATAAGAAGCATTATATCTTACATCGGCATAAAACTTGTCTTTAAACTGATAGCCTAAGCCAAAATTTACAGATGCATCTACTCCATTGGCGTAATCTTTTAAATCTAAATTTTCGCGATTATCATAGCCTAAAAAGTTGTCCTGATATTCATTGTTTGCTTTTAATAAAATTCCAACCTGAGGTCCTGCCTGAACGCTAAGTCCTTTTACTACATAGTATTTCAGCATTACAGGAATATTCAAATAATTTAATTTGATGGTGCTTTTATAATGCGAATTCTGAACGTCTGGATCCGAATACGAGATTTTCATTCCCTGCTGGCTGTACAATAATTCTGGCTGCACCGAGAAGTTTTTTGCTACAGGAATTTCTGCCATCAGACCTGCTGCAAATCCTGTTTTATCAGATGACTTCAATTCATTTTCATCAAATGTTAGGCTTGAGATATTTAAACCTGCTTTTACTCCCAGTTTAACCTTTTCGGTTTGGGCCATTGCACCTGCACACATTAGCAATGCACAGATTATTAGCTTTGATTTTTTCATTGTATTGATTTGTTTTTAAGAAGGGCAGTTCTACGCGAGAACTGCCGTTTCTATCTGTAATTTTGTTACTTTTTGATAATCTTAGCTGTATACTTTTTACCTTGAACTGTACAGTCTAAAATGTAGACTCCTGTAGTCAGCTGGCTTACATTTACACTTGACGGAACCGCTGTATAGGTTTTACTCCAAACTGCGCTGCCCTCCATTGAGTAAATTTTCATTTGAGCTTCGCCCTCAGCTTTTTCAGCCAAAAAGATGTTTACATTGTCGACAGCAGGATTTGGAAATACTCTGAAAGAATTCGTCAGTTTTCCGATAAGGAGACCTTTAGAATCAATTGGAGCAGACATACTTGTGCAGCCATGCGCATTTGTTGTCTGAAGGCTGTAGCTTCCTTCCCAAATTGTTGCAACTGTTTTTTCGGTAGCATTAGGAATAACTCTTCCGTTTAAATACCACTGATAACCTGCAGCATCAGCAGAAGCTGTTATTTTATTGCCTCCTAATGCTTGAATTTCAGGAACGATGTTTTCAAGAACATTAATAGTTGCTGTGAAAATTTTACCTAATCCGTGTTCGTTGTAAACAGTTACATAATACTCACCGCTTTCTGTTGTAGTGAAAGTAGGATCTGTTGAACCGTCAAACCATTCGTAAGCAGCATAATTTCCTGGATTTAAAACTACTTCTGGTCCGCAAACATCGCCGTTTGGCAGGTTAGACTCGAAAGCGTCAAATGTTACAGTCACTTTTTCTGTCAGAGTACATCCGTTTTCGAGCACTGCGGTTACGATATAATCTCCAGGTTTGGTCACTTCAATAGCGTTTGTTGCTTCTCCCGTATTCCATTTGTATGAAACTGCGTCTAATTCTTTCGTCAATAAGTTAGATTCAGCATTGATGTAGACGCTTTTTCCAGCATAACCATGAATTGACGCATTGTCAAATAATTTAAAATCACCTGAAACTCCTTGATAGTTATAGTTTTCAATGATATTGTTTTGGTCAATAATATCACCTTCTACTTTGGCTGTGAAATTGAAGATATGCGAATCGCCCATTCCGTCTAATTTCGGCTGTTTTTTGAAGGTATATTCAATACTTTCGCCAACCGGAATTCCAGCTTCAACAGTCTCAGAAATAGTCTCAGAGGTATTCATATACTGCACTTGCACCTGAATTGAATTTTCTTTGATCGCATTCTGGCCTTCATTCGTCAGTTTCACTTTATATTCCTGACTGCCGCAAATATCTTTTGGAGATAAAACCTGCATGGCAACATCTGTAACGGCATCATTAAAGATTTTTAAATCGTCTAAAACCATATAAGAATATCCGGCAGCTTTTGCGTGTCTAAAACGGAACATTACCAGCTTTCCTCTATATTTACTGATATTCAATGCTGCTCTCTTCCATTCTGTATCTATGTAGCTGCCTTCTTTGTTTCTTCTCCAAAGTTCTGTCCACTCGCCTCCAGCAGCTTTAATATCTACAAGCAAAATATCATTTACATTGCTCTGCATTGCATAATAAAACTCTACAGCAGAAGCGTTTTCAGACAATTTGTACATTGGCGAAATCAATTCTCCATAATAAGATAAATTTTCTAATTGGCTATACAGCATTTTCGCAGATGTATCGCCTGTATGATCTTTTTTAGGAACTGTTAAGTTCGCATTATCTGGAGTTGTTACAATTCTCCAAGGATAATTATCGTCACTTAGACTTGAGACAAATCCTTTTGCTCCTAATAATGATCCAGCTGTTACATCTGAAAAACTTTCCAGATTTAATTCAGGCGCTTTTGCAACAACTTGAAAAACACCTGTTATTGCCTTTGCCTGATCTTTTGGTTCATCGGCTGTAAAAGCTTTAATTGCAATTTCATAATTTCCTGCTGGCAATTTCGGCAAATTGTCAATTGTATAGGTAATCGTCTGACCCACTAATACTTCATCGTTTCTCTCTAAAGCAATTGGAGCACCAACAGGAGTTCCATTTTGAGAAATCTGGTATTCAATTGTAACTTTATTTATCGGTTTGTATGCAGAATTTCTGGCGCTTACCACAAATTCATGCGAAGCCGAATCTTCGTTTACATTTTCTGCAACACTCAGGTTTGATAATCTTACATTCGATTTCGTCTCTTTAATTTCAATATTATCTACTGCAAAACCGTTTGCAAAATATCCATTATCATTGTGCTGAAATGCGATCATAACACAAGATTTTCCTGCATATTCGGTCAAATCAACTCCATATTCCCACCAGCTGCCATAATAAGGCATTTTAAACACTTCTTTCCATGTTTCTCCACCGTCTGTACTTACTTTTACATATCCGTCAGAAAGCTGTTGAGAATCTCCAAAACCATCAAAAGTTAAGTGTGCCGTTTTGTAGTTTGTCAAATCAAATACTGGAGAAACCAGCATATCATTTGACGCATCGCAATTGCATTTGTCGTCATTGCTTGCCATAAATTTGGTATGATCTGCAATAAACCATCCTGGCGAGCCCAAATCTGGACGCAATCCGTGTTTCCAGCCCGCAGAACCTTTGTTCTCAGCTGTTCTCCATCCTTTGTATTTAGAAGCATCTTCAAAATCCATCTTATAAGGAAGAACAGAAACTTTCATGTCTTCATTATTCCAGTTGTCATAAGTAAGCGTTACGGCATTATTTGCTTGTTTAACATCTTTTGCCATGTCTTCAGGAAAAACAGTCACCGTAATGGTATGCTCTCCAACACTTTCTAAACTAACATTTGGAACTGAATAGGTTATGGTATCTTTAAATCTTGTAAAGTTTAAAGTCGTTTTTTCTATTTTTGAGAAAACCTCTTTTTTTGCGGCATCAAGAACTTTAGTGGTAACATTGACTACCTGATTGCTTGTTGCAAAATTATTTGTGATTTTTGCGCTAATGGTAACATTGTTTTTATTGACCTCACATTTACCAGCATCTAATTTTGCCGAAAGAACTTCTAAGTCATAAGGAGCATCGCTTACTAAAATATTGTCTATAAAACCTCCTAAAAATCCGTCATAATAATCATCCGATTTTACACGAAAACGAATTGCCGCTTTTTTGCCAGCAAGCTCATTTAAACGTATCTGATAAGGATCTTTTTTCAGATTATTATTTACCCCCGTAAACCATCCTCCATCAAATAAGTCGCTTAAATGTTTGGTTTCTGGATAATTTACAGTTTCAATTTTTTTCCAGTTTTGTCCTTTATCTTCAGAATATTCAACTACCAATCCGTCGTATCCTGTATGAAGCAGATAATACAAATCAAACTCCACATAAGGAGAAACCACATTTGTAAAGTCAAAAATTGGAGATTCTAGAACAAAATCAGAGTTAAGTCCCATTCTTTCTGTGGTTTTAAAATCTACCATTCCCCACATATATTGCGATTTAACGGTTCTAAATGATGCAGGGTAATTTTGGAATAAAAACTTCTGATTTCCAGCCAATGCTTTTGTATTCCATCCGCCAGCGGTTCTTTCAAACCCCTCAGAGTATGGAAACTGTGCAATAATACCGTTATACGCAGCATTTATAATACTGTTATTTGTGGTAATTGGATCCTGAGCCAATGTTACAAATCCTTCGTAAGTATGCAGACCAGGCGCAGATAGATCGAAAGTATTATCAAAAACAACTGTCATTTCTGAGTTTCCTTTAAAATCTGCTGCAAGCGTAACGTCTTTCCAAACGGTTGTACTTCCGACAGCTGTATTAGCATATCCAACTTTAAGTACCGTTCCTGCCGGAATAGCAGCACAACCTAAATTAAAAATTGTCATCGATGACTGATAGTTTGAAGGAAGCACGCCTCCTGTATAGTTAGGCATACTCAATGCGGTTGCTCTAAGATCGTAATCTTTTTGCGCCGCAGGAACAACAAGGGTCGAAATAAAGGTATAGCCTTCTTTTGCTCCAAATTCTACGATAGGATTTAAATCTACTTTTACTTCCACATAGTTTGTAGCACCGTTTCCTTGATATGGAATATTACTTTTTAGCGGTAAAATAGTTTCTTCACCTGGATTTAAATCTTTGCCAAAAGCAACTTTTCCGTCATAAGTATAAAAAGTGATTAATTTTCCTAGAGCGCTTGCCATTGCTCTTAGTTTGAAATTTAAATTCTCATTGGCTTTAATTACTGTAGTGCCGGTATTTTTAATTTTCACGTAAAAAGGCTCTTCTCCTTTTAATGGCCCGCATGGAACCGATGGATTCTCTACAGAAACCAAAAGGATTTGTCTTTCTCCATAAGCCGGTCCTACGCCAATAGCATACCAAGCATTGGTTACTTGCTTGTATTCTTCAGAACCTAAACCGTATAAATCTTCTGTCGCCAACAAACTTGCCTGACGCATTGCCATGAAATTTGAAGAAGGCGATAAATATTCGGTAAGTGTCGTATAAGCAATTTTTTCTGCTTTCTCCAGACCAATAGCTTTTACGCTGTAGCTATTATTCAAATCATTCACTCCTGATCCACCCTCAACTAAAAGATAGTACCAGTAATTGGTAATACCGCTGTTTTGGTGAACACCTCCATTGTCAACACTAGTATTGGCAGGATTTGTCCAAAATTCTCCTCCATATGTATCTGGCTGACCAGCCGCTTTTGGATTGGCCATACTTCTTAAACTTCCGTGTTTGTACAATTCGTCTCCCAACATCCAGATGTCATTTTTAGAATCTTTGCCCGCATAAAGCTC